>NZ_NPJH01000077.1 GCF_002251365.1 Prevotella sp. P3-122
GTTTAACATAAACTGATTTTTTAAGATGAAAACTTATATGCCCTTAAATGGGCTCAGGTGGAGTCGCAATAGCGGCTCTGCCAACTGTGATATGCCTCAAAGTGCCGTTTTCGGACGGCCTGGGGGGGGAGAGTGTTACCAGGAAAAGGCCATCACGTTAAAAAAGATAAAGATATTAGGAATTCGCCACCATCAAACGTATTATTAATAAGTAAGTTAAATAAAACTAATCAGAACGAATGGTCAAAAGATATCTCTTAGGTCTCGATGTAGGAAGCTCATCCGTAAAGGCTTCCGTGGTTGACAGCATTGACGGCAAATGCTGCGGAACATCATTCTTCCCCAAGCAGGAGGCTCCAATAAAGGCTCTACGTGCCGGATGGGCAGAGCAGGCTCCAAACGACTGGTGGCAATATGCCAAGGATGCCATTGGCGAATGTCTTGGCAAAGCATCTGTGGCCGGGAGTGACATCGCCGCCATCGGCATTTCCTATCAGATGCATGGCCTGGTCTGCGTAGACAAGCAACTGAACGTGCTTCGCGACTCCATCATCTGGTGCGACTCACGTGCCGTTGCCTACGGCGAGCGCGCCTTCAAAGACCTTGGAGCGGAGCAATGCCTCGGCAGCCTGCTCAATTCGCCTGGCAATTTCACTGCCGCCAAGCTGGCATGGGTTAGGGAGAACGAGCCGGACGTTTACCATAATATATATAAGGTGATGCTTCCTGGTGACTATATAGCCATGAAGCTCAGCGGAGAAGTCTCGACAACCATAAGCGGTCTGTCGGAAGGCATGATGTGGGACTTTGGCAACAAATGCGTCGCAGACTTCCTGCTCGACTACTACGGCATTGCTCGCAACCTTGTTGCTGACATTGTGCCAACATTCGGTATACAGTCGAAAGTAAATACCCAGGCAGCAAAAGAAACGGGCATTGCGGAAGGTACTCCGATATGCTACCGCGCAGGCGACCAGCCCAACAACGCCCTGTCGCTGAACGTCTTCAATCCAGGCGAGGTTGCCTCAACAGCCGGTACAAGTGGCGTGGTATATGGCGTATCGGGAGTATTGGGGTACGACACCAAGAGCCGTGTGAACACCTTCGCACATGTCAACTACAGCAAGGAGTGCGACCGTCTGGGCATACTGCTGTGCATAAACGGCACAGGCATACTCAACGCATGGGCCAGACGGAACATAGCAGCCGACATGAGCTACGGAGAGATGAACGATGCCGCTGCATCGGTACCCGTGGGAGCAGAGGGAGTGAGCATACTGCCCTTCGGCAACGGAGCTGAGCGCATGCTTGAAAACCGTGAGCCGGGATGCAGCATACATGGACTCAACTTCAACAAGCACGACAGGCGTCATCTGCTCCGTGCCGCACAGGAAGGCATTGTCTTCGCATTCTGTCAGGGTATGGACATCATGAGACAGATGGGTATGGACGTATCGAAGATACATGCAGGCAACGCAAACATGTTCCTCAGTCCGCTGTTCCGCGAGGCTCTGGCTGCAACAAGTGGAGCAACCATAGAGCTTTACGACACCGATGGCAGCATTGGCGCAGCAAGAGGAGCCGGCATAGGGTGCGGCATATACGCAGACCACAACGAGGCATTTGCCACTCTGGAACGCAAGGCCGTCATTACTCCAGAAGAGAGCAAGAGGGCCGCATACCAAGAGGCTTTTGACAGATGGAAAGAACATTATAACGTAAACTAAAGGCGGGGGCCTGTAGGACTCCACCTTATAAAAAAAACACAGCTATGAAAGAGTATTTCCCACAAATCGGCAAGATTCCCTTCGAGGGAACAGAGAGTAAAAACCCATTGGCATTCCACTACTACGATGCAGAGAAAGTAGTAGCCGGCAAGAAGATGAAAGACTGGCTGCGCTTCGCCCTTGCATGGTGGCACACGCTTGGCCAGGCCTCTGGCGACCAGTTTGGCGGCCAGACAAGACATTACGCCTGGGACGATGCCGCAGACCCAATACAGCGTGCGAAAGACAAAGCCGACGCAGGCTTCGAGGTAATGGAGAAACTGGGCATAGACTTCTTCTGTTTCCACGACATAGACCTCATTGAGGAGGGCGACTCCATTGAGGAATATGAGGAGCGCATGGGTATTATCACCGACTACCTGAAAGAGAAACTTGCAGAGCATCCCGACAAGCACCTGCTGTGGGGAACGGCAAATGTATTCGGACACCAGCGCTATATGAACGGAGCGGCAACCAATCCCGACTTCGACGTTGTGGCACGTGCTGCCGTTCAGATAAAGAATGCCATTGACGCAACCATCAAGCTTGGCGGCACCAACTACGTATTCTGGGGAGGCCGCGAGGGTTACATGAGCCTGCTCAACACCGACCAGAAGCGCGAGAAGGACCATCTGGCACGCATGCTGACCATGGCACGCGACTATGCCCGTGCCAATGGCTTTACGGGAACCTTCCTCATTGAGCCAAAGCCAATGGAACCAACAAAGCACCAGTATGATGTTGACACAGAAACCGTAATAGGCTTCCTGAAAGCGCACGGTCTTGACAAAGACTTCAAGGTGAACATAGAGGTTAACCACGCCACGCTCGCCGGACACACCTTCGAGCACGAGCTTGCCGTGGCTGTAGACAATGGTATGCTTGGCTCTATCGACGCCAACCGTGGCGATGCACAGAACGGCTGGGACACCGACCAGTTCCCAATAAACAGCCTTGAGCTGACACAGGCAATGATGGAGGTGATACGCAACGGAGGTCTGGGCAACGGAGGATGCAACTTCGACGCCAAGCTCCGCAGAAACTCTACAGATGCCGAGGATTTGTTCATTGCCCACATAAGCGGTATGGACGCTATGGCGCGTGCACTGGAGAATGCCGCTGCCGTACTCGGCGAAAGCGTATTGCCTGCAATGAAGAAGGAACGCTATGCCAGCTTCGACTCCGGCGCAGGCAAGGAGTTTGAGGAAGGCCGCATGACCCTTGAGCAGGCCGTAGACTACGCCAAGGGCAACGGCGAGCCAAAGCAGACAAGCGGCAAGCAGGAGCTTTACGAGACAATACTCACCATGTATAGCAAATAAATGGAAGGAGTAAAAAGGAGATAAATGAAGATAAAAGGAGTAAAATGGAGTAATAAGGAGATAAAAGGAGATAAATGAAGAATCCTTATATGAAAAGACAGCTAATATCATTCATCACTCTGTGTTTCCCGCTTTGTATCCATGCGCAATATGTCTCGGAAGTATGGAATCCCGACAATGGCGACGGCACGTACACCAATCCTGTACTTAATGCCGACTACAGCGACCCGGACCTTTGCGCGGTAGGCGAGGACTATTACCTGACGGCAAGCTCGTTTGCCCACATACCCGGACTGCCTATACTCCACTCGCGCGACCTCGTCAACTGGGAGCTAATAGGCCATGCGCTGCAGAGCCAGTTTCCAGAGAGCAAGGCACCAGAGCATGGCAAAGGAGTGTGGGCACCAAGCATACGCCACCACAACGGCGAGTTCTACATCTACTGGGGCGACCCCGACCGTGGAGTGTTCATGGTTAAGGCAAAGGACGCCCGCGGCCCATGGAGCGAGCCTGTATGTGTCATACCAGGCAAAGGAATGATAGACACCTGCCCACTATGGGATGACGATGGCCGCTGCTGGCTCGTCAACGGATGGGCCAACAGCCGCTGCGGCTTCAACTCGATACTGACGGTACGCGAGCTCTCTGCCGACGGCATGCGCCCGATCAGCAATCCCGTGATAGTCTTCGACGGCGGCAACGTCAACCACACCACGGAAGGTCCGAAGTTCTACAAGCGCGACGGCTGGTACTGGATAATGTGTCCAGCTGGCGGCGTAGAGAAGGGATGGCAACTGGCCATGCGCTCGAAGAGTCCCCTGGGACCATACGAGAGCAAGACCGTGCTGGCACAAGGCAAGACCGCCATCAACGGTCCACACCAAGGCGGCTGGGTACATACCCCGTATGGCGAGGACTGGTTTCTGCACTTCCAGGACAAGGGTGCCTATGGCCGTGTGGTATGGCTGCAGCCTGTTGACTGGTCGAGCGGATGGCCCATCATGGGAGACAAAGGCGAGCCTCTGACAACATACCGTAAGCCGAAGTCGTCATCAACCACTAACATCAACCCTCAGGAGAGCGACGAATTCAATGCTCCAAAGCTCGGCCTGCAATGGCAGTGGCAAGGCGACTACAACCAGCTGTACGGCATGCCGACAGCCGACGGTTTCCTCAGGCTGTTCACCTACCGCCATCCCTCCACAGACAATCTCTGGACCGTGCCGGCAATGCTGTTGCAAAAGACTCCTGCCGACGTGTTCACGGCAACAACCAAAATCCGGCTGGCTGCCAAGGCAGAGAAGCAGTACGGAGGCATCGTTGTCATGGGACGCGGCTACAGCTCGCTTGTCGTAGAGCGTATCGGCGACATGTTCCAGCTGCAACAGCGCACATGCCCAAAGGCCGACACAGGTGGCAAGGAGGCTGTTACCATACTTGAGACTTTCAAGCCTACAGCCAAGGACAAGCTCGACTACCACCCTGCCCTATACATGGACATATACCTCCGCATAACCGTTGACGGCGGCAAGGCTACATTTGCCTACAGCCTCAACGGAAAGACTTACAAGGCGGCAGGCGAACAGTTCACCATGCGTGAGGGCAAATGGGTAGGAGCAAAAGTGGGACTGTACGCCATTGACAACAACGAGAAGTCGGACGTAGGACTGCTTGACGCTGACTGGTTCAGAGTTGGGAAGAAATAGGTAGGGTGTACAGTTTGATGTGCAAAAATTGAATATCCTAATTCTGAAGTTTATGTCGGTAATTGTCGCGCTGTAAGCGCAGAAGCACATAGCCCAGGGTAGAGCGTAGCCACACCCTGGGCTATTTCATATAGGTGATGGTCGCGCTGTAAGCGCAAAAGCGTAGATAACAGCAGGATACATAACGCTTTTGCGCTTACAGCGCGCATTGATTATAACCCCTTATACCCAGGGTGTCGCTACGCCCAGCCCTGGGCTATGTGCTTCTGCGCTTACAGCGCGTGCTACTCAATGTATTTTCTGCGAGCAAGCAGTCTGCGTAAATCAGGAACAGTTCCATTTTGGATACAACAAACTGTACACCCTATCAAACTGTACACCCTAATAAGGTTTCGGATTTGGAGAGATTATTGGACGAACATTATCAAGAGTAGCAAACATTTTACCTTCTGAATATGTTATAAATTCTAAAATAATCAGTTGAATGAGAGCTTTTTACACTTTTGTGTAGTGCATATAAGTGTTTGAGCATTTACTTTTGCCACAAATAATAAATATTTAGTTATGGAAGATAGATACAGCAGAAACAGGCTCTATGTGAGTGAAAGTGAACAAAACATGGTTAAGGAGTACAGAATATTCCTTGGTGGTGCAGGTATAGGCAGTATCGTGGCTGAATGTGCTTTGCGATTTGGTTTTGAGCATATTACCATTGTTGACGGTGATAAAGTTGAGAAAAGTAACCTGAACAGGCAGAACTATACGGACAATGACATTGGCAGATACAAGGCAGAGTGTTTGGCTGAGCGTTTGCTAAATATCAATCCAAATGCGCAGATAGATTACCATACGGAGTTCCTTACCCCTGATAACATAAAAGAAATGTTGAATGGCCATAATGTAGCCATCAATGCATTGGACTTCAAGGACGATACGCCTTTTGTCTTTGATAAAATTTGCAAAGAAAGGAAAATTCCCGTACTCCATCCATATAATTTTGGATGGGCAAGTTTTGTCACGGTTGTTGATCCACTGGGACATACCATATCAGAACTGGCAGACGAGCCTAAGGGATTTGAGCTAAAGGTGGCTGAGTATGTAATCGGGCACGGGGCTTTCTGGAATCAGCCAAAAGAATGGTTGGATAAAATCGTTACTCAATACAGGGAAGAAAGCGAAATGCTCCCACCTCCGCAACTGTCCATAGCATCATGGATTGCAGCAGGATTATGTACAACGGCAATGTACAATCTTGCTACAGGAAAACCTGTGAACTATTTTCCAAAATTCTATTTCTCCTCACTTTTGCAGTAAAGTGAAATATCGTTTTAGAACAATTTGTTTAAAGTTGCCCTTGAAATAGCTTCTGTAATATTCGCCACGCCTAACTTTTCAAAGGCATGGCGTTTATAGAATTTAATAGTGTCCAATGAACGGCACATCCTATCCGCAATTTCCGTCATGGTAAACCCAGCTGCAGACAATCGCAGCACCTCAATTTCTTCTTCTTTGAGTGACACTCCCTCACATTCTTTCCACCGATGGCTGTCGAAGGAATATTTCCAATAGTTGCTGAGTCCTTTCTTATGAAACTCTACATGTCCCACAGTTTTATGTGAAGACAGCGATACGACACACATACCAATCCATATTTTGCCTTCATCGGTCAATAGAATGGGAGTAAGTTGGTGGTTGATTAGTTTGCTCTTTGCCCCACTGTTCAGATGAAAATGATATGACATAGAGCACTGGTATTTGTCAACATCATCGAAGGTATCAAAGAACTTAAAGCCACTGCTGTTCAACTCCACGAGCATTTTCTGTTCTTCCTCCGGCACGTGTTCCAAATAAAAACTATATCCCAACTCCTTCACCTCCTTTGCCGTATGACCACAAAGGAACAAAGGATTATCTGATACATAAAGAAACTCCTGCTTATAATAGTCTATCAGGTAAACACTCTGATAGGTTACACGCGCAAAAGCCTCTACGGTATGAATCAATGTGGACAGTACATTTGAGTCATAGTCCGGTGCATTGCGTACGGTATTCGATGCGATAAAGAAGTCTTTTACATCTGTCATATGATGAATATATTAGGTCCTTTACTTAATCTGTTGGCAAATATACTTGTTTTTTTCGGAATGACATCAAAAGACTACACTAAAGTGTAAAAAGTAAAGCTGAAAAAGGAAAATTACCCAAAAGTGTAGTATCCCATATTTGAAGAGCCACTATTTTTGCCGTATAAAATAACTATAAAAGGATTATTATGGAAAAGAAAGTCGCGTCATTCAACGAGTATGAGATATTCATGGCAGATAAATCCTGTCTAAATGAAATCGCCGATTTCGTAGTCAGGGAGAATTACGCCCATCACCTGGTGCATTTATGCTCCTAAAGTGAAAAGTAAATTAATTTGTAAATAAAAATAGAAGATGATGAAAAGAAAGCAGATTTTATTGATTTTTTTATTGACTTTTTTCACCAGCATGTTTGGGCAGAATCAGATAAAAGGTTTGATTATATCTGAAAAGGGTGAACCTTTGGCGTTTGCCAACGTAGTGCTCTTGAATCGTCAGGATTCGGTTTTCATCAATGGCACTGTAAGTGGAGCAGATGGCAGCTTTAGCATCGACTCTTCCTGCAATGGAGGAATCATAAAGGTGACATCCGTAGGCTATAAGACGATCTGCAAGGATTGCACAGGTGAGAATGTGGGCATTATAAAGATGGAAGAAGACAGTAAGATGCTCGGCGAAGTTGTCGTGAAGTCATCCCTGCCTAAGACTATCCTGAAGAATGGCGGAATGACGACAACCGTTGTCGGATCCGTACTTGAGAAGGCAGGTACCATGGAGAACCTGCTCGACCGCATACCTAACGTTTCTGCCCAAAATGGCAGCATCAAGGTATTCGGTCGCGGTGAGCCTGTTATCTATATCAATGGACGACAGATGAGAGACAAGAGCGAGCTGGACCGTTTGCTTTCCGACAACATCAAGTCGGTGGAAGTCATCACTAACCCTGGTTCTCGTTATGCAGCCAGCACCAAGGCGGTCATCCGTATCACAACGAAGAAGATACAAGGCGAGGGCTTCGGGTTTGATGCGATGACTACTGGTGAGTATGATGAGGAGAAAAACTTCGGTGGATATAGCCAATTGAATATGAGCTATCGCAAGAATGGCTTAGAGCTGAGCGCATACGCTTTTGGAGCAAGACAATACCAGCCAGACAATAAAGACTTACAGCAGAAGACTTATCTTGACAAGACCTGGAACCAGAAGAGTGAAATCAGACAAGTAGGTGTTGTCGAAGCCATGAACTTTCGATTGGATGCCAGCTACCAGTTGGATGCCAACAATTCTATAGGTGCCAACTTCGGTTTTCTTAGAAATCCTAAGCAAACATGGAACGGCGATATGAGTTCTTCTATATTGCAAGACGAAGAATTGTCTGAAAATTCTGATAGTCATGCTGATTTCTTTTGGCAGAAGAATAATCTTTCAAGTAATATTTACTATGTAGGAAAGATTGGTAAGCTCAGCATCGATTTCAATACAGATTGGCTATGGTCGAAGGAATACCAGAACGATGTTACAAAAGAGCGATACCAGGAAGTGGGAATGAATGCACAAGGACAAACGGCTCACAGCTTGACTAACAAGGACTATCATCTGCTCGCTTCCAAACTGGTGCTTTCTTATCCATTATTAGGTGGTAATTTGTCTTTGGGTGGTGAATATTCCAACACCCATCGTACTTCAAAGTACCAAGTGGTGCCAACCAACTTGGTAGCGGATGACGACAGCCGTATTACAGAAAGCATGACATCTTCATTCTTGACCTATTCAAGAGATTTCGGTGATCTGAATTTGGAGGCAGGTATGAGATACGAGTACATCGACTTCAATTACTATGAATATGGCAAGTATGTGCCAGAGCAAAGCAAGTCGTACGGCAATTGGTTCCCATCGCTCAATCTGTCGATACCTGTTGGAAAAGTGCAGATGCAGCTGAGCTATGCAGCCGACATTAATCGTCCTTCCTATCCTAATTTGCGCAGTGGCATTCAGTATGATAACCGATACACGTATGAAACGGGAAATCCATTTCTGGTATCTCAGACAAGCAGAAATCTCAACTACGAGTTGGCTTACAAATGGTTGACATTCGATATGACCTATAGCCATACTTCCAATCCGATTATATCCACAGTGGAGACTTATAAGGATAATCCTGCAATAGGTTTGATGAAGCCAGTGAATGGAAATTCGTATAATGACGTAGCTGCATCCATCAACTTGCGCCCTTCGTTTGGCATCTGGTATCCTTCGCTTACAGCATCCATTGACAAGCAATGGTTTGATATGGAGACGCACGATGGAAAATCACTCAACAAGCCAATGGCTTCATTCCGTTTTGATAACACCCTCAACACCAAGCTGGGAATGTTTACGTGGATGATGTCGTATATCACGAAAGGCCATGAAGAGAATCAGTATCTGTACAAGCCAATGTTTTGCACGAATGTTTCCGCATATAAGGCTTTATTGAAAGACCATTTGTCGTTTCAGCTCTTCATCTATGATTTGTTCGGGACAAGCGATAGCCACATGATTGCTCATTTTGGCAAAATAAAGGAAATGGTGTATGATGGACTGTCAACAAGCAAAGTGTCTCTTACTATACGATATAAGTTCAACACAGCAAGAAGCAAGTATCAGGGCACTGGTGCAGGCCTGAGTCAGAAAAACAGAATGTAAATTCAGATCTTTTCAAATGAAGAAAATAGAAATCATACATCAACATGATACGATGCAATGTGGCATAGCCTGCTTGCAAATGATTTGCAAATATTTCGGCAGAGAATATTCTATGAATTCTCTGTCGAAACTTTGTTTTGCCACTACGGAGGGGGTGTCTCTGCTAGGTATCAATGAAGCTGCAAAGTAAGCGAGTATATTTTGCAAGTATTATTTTGTTGCCATTACCATAAATGTGTCTACCTATGAATAAAGCAGGTTAACTCCTTATCTCACGCCTATGCTTTTTCCAAGGAAAACTGATTTTTCTCATATTATTTACTCCGTATCGGATATTTTTCTTAATTTTGCATCAGTTTCCAAAAAATGACGTAAATGAGATATACTATCGAGAAAGTAACCACACTGATAGGTGCGCGTCGCTATGGCGATACGGATGCCGATGTGAGCTTCGTGCTGACAGACAGCCGGTCACTCTGTTTCCCTGAGGAGACACTGTTTTTCGCATTAAAGTCCGAACGCAATGACGGACACAACTTCATACCAGAGCTTTACCGCCGCGGGGTGCGCAACTTTGTTGTCAGCAGCGTACCCAAAGGATGGGCCTCGGACTATCCTGGGGTAAACTTCCTGAAAGTTGTCAATACCCTCGAAGCACTTCAGCGTCTGGCCGAGCGCCACCGTGACGAGTTCAACATACCTGTCGTGGGCATCACTGGCAGCAACGGCAAGACCATGGTAAAAGAGTGGCTGTACCAGTTGCTGTCACCAACGCTGTTCGTTACCCGCTCACCCCGCAGCTACAATTCCCAGATAGGAGTCCCGCTGAGCGTATGGCTCATGGACACCAACACACAGGTGGGAGTGTTCGAGGCGGGAATAAGCCAGCCTGGAGAGATGCTGGCCCTGCGTGACATCATCCAGCCCTCGATAGCAGTACTGACAAATCTTGGAGCTGCCCATGACGAGAACTTTGACGGGCGTGAGGACAAATGCCGTGAGAAGCTCATTCTCTTTCACGATGCAAAGACCATTGTCTACAATCTGGATGACACCATTGTGGCTAAAGTAGTGGAGACTTCCGCCGACTGCTCCG
The DNA here is from genome assembly GCF_002251365.1 of Prevotella sp. P3-122. Taxonomy (GTDB): domain Bacteria; phylum Bacteroidota; class Bacteroidia; order Bacteroidales; family Bacteroidaceae; genus Prevotella. The sequence goes on from NZ_NPJH01000077.1 coordinate 10,660, forward strand.
GCGAGCGTTTGGCATGGTCGGCCACCGACCCTACGGCTGCGATGTATATACAATCGGTTGTCAAGGAGGGCGACCACACCATAGTGACATATATATATAAAGGTGGAGAGCCGGAGAAATACACCATACCGTTCATAGACGACGCCTCTGTGGAGAACTCCGTAATCTGCGCAGCTGTCGCACTAAGGCTTGGCGTGCCGGCCGCAACAGTATGCGAGAGGATGGCTACCCTGGAGCCTGTCGCCATGCGTCTGGAGGTGAAGGAGGGCAACAACGGATGTACGCTCATCAACGACTCCTACAACTCCGACATAAACTCGCTCGACATTGCCCTGGACTTCATGAACCGCCGTCCCGACCACAAGGGGCGCAGGCGCACACTCATACTGAGCGACATATTCCAGAGCGGCATGGAGCCTCAGGAGCTATACAAGGAGGTTAGTGACCTCGCACGGAAGCGCGGAGTTGTGAAGTTCATAGGCATAGGACCAGCGCTGACAACCAATGCGGGCAGTATACAGATATCGGAGAAATATTTCTTCAGCACCGTGCAGCAGTTCATCAGCAGCAACGTGTTCCACTCGCTGAGCGATGAGGTGATACTGCTCAAGGGCGCCCGGCAGTTTGGTTTCGACAGGATTACGGAGCTGCTCGTCCGCAAGGTGCATGAGACCATATTGGAAGTCAACCTGAATGCCATCGTCAAGAACCTCAACTGGTACCGCTCGTTCATGAAGCCGGAGACAAAGCTGGTGTGCATGATAAAGGCAGATGCCTACGGAGCCGGCAGCGTAGAGATAGCCAAGACGCTGCAAGACCACCGGGTAGACTACCTCGCGGTGGCAGTTGCCGACGAGGGGGCGACCCTCCGCCGCAACGGCATTACGAGCAACATCATGGTGATGAACCCCGAGATGACGGCCTTCAAGACGATGTTTGACTACGACCTGGAGCCAGAGGTATACAACTTCCGCATACTGGACGCACTCATCAAGGCTGCAGAGAAGGAAGGCATCACTGGCTACCCCGTACACATAAAGCTCGACACGGGCATGCACAGACTTGGTTTCGACCCCATCGCCGACATTGACAAGCTGGTAGACAGGCTGCATCGCCAGAACGCCATCATACCACGCTCGGTATTCTCACACTTTGTTGGTGCAGACAGCGACAACTTCGATGACTTCTCCGCACGCCAGTTTGCTCTCTTCGACGAGGGCAGCAGACGGCTGCAGGCAGCCTTCGAGCACAAGATACTCCGCCACATGGACAACTCTGCCGGCATAGAGCACTTCCCCGAGAGGCAGATGGACATGTGCCGTCTGGGACTAGGACTATATGGTGTGAACCCGCGCGACAACAGCATCATCAACAACGTCAGCTCGCTGAAGACCACCATTCTCCAGCTCAGGGAGGTCACTCCTCCCGACACCATCGGCTACAGCCGTCGCGGGACGATAGGCAAGCCTTCGGTGATAGCAGCTATTCCAATAGGCTATGCCGACGGACTTGACCGTCATCTGGGCAACCGCCACTGCTACTGCCTTGTCAACGGACAAAAGGCTGAGTATGTAGGCAATATCTGTATGGACGTGGCCATGATAGACGTCACGGGAATAGACTGCCACGAGGGTGACAGCGTTGAGATATTCGGTGACAACCTTCCCGTCACCGTACTGTCTGATGTCCTCGACACCATCCCTTACGAGGTGCTTACAGGCATCAGCAACAGAGTAAAGCGCATTTATTTCCAAGATTAATAACAAAATGGTGCAAGGATAAGAAATTTTTTCGTATCTTTGCACCAATACTATTTATAAAAACTACATCCTGATATCAATTACAACAATCTCATGGAACAAGTATTCAGTTACATTATCGGTCTCGGTGCAGCCGTCATGATGCCAATCATCTTCACCGTACTCGGAGTATGTATAGGCATCAAGTTCTCAAAAGCCCTGAAAAGCGGACTCTATGTAGGAGTCGGTTTCGTTGGTCTTAGCGTCATCACAGCCCTTCTAACCAGCTCACTGGGCCCTGCCCTCTCAGACGTTGTGAGGATATACGGCTTGGAACTGAAAGTCTTTGACATGGGATGGCCAGCTGCCGCCTCAGTGGCATACAACACCCTCGTAGGCTCGTTCATCATTCCCGTATGCCTTGGTGTCAACTTAGTGTTGCTGCTGCTCGGCTGCACACGCACAGTGAACATCGACCTCTGGAACTACTGGCATTTCGCCTTCATCGGTGCCGTGGTATACTTCATGACCCAAAGCGTAGCATGGGGGTTCTTCGCCGCCATCGTCTGCTATGTCATAACCCTGGTGCTTGCCGACATCACAGCAAAGCGTTTCCAGAAATTCTATCCCGGCATGGAGGGAATTAGCATCCCGCAACCATTCTGCCAGGGCTTCATGCCGTTTGCCGTCGCTATAAACAAGGCACTCGACTATGTTCCCGGCATCAACAAGGTAAACATCGACTCCGAGGGTATGAAGAAGAAGTTCGGCCTCTTCGGCGAGCCCCTTGTGCTTGGTGTCATCATCGGCATCATCATAGGCTGCCTGGCATGCAAGGACTTCACCGAGATGGTTGACAAGATACCCGCCACACTGGGCCTCGGCATCAAGATGGGTGCGGTGATGGAGCTTATCCCACGCATCACGTCACTCTTCATCGAGGGTCTGAAGCCTATCAGCGAGGCTACCCGTGAGCTTATAGCAAAGAAGTTCGGTGGCAAGAAGGAACTTTACATCGGTATGTCTCCGGCTCTCGTTATTGGTCACCCCACCACTCTCGTAGTGTCGTTACTACTCATTCCTGTCACCTTGGTACTGGCCGTTGTTCTGCCCGGCAACCAGTTCCTGCCGCTGGCATCTCTTGCCGGAATGTTCTATGTCTTCGTAATGGTACTTCCGTTTACCAACGGCAACGTTCTGCGCAGCTTCATCGTCGGCCTCATTGTAATGGCCATAGGTCTGTACTTCGTGACATGGATGGCTCCCGACTTCACCGCTGCCGCCCACTATGTACAGGAGATACACCCGGAGGATGCCTCCGTGGCCGTACCATCCGGTTTCGAGGCTGGTGCCCTTGACTTTGCGTCCAGCCCACTCTCCACGATCATCTACGCCTGCATGAAATACCTGAGCTATATCGGCGCCGGCATCCTGGCACTCGGCACCATAGCCCTCGTACTTTGGAACAGGAAGAAGATTAACGGCTAATCTTAGTCCGTCAGCTCCATCCACTCTTTTAGCTATATAGCATCAACAAAAACTATAATAAAGAACAATGAAGAAAAACCTGTTTTTATCACTCGCTCTCATGGCAACAGCCATGTCAGCCTCAGCACAAGTAAGCTACACAACCCAGACAGCCTGCCACCCGGCAGACGTCAAGCACTATGACACACAGACCCTGCGCGACCGCTTTGTAATGGAGAAGGTGATGGTCAACGACCAGATAACACTCACCTACTCTATGTACGACCGCTTCGTCTTCGGTGGAGCAGTGCCTGTAAGCCGTGAGCTGAAACTGGACACCATCGACCCTCTGAAGGCTGAATACTTCCTCTTCAACCGTGAGCTTGGCGTCATCAACACTGGCGGCGAGGGCTCGGTAGTGGTTGACGGCGTTGAGTATCCTCTCAACTTCAAGGAGGCGCTCTATGTAGGCCGTGGCAACAAGGAAGTAATCTTCCGCTCTAAGGATGCCACGAAGCCAGCCAAGTTCTACATCAACTCCGCTACTGCCCACAGGGCCTACAAGACCCAGTGGATAACCCTCGACGGCCGCAAGAACGGCAAGATACAGTCGCTGAAGGCCAATGTCATCAAGGCAGGCTCTATGGAAGAGAGCAACAAGCGCGAGATCAACCAGCTCATCGTCAACAACGTGCTGCAGGAAGGCCCGTGCCAGCTCCAGATGGGTCTCACCATCCTGGCTCCAGGCTCTGTATGGAACACCATGCCTCCTCACACACACGGCCGCCGCATCGAGGCATACTACTATTTCAACCTCCCCGAGGGCAACACCATTTGCCATGTCATGGGACAGCCGCAGGAGAGCCGCGTGGTGTGGTTGCACAACGAGCAGGCCATCATGTCGCCGGAGTGGTCTATCCACGCAGCCTCAGCAACATACAACTACATGTTCATCTGGGGTATGGCAGGAGAAAACCTGAACTATGGTGACATGGACAAGATTAAAGTTACTGAACTCAAATAACATCAGACTGTTAAAAACTAATCTACTATAACAAACCAAGCTATGACACCTACACAGAACACTAAAATGACCAATTGGAGGTGGATTATCTGCGCCATGCTTTTCTGCGCCACCACCATCAATTACATGGACCGTCAGGTACTATCCCTGACATGGAAAGATTTCATTGCCCCCGAATTCCACTGGACCGATGACGACTATGGAACGATAACGGGCTTCTTCTCCTTCTTCTATGCCTTTGCGTGCCTTTTTGCAGGAAAATTCGTTGACTGGATGGGAACCAAGAAAGGCTATATGTGGGCTATCTTCATCTGGTCGCTTGGTGCATGTATGCACGCCGGTTGCGGCTGGGTAACCATGCAGGTAGAGGGCCTCGACTCTGTAGAAGCCCTGCGCGCCGTACAGGCAGGTTCCGAAATAGCCGTTGCCATAGCCACGCTGAGCGTATGGCTCTTCCTCACATGCCGCGCAATCCTCGCCCTTGGTGAGGCCGGCAACTTCCCTGCTGCCATCAAGGTGACGGCAGAGTATTTCCCGAAGAAAGACCGCGCCTTCTCAACATCCATCTTCAACTCCGGAGCATCCATCGGTGCTCTCGCCGCACCACTCACCATCCCTGTCCTGGCCAAGGCTTACGGCTGGGAGATGTCGTTCATCATTATCGGTGCCATAGGCTTCGTATGGATGTTCTTCTGGCATTTCATCTACGACAAGCCACAGAACTCAAAGCATGTCAACGAGGCAGAGCTGGCATACATCAACCAGGATGAGCAGCAAGAGGAGAAGACCGTAAAGGAAGAGCAGAAAGACGAGCGTGTAATCCCATTCCTGAAATGCTTCACCTACCGCCAGACATGGTCGTTCATCGCAGGAAAGTTCTTCACGGATGGTGTATGGTGGTTCTACCTTTTCTGGGCACCGGCATACTTCTCTGACCAGTTTGGCTACAAGACCTCCGACCCCATGGGACAGGCACTCATCTTCGTGCTCTACCTCATCGTGACCGTACTCTCTATCTTTGGTGGTTATCTGCCAAAATACTTTGTTGAGAAAAAGGGTATGGAGCCATATGCAGGCCGTATGATAGCAATGCTTATCTTCGCCTTCTTCCCGCTGTTCGCCCTCTTTGCCCAGCCTCTCGGAGAGTCATCAGCCTGGTACCCTGCCATCATCATCGGTCTTGCCGGTGCTGGTCATCAGGCATGGTCGGCCAACCTCTTCTCAACGACAGGCGACATGTTCCCCAAGTCAACCATTGCCACCATCACCGGTATTGGCGCCATGGCAGGAGGTCTCGGCTCGCTCATCATCAACAAGGGTGCGGGCGCACTCTTCACTTACGCAGAGACCCAGGGCTCAGCCTTCATATTCCTATCCTTCGAGGGCAAGCCTGCCGGATATATGATTATCTTCTGCATCTGCGCCGTTGCATATCTTGTTGCATGGGCATGCATGAAACTCCTTGTGCCCACCTACAAGCCTATCAAGGCATAATGGCCTGACACAAACAAGCATAAAAAAGTGACTCCTCCATGTAAAGACTGCATCTTTCATGAAGGAGTCACTATTATTTCGGGGAGGCGTATAGGCCTATTTTCACGTAGGTGGAACGGTATTGGCTTGTCAGAACCTAACGCTCACAGCCTTAGTACCATCGTAGCCGACCGTCTTTGTATGTTCCTTACCCACTACCCTGACATTGAATGTACGTTTGTTGAGCATACCCTTGAATGCTCCAGCGCGCTTGCCAACAGACAGTTTTCCCGCCTTATCATTCCAGCGGAAAGTAATCGTGCTGTACTGTCCCTTCTCATAGTTATAGTTGTCACCCTCATCCTCGTAGAGTGTGAACGTGGCATCGGCACCGGGATATACAATTATTTCGAGGTTGTCCCACTGCCGCTCACCTGCATATTGCATGACGGGAGCCAAAGGAAGGATAGAGCCGGCACGCACGAACATCGGGACACGGTCGAGAGCCGTCTCAAGCCTCACGCTCTGTCCACCCTTATGTTTCTGCTCCGTCCAGAAGTCATACCACGTAGCACCTTCAGGCAAATACTTCTCAGCGGTCTTCCCTGCATTGAAATCGGTCTCTGCCTTGCAGCGTTCTACCGCCTTGTGGTCCTTTATTATCTCTTCAGCCGTATATTGAGGCTCGACAATGGGCGCGGCGAGAATATTTCGGCCAAACATAAACTCATCCGTCATATTCCATACCTTTCTGTCGTTGGGGAAATCGTAGACGAGCGCGCGCAGATAGCTTTCATCTGATGACGTAACCTGCCATGCTGTACTATATAAATAAGGTATAAGACGGTAGCGCAGGCGTATGGCGGATTCTATTGCATCAAAAACCGGCTCACCCTTCTTGCCAAACTGGTATATCTCGCGAGGCGCATCCGCTCCGTGACTCCTGAAGACGGGACAGAAAAGCCCGTACTGCATCCACCTTACGTACAGTTCCTGATATTGTGGGTTCTGCGGTGCAGAAATCCGTCCTCTGTTGTATGCTCCGCAGAAGAAGCCGCCTATATCGGTATTGAAATTAGGACATCCCGTCATGGTATAGTTCAAGCCTGCCGGTATCTGCTTCCGCAGCATATCCCATGTGGAAGCCACATCGCCCGACCATAGTCCGGAGCCGTAACGCTGCTGTCCGGCAAATGCCGAGCGCGTCATTATAAACACTCTCTTGTCATCCGACTCCTTGCGTTGGTTGTCATAGACACCAGACACCGTACACAGCGGGAATGCGTTTCTCACCCTTCGCCATGTTCCAAGGCCCGTCATCCTGTCGTAGTCGCTATCCTTGGAGTTGAAGTAGTCAGGGTCGGTAGAGTCCATCCACCAAGCGTCCACGCCATAATCATACAGTGTCTTGAGGTTCTGCCAGTATATGTCCCTTGCCTCCTTGCTGTAAGCGTCATACACACGGACACCACTTGGATAATCCATCCTTGGCGGCCATATATGCGAGATGCCGCTTTGCGGCCAAGTCTCGAAATCAAAGAGAAGTCCTTTCTCATCCAGCTGTCGGTAGCCTTTGGTATATGGTCCGAAGTTTGCCCAGATACTGATCATGAGATGCGCATTCATTCTGTGTACAGAGTCAACCATCATCTGCCCATGTCTGAATCCCTCACCAATGAAATCCATGGCATTCCAGGTATAGTTGCTGCCCCAATACTGCCAGTCCTGTATGATACCGTCGAGCGGCACATTATTCTTACGATGCCAGTCGACAACCTCCAGCAACTCGTTCTCCGTCTTGTATCTCTCCCTGCACTGCCAGAAACCGTATGTCCACAGAGGGAACATGTCAACCTTTCCCGAGAGCTGGCGCATAAGCGCGTTTACACCGTCGGCAGACCCTCCGTACATGAAATAATAGTCGGACGCATCACCAACCTCGGCAGAGAAGGACATTCCGCTGGCATCGTCCTTGAAGTCAGCCCTGGAATAATTGTCCCAATAGATGCCCCACCCCTTCAGCGACTGAACAACATACTGGAAGTCCTCAAGATTAGACTGTTCCATAAACTTCTGCGTGCCACGCCTGTTTAGCTTGCCGTCCTGCAAGGTACCCAGTCCGTAGATTGGCTCATCACCGTCAAGCTCATACACCTGCGTAACACGGTAGGCCCCCTTGTCAGGGCCGGAGTTTCTTTCCTCAAACGTTGTACCTTTCTCTTTCAGCAACACTTGGCTACCATCGTAGAAAGAAACGATTCCCGTAGCGTTATCAATGGCAACAGTGAGCTTCTTACTTTTGAGCAATGTCGTGCCTGATTGCTTTGTGATATTAACCTTCATATTCTCCAAAGGGGCCATAGTAACCACAAGACTGTTCTCTGACGGTCCCTTAGCTCCCTGCGGATACTTCACTACTCTCACAATGTCGGGAGCATAGAAGGTCACATTACATACAGTTCCCTGAGCAACCACTGTAGCTGACTTGGCAGCAACCATAGCCTGCAAAGGTACTATCAATACCAATAATAACACTAAAAGTTTTTTTCTCATATCAACAATTATTTAGATTAATAATAACTCCATACAAAAAGCTACCATCCATCATATTTCCGGCATAAGCGGATAACGGCTCCGCAGATCCTCTATCTTCTGCCTCGTGGCATTGATGAACCTACGGTACTCCTCGCCATCGGCATTGAACGGCCTGTGTGCGAGTGCCTTCCTTAACGGTTCCCATTCAGCCAGAAACTTTTTGGCCGCATCAGAGAGGTACACCTCAGAAAGCCGTTGCCAAATATATTCCACGGCCTGCTCCGAGGGATGCAGCATGTCCTCCTTATAGAAACGGTAGTCACGAAGCTCGTCATTGACAATCTCATAAGCAGGGAAATAGCAGCAACAGTCATTGCGTCTCACCATGGCATCCGCTGCAAGCAGCAACGTCGCCTTCGACAGCTGACTCTCATGGTAGCCATACTTGGCATACCTTATGGGACTGACCGTCAATATTACCCTCACCTGACTGTTACGGCCGACAAGGATATCTACAGCTTTTTGCAGATAGTCACAGCACTCCTCAACGCTCAGATCCTCCTCCTGAAACAACCTTGCAGGGCGTTTGCGGCAATTGTCCACTATCTCTCCTGTCTCTATCAGCCTGTATACATGGTTGGTCCCAAGCGTCATCACCACCACCCTCGGTGCGCAGTCTGTCCTCATGACAGTATGGTATATGCTTGCAGGATTGTACATCACGCCAAAGGGGTTCACGGTTGCCCTGAACATCTCCTGAGCGAAGCGTTTGCCAATATTGTCTGCAAAGCATGAGCCTACGAACAGCATCTCCTCCTGCGGCTCTATCCTGAACGAAGGTGCCGGTATGTCAACTATGGTACGAAACTCCATCTGCGCTATGTCATAGGGTAAAACATTAATTACTTCATATATATTACAAGTTGCAAGACTTGCTCAAAAGTGCTGGATAGATTAATATCAGGAAATACCATTCAGCTGCGGCTGACCTGCATGCCCACTTTGCTTAGCGCCATGTTTACAAACCTTGCATTGGCATTAGGCGCATTGGCATTCAGAATGACTTTTATCCTTGCTGCCGCTTCTGGGTCTTTGGCTATCATATACAGGTATCCTCCGCCTCCTGCTCCCGGGAGCTTATATCCGAGGCACAGGTCATCGACAAGCTGTGTCAGCCTGTATACCTCCGGCGTATTAGTACCTGCGTCGAGAGCCTGGTTCTGAAGCCACGTCTTACCTACAAGCCGCCCCATGTCGTTGAAGTCGTTGCGCTGTATAGCCTCATACATCATCATGGCATGCTCCTTCATCTCCCTCAGCAGCACCAGCTGGTCATGCTGATTTAGGAACATCTTGCGAACAATCTCCGAAAGTATGGTCTTGGCTGTCCTCGTCAGCCCGGTATAATATAGCAGATGGCACGCCTGATATTCAGGCTGCGTGTATAGGTCGGAAGGTAGCCATCTCACCGTTGGCGTCTGTCCAAATCCCGCCGATGTCTGCAGGAGCTTCACGCCCTGCAACACTCCTCCCGACTGGTCCTGCCATCCTCCACCTGTAGTAAGCAGCTGTTCAAGCACAAGGGTCTGGTGGCAAATTTCATTCTTGTCCCAGCCAAGTGAGCAGAAGTCGTTGAGCGTTCCGAGCACCGTAGCAGCAAGGACGCTGCTTGTACCGAGCCCACTTCCTGCTGGTATGGCAGAAAGAAGTGTAACCTCCATGCCGCAGCCGAAGTCGGCCAACTGTGTCTTCAAATCAGGATAACATGTCCCAGAGTATTGTGGAAGAAAACCTGCGAGGGCAAGAGCAGCCTTGGGGATAGAGAACGGGCTTCCCACTTTCTTGAAGTCGGCCAGTTGTCCGTAGGTCTCTACTATCTCTGAAGCCCCCAAGTCAATACTTCTCAGTACAACGTGATGCTCCTTGCACGGCTTCACGTAAGTCTGTATAGGCTGTTGGCCGTTCAGCTCAATGGCAAAATTGACCACATTACCTCCTTCCATGAGACAGAACGGCGGAGTGTCCGTCCACCCACCAGCTATGTCTATACGCACAGGCGAGCGTCCCCATACTATCTGGTCGTCGGCCACAGCACGACAAGGGCGAACCATCTCAGCACCAGTCCCGTCATTGTTTACTGGTGTTGTCAGTATTCCCTCCCTGAGCAAGGAGAACGCCTTGTCCGATTGGCCTCTGAACATGGCATCCTTCATACGCGTTATCAACGGTGCGTCGTCAGGCAGCGGAGCAGGCATCTCTATACCATTGTCTGCAAACTGCCGTGCCGCATCATGAAGGTCGAGCTGATAGAACACGCTGTGCTCATAGTTCTGGGCCAGAGCCTGCCAGTTATGTTTCCTATATTCATTGCGCTGAGCGAAGAGCCTTCTGAGATTTGCTGTTGCCGATATCTCCTCCGCACTCATCTTACGTGCCTCCTCGTAGAGTCTTTTCGCCTCTGGCTCCTGGCCGAGCATGTATCTCAGCAAGCGTCCGGCCTCCTCCACTCCGTTGGCAACCGGGAACAGCCTCTTCTGCTGCTCATCCCCAGCAAACTTATCATCAAAGCCATAAGGTCGCACAACGTAACTACTCTCATCCATAGGGACAATGTCCACACATTGCCCTGGCCTCAATGCCACGTGCCATTCGTTGACAGGCACGCCGGTAATGATGTTGCGGCAGGAGAGAGACCAGTCCTTGCCGACAAAGGAATTCTCTATCCACACATCGGTATTGTCCGCCGTAACCTTCAGCGACATTATGGTATTCTGGATAAAAATGCTTGGATGTGGTTTGCGGGAGAGATGCATTATCCTTCTCTGGTCATTGACCAGGTTCTGAATGGCAAGAGTGGACGACAGCAGCTCCCGTGATGTTCCAAAATGATAGAACTCCCCACCAGGCAGTGGCAGCACAGCAACCTTCAGCCCTCTCACCTCTGGGTCATCGAGCGTTGGATGTGTTCCCATAGCACCGCCAAACTCACTGTACAAGTCGTACTCTCCCTTGTGTGACATCAATACCTTTACAGCCCTGTCGCTAAGCAGCCATACACCAATGTCAGTCAGATAGTAATGGTCCTTAAGCAGTTCGCCAAGCTTTTCAACGGAAGGCTTCTGCAACATACACTTCAGTACTGACGGTGTCTGTCTTGATGATACGAACACACCATGGTTATGGGCAGTCTCCGGTCCGAGCCACAGTCCGTAGCATACAACGTCGGCATCAGGAATAGGCTGCAGAGGCTGCGTATTTCTAATCATCACGTCACCACTCACAATCATGGTATGTAAGCTATCAGGTGCTGCATCCATAATCTTCTGATATAGCGGCAACTGCAACGACAGCAAGTCCTGCGCAAGCTTCTGTCCCCTCTCCCACCTGAAGACAGGTATCGGAGTAAGCACTTTTCCCGAAGGCGCATAAGCAGGCAGCCTGCGGCTTTGTCCACCGGCATGAAGCAGCAACCGCCGTTCACTTGCCAGCCACTGGCCGAAAGTTGGTTCACCGTCCTTAGAGCCTTTGGCAACATCATTGTGATAGGCCTGCTGCAACAGCCATGTCGAGCCTCCACCCGAACCGAGCTTGTGGTCCACGGGGTCATTTGTGCAAAACCATTCATCCTTGCTATAACCCGTTATATCATGGAAACAGCCTACAAGATTAGGGGGCAGTGACAGAAGTTTTTTCATACCCTAAATATCGTTTATTTCTCTATAACCTTAGTTTCTTTTCCTTTTATAGTTTATTTCTCTATAACCTTTGTTACCTTACCGTTAGAAGCCTTTCTGATGAGCAGTCCTTTGGCATTCTTGCCAGCGGCCTTGCCATCGATAGTGTATGTGGCCGTATTTACCGCCTCGTCAGTTTCAACATTCTGCACTCCGTTGGTCAGGTCGGCCATTATTTCTTTCACATCATCTGCCTGAAGGTCATAATTGAATATCCGCACATCGTCGATATATCCCTTGAACATTGGGTCGGCATTGAACTGGCTTCGTCCGATATAGTTGAGCACAGGATTGAAATCCGATGGTTTGATGGTGATGCCCGTAGCCTGAGCGACTTCCTCTCCATCAACAAATATTCTGACGGTACCATCTCCTAATGAAACAGCGACATGATGCCAAGAGTTGGCAGCGAGCTTGGTCGGGCATGCCACCACCTGCTCGTCACCACCATTCTTGATGGCAAAGCGCATTACCGAGCCATTGCTCGGAGTGAGGAACATATACTCATCCACACCATTACCAAAATCAAACAGCCTCTGCCATGCCGATGACGTGTTGCGCCAGTTCACCCACATAGCCACGGTCATCTTGTCGTATGAGGCAATGGTGTAAGGCAACTGCACATAGTTGTCGGTGCCGCTCAGGTAGAGCGATTTCTCTCCCGACTTGTGCTCTGTAGAGAACACCGTCTTGCCGTAGACTGCCACGTCGAGGGCATTGTCGGTATTGTCGGCAAGCATATCGTCAAACTGCCAGTTGGCAACTAACGCATTACCCTCTACCGGAGCTGCCTCCACCGCCGTACAGGCTTTCGACATATTGTCGCTCATGTCTATGGACTTCACGGCATACTGGTACTCATGTCCCGGCAAGCAAGTGTTGTCTGTAAAGCTTGTACCCTGTACCTTGCGTGCTATGGTGTTCCAGTTGGTATCGCCAGCATCAGCCCTAAGAACCATATAACCTGCAAGGTCGGCCTCGGTATTTGCCGTCCACTGCAATGTCACCGAAGCCGTAGAAGCCTTGGCTGTAAGTCCCTTGGGTATGGCAGGGGGGATAATCTCGCATGCAGCGCCCTCAGGCAGGAACTGCCACAAACGCAGATTACGCTTGGCCACGGAAGAGTCATCAAACAGCCCCTGCACGATATTCGTGCCGTTGGTCTGCTGCGAAGAAGCCGCCATGAGGCATAATCCCGACTCACGGTTCAGTATGTAGTAGCAGCCGTTACCATAATATTTAAGGTACCACTGCTCGTTAGAGGAGTTTCCACCATCATATGCTATGACATTTGCTCCGCTCACCGTCGAGAAGTTCAACACGTTCATGTGCCTCCTGTCAGCAGCATTCGTAAAAGTAAGGAAGCTATAGTCGCCGCCTATACGGTCGCTTACGGGTGCGACATCCCATATCTGAGCACTGGAGTTGTCAGCCGCCTTCACGAGAGCAATGTTGTCTGAGCCATACTCAGCAGCCACATAGCGTGTGCTCCTGTTCATAATCCTGTACCTCCCGTTTATGACGCTTGGCTGCACGTCAGCTCCCCAAGTAACGTCAATCACCCTCTCCGCATTAGTCTGTCCGTTCTGATATCCTGTACCTCCCGGCACAGACATATTCAGCTCCCTTACGGGGCCGTAGCCGTCGTAGTAGACATCCTTGTCCTTGGAGACGAAAAGGAAGCTTGAGGTATTGGCCTGCCTCTCTGACGAGCCTATGAACGCCTTCACCTCTCCCGATGTCTCGTCACGATATACAGATGCTGATGTCCATGCCGGACGGTTTTCGGCATAAGCCAGTCTTGAGCCGCTGTTGCTTATACGGCAGAACTCTCCACGGGCGCGGCTGTCGAAGCCCCACCATACACCCATCTTCATGCCATACTCTGCGCCCACCATTGCCTCACCGACATTGTGGAGCTCGTCGGCATAAGGGTAGTTGCCGTCCTCGGCCACCGTCTTGAAGAAATTGGCATAGGTGTCAAACGAGCCTGCCAGCTGATGCGTGTTGCCCCAATCGACATAAGGCTTGAGGCCGTTGTACCATTTCAGAGCCTCGTCACAGTTCAGGGTATTTCCTCCCGTAATGGCAACATCAGCAAAAAGCGGATAGTTTGCCTTCAGTTTCTGTGCAATCTCCTTGAAGCTCGCAAGATTGCCCTGTCCCCAGCCGAAGTCGGGCTCATTGTATGGCGATATGGCGACAACCTTATGCTTGGGATAGTTCTCGTTGAGCCATTTCACGCTGGCATTGATAAGCTCTGCCCAGTGGTCGGTGTTGGCGACACCGTTCTCCACATAGTAGCTGTGAATGCCTGCCTCCTGGTCCTCGTTCAGTACGATGTCAACATCAGTGCCGACAAGGTTTATTAGCTTTGTCCTGGTGTCCAGTCGCGCTATCTGGCTTGACGTGAGCTCCTTGTCGTCAACAAGCGGGTAAGTAGTCTGGAAACTGCTTCTCATTATGGAGATATTCTCCTTGCCAATATGGTTGATGCCCTTTCTGACGTTCTGCTCGCTATCCCATGCCACGTCGAGTCCCCATCGTATGGGGAACTTTAAGCCATCGGAGAATATGGAGAATGGCACCAGGGTTGCTCCCGTTGGCTGAGGGTTGAGATACATGCTCGATGACACTCTTGGCTCCTGAGCCAAAGATATCATTGCGCAGCTTGCTGCTGCTGATAGGATAAAGGTTCTTATAGTCATTGTTATTGGATATTAAGAAGGGATTTATGTTATTGTATAGTGGCTTAGGTTATTTGTAGATGATGAAGGTTGCGTTAATGGTATAGGTTTTAAAGGTTATGTAGTTTTTTGTAGGATGTAGGTATGGTAGGAAGGAAGGGAGCTATTTCCCTTTCCTTCTCTTCCACCATGCTCTTGCCAATGTTGCCAGAATCACTATGATTACTATAGCATACGCTATGTATGCCGCAGTCTCTGTATTGTCGACGCTCTTCGGGAAGAATGTCAGCTCAACCTTGTGTTTTCCAGCCGGGATGTTGATGGCTCGCAATATATAGTTTACTCGTCCCACCTCTACGGGCTTGCCGTCGACGGTAGCCTTCCATCCCGGGTAGTAAATCTCCGACAAGACAAGGATTCCTCCCTTGCCCGTGCTCACCTCGTAAGCTAATTTGTTGGCATCGTAGGCAGTAATAGAAGCTACCGACACCTCGTCCTGCGCTACCGCCTCTCCAAGCACGTCCTTGAAACGCTTGTCGGCAACGGCCTCGTGTCTAAGGTTGACCTTCCCTACAGCCGCTATCTCGTCATTGGCATTGTCAACATATGTAATCTTGTCAACCATCCATGCATTGCCGTAGGTGTATGGGTTTTGTATGGGCACCGTCTGTCCACCCTGCAACGGCACAATGAAATACTTTGTATTCAGCATGTTTAGCACAGGCCATACAGAGTCACCGTTCACCTTGGTCATATCTCCCATGGTCTCTGCTATTGCCGGCATCAGCTTTCTCATCTCAGGCGCTATGTATGCGTCTATCATTTCCTGATAGCGGCGCAACTTGGCAGGATGGTAGCCACCGATGCTCTTGTGGTAGTATGATGTCTCGTTCTCGTTGAAGGTGTTCGAGGCAAGGTTCAGCACCCTATAGTCGAGTGCCTTGTCCTGCAGAATCTCACGGTCAGCGTCGGTCATTGGCACAGGAGCCTCCTTCACACTTGCCTCAACAAACATGTCGTCGTTGAGGTAGCGCTTGTTCACCGCCCACATATCGACAAGGCACAGCATGGTAAGCGTGCCCACCATCCATGTCTGCTTGAGCTTGCCCGCCTTGAAAAGCAACAGCACGAGCGTGCCTGCAACAATTACGGCCAGCGAGCGCCAGCAGTCGGCAGTAAACACTGCCTGCCTCATAGCCCGGAGGTTAGGGAGGAGCTGGCTGAGATACTCCTGCGGTATCTGCTGCAGCGACCTCATCTCCTGCGCTGACACGAAGTCGGAGAAGAATACCGACGGCATCAGAGCGAACAACAGGCATACTCCACCCGTGAGGGCAAAGCTGAGATAGAATGTCTTAAGCTTTTTGTTCAGTATGGTCGGATCATCAGCTATTGTCTTGAGTGCCATCATGGCAAGCAGTGGTATCGTGAACTCTGCAATGACAAGTATCGACGCCACCGTCCTGAACTTGGCATACATGGGCACATAGTCGAGGAAGAAGTCGGTGAAGGGCATAAAGTTGCGTCCCCACGACAGCAGTATCGACAACACGGTTGCCACGAGCAGCGCCCACTTCATAGGTCCCTTGACGATGAACAGTCCCAAGACAAAGAGCATCATAACAAAGGCTCCCACATACACGGGGCCACTTGTGCCGGGCTGGTTACCCCAGTACTGTCCCATCTGCTGGTAAACGGGGATAAAGTTAGGGTCGGCCTTGTCCATGGCAGTCTTGTTCATGGCAAGGGGCACCGACGCACCACCCTTGGCATTAGGCACCAGCAGCGTCCATGTCTCGTCAATACCGTAGCTCCATTGGGTAATATAGTCGCGGTCCAGTCCCGAGCTTGTCTGATTAGCCGAGTTGGCCTTCACCAGCTCGCTCTTTCCTCTCATGCTCTCCTGTCCGTATTCCCATGTATGATAGAGGTTCGAAATATTGACGCAGATACCTATTACGGCACCAGCTGCACACACTGCAGAGGCTTTCAGGAAATGGAGCATCCGCTTGTTCCGTATTGCCTCTACGAGGTAGGCCACTATCATGCAGATAATGATAAACAGGTAATAGTAAGTCATCTGCACATGGTTTGCCAGCACCTCGAAAGCCGAGAATATCGCCGTAACGAGGAAGCCGCGCAGGTAACGGCCCCGGAAGCTCAGCACCACGCCGGCTATCATTGGTGGCAGATATGCGAGAGCCTCCACCTTCCAGTAATGGCCTGCAGCAATGATAATGAAGAAATAGGATGAGAACGCCCATATCACCGAGCCCAGCACAGCGAGATGGCGGCGGAAGTCGAACGAGCGCAGCAGTATGTAGAAACCCAGCAGATAGGCAAAGACATACCACACGTAGCTTGGCAGCCACAGATGATAAGCCTTGGCAAGAGCCGCCAGACTGTCGGTACTCTTGTACGACGGTGCCGTCTGATAGGTGGGCATACCTCCGAACACGGAATTCGACCACCGGCTTCTCTCCCCCGTCCTCTGGTAATATTCGCTTAGCTCATGCCCGAGGCCCTTTCCGGCCTGTGAGTCATGCTGGTAGAGTATTCTGCCGTCTATGTCAGCCGGCATGAAATAAAAGAATGCGATAGCGGCAAAGAGTGCTACGACAATAATGTCGGGCAACAGTTGTTTTAACCTTTCCTTCATTTGTTGTATTTCGTTTTTTATTATCCGAAGAGTATGCGAGAATGCATAGCCCCGGTGGCCGCACGGCAACAGGCTATTTCTCAGTATGCAAAGATACGGGAAAAATATGACATTCGGCTACAAATGTATGAAAAACATTTCCACACATCATTTTTTTTTTATACTTTTGCAACCCTACACATACACCCCTCATATAGTTGACGAATATTGAACAAGATATGAGAATTGGAATTATAGTAGCCATGGACAAGGAGTTCGCACAGCTGATGACACTCCTTGACGACAGCTGCAAGGAGCACTACCACAACACAGACTTTGTCAGTGGCAGGATTGGAGACAACGAGGTAATCATGCAACAATGCGGCATTGGAAAGGTGAACTCTGCCATAGGAGCCGTGGAAATGATAAACCGCTATGCCCCCGACCTGATAATATCCACAGGCGTGGCTGGTGGTGCGGACGCTAAAATGTCGCCACTCGACGTCGTGGTATCTACAGAATGCACATACCACGACGCCTACTGCGGCAGCGAGTGTGAGTACGGACAGATAATGGGCATGCCGGCAAGATACAAGTCGCCGCAGGCTCTCGTGGACAAGGCCTTGAGCTGTGGAAATGTAACGGCAGGCCTAATAGTTAGCGGAGAGTGGTTTGTTGACAGCCGCGAGAAAATGATGTCCATACTCGACCATTTCCCCACAGCAAAGGCTGTTGACATGGAGAGCTGCTCCATTGCGCAGACATGCCACAAATACAAGACACCTTTCGTGTCGTTCAGAATAATCAGCGACGTACCACTCAACGACACTGATGCCTCACAGTATTTCGACTTCTGGAACCGTATGGCCGAGGGCAGCTTTAACGTCACAAAAGACTTTCTCTCAAAATTATAGTGCTTCCTGTGCCATATAGTTTATAGTACTTCCTTCGCCAAAACTTTATTTCAAAAAACAAGATATGAAAAAAATACCGAGCTTCACCATAGACCACCTGCGCCTGTTGCCTGGCATCTACGTTAGCCGCAAGGACAACGTCGGCAACGATGTGGTAACGACATTCGACATCCGCATGAAGGCACCCAACCGCGAGCCGGCTCTGCACCAGGGTGCCCTGCACACCATAGAGCATCTGGCAGCTACCTACCTGAGGAACAACGCCCAGTGGGCAGACAGGATAATATACTGGGGTCCAATGGGATGCCTCACAGGCAACTACTTCCTCGTCAGAGGTGACCTTGAGAGCCGTGATATCCTGCAACTAATGATAGACACCTTCGCCTTCATAGCCGACTATCAAGGTGAGGTGCCGGGGACACAGCCACAAGACTGCGGCAACTACCTGTTGCACGACCTGCCCATGGCACGACTCGAAGCAAAAAAATATTTAGAAGTATTGAGAGACATCAAGCCCGAAAATCTGGAATATCCGGAGAAGGGCTGAGGTCGAAGGACTAAGGGCTGAGGTCGAAGGACTAAGGGCTGAGGACTAAGGACTAAGGGCTGAGGACTAAGGACTAAGGGCTAAGGGCGGTTTCTCATTATTTTGTCGAGAATGAGTGCTGCCGTCTGGTCTTTGGAGCACAGAGGGAGCTGCTCTACTCCATCGCGGGTAATGATGGAGACTCTATTGGTGTCGGCGGCAAATCCCGTGCCTTCCTCGCTGATGGAATTGGCACATATCATGTCGGCATGCTTCTTTTCGAGCTTCGCCGTGGAGTTGGCAATCAGATTGGCGGTCTCCATACTAAAGCCAACGAGTGTCTGCCCGGGCTTTTTATTCTGGCCAAGCTCTGCAAGGATGTCGGTTGTGCGGGTCAAGGGGATATTCATGTCACCATCATTCTTTTTAATCTTCTGCTCCGAGTAGCAGGCAGGCGTATAGTCTGCCACGGCACTGCACATCACTATGATATCCGCATCGGCCGAGCGGGCTACGGTCTCTCTATGCATGTCATCTGCACTAACGACGTCTACCACGGTAACACCATCGAAGGGGCGCAATCCCACAGGGCCACTGACGAGCACCACATTTGCTCCGCGCAGGCAAGCCATCTTGGCTATGGCATATCCCATCTTTCCCGTGGAGCGGTTGGTTATGAACCTTACGGGGTCTATGTGCTCCCTTGTAGGGCCTGCCGTGATGAGAACCCTCAGTCCCGCCATGTCGTGAGGACATGCTGTATGGAAGAGAATGCGCTGCATGAGCAACTCCTCCGAAGGCAGCTTGCCGCGTCCTGTGTCACCACATGCCAGGCGTCCCTCTGCCGGCATCATTATATCGTAGCCGTATGCCTTAAGTTTTGAAATATTGTCCTGCACTATCTGGTTTTCCCACATGTTGGTATTCATGGCAGGCGCAATAACCTTTGGAGCCTTGCAGGCGAGGATGGTCGTTGTGAGCATGTCATCGGCGATGCCTGCCGCCATCTTCCCAATGACATTAGCCGTTGCGGGAGCAACCATGAAGACATCGGCCTTAGCAGCCAGCGACACATGCCCGACATTGAACTCGAAATTGCGGTCAAAGGTGTCAACGATGCACTTGTTGCCTGTTAGCGTCTCGAAAGTCACTGGCGTAATAAACTGGCAGGCGTTGCGCGTCATGATGACGTGTACGTCAGCATGCGCCTTGACAAGCATCGAGGCGAGATTTGCTATCTTGTATGCAGCTATACTGCCGCTAACTCCTAGAAGTATTGTTTTTCCGCTTAGCATCCAATTAATATCTTTGATATCCAACATTAACCCTTAGACCCCAGCCCTTCGACCTTTGACCTTAGACCTCAGACCTCAGACCTTTGACCGTACTATTCCATTTCCTCCAGCAGGCCATGTTTCTCGTAGTGGGCCTTACGCACAATAGCGTTATCCGCGTCTACGAACAGCACCGTCGGCTTATGGACAGCAGCTTCCTGCGGTGTGAGGTTGGCGTAAGCCATGATGATAACCTTGTCGCCCACTTTAACGCACCGTGCCGCAGCACCATTGAGGCATATAATGCCCGAGCCTCGCTCGCCGGCAATGACGTAAGTCTCCAGTCGGCCGCCATTGTCTACGTCGACAATCTGCACCTTCTCATATTCCATGATGCCCGACTGCTCAAGCAGGTATGAGTCGATGGTGACGCTGCCGACATAGTCTATCTCAGCCTGCGTGACCGTGGCGCGGTGTATCTTCGCCTTAAGCATTGTCAGTTCCATGCCCTACTCCTCTCTCCAGATAAAATTGTCTATGAGTCGTGTCTTGCCTATATACACCGCTATAGCCACGAGCACCTCTCCAGTTATCGTCTCCGTGCGCTGTATGTTGCAGAAGTCCACCACCTCTACATAGTCCACGCGCGCAAGAGGCTCTTTCTCCAGCACGTCCCTTATGACTTTTATTACGTTGTCTGCGCTGCGCTCGCCTTTCTCTATAACGTCGTGTCCAGCCTTCAGGCTGCGCGACAGTACGAGGGCAGCCTGCCGTTCCTCCTTGCTGAGGTATGTGTTACGGCTCGATTTGGCCAGTCCGTCGTCCTCCCTCACAATAGGACATGGCACAATCTCTATGTCGAAGTCGAGGTCACGTACGAAGCGCCGAATGGTTGCCAGCTGCTGTGCGTCTTTCTGCCCGAAGTAGGCCCTGTCAGGCTGCACGATGTTGAACAGCTTGCTCACAACGGTGCATACTCCGCGGAAGTGGGTTGGCCGGCATGCTCCACAGAGCAGCTCTGTAGTCTCAGTGGTGTCAACGAAGGATGTGAAATGCGGAGGATACATCTCCGATGGTTCCGGATGGAATATGAGGTCTCCGCCAGCCGTCTCCACGGCCTTCATATCATGTTCTATGTCGCGCGGGTATGCCTCAAGGTCCTCATTTGGACCAAACTGTATGGGGTTGACGAATACCGACACTACCGTGCGGTCGTTCTGCTGTGCCGACTTGGCAATGAGGCTCTGATGGCCTTCATGCAGGTAGCCCATAGTGGGCACGAGGCCTACTGTGAGCCCCGAGCGGCGCCATTCCTTTACTATGGCGCGCACTTCCTTGATTGTTTTTACTATTTGCATTTGGTGAAAGTTTTTTTCTGGGAATAGAGGGGATAGAGCAGATAGAGGAGATAGAGGGAATAGACCTCAGACCTTTGACCTCAGACCTTTGACCTCAGACCTAAAACATATTCTCTTGTGCGGGGAATGTTCTGTTCTCGCAATCATCCTTATACTGCCGGAATGCCTGCAGCATGGTGTCGTGTAGCGACGCGTACTTGCGTACGAACCTTGGAGTGAAGCCGCCGCTATAGTCGAGCATGTCGTGACAGACGAGCACCTGCGCGTCGCACTGGTTGCCAGCGCCGATGCCTATGGTCAGTGCCGACGTGCGCTGCGTGATGGCGGCTGCAATGTCGGCAGGCACGCACTCCAGCGTTATGGCAAAGGCTCCTGCCTTCTCCACGGCCTGTGCGTCTTCCATGAGCTTTCGGGCAGAGTCCTCCGTCTTGCCCTGCACCTTGTATCCTCCCAGAGTGTTGAACGACTGCGGCGTAAGGCCGATGTGGGCGACGACGGGTATTCCCGCATCCACGATGGCACGTATGCGGTCGGCATACACGGCACCTCCCTCCAGCTTCACTGCCTGGCAGTTGGTCTCCTTCATGATGCGTCCCGCATTGCTGACGGCATCGTATACCGAGGTCTGATACGACATAAAGGGCATGTCGACGACAACGAAGGCGTTCTTCGCCCCGCGGCATACCGCCCTGCCATGGTGTATCATATCTTCTACGGTCACGGCAAGGGTGTTGTCATATCCGAGAATGACATTGCCAAGAGAGTCGCCGACAAGGATCATGTCGATGCCAGCCTCGTCGACGATACTGGCCGTATGGTAGTCATAGGCAGTGAGCATGCTGAGCACGCGCTTGCCCTTCTGTTGTTGATAATATGTAGCTGTATGTTTCATTTTTCCGTGCAAAAGTACTGCAAAATACGATAATAGGGAAACTTTAGGTTGCCTCTCTCTGTTCATTTAGCTTTTGTTAACGTCACTTGACGGCTGAAAAGGAAAATATGAACAGTTTGCGATATTCTATGAATAGTCCTATATGGGTAATATACAGTAACTTTGCATCCGATTTTCAGAATAATAGATAGGTATGAGAAAATTTCTGTTCATTTTCACTCTGACACTCTCTTCCCTGCACATGTCGGCAGAAGAGAGGCTGTCACTGTCGCAATGCCTGCAGATGGGCATTGAGAGGAACCTCTCGCTGAAGACCTACGAGGGAAACGTGGTCAAAGGCAAGCACGCCATCAGCGAGAACCGCGCCAAGCTGCTGCCGCAGATAAACCTCGGCGCAGGCTTCAACGACAATTTCGACCCCGCAGTGTCCGTAACCGACGGTACGGCCTACGGCAAGCTCTACAACGTCACCAAGACCCTGCAGTACAATGCCTCGGCAAGCCTGCAGCTGCAGATGCCTCTCTACAGCCAGACAGCCCTTACGGCGGTTGACATTGCCAAGACCCTTGACCACCTTAACACCCTGTCTTACGAGAAGGCGCGCGAGGACCTTATAGTACAGATAAGCAAGATGTACTACCTGGCTCAGAACACCGAGGAGCAGATAGGCATCATCTGCGACAACATCAAAAGACTGGAGGAGCTCAGGGACATCACGAAGGCGTTCTACGACAACGACATGGCGCTTGAGGTTGACGTGAAGAGGGTAAGCGTCAACCTTGAGAACCTCATGGTACAGCACGACAACGCAAAGGCCATGCTCGTACAGCAGTACAACATGCTGAAATACATTCTCGACTATCCTGCTGACGCCGATATCGCCGTGGAGCATGCCACCATGGACATACAGGACATGGCCGAGCTGTCAGGACTCAACGAGAACCTGTACGAGCTGCAGATGCTCAGACAGCAGCAGACTCTGGCCGAGAAGCAGCAGAAGCTCGTGCGCGACGGCTATCTGCCTACGCTGTCACTCACCGGCACATGGGCATACACGGCATACACAGACAAGTTCAAAAACTGGTTCCACTCCGGCGAGTCCAACCACTGGTACCAGTCCAACGGCATCGGCCTATCGCTGCGCGTTCCCGTCTTCGACGGTTTCGAGAAAAGGTCAAAGATACGCAAGGCGCAAGTGGACATCGACAATGCAAAAATATCTTACGAGAACACTCTCAAGAACATGAGGACGCAATACGCCAATGCCGTCAACGACCAGGCAAACAACCAGCGCAACTTCAGCAAGCAGCGCGACAACTACCTGCTGGCTGAGGACGTGTACAAGGTGACAAGCGACCGCTACCGTGAGGGCATAGCATCGATGACCGAGGTGCTGCAGGACGAGATGAGCATGAGCGACGCTCAGAACAACTATCTCACCGCCCACTACAACTACCAGGTGTCCAACCTCACCCTGCTCAAGCTCACAGGGCAGCTGGAAAGGCTTGTGAAGGGCAGCCTAAACGATAACGGAAAACGATAACGATAACGGAAAACGATAACGATAACGATAACGATAAACGATAACGAAAACGATAACGATAACAAATATACCGTCATGGATACAAATACGAACAACAATAGCGCACCCACATCAGCAGAGGCAACTGCAAAGAAACTGAAGAAACAACGCATACGCCAATACGTAGTCAGCGCCATAGGAGTGGCCATACTCGTATGGGGCATCTTCGAGATAGCATGCCTCTTCCTTGACTACAAGAACACCGAGACAAGCAACGACGCTCAGATTGAGCAGTACATATCTCCAGTAAACATGCGTGCTACTGGTTACATCAAGAAAATATACTTCAAGGAGCATCAGGACGTCAAGAAGGGCGATACGCTGCTGGTTCTCGACGACCGCGAGTACCGCATCAGGGTCATGGAGGCAGAGGCCGCACTCAAGGACGCTCAAGCCGGTGCCAACGTCGTGAACGCATCACTGCAGACCACCGAGACCTCGGCCACAGTCTACGAGGCATCGATAGCGGAGATTGAGATAAGGCTCGCCAAGCTGGAGAAAGACAAGCAGAGATACCAGAACCTGGTGGCAAGGAATGCCGCCACGCCCATACAGCTGGAGCAGATAGAGACGGAGTATGACGCCACAAAGAAAAAGCTCGACGCCACACGCAGGCAGCAGAAAGCCGCCTACTCGGGTGTGAACGAGGTGCAGACACGCCGTGCCAACAGTGAGGCGGCCATAGAGCGTGCCGAGGCCGCACTGGAGATGGCAAGACTCAACCTGTCCTACTGCGTAGTGCTCGCACCATGCGACGGCAAGCTCGGACGACGCGCCCTTGAGGAGGGACAGGCCGTGAACGCCGGACAGACCATTACCTACATCATGCCTGACACTGAGAAATGGGTCATCGCAAACTACAAGGAGACACAGGTGGAAAACCTCCATGTCGGCCAGAAGGTGAAGATGACCGTCGACGCCATCAACGGTAAAGTCTTCAACGGAAAGATTACAGCCATCTCAGGAGCTACAGGCTCGAAATACTCGCTCGTGCCTACCGACAACTCGGCAGGCAACTTCGTGAAAATACAGCAGCGCGTGCCCGTACGCATTGAGTTCGAGGGCCTGAGCAAGGAGGACAACGACCGTCTGGTAGCCGGCATGATGGTAGTAGTAAAGGCACAACTCTAATGTCCTGCACACGTATGCAACAACAACTTCCAAAGAATTTCCCGTTCTACGACTGGGTGCCCAAGCCTCTCGGCATCATCTTCCTGGTGGCCCTTTTCATACCTATCATGACCGTTAGCGGCGCTTACTCGGCCAACAGCAGCGAGATGGTGGGAGGGCTTGGCATCCTGTCTGAACACATCTCCTTCATAGGCTTTGTCACGTCTGTGGGCATGGCGGCCTTCTCGCCATTCTTCTACACCCTGGTGTGCGTGCGCCGCCAGAAACTCATGTGCGTGGCAGGCTTCTCGCTGCTGGCAATGCTCAGCTACGTCTGCGCCAACACCGACAGCCTGTTCCTGCTGGCTCTGTGCAGCCTCATAATGGGCTTTGTAAGGCAGGTTCTGCTCATGTGCAACCTCTTCACCCTCATCAAGTACGGCTTCGGCATCGAGGCCACGCGCAACCTCACACCGGGCAACGAGCCAGACAGCGAGGAGGGATGGGACAAGCTGGACAAGGAAAAGACGGCGAGCATGCCAACCATATACTTCTTCTTCATGCTGCTCGGACAACTCGGCACATGGCTTACGGCATGGTTCGCCTACAACTACGAGTGGCAGATGGTATACTACGCCATGATGGGCGCCATGCTCGTGGCCATACTCATCATCCTGTTCACCATGCCCTACAACCCCTACCCCACAAGGCACATCCCGCTGTCATTCTCCAAGTTCGGCAACGTGGTGGTATTCTCGCTGATGTGCTGCTCGTTCATATATATTATGGTATATGGCAAGGTACTCGACTGGTACGACGACTCGACCATACGCTGGGCCACGCTGATATGCGTTGTCTCCACGGCGCTGTTCATATATCTTGAGAAGACCAGGCAGTCGCCATACTTCCTGCTTGAGGCCTTCAAGCACCGCAGCATCCAGGGCGGCATACTGCTGTTCATGGGACTGATGATACTCAATTCGAGCCAGATGTTCGTCAACGTCTTTGTCAGCGTGGGCATGAAGACGGAGAACATCCAGAACGCCATGCTCGGCAACTGGGTTCTCGTGGGCTACTTCATCGGCCTTGTCATGGCAATAGTGAGCAGCTCCAAGGGCTACCACCTGAAATGGCTCTTCGCCATGGGCTTCCTACTCATAGGCGCAGCCTCGCTCTTCATGTACTTCGAGGTACAGACCGACGGCCTGTACGAGCGCATGAAATGGCCCGTCATCATCAGGGGCACGGGCATGATGCTGCTCTACTCGCTGACTGCCGTCTACGCCAACCAGCGCATGCCCTACAGGCTCATGTCGACATGGGTGTGCATAATGCTCACCGTGCGCATGATTGTGGCGCCGGGCATAGGCTCCGCACTCTACGGTACCGTACTGCAGTACCGCCAGCAATACTACATCACGCGCTATGCCCACGGCATGGACCGCACCAACGCCGAGACGGCGGCATCATACGACCAGACGGCACGGGGTATGCAGTATCAGGGCAAGAGCGAGACCGAGGCGCAGCACATGGCAGCAATGTCTGCAAAGGGCAAGATACAGGTGCAGGCAACGCTGTCTACCATCAAGGAGATGGCTGGATGGACTATCTACGGATGCCTTGCATGCGCCGCCATCGTGGTGATGGTGCCATGGCCCAAAAGGGACATATCAAAGGACGTGCGCGATACTCCGCCACCAATAGCGACTGCCGCACTGTAACCAACACCCCGAAAGCGGTTCACCAGAGTTCCAGTCAGCCCAAAGCAAGCTCGGCGGCATTCTGGGGACATTTGAGAAACATTAATTTATGGCCTGACATTTGGAGAGTATAGTTTTTTTCACTATCTTAGCACCCGAAAAAACGTCTGTTGTAAACTAACTATACCAATGGAAGCCTATAATACAGATCTGGAACTGCTGGACAAACAGCTCGCTGCAAGCAACCGCTTGTGCTGCTCTGGGGGAATACAGAACAGATTTCCCAAGATATTCTACGGAAGCTTCCTCGTTGAGCATATAGGAATAATAGTATGCCACCGGGGAAGCTTCTGCTTTGCAAGCAACGGCATCAGACACGAGGCCAAGCAAGGAGAAACAGTTTTCCTCACACGTGGCTCATACTTCCATATCGAGGGACAAAGCTACGACCTGGGCTACTCGCTGATATTCTACAGCTCCGACTCCATACGCGACCTGCTGGGCAGCACCATTGCCGGCATGAGACTACTTGAGATTGTCAACCCTACGGCCTGCACAGTATGGCATACGGGACATGAGGAAGACCTGCTGAGATACTCAGAGCTGCTGTCATCGGCAGCGACTATGTCCGACAGCAACTTCAACGATGACGAGCTTACCCTACTGATGCTGTCACTGACATACAGGCTCTGCGACATCTTCTGCAGCCGCACCTTCGGCACCGACTCTGCTGGGCGCAAGATGGACATCTATGCAGAGCTTATGAGGCTCATAAGCAAACACTACCATGAGGAGAGAAGCGTGAGGTTCTATGCCGAGAAACTATGTCTGTCGCCGAAATACCTCACACAGATGGTGAAGTCGGTATCGGGATGCACCGTGCAGCAGCTCGTGTTCAAGGCCATCACCAAGCGCGCCATCTTCCTGATAATGAATACCGACAAGACCATCAAGGAGATATCCGACTCGCTTAGCTTCCCTAATCCCTCGGCCTTCGGAACATTCTTCAAGAAGCAGGTAGGAATGTCGCCAGTAAACTACAGGGTGGAGAAAAGGGAAAAATAGGGTGTGCAGTTTGATGCACACCCTAGTTATTTGGATAAATGGTTCAAATCTATTAATGACTGTAGTTGCATAATGCCTTGATGGTTGATGTCAGCCTGAAGTAACTCGGAGAGATAACGCTTACCTTTCTCGGTCTCACCCAGTCCGTAGTAGCCTAAAGCCAGCATATACTTACAGTGAATCTCATTCTTACGGTCGAGTGAGTCTTCCCAAATAAGTAAGTCGGGTAGCGACACAGCGAAATAGTCCATTACCTGTTTCTCAAAGATATGCTGTTTGCCAAAGTTGATGAGTTTATAGAAACGACCGTTCGCTTGGTCTTTATGTTCCAACTTTATCAAAGCCAGTCCTTGATAGAAAATTTTATCAGGCTTTGCATCGTTGTAATACATGGCGGCTGCCGGTTCTTGAGGACCTTGTGTCGCCAGCTCCCAACACTGGTGCGCTTTGTCTCTCTCACCCAGAGCCTCATGGCAACAGCCGAGCAGATAATAGAAGTCGTTCTCTTGGGCACCATATAGCTTTCCTTCACCTAAATGGTGGGGATATTCAAGACATTCTTCCAGAAGCTTGATCGCTTTGTCGTATGCCTTGTCAGCAATAGCTTGTTTTGCCAGTTCCACCCTACAAATCTGATATTGTGTGGGTACCTTACCCTCACCACCTTCCCAGGGATGGAATTGATGACTGTCCAACTTTGTCATTGCCTCTTGATATTTTCCCACTTGGTTGAGCAGGGTGATCTCCTCCAACAGCAGGTCATCACGTTGTGCTGTAAGTTGGGGATATTGCTGAAGGATTTGCAGTCGTTTGGCAGGTGACTTCTGTATGCGTTTGTATAACTGATCCAGCTCCATGAGGATACGACTGTCGGTATGATCCAGCGCAAAGGCTTTCTCCATATATTCCACAGCCTCTTTCTGCCTGTCTTGTTTATTGAAACGTGCCAGAGCAAGGTTACGCCATACGGTAGGAAACATCGGATCAAGGGTTGCCGATAATTCCCAGTTTTCAATAGCAACGTCATACTGTCGTTTGTCGTAATAAAGACACCCCAGGTAATACGGTGCCCGTGCTCCCTTGGGATTTTCTCTCTTTGCCTTCTCCAATGCTATAGCTGCCTCTGGTCGGTTTGGGAAACAGTAGTTGGGGCTTTGTTGTTCGGCCTCCTCATAACGTCCAATGTAGTAGTACGTCATAGGGGTGACAGCCCCTTCGTTGATGGCTGTCTGCCATAACGCCTCGGCTTCCTCTCGCAATCCGGCCGACAGATAATCGAGTGCAATCTCGTCGTAGTTGTTGGACATACCATGCATAAGTTGGACCATCTCATCCAGTTTTTCTGTTGCCTCTGTTAACAAGAATTGCTCAAACAGGCAACCGTAGTTAAAGGGATCAATGGCCAATGCCTCTTCACATACGACAAGTGCTTGGTCTTCTTTCTTCATATGTCTAAGAACTGAGGCTTTCAGCGCCAATGCTTTTTGGTTATGTGCATTGAAGATCAGACAGCGGTTAAGCTCTTCTATCGCATCATCTAATCGCTGTTGTGCAACGCTGATTTTAGCAGCTTCAAAATATCCGGCATCTGTCCACGCCTTGTTCCAAGTGGCTTTCCAGAACCATTCGTAAGCCTCCTCCAACTGTCCTTGATACTTTAAAGCAATGGCCAGATTATAGATAGGTTCCCCATCATAGGGATTAGGATTGCGCTTCTGTGATAGTTTGACGGCCTTTCGAAGATACTCCTCCGCCTTGTCAAAACGACATTTTCTGATATACCATAGTCCCATGGCATTGAGACAACGGATGTCATTGGGGTCACGTCGCAAAGCCTCTTCATAGTAATCTGTCGGGCACCAAGTTGCGTGGCGGTACTGCTCCAGGTGCAGGCCGGTGAGATAGAGCTGCTCGTTGGTCTTCACCTGTTCGGGCAGCAGCGCAGCCTCGGCACTATCAGGTATCGGGCGGATCTCGTCGCTTTCCGTATGCCAGTGCATCACACAACTCTCTTTCTCATATAGTGTCTTATATATCTTCAGGTTCAGTTCTCCGAAAGAGATACCCTTTGTATCCACCGACTTCACCAACACTTTTTCGGGAGATAGTTCATGACACTCATCATACAAAACGGATCCATTGTCACTGGTCAGCTCAATACGTACAGATTGTCTGCTGGTAGCGAAGACCTTGAAAGTTATATTTCCTGAGGCGGTCTCTTCGATATTGAGCATCAGATCCTTTGATGCTTCTTTGACGATGCCCAGCTCCCTGTAAGGCATGAAATACTGGACGAACTTCTTTTCTTCATAGGGCATCAGCCAAGTGAAGTCGGGCTGGTTTTCGGTATATACACCTGCCATCAGTTCTATATACGGACCGTCGTCATCCGTGAGGTTACGATCCCATGCCTGTCCGAAATCACCGTTACCCCATGTCCATTGCTTCTTGCCAGGAGAGAGGTGGTGGCTGGCTACATGCAGCATACCTGCCATAGTATCGTTCTCATAACCGCCTTCGAAGTTAAAGCGCGAGTTCACCCCCATATAGCTGGTTGGCACCTTGATGTTACGATAGTTGGAGATGTCAACACCGGCGGAGTAGTCCATCTTGTAATAGGTTCCTGTGGCGATGGGAAAAGAAGACACCGCCCGTTTCCCATGGTCGAACACCGCATTAATATCTGGTGGGAAGACGCTCTGATATGCGTCGTTGACAGCTACGGCTGGATTTGCCCACCATAAGAATGTCTGCGGCACATCTGTGCGGTTATATAGTACGCCGTGTATCTCAAGATAGGCACAGCCGGGGCGCAGCGTAAAGCCAGCCATTCCTTTCTGATGGAACATCTTTTCTATCTCACTCACCCACACCGTCACACTGCCATCGGCATTCTCCTTGATTGTGGAGTCGATAGGCAGATAAGTTGACGGACGGTGATGCTGTGGCCAGTTAAATTCTATTCCTCCGGATATCCAAGGACCGGTAAGTCCTACCAGAGCCGGCTTGATTACATGATTATAATATACAAAATGGCGCTTCTTGATCTTGTCGTAAGCCATCTGAATGCGTCCTCCCAACTCAGGAAGTATCATCACCTTTATATATTCGTTTTCAAGATAGACAGCCTTCCATTCTTTGTCAACCTTCTTGTTACTGATCGATTCGATGACAGGGTATGGATAGACCACACCGCTGGATCCTTGATAGACTCTTTTCTCCAAGAAAATAGGATTCTTTTCAGGTTCCCCAATTTCATACGTTGGGATCAGAACCGTTTCTCTCCACGCTTTTACCATGATTTTTTTATTTTTGCCCCACTTGCCAAAGCAGAGCGAATTAACAATTATTATTCTTATTGCTTAAGAACCAATTCTTTTTCCAATTCTTCTAAGCTCTTTCCTTTCGTTTCCGGACAACGATGGAAGAGGAAAAGGAAAGCACACAAGCAGATGGCACTGTAAATCCAGAAAGATCCACTGCTTCCCAAAGCCGCGTTCATCGATGGGAAAGAGAAAGTGAGGGTGCAGCATCCCACCCACAGGGCGAAGGTACAGGTAGCCATGGCTATACCACGGATACGGTTGGGGAAGATCTCTGCCAGTAATGTCCATGTCACAGGACCTAAAGTCATGGCATACACCGAGATGGCAGCCACTACGAGAATAACCATAACGATACCTGTCACACCAGCATAGTAACATGTTCCGAGGATTAGGTAAATCAGTCCCAGTCCTGCGGCACCTAACAGCATCAGCGTGCGACGCCCCCATTTCTCTATGGTAAAGAGTGCTACGATGGTAAATACAACATTGGCGATTCCCGTGATTACAATGTTGATAAACATACCGTCAACGTTGAAGCCTGCACCCACAAATATTTCCTGTGCATAGTTAAAGATCACGTTCGTGCCGCACCACTGCTGGAAGACAGCTATGACCAGTCCTAAAAGTAGTAAACCACTGTATTTTGACTGAAATAGTTCTTTTAATCCCGCTTCGGTCGAACCCTGAAGCGTTCCGTTGTCGTGGTCCTTTTTGAGACGGAGGAAGACCGGACTCTCTGGAATGAAGAAACTCATCAATAGGAACAGGGCCGCAGGAAGTGTCTCTGCCCAGAACATCCATCGCCATCCCCATTCAATGTTCCATGTCTGGCTCTCCGCTACGGTCGTATCTCTTGCCAGTAGCATGTTGACAATTTGTGCGGAAAGAATACCCAATACTATGGTCATCTGATTCAGACTCACCATCCGGCCCCTGATATCTGCAGGACTTACTTCTGCAATGTACATCGGTGCAAGGGCGCTTGCCACACCGATACCTACACCTCCGATGAAGCGCGCTATATTAAATAAGGTGAAGTCGTTGAATAATCCAGTGGCAATGGCAGAAATGGTGAACAACAGTGCTGATACCATCAGCAGTGGCTTTCGACCATATTTGTCAGCGGCTGCTCCGGCAACCGTAGCACCTGCAAGGCATCCTATCAATGCCGTTGTCATGGCTACACCTTGCATCAGAGGGGATTCGTTGATGCCAAAGAATAACTCATAAAAAGGTTTCGCACCACCGATAACAACCCAATCGTAACCAAAGAGCAGACCTCCCATTGCGGAGACTGCACAAATAAAATACAGATATTGCTTTTCGTTTTTACCCATCATTGTGAATTATGTTAGTTTTCGTTTGCAAAGATAATTATAATATAACACAAGAAAAATAGAAAAAAATGATTTAAAAGATGGATTATTTTGTTATCTTTGTCAGCGATGAAAGATGGATTTATAGAGAATTCGATACGATAGAGAAAATAATATATTATTCCTGAAGTAAATTATTAAATGAAGTGGGTGAAACCGTTTGCCATAGGATATGAATACGTTTGCATCCCTGATAAGGTTAATAACCTTACGGCCTTAAGGTTATTAACCTTGCAGGCGTAAGGTTATTAACCTTATCGGCAATGATATATATATGCATCGACCACGCAACAATATATTGTCACTCGAGATATA
>NZ_NPJH01000078.1 GCF_002251365.1 Prevotella sp. P3-122
TAAAGGTACGAAAAATACTTGAGAATAAAGACGATTCTGAGTTAAACAACTATAACAAAACAAACAAAATCACACGACTGGTAACGAATCTAACCTACGTGGCTATAGTTTTCGGACAGTCTCCCCCAAAAAAAGGCTCAGAGAAAAACATTGGGAAGACACCTAAATGAAGGTGCCTTTTTCCGCAAACGTTTGTAGGGACGGATGCAAAGCTTTGCGATGGCAGATGCAAAGCTTTGCGTTGGCAGATGCAATGCTTTGCGTTGGCGGATGCAAAGCTTTGCGTGAGATGGGCTAAACTGGCACATGAAATCGTCCGCCCTATTCTGGAAAAGAGAAAAGGGAGGAAAGACTCATCATATACAGGTCACTGTTGCCCCCAGGAAATTGAAAGAACAGTCAGAAAAACATAAGCTTAGTATGCGTTGCCCTTCTCGAAGCCAAGCATGTTGGTGATGGTGCGGAAGATGATCTTGATGTCGAGGAGCAGACTCCAGTTCTCCACATACCAGATGTCTTTCCTTATTCTCTCCTCCATCATCCATAGTTCTGATGTTTCGCCTCGCGAACCTGTTACCTGCGCCAATCCTGTGATGCCGGGCTTGGCGAAGTGACGCACCATATACTTATTGATGAGTGCACGGTACTCCTCTGTGTGCTTTACCATGTGTGGCCTCGGCCCCACAATGCTCATATCTCCAAGCAGGACGTTGATGAACTGCGGCAGCTCGTCGATGTTGGTCCTGCGCATGATGTTTCCCCACTTGGTCTTTCGCGGGTCATTCTCCGTTGCCTGCTTAGTGTCAGCGTCAGCGTTCACCTTCATTGAGCGGAACTTCAGGCACGTGAACTCCTTGCCATACAGTCCGTTGCGCTTCTGCTTGAAAAATACCGGGCCAGGCATGGTAATCTTTGTGATGACAAAGACGATGATGAATATCCACCAGAAGAAGAACAAGAGAAAGGCGAGCGAGAACAGGATGTCGAACATCCGCTTGGTGACGATGGCCACAGGCCTGCGTAGCGGCTCATAGCGTACTGACAGCACAGGGATATCATCAACGAATTCCACTGCCATTGCTCTCTGCACATAGTTGCGCACGTTGGGCACTGAATAGAAGTGTATGAGGTGGTTATCACAATAGTCCATGATGGTGCGTATGCTTTCGGCCTCAGAAGATGGTAGATTGCAGAATAGCATGTCTGGATGGTGGTTCTCAAGGTACTTTATGACGTCAGCCCTTGTACCAAGTCTTGGTAGCTGTTGTGAGAGATGTCTTGAGTCCTTGTCCTCGAAATAACCACTAATGGTATAGCCCGTCGACTTGTCGTATGCCATTCGGTCGTAGAGAGCCGCAAGGTTGACACCAGCACCCACGAATACCGCCGTCTTGCGGTCTCTGCCATGCGTTCGTATCAGCTTTATGACTGTACGGCTTACAAAGCGAAAGATGGTAAAAACAATAAAAGAGCAGAGAAACCTCCAAAACACATTTGACCAATCGACATCTAACATACCAGAAATGCTCTGCTCACTAACAAAAATGGCAGACATCAACACTACCGTCCAGAAGCTGCAGCTTACAATCTCCTCAGACTTGGCAAGACGAAGATGCGCGACAGGCTTTATACAAAAAACAGAAAAGATGTATGCAACATTCCACCAAAGCAGCGAATGACTATGCGCAGGGATTAGCCCTACGTGAGTGAATAAATTATATAATGTGTTGACAACTATAAGGTCAACAGTGATTACCAACCACCGAGTCACCTCGTCTCTATTGGATATCTGTTGCATAGTAATTATTGGTTAATCGTGTGTGTATGTAAAAAAACAGAAAACTTTTCAATGTTATCCTGCAGCATGACACCCACCTTAAAAATAGGCTGACATCAAGCTTTCATATAACATCGCAAAGGTACACAATTATTTTAACAAGAAGAACGTTTATGCAACTTTTTTTGGAAAAATCCAAAAAAAAGCCACATATTCACTCCCGTAAGGCTTTTTGTCACAGAAATGCAACAAAAGGGAAAACACCCGCCAGGAAAGAATATGCGGCTACTGAGATATAAATTTGTCTAAAAGTTTTTTACAGATAAGCAGATAGCTGTATGTCGCTACTTGTTATTGCCAATTATACGCATACCCTCCTCTACGGCCTGCATATTAAGCGGTATAAGGTTGTGATAGCGTTCTGGCAGACTCTTGTATAGAGCCTTGTTCAGTCCTTCGGTGCTCACCACGGGGCACACCTTTAGGAGTCCTCCAAGGACAATCATATTGAAGACCTTGGAGTTTTTCATCTCGGCAGCTTTCTCCATGGCATCAATCCTGTAGACGGAGATATCCGTCCTGGTAGGCGGGTTGATGATGCCGAAACCGTCGTAGATAAGAATACCTCCAGCCTTTACCTTGCTCTCAAACTTGTCGAGTGACGGCTGATTGAGAACTATGGCCACATCGTACTTGCTGAGAATGGGCGAGCTTATCCTGTCGTCACTGACAATGACCGTGACATTGGCGGTACCGCCACGCTGCTCAGGTCCGTATGCAGGCATCCACGTAACCTCCTTATCCTCCATAAGTCCTGAATAGGCGAGTATTTTCCCCATGGAGAGGACTCCCTGTCCTCCAAATCCGGATATTATGATTTCTGTCTTCATTTGTCCAATGTGTTTTTAAGGTCGCCTTTTACGTATTTCTCGAACATGTGTTCCTTCATCCACTCGTTGGCCTTTACCGGTGAGAGTTTCCATCCGCTGTTGCACGTAGAGACAATCTCCACGAGCGACGAGCCCTTCCCAGCCATAGAAGCCTCGAAGGCCTTGCGTATGGCAGCCTTGGCCTTGCGTATGGACGGCACGGACTCCACGCTCTGGCGTGTGACATAGCATGTGCCCTCCAGGTGTGAAGCCAGCTCGGTGATATTCAGGGGATAGCCGTGCAGCTCGGGGTCGCGTCCGTAGGGGCAAGTAGCCGTTTTCTGTCCCAGCAGCGTTGTCGGCGCCATCTGTCCTCCCGTCATGCCATAAATGGCGTTGTTGATGAAGATGATGGTAATGTTCTCTCCACGGTTCAGGGCATGTATGGTCTCGCATGCGCCTATGCATGCCAGGTCGCCATCTCCCTGATAAGTGAATACCAGCCTGTCGGGCCACAACCGCTTGACAGCCGTAGCAACAGCTGGCGCACGTCCATGTGCGGCCTCCTGCCAGTCGATGTCAAGATAGCGGTATGCGAAGACGGCGCAGCCCACGGGGCATACGCCAACCGTCTTCTCCTCCATTGACATCTCCTCTATGACTTCTGCGACGAGCTTGTGTACCACGCCATGAGAACAGCCCGGGCAATAGTGCATGGCTGTATCGTTCATCAATGCGGGCTTCTTGTATACCAGGTTCTCTGGTGAAATAATATCGTTTGCCATTACAGTTTCTCCTTTAATGCTTTGACTATTTCCTCCGGTTCGGGAACAATACCTCCAAGGCGACCGAAGTGCTCAACCTTCTCGGCTCCGTTGACGGCGAGACGAACGTCGTCGACCATCTGCCCGGCATTAATCTCCACGACAAGGATGCCCTTGGTACCCTTTGCTATACCGGCAATCTGACTTGACGGGAAAGGCCAGAGAGTGATAGGACGGAAAAGTCCGACCTTTAGTCCCTCGCGGCGTGCGAGCTCCATAGCCTTCTCAGAAATGCGCGCTGCACTGCCAAAGCTTACGATGATATAGTCGGCATCCTCGGTGTTTTTGGTTTCGTAGCGCACCTCGTTGTCTTTAATCTCCTGATATTTCCTCTGAAGGTGCAGGTTGCGCACTTCCATGACCTCCGGCTTCAGCTCAAGCGAAGTCAGGATATTTGGCTTGCGGCCTGCCGTGCGTCCCATGGTAGCCCACGGGTAGAGCTCTGCAATCTCCTGCTCAGTCTTGCGCGGCTTATATGGCGGCAGCTCCACCTTCTCCATCATCTGTCCGATGACGCCATCGCTGAGTATCATAGCGGGGTTGCGGTACTTGAATGCCAGCTCGAATGCCAAGTCGACAAAGTCTGCCATCTCCTGCACGGAGTTCGGCGCGAGCACGATGACATTATAGTCGCCATTGCCGCCGCCACGCGTAGCCTGATAGTAGTCGCTCTGCGAGGGCTGTATAGTACCGAGTCCGGGACCTCCTCGCTGAACATTTACGATGACTCCAGGTATCTCAGCGCCAGCCATATAGGAAATTCCCTCCTGCATGAGTGCCACGCCTGGCGATGACGAGGTTGTCATGACACGCTTGCCGGCGCCAGCCCCTCCATATACCATATTTATAGCCGCCACCTCGCTTTCGGCCTGAAGGACAACCATTCCCGTTGTCTCCCATGGCTTGAGCAGGGCCAGCGTCTCGATAATCTCGCTTTGCGGTGTAATGGGATAGCCGAAGAAGCCATCGGCACCACACCTGATGGCAGCGTTGGCAATAGCCTCGTTGCCTTTCATAAGAGTAATCTCTCTGTCTGCCATAGCTTAATCCTCCATTTTCTTTTTGTAAACAGTAATACATCCGTCAGGACATACGATAGCGCAACTTGCGCATCCGATGCAGTCGTCGGGTCTGGCCTGCTCTACATAGGGGTAGCCATGGACGTTGACTTTCTTCGGTGCAAGCGCAATGACATTTTTAGGACATGCCACGATGCAGAGCTGGCAACCCTTGCATCTGTCGCTGTTGACGACTATAGCTCCTTTTATTTTTGCCATGATAATAGTATTTATAGGTTGTTCCGTATTCCTATATTATAAGAAGCGGGTATTCTATTTCTTTTTATATATATATAATAATATGTGGGGTTCAGGTTCAGGGATTATATGCATCCTTATTATAGAAGTTGAGAATGCCTTCTATCATAGCCTTTGCCTCAACGGCCGGCGAGTCAGCATCCAGCTCTATTGATTCCATATAGCATTCGATGGCATTTTGCCAGTCGCCCTTACGGCTGTAGCTGTTGCCTTTCTCGTACCACTGCCTGGCTGTTAGAGTCTGTTCCACACACATAATTCAGAAGATGCCTTTAGCAGCCAGGAGCGTGTTCTGCATGAGCGAGCAGATGGTCATTGGGCCTACTCCACCCGGCACAGGTGTTATGTATGAGCACTTGGGAGCCACCTCATCGAACTTCACGTCGCCATTGAGGCGGAAGCCGCTCTTGCGCGAGGCATCGGGAACCCTTGTAGTACCTACATCGATGATGACGGCACCCTCTTTCACCATGTCGGCCGTAACGAAGTCTGGCTGTCCGATGGCTGCGATGATAATGTCCGCCTCCAGACATTCCTTCTTCAGCTCCTTGGAATGTGAATGGCATACGGTGACGGTGGCATCGCCATACTGCTTCTGCATCATAAGCTGAGCCATCGGCTTGCCCACAATGTTGGAGCGTCCAAGCACCACACATTTCTTGCCACTTGTCTCTATGCCGTAGAACTTCAGCAGTGTTATGATGCCCAGCGGCGTTGCCGAGATGAAGCATGGCAGACCGATGGACATCCGGCCTACGTTGACAGGATGGAAGCCGTCGACATCCTTGCGGTAGTCGATGGCCATGATAATCTTCTGCTCGTCGATATGGCGTGGCAACGGCAGCTGCACGATGAAGCCATCAATGTCGGCATCGTTGTTGAGCCTTTCCACGCAGGCAAGAAGCTCCTCCTCAGTAACGTCATCCTCGTAGCGTATGAGGGTGGACTTGAAGCCGCACTGCTCGCAGGCAATAACCTTGTTCTTGACATACGTCTCGCTTCCTCCGTCGTGGCCAACAAGGACAGCAGCAAGATGTGGCTGCTTGCCTCCATTGGCAACTATGTCGCTTACTTGTTGCGCTATCTGCGCCTTGATGGCTGTTGCGGTAGCCTTTCCGTCTATTAGTTGCATGTTTTTTTGTTTTTTTTATAGAGAAGATAGAGGGGGTATAGGGATAGGGATAGGGATAGGGATAGAGAAGATAGATTACTTCATTTTGGGCATTCCGGGGATGTTCATTCCCTTCATCCTTGACATCATTCCTGCCATCTGGCTGCCAGTAACCATCTTCATCATCTTACGGGTCTGGTCAAACTGCTTGATAAGCCTGTTTACCTCCTGAATATTGGTGCCAGAGCCTTTGGCTATGCGTGCTCTCCTGCTGGTATTCAGTATTTCGGGATGGGTGCGCTCCTTCGGTGTCATACTCTTTATGATGGCCTCTATGCCCTTGAAAGCATTGTCGTCGATGTCTACATCCTTAATGGCCTTGCCCACGCCTGGTATCATGGCAGCCAAGTCCTTAAGATTTCCCATTTTCTTGATCTGCTCTATCTGGCCGAGGAAGTCGTTGAAGTCGAACTGGTTCTTCTGTATCTTCTTCTGAAGCTTGCGTGCCTCCTCCTCGTCGAACTGCTCCTGGGCGCGCTCAACAAGCGAGACGATGTCGCCCATGCCAAGGATGCGGTCTGCCATACGGTCGGGATGGAATACGTCGATGGCCTCCATCTTCTCTCCGGTACCAACAAACTTGATAGGCTTAGTGACAACAGTCCTGATACTCAATGCCGCACCACCACGCGTGTCGCCGTCAAGCTTGGTAAGTACCACACCGTCGAAGTCAAGCCTGTCATTAAACTCCTTGGCAGTATTGACAGCATCCTGTCCAGTCATGGAGTCAACGACGAAGAGAGTCTCGTCGGGGTTCAGGGCATCCTTGAGCGATGCTATCTCGTTCATCATCTCCTCGTCAACGGCGAGTCGTCCGGCCGTATCGACGATGACGGTATCATATCCCTTGGCCTTTGCCTCACGGATGGCGTTGTTGGCTATAGTCACGACATCCTTGCTGTCGGGCTCGGAATATACAGGAACACCTATCTGAGCACCCACCACCTTCAGCTGCTCGATGGCTGCCGGACGATAGACGTCGCAGGCTACGAGCAAGGGGTTCTTATGCTGCTTGAGCTTCAGCTGGTTGGCAAGCTTTCCGCTGAAGGTAGTCTTACCCGAGCCTTGCAGTCCGCTCATGAGGATTACGGATGGTCTTGAACTGAGGTTCAGCCCTACGGCCTCTCCTCCCATCAGCCGTGCAAGCTCATCATGCACAATCTTCACCATGAGCTGTCCCGGCTTGACAGCGGTAAGCACATTCATGCCGAGCGCTTTCTGCTTTACACTATCGGTAAAGGTCTTTGCAACCTTGTAGTTGACATCGGCATCAAGCAAGGCACGGCGCACATCTTTCAATGTCTCGGCAATATTAATCTCGGTAATCTTGCCCTCTCCCTTCAGTATCTTGAACGAGCGTTCAAGGCGTTCACTTAAATTTTCAAACATCTTTCGTAGTATATTTTTCCGCAAAAGTACAAATTTCCTATCAGAAACAAGAACTATTGCGGGGTATTTATATTAATTTAAGTTTGTGGTTTGGACAATTATAGCTATATTTGCGGACGGAATATGGTGGAGGAGGATAGAGAGGATAGAGAAGATAGAGGAGATAGAGGAGATAGAGGAGATAGAGAAAAACGAACAAAGAATAATCACGACTAATATAAAAAACAAGAAATGAGCTTAAAGACTATTGTTATCGCGTGCCTGGCAATGCCGGTTATGGCACACGCACAGGGTACAACAGACATCAATGACTCAAACACCCCACTCCACTTGCTGACACCAGACTATAAGCATAAATATGGTGTATCTACCAAGGAGGAGGTGAAGGCAAGTATTGACAGGGTGCTGGGTTATATCCTTGCAAACCCGCAGCAGTTCCGCACCACGAGCTATGAATGGGGCGTGACCTACAGTGCCTGCCTGGCAGCCGCAAAGGCTTCCGGTGACGGCAGATATGCTGAATATGTAGAGAAACAATTCAAGGCGATAGCCGATGCCTTCCCAAAGGCTATTAATGATATAAAGAGCGGGAGAAAGATTGACGAGAAGATGAGGAAGGTTGCCGACCCTCATGCCCTTGATGACGCCGGTGCCATCTGCACGGCAATGATAAAGGGCGAGCTTACCGTCAGGGCAAACGGCAAGACAAGAGCCACACCAACCATCAATACCGCTCCTGTAATAGCCAACTATGCAGAGTATATCATGGAGAAGGAGTTCCGGCTCGCCGACGGCACTTTTGCCCGCAAGCGTCCCCACAAGAACACCGTATGGCTCGACGACATGTTTATGGCTATCCCCGCCATAGCGTATATGGGTATGTATACCGGCGAGGCCAGATATTTCGACGAGGCTGCCAGGCAGGTGCTGCTTTTCAAGGATAAGATGTGGGTGCCAGAGAAGAAACTGTTCAGGCACGGCTGGGTAGAGGCGATGACTCCCCACCCCTCGTTCCACTGGGGCAGAGCCAACGGCTGGGCCATACTGACGATGTGCGAGGTGTTGGATGTCTTACCGGAGAACCATCCTCAGCGGGCGGAGATACTGTCGTTGTTGCAAGAGCATGTACAGGGACTGGCGGCCTTGCAGGGGAAGGACGGCTTCTGGCACCAGCTGCTCGACCGCCCCGAATCATACGATGAGAGCAGTTGCACGGCCATATACACCTACTGCATGGCGCATGCCATAAACAAGGGATGGATATCAGCACTGGCTTACGGTCCCGCGGTACAGCTGGCCTGGCATGCCGTAGAGGCAAGCATCGACAGCACGGGACGGGTGACGGGCACCTGCGTGGGCACAGGCATGGGCTTCGACCCCGCCTTCTATATGTACCGTCCCGTAAGCACAGCCGCAGCACATGGCTACGGCCCCGTGATATGGGCAGGAGCAGAGATGCTGCTTCTATTAGAAAACCAATATCCGAAATCAAACGACAGCGCCGTGCAGTTCTACCCCGAGAAGGTGAATACCGACGAGCCCATCTTCAACTATGACGGTGAGATAAGGTTCTGAGAACAATGGCACTATCTATCCGTCGGCAACACTTCAAGCATATATATGGCATCGAGACTCCATAGTGCCGCGGAATTTGTAGAGAAGTCGTCATGGCCATGAAGCAGGTCGTGCCAAGCGTTTCTTGCCATGGCGTCATCATTGAGATGGCTGGCAGCATAAGCGGCAAGGCGTCTGACATGGAACCGGTTCTTGCTGATTTCCATGGCTTTCTGCTTATACTGGGCAGCATGCTCAAGCCAAGCCTTGTCGAATGAAGGTTCATGAAGCATGGACTGCAACTCACACATTATCTCAAACCCACCCATTATGGTCATCAGGTGGTTTGTATTTCGGCGGCCAGGAATGCCATCGTAGGATATGACACCTGTGGCAGGGTCGAAGCCCAACGCCTTGTTGCCGGTAAACAGTCCGTCTGGCAAGCTTCCAATAGACTTCATGCCTCTGAGTATCTTGTCACGGTAGACGGTGTTGCCCGTACGCTCCCACTCTGTCATCCAGTTGCCGACATAAGCCAGCCAGTCAGGACCAATGCGCAACCGCGCCGGCGCACTGCATGGAAACAGGCTCTTAGGCTCTGCAAGGCGCATGGGGTCAACGGTATACAACATCTGGTCGGCATCCCTGACGGCAGTCATAAGGTCTCCAATGCGCTCATCGGTAGTAAGATAATAATAGAACCTGTTGAATGCAGCCTGCGATATGCGTGCCTCTTTCGCGCCACATCCCCAGTGGCTGACGTTGTGCCGCGTTCCCAGTCCCGCCATATCCCCTATGTGATATGTGTCAACCTCCGAATTGTGACGTGTCATGGCCTCAGCCATCCGCCACAAGTCTTTGTCACCTGTTCTCAAGAACGAATACCACAGCCAGTCGGGTGTGGCCAGTTCGGTATTGTCCCAGGCATATCCCCCGACATCGTACCGCCACTGCCCCCGCTCCGGGTCGTAGGCATGCATTATGTCGCCATAATTCCAGAAACCGTACCAATGATGGTCATCAATGTCTTTCTTATAAATGTCGAGCCACTCCTGCAATCTCCTCTCTATACCTGCGCGCACAGTGTCAGCACCGCCACTGCCGGCTGGGGCTCCGACACTCATCCACTGAGGAGACAGGCTCCACACTCCAAATGCCTGCTTGGCATGAAGGTAATCGGGAGTTGGCAGAAGGCGGGGACTCTCAGCAAGAACACCAGCAAGACTTGCGAGACAAGCTGTTGTTGGCAATGAGGCAAAAGGAACAATCGTGAACTCGCTGGTACGTGCTATTCCATAAGGAGTGGACATGCCCTCCTGCACATCCTCGTAGCTCGACTGCAAGCCATGTGCAACAGTATCGTAATGACGAAGGTCCATAGCCTCAGCCTCTGGACTCCACAGCCATGCCGTAAGCGAGGCGCTTGCCGAGCGTGCGCCGTC
Organism: Prevotella sp. P3-122; assembly: GCF_002251365.1. GTDB lineage: Bacteria > Bacteroidota > Bacteroidia > Bacteroidales > Bacteroidaceae > Prevotella. Next base: position 10,343 of record NZ_NPJH01000078.1, read on the forward strand.
AATGAGCAACGATGACGGATATTGCTGCCAGAAATCCCTCAATGACAAAGCTACACCTCCGGAATGATCGCCTACAAATGCCAGGCCGTTGCTGCGATGGCCAGTGTACGTGCCTATCCACGGCCTGTCTGTCTGCGTTCTCTTCCGTATGGTGAAAGATCCGTCGTTGAGCTGAGACAGGCGGAACCCATCCCACGACGCCCATTCGTCGAGCAATGTCTGCTGCCGTTTGTCGAAGCTGCCGTAGCGAGGAATTTCCTGCCCCAGCATCTGCCGTTGCTGCCAATTGATGCTCTTATCGAGAGGTTGCCTGCCATCAAGTGGCTGTACCGGCTCGTGCCACATGTCGCCATTGCCCATAGAGAACGCTACATGTCGGTTGTAGTACTCCCCACGCAGAGGCACGTCGGCCTGGAAGCCGACAGAGCGTATGAAGTCTGAATCCTGATTGCCATCAAAGACGAAAGAATGCACAAAACGCAGCTGGCTATTTCCTGCATAGACATAAAGGCGGAGCGTGAATGGCAACCAGCGCCTGCCCCCTCCTGCCATATGTCCGCATATCTTTATTAATGCTCTGGATGCGCCTGCTCTTTCTACCGACGAGCTATCTATTGCAGAAAGAAACTCTCCTGTGGTAGTGGTTGCTATCAGGCGGGCCGCACCACAAACCTTGGTATTTCCGATGCAGATGCTGTCAATGACATTCTCGCCACTTCGCGGAACAGCAACCTTCAATAGTCCATTATCAATAACAATCTGACTTTGTCTGATTACAGGACTTGCCATCTGCAACCTGCTACCAGGCACCCCTGCAACCCCAAGCCACTTTATACTGCCATCAGGCCACCAGGCTGTAGGCCATGTATCGGCCGCCATGCCCTGCGGCTCATATTCAGAGGGGCTACGCAGCTCACCCTGAGCGAAAGGCACACCAAAGCTCACGGGCATTTGTATGCCGTTTGGAACTTGGCCTACCCAGTGGAGAGGCACGTCAACGGAAGAAGACTTCCTGCACTGGAAATTGGCGATGCGCGTGCGTGACAGTGTTGTCCGAAATCCAAACCACCCCTTCTTGAGCGGCGAGCTGTCGCGGTAGGCCACGATTAGCTCACCATCTACATATACGCTTACAATTCCTTTGAGACTCTGTATACGAATGTGATACCAGTGGTTAGGTTTCAGGAGATGGTCGGCATCAGTATACTCCTTGACAATGGGAGGCTTAGGCTCCCCATGGTATCTTCTGAAGCGCGTAGTGGTATTGTAGTTTCCCCCATAGCCAAGATAGTAGAGCTGCAACTGGCTGCAATTGGCAAAAACGCCCTTGCGCGAGGCCATCCTTGTCCAGATGTCCTTTGCCTGAGGATCGGATGCCATCCAAAAAAAGTTCATGTCACTCAGGCGGTCGCCATCCCGTCCCTCGTCCATTACGCAGGCATCATACTCTGCCGTCATGTCGCCCTTGAGCATCTGGCGATACCATAGTGTAAGTCCTTTGGGAGCAAGTATCTCAAGCGTATCTCCGCCAAGGGAGGTAACGCTGTACTGGTCGGACTCTGACTCAACGCACCATTTCTTCTGCCAAGTGCCGGATGCGGGGGCCGCTACAGACCACAGGGGGGAAACCAAAAGGAGAAAGAGAATGTTCTTTATCATAAGGAAAAAGCTCAAACCTCTGATATTTAAACCTCTGATATTTATCGGCGGAACTTAGCAGAGCGTGTCTTTCCTCCCGTCTTCCATGTCACGACATATACTCCGGCGGGGCACGCAGACATGTCGAAGCCCTCGGAGGCCCGGAAGGTGCCCACCTTAGCGCCACCAAGTGAGTATACCGATGCCGTGAACGTCAGGCGGTCGGGAGTCTCGCTACCGAAATGCAGGCGGAATGTTTGCGGATTGTATGCCAGTGCGTACTCCTCCGGCTCGATGTCGCTGATGCCCGTAATCTCCTCTGGGAGGTCGTCACCAGCTACAATATACCACAGCCTGTTGGTGCTGTAGCCGTTGCGCGAGTCGTTGGTATAGCTTAGAATGCTTGTATAGTCATTCGCACTGCCACCTTGCAGATTGGCGATGTGCTGAGTGTAACTGTTCAGGAGATTGTAATATCCGGCCGTTCCCTGAGGTACGAGTGTCCACAGCTGGCGTGGGCTCTCTTCATCGGGCGCGACTACGTTAAGCTGCGTTCCAATGTTAACCGTCGGGCCGACATTCCCTATGGTTGGGTCGTTGAGGGCGAGGTTGGCATCACGGTTGATAATCTGCACATAGTCTCCCACTGGTTTTATGTACCAGTCTTGTGACAGCCTTCCCTCGGTATTGGCATACTGCACCACCCCAGTTCCCTGAATATCAAGACCTTTAGCAGTCTTCGCATTGATAATCCGGTAGTAGAACATGCCAGGAGAGAACGGCGGTGTAGGCTCGGCCGGCTTTTTCTGCGCGAATGCCGTCTTGAGCCATTCTGAATGTTCGCTAATGAATGTCTTGAGGTCAGCAATATACTGGTCGTATGACGAGTAGAGCACTATCTCGTGGTACACCCTCTTGTTGATGCCCCACTTCTGGTAGTTCAGCTCCTGTGACCTTTGCAGCAGTTCTGTGAGACTGTCTATTTTGTTGTAGAGATAGTCTGTGAGTCCTGCGTCCAGCAGCTCCGTGTAGCGTCTGTTGACGAGTTTGGCAAACCATGGGTCGCTCCACATACGGTTTATCCACTCCTTTGTCTGCCCATAGCCATAGTCTGTCATGAGCTGTGTCTGCGTACCGGGCTTGCGCGTGTCGTTGTTGTATGCTATGTCGTAGTCCCAGAGCGGTCCCCAGTAGAGCAGCGAGTCGGCCTGGTCCTTATAGAAATAGGTACTCCAGAAGCCGTCGATGTTTGCCGTCAGCTCGGTACATATATACCAGTCGGCAAGCGACATGCTGTCCACCCAGGCCCTATACCCCTTGTCCGGGTCGGCATAGTAGCTGGAGTTGAGAACGGTCTCGAAGTCGGCTATATATTTCTTGATATACTGGTTTTGCGAGGCTACAATATCCTCATCGTCAGGATATACTATGCGTATGGGCACCGAGTAGGTGGACGTAGTGAAGCAGTTGCCATCCATAAATCCGTCAACCTCCAGCAGATACCCTCCGCTGATGTCGGAGGTGTCGAGCAGCGGCAAGTCCTGCTCTACGACATCCACCCTGCGTTTCCTGACCTCCATCTGGTCACTAATCTGGTAGTTGCCGAGATAATTGCCGTTGAGCACAAAGTCCACGAACTTGGCGGCGGGATTGAACTTCAGCGACGTGAACTCTCCCATAAGCGATGTCACGGCATTGCGTATGAGACTCTTGTCGGCAGCGTTGGCCAGCAGCGTCCAGCTCTTGGCATTAGCCCGGTCAGGACCGAGAAACCTCTCCTTGTCCTGGAACTTTATGCGATATGGTTTCTTGGCGAATCCCCATGTGGAATTGCCCCGTCCCCTTATCTGGAGCGAGTCGTAAGCGGTAACCGCGTCGTTCTCGTCGACATAGTGCATGGTGGCATACACGTATGTCTCCTTGCTTGTTATGGGCACGTTGCCGAAAGTATTTATATATACCGTCGGCAGATTAGTCTTCCGGACGTATGTTTGCGCACTGGCAACAAGAGCCGTGAAAAGGAATAATATAGCTAAGGCTTTTCGTTTCATATATACTTCAGTAAATAATAATTAGATTTTAATACCCCAAGCGGAAATACAATCTCCACCTTATTATATATATACGAAACACCTGCGCCTTTTCCGCATCATTCCCTCACATGATTGCGTATTTTCGTCAGATACGCCTTCATACGAACGGCATCCTTGTGGTCTATGATGTCGAGAAGCTCCTTCAGCTCAGTCCTGATTTGCGACACCTGGTCGTGGGTGTAGGGGTTGAAGAGTATCTCCTGCAACAGATAGTCGTCCTCGGAGAGCACTCCCTTTGCGATGCGCATGTGCCGCTTGAATGTTGTTCCTGGAGCATCCTGATGCTTCATCACGGCGGCAAAGACAAACGTAGAGACAAACGGTATGCTCAGCGAGTAGGCCACAGTCTTGTCGTGCTCCTCGAAGGTGTACTCGTAGATGTTCAGTCCCAGCTTCTGGTACAGATCCTTGAAGAAGATGCGTCCCATATAGTCACCCTCACTGATGATGATGGCGTTCTCCTCGCTGAGCTGGTTGAGATTGGCAAACGTAGGGCCGAACATCGGGTGCGTGGAGACATACGGATGTCCCGCCTGCTCGTAGAACTCCCTGAGATTGGTCTTCACGGAGCTGATGTCGCTGATGATGCAGTCCTCGGGTATATACGGCAATACTTCCTTGAATGCCGGTATGGTGTATTTCACCGTCACGGCATTGATAAGCAGCTCGGGCTTGAAGTCAGCAATCTCGTCGACAGACGTGAAACGCTGGCAGTTATATGTGAAGCGCAGCCGCTTGGCATCCTTCTCGAACACGGCTACCTCATGGTCGAAGGAGAGCAGGTCGATGAAGAAGCTCCCCATCTTTCCTGCTCCCATAATCAGTATTTTCATTTCCTGATGTTGTTGATGATATCTACTGTTTGTTGATAATGTCTATCTGCTGTCTGACACTCTCACCATGTATAAGCTCGTAGACATGAGCCACAAAGTCGGCATCCATGCCGCAGAGTGCTCCCTGTGCGCCACGCTTCTCCAGTATCTCGTTGTAGCGTGCCGACTGCAGCACCGTCATGTTGTGCTCTTTCTTGTACTGTCCTATCTCGCGGCATACGCGCATTCTCTTAGAGAGCAGTTCCATAAGCTGGTTGTCCAGCTCGTCAATCTGCTGACGCAGCTGCGAGATGCCCTCTGTGGTTACAGTCTCGCTGCGCACCTGCAGCAGGCTGAGAATGTATGTCAGTACATCGGGTGTCACCTGCTGCTTGGCATCGCTCCACGCACAGTCCGGGTCGCAATGGCTTTCCACCATCAGTCCGTCGAAGCCCAGGTCCATAGCCTGCTGGCACAGCGGAGCCACCAGCTCCCTTCGACCTCCAATGTGGCTCGGGTCACAGATAATGGGCAGATTAGGAATACGTCTGCGCAGCTCTATAGGTATCTGCCACATCGGCAGGTTTCGGTAAATCTTCTTGTCGTAGCTTGAGAAGCCTCTGTGTATGGCCGCCATCTTCTTGATGCCAGCCTGATTAATACGCTCCATGCCTCCTATCCACAGCTCGAGGTCGGGGTTCACGGGGTTCTTCACCAGCACGGGCACGTCTGCTCCCTTGAGACTGTCGGCCAGAGCCTGCATGGCAAAGGGGTTGGCGGTAGTACGCGCGCCTATCCACAGGATGTCCACTCCATACTTCAGGCTCAGCTCCACGTGCTGCGGCGTGGCCACCTCTGTGGCGACGAGCATTCCCGTCTCCTCCTTGACGGTCTTCAGCCATGGCAGCGCCTTCTCTCCGTTGCCCTCGAAGCCGCCTGGCTTGGTGCGTGGCTTCCACACTCCAGCCCTGAACATGTGGCATCCCTTTGAAGCGAGCTGCCTGGCGGTTGTAATAACTTGCTCTTCGGTCTCTGCGGAACATGGTCCCGCGATGACGAACGGGCGTTCGTTGTCACTCGGTAAGTTCAATGGTTCAAGTTCGAGTTCCATAAGTAATCATTTCTCCCCTGCCCTTCCTTTTCCGAAAGGTGGCCTGCCGGTTAGATGAGGAGAGTGGCAAGCCGAAAATGTGTATATGCTGTTTGTTTTTATTCTTACTGAAGGCCATGCTGCCTGCATGTCGTTGACATTCCCGTCACCACTGCAACTGCCTTATGCGGTTCAGCGCCTCGGCCATCTTCTCGTCCTTGGCGCAGAGGCTTATCCTCAGATAGCGGCTGCCATTGGTTCCGAAGATAAACCCTGGCGTGATGAACACCCGGGCCTCATGGAGCACTCTCTCCGTGAGTTGCTCCACGTCGGAGTATTTGCCGGGTATCTTTCCCCACAGGAACATTCCCACCTGTGAGGGGTCGTAGCTGCAGCCAAGGGTGTCCATGATCTGCTCCGCTATCACACGCCTGCGCCGGTAGGTCACGACATTGTTCTCGTGGTGCCATGCGTCATCGTTAGTATTTAGGGCCTCAGCCGCTGCGAGCTGTATTCCACGGAAGGTACCGCTGTCGATGTTGCTCTTTATCTTCAGTATCCACGATATGAACTCTGCGTTGGAGGCACACATGCCCACTCGCCATCCTGGCATGTTGTGGCTCTTCGACATGGAGTTGAACTCTATGCAGCAGTCCTTGGCCCCGGGCACCTGCAGAATGCTGAGCTTCTGCCCCTCGTTGAGTATGAAGGAGTATGGGTTGTCGTTGACAACAACGATGCCGTGCCTGCGTGCGAAGTCCACCAGCCTCTCGTAAGTCTCCATGCGGGCATTTCCTCCCGTGGGCATGTTGGGATAGTTTGTCCACATGAGCCTCACTCTGCTGAGGTCCATAGCCTCAAGCTCGTCGAAGTCCGGCTGCCATCCGTTGTCTTCCCTGAGGTTGTAGTTTACAACCTTCGTTCCGAGAATCTTGCTCAGTGACGTGTAAGTGGGATAGCCGGGATTAGGCACGAGCACCTCGTCGCCAGCATTGCAGAAGGCGAGCGTAGTGTGCAGAATGCCCTCCTTGCTTCCGATGAGGGGCTGTATCTCGCACTTTGGGTCGAGGTCTACGCCATACCACCTTCTGTAGAAGTTGGCCATGGCCTCTCTGAGCTCCTGAATACCCATTGTCGGCTGATATCCGTGCGCCGAGGGCATCTCCGCCGTCCGGCACAGCGCGTCTACAGTCTGCCTTGACGGCGGCATGTCGGGACTGCCTATAGCCAGGCTTATGATGTCCTTTCCCTGTGCGTTGAGAGCCGCCACCTCCTTTAGCTTGCGGCTGAAATAGTATTCCTGTACTGCCGACAGCCTGTCGGCGGGCTTAATATTGCTCATATTCTCCTAATATTTTCAGTTCCTTGGTCAATGGTATGATGGCGTCGATGGACTGGCGGTAGCGGGTAAGGTTGTCGTAGGTCACATCGACATAGAACAGGTACTCCCACTCGTGTCCGATGATGGGCAGCGACTGTATCTTTGTGAGATTGATGTCGTAGAAGCTCAATATAGTGAGCACCTTCGACAGCGAGCCCTCATCGTGAGGCAGCGAGAAGACCAGGCTTGACTTGTTGGTTTTCTCCAGTGAGCGCAGCATGTCGGCCTTGTTGGGATGGCACACCACGAGGAAGCGTGTGAAGTTGTGCTTGTTATCCTCTATATGGTCCTCGATGACCTTCAGGCCGTAATGGCGCGCGGCGTCGGGATGGCATATCGCCGCCCATCCCCGGCACTGCTGCCTCTGTATGAACTCCGCGGCTCCTGCCGTGTCCTCAGCCTCCACGGCCTTCAGGTCGGGGTGGTTGGCCAGGAAGTTCCTGCACTGCATGAGCGCCACGGGATGGGAATGTACTTCGGAAATGGTGTCGTAGCCGTCCTCTGGCAGGCAGCAGATGGAGTGCTGTATGTGCAGCTTGTGCTCGCCTACCACCGTTGCGCCGCTTGCGGTGAGCAGCTCGTAGTTGTGCAGCAGCGACCCTGCGATGGTGTTCTCAATGGCAAGCATCCCTATGACCGTAGGGTCACGCTTGATATTCTCGAACACTGCCTCGAAGGTGGCGCAGCAGATGAGCTGTATCTGTTCTCCCTCAAAGAACTGGTGGGCTGCTATGTCGTGGAACGACCCTACAAATCCCTGTATAGCTATTCGTTTCATATATTGTTGTTGGTTCTTGCCCTCTGTGGTCTTACGAAAAACGGTCCTGCTCTTTTACAAGCGGGACCGTTTCGTATCTTATCATTTCTTTCCTAAGTTGAAATCTACACGCAACTTCCCGCTTTACAATTCCATGCAAAGTAAAAGTAATAGTAAAAAGATGCGTAAGACTTAGTCATAGTTGTTGTCTTTAGATGTTTACGCTGCAAATTTATAACATTTATTCCAAACGAACAAACATTTTGCTCATTTTTTGCTCCATCCGCTTACTTTTGTCCTGTCAGAAGCCGTATGGGTTCATGTTACGGTAGTTTTGCTCCACCTTGCACTGTATGCCCTCGCGTCCCTCTGCGGTGAAGTCGCCCGAGGTGCCGTCCAGCTCGTGGGGAGACAATTCCAGCACCTGCCTCATGTCGGCCTCTGCCCCGTCTTTGTCGCCAAGCGCCAGCCTGATGGCCCCGCGCTCACGGAACGCCTCTACACAGAACGGGTTCAGGTCTATCACCTTATTATATATCTCTATGGCCTCCTGGTGCTGCCCCCGTGCCGCCGTAACCCTTGCACTCAGCAGCTGCGCGTCCTCGCTGTCGGGCACCTTGCCTACCAGAAGCGACGCGTCGGCCCCTGCCCCGTCAAGGTCGCCAAGCTTCATGAGCAGTCCGCCCCTGAGCAGATAGGCGTCGAGGCAATCCTCATCAATGCTGATAGCCTTGGTAAGCATGGCGATGGCCTGAATGTCGTTGCCCTGCGCCATGAAGGCACGGCCATAAAGCAGGCATGCGCGAGAGTTGTCCGGAGCAAGCTCGAGTATGGTCATGCAGGTATCGGCAACCACATCATAAGCGTCAGCGAGATAGGCCACCTCGGCCTTGCGCAGGAGCAGGGCGCTGTTGTCCGGCTCCGACTCTGCAAGGACAGTCATCTGCCCGAGCGCCGCCGTGGGGTCTCCCTGTTGCAGATAGGCGTTGGCAAGATGCTCCCGGCACTCGCCGTCGTCCTTTATCTGCAGCGCATGCGTCAGGCATTTCACGGCATAGTCGCCGTCGCCCTGCCTCAGGGCACGTATACCGTCGTATTTCAGTATGTCAAAGTTGCGGTCGCTCTCCTGCTGTCTGGCGGATGCGGCATCGCTGTTGTCGGAAACACCGAAGAGTGATTTCAGGAAGCTCATTTCGATTTCAGTTTTTCGTATATGTTGTTAGGTATGATATCTGTCTTCTCCCACAATGGCCATTGCCCGCTGACGCGCCGGTATTGCTTGCCGACTTCCTTGTACCTGCGGAATGTGAACTTGGCGTTTACATAGCCGTCATCGCCATCCTTCCCTATGATGAAGCAGTGCATGGTCTGCCTGTAGCCAACCACGACATTTCCCATGCGGACGGTCTCGGTAATCCACTCCTGCTGCGGCAGGCACACCGTCAGCATCTCCACTTCGGGATAACGTTCGGCAAACAGCTTGCGGCTCTCGTCAGTATATATCATGGCATCAGAGCCCCTGTAAAGGCTGGTATCGTAGAGAGGCATGTAGTAGGTGCCTTCTATAAGAATGCTGTCGGCAGAGCCTGAGTCTATGCGGTCGTCGAAGCCTATGGCATCGCCAAGCTGGTGTCCGGCGTTTTCCATCGAGGTCCTTGCTCTCTTCAGCAGGCGTGACATCTTCTCCGAGAGCTTCTCCTTCTTGGGTGACATAGCTGTGGAGTCCGTCTGCGCCGAGGCCATTGCCGGCAACAGAGCCACAGCAATTGTTGCCACAAGCATTCTGCACATAATCGTTCTTTTACTCATAACAGTATGTGTTTGGTTATTATTGCGGCCACAAAAGTAACACAAATGACATGAAGGACAAAATAAATTCATTATTTTTATATTTTGTAGTATTTCTATTCCACAATGGCAGCCGCCAACACGCCAGTTTTTGAAAAAAAGCATTATCTTTGCAGACGAATAACTATCGCAAGTAGTAACAAGGAGGTAAAGGGTTAATGGGTTAAAGGGTTAATGGGTTAATGGGTTAATGGGTTAATGGTATCATCAATCATTAATCATCAATCATTAATCATCAATCACCCCTCGAACCCCTCCTCCCCTCTTGCGAAACTTAAAATAATTTAGCAACTATGGAAATATGCATTGTTTGCGGAGCGAGGCCTAACTTCATAAAGGTAGCTCCACTGGTGCGCGCCATCGACAGGGCACGCGAAGAGGGACTGAACATTACGTGCAGCCTTGTATACACCGGCAGCGAGGACGATACCACTCTGGAGCCCTCGCTCTTCGACGACCTGCAGCTCAGACGCCCCGACATATGCCTCGGAGTAGTATGCCAGAACCTCAACGAGATTACCGGGCAGGTGATGTCGCTCTTCGAGCACTACCTTCAACACCGTAAGACAGACACCGTAGTGGTTGTCGACGACCTGGCATCCACCATGGCGGCTGCCATTGTGACAAAGAAACAGGGCATAAGGCTCGCACATATTGCCGCGGGCACACGCTCGTTCGACATCACCATGCCGAAAGAAATCAACAGGCTCGTCATAGACGGACTCTCCGACATGCTCTTCACAGCAGGGATAAGCAACAACTCCATAGCCAACAAGGAGGGAGCGGAGCTGTCAAAAGTATATATGGTTGGCAATACGCTCATCGACAACCTGAGATTCATGCACGGGAAATGGGAAGACCCACGCCCCATCGGGGGAGTGGGTCTGCAAGAGGGTGGATATTTTCTCTTCACGCTCAACCGCAAGGCTCTCATCGCCGACAAGGCCGGGCTGCGCGTCATGCTGAGGGCTGTCACCGAGTCGGCTGCCGGCATTCCCGTGATAGCTCCTCTGCGCGGCGATGCCCGCAGGGCTGTAGAGGAATGTCTGTGCGAGGTGTCTGCCGGTGGTCAGAAAGTATTCCATATAGTAGACCCGGTGACCTATCTTCAGTTCGGATGGCTTGCCGCACATGCCGTGGGAGTAATCACCGACTCGGGGAATGTTGCCGAGGAGGCGACATTCAACGGTGTTCCGTGCCTGACGCTCAACACCTACACCGAGCACATTGAGACCGTCAAGGTGGGAACCAACGAGCTGGTAGGCGTAGACCCCGAGAAGATTGCCGAAGCCATTAGGGCCATACGGGAGAACAGATGGAAAAAAGCACGCATACCGGACATGTGGGACGGCCGGAGCGCAGAGAGAATAGTGCAGATACTTAATACTTAATTTCCCAGGGTGTCCAGTTTTACCCAAAATGGAACTGTTCCTGATTTACTCTGACTACCTGCTCGTAGAAAATACAGTGACCAGCACGCGCTGTAAGCGCAGAAGCGCACAGCCCAGGGTAGAGCGTAGCGGCACCCTGGGTATAAGGGGATTATAATCAATGCGCGCTGTAAGCGCAAAAGCGTTATATACCCTGCTGTTATCTATGCTTTTGCGCTTACAGCGCGACCATCATCTACATGCAATAACCCAGGGTGTCGCTACACTCTACCCTGGGCTATGTTCTTTTGCGCTTACAGCGCGATAATTACCTTCACTTTAGACCTTAGACAATGCGCGGAATCGTTTAGAATCCACAAATCTCGTTAGAGAATTGTTATAAGGACGGGGAAACTTCAGTACTTAATTTCCAATCCTAAATCCCTGCTTTGTCTTCTTGGCAGGAGCGGAAGTAGTCGTGCCCGTGGCTCCCTGATAGTATTTCAGGGCCTCCGGCATGGCTTTCTGCAATGCCACAATGCGCTTCTCGTCAGACGGGTGGTCGCTGAAGAAGTCGTTCTGGTTGTTGCCCGACGACATTCTCTGCCAGAAAGGAATGGCCTGCTGCGGGTCGTAGCCTGCCATGGCGGCGAAAATCAGTCCCATATAGTCGGCCTCGGTCTCGTTGTCACGTGAATACTTCAGGTTGCGGAAGGAGAAATACTGTCCTGCCACGGCTGCCGCCAAGTCGCCCGTGCCTGCCCCCACCGTCTGGTTGAGAACGGTGCCGAGAATAGACGTTCCCGTCTGCTGGTTCATCTGCTTGCTCATCTGCTCTGCCGAGTGCTTTGCCACGGCATGTGCTATCTCATGGCCAAGCACTATGGCCAGCCCGTTCTCGTCACGGGTGTATGGTAGCAGACCCTCGTAGACGACAATCTTCCCACCGGGCATGCAGAACGCATTCACCTGGTTGTCCTGCACCAGATTGAACTCCCAGCTGAAATTTCCGATCTCCGAGGCATAGCCGTTATTGCGCAGATAGTTCTCAACTGCCGTTGCCAGCTTCTTGCCCACCCTCTGCACCATTGCGGTGTTGGTGGCGTTGGCCGACTTCTTGGCTGAGGCCATATAGTTAGAATACTCCTGGCTGCTCAGGCTGAGCACCTGCTGGTCAGTAACTCTCAGACGATGTTTGCGCCCCGTCAGAGGCACCGTCTCCGTGGTGCCGCATGCTACGGCGAGCAGGCAAGCCACCACACAAAGAAATACATACTTTTTTGTTTTCATATCATTATTGTTTTTTATAAGTTGACAGTTGACAAGTTGACAAGTAAACTATTTAATAGCTATTTAGCTGACTCGTCAACAGAACATTAAACATTATACCTCTTGAACCCCTCAGACCTTTGACCTCAGACCTCAGCCCTTAGTCCTTAGTCCTTAGACCTCAGACTCCTCAAAAGACCTTCACCATCACCGAGCCTATGGGCTTGCCGTCAGCCTCGTCCACCTGCACCACAGCCACCCCGCTTACCGATGCCGGCAAGCTCAGCCTGTGGGCATCAGACGTAGGGCAGAATGTTTCTGTGAGCACCCTCACTCCTGCCATGGTGTAGACAGTCACCCTTACAGGCTTCTCCGGCTTCCGGTCGAAGCACAGCTCGAGCGCGTGCTGTGCCAGAGGCCTTACGGTCACTCCCTGCGGGGCAAAGGACGATATCTCCCTAATGGCGCTCAGCCCCAGAATGTCAAGCAGGCCTGCGTAGGCATCTATCTGTCCGTAGCCATACAGGTTGTTGGGATACTGTAGGGTGCCGTCGTAGCGGGTGCATGTTCTTGACAGCACGCCCAGGATGTCGGAGGGACTCAGCGTAGGGTCGGCCTGCAGCCACAGGGCGATGGCGCCTGCCACGGCGGGCGACGACATCGAGGTGCCCGAATTGCTGTTCCATGCGTATGTGCGTCCGTTGAAGTCGAAGTGCTCCACGTCCGACTTTATGTCGTTGGCCGTGGGGTGGTTCTCAAGATAGAAACTCGAATAGGAGGAGATGACATTTGTTCCCGGAGCCATGACGTCTGGTTTTATCCTCCCGTCGTAGGTCGGTCCCACCGACGAGTATTCTCCCCGCTGCCCGTTGGTGCCCATGTCGTACTTCCTCGTATCGCCCAGGTAGTTGACAAACTCCGTACGGTAGCTCGTTGCCCCCACGCATATCACGCAGGGAGCCGACGATGGCGAGTTTATGCAATGTGTGGCCTGTGCGTCGGCCAGCGACGGATTGCGGTCGTCAGCCAGGAAGGCACCGATATTCCTGAACAGCTCTATGTCGGCCTGCCTGCCCACCACCTCCACCGAGACGGCTCCGAGCGACGAGAAGCGGGTCATTGAGCGCAGCACCACCTCGTAGGCTTGCCTCCCGGGGTCGTAGCAGTTGTCGTAGCCTGCCGCCATGACATAGAGCTGGCTGGCTGCTATCTCCACGGTATCGGCATACAGCGAGTCGCCCGCAGCCATTATGTCAGAGGAGCGTATGCAAACCGTGTCCCTGTTCTCTCCACGATAGAACACCACCCGCAGGTCGAAATCGCCCTGGGCGTTGACGGTAAAGGCCACCCGGTCGGACGACGAGTACACGAAGGTGCCTGCCGACTCCCTGCCCAGCTCCTTATATATATATGTTGGCACCATTCCCTCGTTGCCTGCCGACGACACAATGATGTGGCCGGGGCCAGTAAGGCTGTCGAGCATGGCATAGAACAGCTGGTCGTCGCCCCGGAAGTCCTGGCCAGAGCCCTCGCTGAAGGAAATAACGCAGGGCATGCCCAGACTGTCGGCAGTATCGAAGATATACTTGAAGCCCAGGGCGTCGGTGGCATAGGTGTATTTGTACAGATCCTCCGGGGCTATGAGGTCTATGTCCTCCGTCGTGGCGTTGGCCACTATGCAGATGTCGCTCTCCCAGGCCATGCCGCGGTATGGCGAGCCATAGCCTCCACCGGCCGCTATGCCCAGCGTATGGGTGCCGTGCGTCTGGTCGAGCCCGTCGCGCGAGTGGCCGTATGCCAGCAGGGCGTCACGTCCGTGGTAGCTTGCGCCGACATAGTGTTGCGAGCCTACGGTGTCGACAGACAGCTGGTCCCACAGGCTGCGTATGCGGTAGGTGCTGGCCGTGGCGTCATAGAAGTTGGGATGGGTAAGGTCGAAGCCTATGTCCATCACCCCTACCATCACCCCCTTGCCCGTGAACGCGCATGGAAGCCCCGTGCCAGCGTATGCCGGCATGGCACCAAGATGCACGGCCGTAGAGTCCATGCACAGGCGCATGCCCTGACGCGACTCTATGCGCCTCACCGACGGATGGCACGACAGCGCCGGCACGTTGCCAACAGGCAATGCCACCACGTACAGGTCACCATACCGGGCAAGCTCACGGCAAGAGCAGACGCTGAACACAGAGTCCATACTGCCATCTGCCCTGACAAATGCCGTCAGCATCCGGCCGTCGACAGCCGGCATGCCGCCACCCGCCCTCACTGCTGCCTGCTGACGGCTGCCTACAGCCTGCTCCATGGCCATACTGCGGAGCCACGACGACAGCTTGGAGTAATCGGCACGCTGGGCCGTCAGTCCCGACACCATCAGCGACAACGCCATCAGGCAGACGAGCCGTAGGAACAAAACATCACTCCGTCTCATAGTCGAGGCACGTGCGCTGTACCGTGTATGGCCGTACCTTGCTGTCCGCCACGGCCACATGGGCCGGATGTACGGCGTAGCCTCTGAGAGCCTCGGGGCTCTCAAGGGTGCTGTCCAACATTACGTCGCAGTTAGAGGACTCCAGGCGCCCGTCAACGACCACCCGTATGTCCAACAGTCCGGGCACCTGCCCGGCAAGGCCCTCAAGGCCTTCCTTGATGCCCCTCTTCACCTCGGCCTTCTCCTCGGCCGTCAACTCAGGATTAAGTGTCCAGAGAATAATATGCTTTACCATAAACAATTAATATATTATGAATGTTTGACTGTAATACCTTACAGGACGCAAAATTACAAAAAAAAATCATAACGGGCGCATATGTGTATGCGTATTTTTAGGCCCTGAAAGCACTTATACGTTAGGGTGTACAGTTTGATGTGCAAAAAATGAATATCCTAATTCCGAAGTTCATGTCGGTAATTGTCGCGCTGTAAGCGCAAAAGCGCACAGCCCAGGGTAAAGCGTAGCGGCACCCTGGGAATAAGAGGATTATAATCAATGCGCGCTGTAAGCGCAAAAGCGTTATCCGCATCCTGCTGTTGTCTACGCTTTTGCGCTTACAGCGCGACCATCCCCTACATGCAATAACCCAGGGTGTCGCTACGCTCTACCCTGGGCTATGTTCTTTTGCGCTTACAGCGCGATAATTACCTCATTGACATCAGTCATTCGACCTTAGCCCTTTGACCTCCGACCTCTCGAACCCTTCGAACCTCACAGCACATGCGCTACGCACGATGATGCTGTGATGGCGCATAGCACGGACGATATGAACGTCAGGATGGCCTGTATAATGCTATGCTTCTGTTCGCTTGACATTTTCATGGCTCACTTAGTTTTTGGCGGCGTCGAGGTCGACAGTTCCTTCACCCTTCTTCTCGGCAGCGAGAACGGCAGCCTGAGCCTTGCGGGACGATACCTGTGTGAAGGTGGCATCCTTGATAAGGTCCTGCAGCTCCTCGGCAGGCTTAAACACAAGGTTTACGGACTTGATGTTGCTGGCGGTGAATTTCTCCATGCTCTCCGCACCTACGCTCGAAAGCGAGATGCTGAACTCGCCAAGCCCATCAATAACCACCTTGTTACCAGCCACGAGCATCTCGCGCAGGCAGCTTACCATGTCGGTAGTCACGCCCTTCACGGTACCCTTGGAGAATACGCCGTTGTGCTCGCTTATGTGGTTG
>NZ_NPJH01000079.1 GCF_002251365.1 Prevotella sp. P3-122
TTTGCCGCCGGCTTCCTTCAGATTCCACCTCGCGATGGACACCCTTGCCCTTGGCTATGTGATTCCCGCTATTAGGGCTCACTCGGGACTCGCACCCGTTAGCTAATGCTCATGCTGAGCGTACCAAAAAAGAGACCCCATGCCCGCCACAAAGGCCGCATGGGGTCTCCCCAATTATTCGTCTCTCTCAAAATTTTCTGTTTTCTTACTTCAGTCCACGGTTTGCAAGTGTGGTGTTGATGAGCGTAGTGTACTTCGCCATCTGCTTCTTGTCAAGGACATACGACATATAGGTGAGGTTCTTCTCTACAGCCTCGTTCACCTTCTCTGCCTTCTTGTCGGCAGAAGCCTTGGAAGCGTCGAGCATGTCTGTGCGGAACATCTTGTGCACATATTTCACGGCATCCATCTGGTCGAGGGTCAGTCCAAGTGTGGTACCCAGACGGCGGATGTTCACATGCATGTCGTAAGCGTCTGTCTCGTGGAACGACTTAGCGTCACTGTTTCCGGCAAATGCCATTGTAATCGTCATAAATGCGACAAGAGTCATAACAATCTTTCTCATAATTCAATTCTCCTATATTTAAATTAAACATTAGGGCTTCTGTTATCCTGTGCCCCGTTATCCTTAGCGGCGCTCGCTTGCGCCTATTCTCTTGTTTTCGGGTGCAAAATTATGCCTTTTGGACATACCCCACAAGCATAAGAAGGGAAAAATTCCTCATTCTGCCACCTTTTTTGACCTACATCAAACAACCTGCGATATATCAAGCCTGATATCATACTGCTACCCCTGTACGGCAAGCAACAGCCTAAAGACAGGAGTAAGGAAGATAACAAAAAACCATGCAAAAGGGACACTTTCTCGTGTTTTTATTGTACCTTTGCAGAAAAATGGGGCAAAAGATAGGAGGAGATAAGAGGAAATAGGAGGAGAGCCCCCTCGACCCCAGAGAAACATTAAGTATAATATATAAAATGGAGCAATCAACCAACAAGTTCATAAGAGCAGAATACAAGCTCTATGACGTGACAGACAGCAAGGCGGAACTCCTTGAGGAGACCAAGCCAAACAGACCGTTTGAGTTTATCAGCGGCATGGGAATAGCCATCGATGAGTTCGAAAGACAGCTTTCGGACATAGAAGAAGGCGAGAGCTTCGACTTCGTGCTCGAACCGGAGCAGGCCTATGGCGAGCATGTGGCAGCAAGGGTATTCGATGTCGACAAGGCTACTTTCTTCAGAAACGGAAAGTTCGACAGCGAATTTATCTACGAGGGAGCCATCGTACCATTGCAGAATGGCGAGGAGAGCTTCTACGGGCAAATAGTCGCCATTGGCGACAAAACCGTCAGAGTAGACCTCAACCACCCATATGCCGGCAGAAGACTCAACTTCAAGGGCAGGATAGTCAGCACCCATGAGGCCACGGCTGAGGAAATGGCGGCGTTCGTAAGCATGCTCAGCGGCGAGGGATGCTGCGGAGGAGGATGCGACAGCTGCTCTGGGGGACACTGCGGAGGACAACACGAAGGACACTGCGGAGGACACGAGAGCGGCCATTGCGGACACCACGACAGCGGCAAGGAGCAACACTGCAAGCACCACGGATGCGGACATCACGGTGAATAACAACAATTGCCACGACTATGCGCAACACTTTCGGAAACATATTCACACTCACCACATTCGGCGAAAGCCATGGCGAGGCTGTGGGAGGCGTCGTTGACGGCATGCCCGCCGGCATTGCCATCGACACTGGCTTCATACAGCAAGAGCTGGACCGCAGACGACCGGGACAGAGCCGCATAACGACAAGCAGGCAAGAGGCCGACAGGGTGGAACTGCTGAGCGGAGTGTTCGAGGGACGCTCTACGGGGTGCCCCATAGGCTTCATCGTAAGGAACACCAACCAGCACAGCCAGGACTACGAGAACATGAGATGCCTCTTCCGACCCTCGCACGCCGACTATACATACCAGCAGAAGTACGGCATCAGGGACCACAGGGGAGGAGGACGCTCGTCTGCAAGAATCACCATTGCCAGATGCGTGGGAGGAGCACTCGCCAAGCTGGCTCTCAGGGAGCTGGGCATCACCATACAGGCCTACACCTCGCAGGTGGGCACCATAGCACTGCAGGGCGACTATACATGCTACGACCTGGCTAATGCGGAGACTAACATCGTGAGATGTCCCGACACAATGGTGGCAAAGGAGATGGAAGACCTCATAGCAAGCGTCAAGGCCAAGGGCGACACCATAGGAGGCATCATCACCTGCGTCATCAAGGGATGCCCTCCGGGACTGGGAGAGCCGGAATTCGGTAAGCTGCACGCACAGCTCGGAGCGGCAATGCTGGGCATCAACGCCGTGAAGGGATTTGAGTATGGTGAGGGCTTCGGATGCGTGGCAACCAAGGGAAGCCAGCAGAACGATGTCTTCCGGAACGAGGAAGGCAGGATAACAACAGCGTCAAACCACAGCGGAGGCATACAGGGAGGCATCAGCAACGGACAGGACATATACTTCCGGGTGGCGTTCAAGCCCGTAGCGACAATACTGCAGGAGCAGGAGACGGTAGACCTGGAAGGCAACCACACAACGCTGAAAGCACGGGGCAGGCACGACCCATGCGTGCTGCCAAGAGCCGTCCCAATAGTCGAGGCCATGGCAGCAATGGTAATTCTCGACAACTGGTTAGCAAGCAAGACTGTCAAGCTCTGACAGTCTTGCTTGCTTTATACAACATCATCACACAACGCCAACAATCTCGCTCACCGATGAGCATCCGTGGGCGTCGAGCCATGCGGAGATGCCATTCTTGACCTTCACCGACACGGCAGGGTCAAGGAAGTTGGCCGTACCAATCTCTATGGCCGTGGCACCGGCCATGAGGAACTCTATGGCATCCTCAGCCGTGCAGATGCCGCCAAGACCAACAACGGGTATGCCGACGCCACGCGACACCTGATGGACCATGCGCACGGCTACTGGCTTCACGGCAGGACCACTCAGGCCGCCCGTACCGATGCTCAGACGCGGACAACGGCGCTCTATGTCGATGGACATGCCCATAAGGGTATTGATCAGCGACAGGGCATCAGCACCCTCGGCCTCGCAGGCCTTGGCGATGTCCACGATATTGGTGACATTGGGCGACAACTTCACGATGAGCGTCTTATGGTATCTCTCCCTGACAGCCCTCACAACACTGGCCGCACCACTGCACGTCACGCCAAAAGCCATACCGCCATCCCTAACGTTGGGACAGGAGATGTTAAGCTCTATGGCAGGAATAGCCTCCAGGGCATCAATCTTCTCCGCACACAGGGCGTAGGTCTCGGGAGAGTCACCGCTGACGTTCACTATCATCCTCGTATCAATATCCTTGATCTGAGGATAGATATGCTCACAGAAGTAATCCACGCCCTTGTTCTGCAATCCTACACAGTTGAGCATTCCACCCGTGGTCTCGGCCATACGCGGATAATCGTTGCCCTCACGGGGCTTTAAGGTAGTACCCTTGACGATGATACCGCCAATCTCGTCCAACGGGACAAGGTCGGCAAACTCAAGACCATAGCCGAAAGTACCCGAAGCGGTCATCACGGGATTCTTCAATTCCAATGACCCAATCTTTACATTTAGAGCTGCCATTTCAATTTCCTAATATTTAACACTGGACCTTCCTTGCACACACACACATTACCCTCGACGGTGTTCTCCACACAACACAGACAGGCACCAAGCCCGCACGCCATAAGGTTCTCAAGAGACACCTCGCACTCTATGCCGTGGCTCTTGGCATAACGGGCCACAGACACCATCATGGGCTTGGGACCGCAAGTGGAGATAAAGTCGAAATGCTCCGACTGCAAGGCCGAATGATTGGTGACAAAGCCCTGCTCGCCCAAGCTGCCGTCCTCTGTAGTGACCAGCACCCTGCCTACCGCCCTGAACATCTCCAGCTCAAGGAGCTCTGAGCCTGTACGGGCACCAAGGAGAAACGTCGGCTCACCGCCCATCTCCCTAATCTTCCTGCCGAAATACAACAGCGGAGCAACACCTACGCCACCACCAACAAGAAGCACCTTGTCGGAAGGCGAGGAAGGCATGGTGAAACCATTGCCCAAAGGAAGCAGGCAGTTAAGGGTATCGCCGGCGCACAGACGCCCCAAACGGCGCGTGCCGTCACCGATAGTAGCAACGAGGAGCCACAACTCTCCGGCTTCCTCGTCGACATTGTTGATGGAGATGGGACGCCGAAGGAATGTCGAGGGACTATCGTCTACGCGAACCTCAACAAACTGCCCAGGCAGCATCTCCGGCAAACCGTCGGGGGAGGAAAGCCTCAGCAGGACATGCTTCTCGCTCAACCTCTCCACGGAATTCACCTTAAGGTCTATGCAATATTTCTTCATTTCCATATATTATTTAATAATGTGGAACCATCAGAATTCCACCATGAATGTTATCAGTTGCAAAGATAACACAAAATAACTATAACTCTACTTTCGACGGTAGATAAAAGAAGTTAAAAGGAAGAATGGATAAAGAGAGGACAAGAGGGGAATGAGGTTATGAGATTGTGAACATAAGCCTCATTCCCTTGTTACGCCATCTCACTTCTTGGGCACGAAAGTCTCCCAAGTCTGGTCGTCGTAGAATATCCTTATCTCTGCTATCTTACGTTCGGGCTTGTCAATTATTTTGATAGCAGTTTGCCGTTGATTATTTAGTGTTGGACTGACACCCCGCGAGTTTGCAGCAGCCTGAGCGCCTCCAGATAGGGCAGAGGACATGCCGTCGAAGTCTATAGACAGCGGAGCGTTGGCTTCGGCTGTTGCCGGCTTGGGGCTGTCAGCCTGCTGAGAGTCTGTAGCGTACATCTGCCCATGGCCGAAGAGAAGCCAGTCGGAAGATATGCTTGGTATCTTAGTCTTGATAGACTCTACAATGTTAAGGGTAGGGTTTGTCCTACCAGTGAAGATGCTGCTCAGGGTTCCTGGTGACACACCGATGAAGGAAGCGAACACTTGTTGGGTCATGTGCTGGCTCTCCATTACTTTCTTAATTCTATCTTTCATGACTGTCAATTAATGCTGATTAGAGTCAAAAAGGAGCAAAAAAGCCCGATAATATTTCGATTTACAAAGGTAAAGCAAATATTTGGAATTCGCAACCTTTAAGGGAAGAATTTTGTAATTTGAATTTTTGATATTACATTTTAGATATTTAAATCTCTAAAACCAAAAAGCCAAAACATAGTGTATTACAATACAAAACTAAATTTAGACATCTAACGGCCGTAACACCAATAATACATGGTTTTAAGACAAACCACTGGCCTGTAACATGTTATTTTCCCTGTATGATAGAGTAAAAATCCGAATATGCATAAAACAGGTCTCATTTAGCTGTTATAGAATGGTATTTGATTTACGACGATGATATAAACCGCTTGTTTTCAGCCGTTTATCCTTTAATGGAGAGAAATGAATAAATTTTCGTTCGGATTTTAAAAATCAGATATTTAAATGTTTAAAATCAAATATTCATATCTGTGCGGATGCTTCGTATTGATAATTATGTTTAATATTTTAAATTCTAAATATACATTTGTTTAGTTTTGTATACCAAACATTCAAATCTTAAAACATTAATAAATGTGAACACTAAATTTCGCACGGCCAAAAAGAGTCATTTTTCTCATTACTGCAATATTTCCGACCAACCTGTCGGAAGCCTCGAAATATTCAATTCTCAGAGCTTTTTCAGCAGGCTCATTCTTCTTGTTTCCAACAAGTTAGGCACAAAAAAAGCGTCCTTGCGGGACGCTCAATCTGGAAAAAAACAGTGGCATTTTGCGACGTTTTTCAGTGCAAAATATAAAAAATCAGCTCTTTCATCAGGTCACCAGACGACGTATTTGTGTTGTCTATGCCCTTACTTTTGGCATCAATTTCCCTAATTTTGGAAATTATCTGCAACGTTTTCATTCCGGAGTAATTTCTCATGCCGGTCATATAGTCCTTGACTCCCCATACCGATTTCAGATCGAGATGCTGCGCAACCGATTTCTCATCGTTCTTGTTCGGCGCATAATAGGCCAGCATCAGGTTCTGGAAGAAATTAAATAGCAACGGGAGAAACGAGAAGAGAGAGCCTGCCTTAGGATTGCTGTCAAAGTATTTGATAATCTGATTTGCCTTTATGACATTCCTGTTCACAATGGCATCGCGCAACTCGAACGAGTTGAAATCCTTGCTCACGCCAATGTTTCTCTCTACCAGCTCCGGCGTTACCCTACGGTCGTTGTCGGGCAGCGTGATGAGTAGCTTGTCAAGCTCGGATGCCAGACGGCTTAGGTCCGCGCCCACATGCTCGGCCACCATCATCGCACTCTTGCTGTCGATGGTAGCCCCGCGCACCTTGAGGTAGCTCTCCACAAATCCCGGTATCTGATAGTCTCTGAGCTTCTTGCTCTCGAAGACCACTCCCAAGGCCTCGGCCTTGGCGATGATTTTCTTTCTTGCGTCAATGGTTCCGTTCTTATAGCACAATACGACGACTGTTGTGGGAGACGGATTGGAGAGATACTTCTCCAGAGTCTCCAGTCCCTTGAGGTTCTGTGCCTCCTTCACCATAACGAGTCTTCGCCGGGCCATCATCGGGTAGCCCCTGGCCATGTCCACAATCTGCGCCACATTGACATCGGCCCCGAACACCACATCCTGATTGAAGTCGCGCTCGTCGGGAGACAGAGCGTGCTCTGCTATGCAGTCGGCAATCTTGTCGATGTAATAAGACTCCGCACCCATTAATATATAAATAGGTGAGAATATGCCCGACTTTATGTCGCGCATAATATCATCAAAGCTCTTGTTTTTTTTCTTTTCTGCCATTTTTTTCGTACATTTGCAGGTGGGGAGGAATTTACAAGCCCCACTATGATTGCAAAATTACGAAAATGATTTCATTAAACCTACCAAGTTACCAGATAAAAATATCCGGCAACGCCGAAAAGCCCACCATCTGGGATATTCTGCGCCGCCGTTTCGTCGCTCTTACCCCAGAGGAATGGGTAAGGCAACATTTCGTACACTATCTCATAGAGCATCTCGGCTACCCTACCGCCCTCATGGCAAACGAGACAAGACTGTCCATCGGAGGCAAACAGCTCCGTGCGGACACCGTGGTCTACGACCACTCTCTCCATCCGCGCGTCATCATTGAGTACAAGGCACCAACCGTGAGGCTCAGCCAGAAAGTGTTCGACCAGATTAGCACATACAACATGCTAATGCACGTAGACTACCTGATGGTAAGCAACGGCCTGCAGCACTATTGCTGCAAAATGGATTATGAGAACCAAAAATATTTATTCATAGAGAATATTCCGTACTACAATAATCTTTGACAAAATTATGCCGTATACCGATAACGTAAAGCTGTGACACCATACTTAGGACATACCCTCAGACCGTTGACCTCAGACCTTTGACCTTAGTCCTTAGACCTCAGACCTTATCCAATTGTCACCTGCTTGTCCTCGTATTTCACGATGTGTAGCTCGCATGCTTTGCCGAAGAGGTAGAGCGCCTCCTTGCGCGAGCAGTCGTATTTTTCCTTTAGTGCGAATACGAAGTCCTGTTTGGGCAATGTTTCAGCTTTGTGTTCCTCGAAAATGGCTTTTATTTTTATTGTAAGGTCATCCTTGTTGAACCTGACATGTTTCTTGTGCAGATAGTTGAATACTGCAAGTATAAGTATTGTCACGGCGACAATAATAACAACGTTAGTCGTTTCCATAATAATATAATTTATAGGTTGTTTTTAAAGTGGGTTATGTAACCAGATTGTTTTCAGTTATCTGCAAATATACGTTTTTTTTCGTTAAGTTGTACACTCAAATGACAATTATTTGCGATTTTCTTGAAATTTTCCTGCCAAAAGGAGGTTATGTGAATATTTTTTGTATCTTTGCAAAAGAAATCACTTACCTAAACAAACGTATAAACACTATGGAAGAAACGAGAAAAGAGCAGCTTCTGCCCGACCCGGAAACAGGGTCTGACGGAGCAGCGGCCTCCACTTTCGACAGGAACCGCCACATCTTCGGTGCCATCTTCGGTCCTGTCTGCGCTCTGTTAGTATGGTTTACGCCAATAGCCGGCTTGTCGCCCGAAGCCCACAAGCTGCTGGCCGTCATGGTACTTGTGGCTATATGGTGGATAACCGAGCCGATACCTATTCCTGTTACGTCTCTCGTCGGTCCGACGCTTTGCGTTGTTTTCGGCATAGTGAAGATGAAGGAGGCCTTTGCCGCCTTCGCCAATCCGATGATATTCCTGTTCATGGGCGGTTTCATCATTGCCAAGGCGATGATGGTGAACGGTCTGGACAAGCGCATCGCCTACGGCATAATGTCCATGAAATGGGTTGGCGACAGCCCCCGCCGCATATTCCTGGCCATTGGCCTTGCCTGCATGCTCTGCTCAGGCTGGATAAGCAACACAGCCACGGCAGCCATGATGTTCCCCATTGCCCTTGGACTCCTTGAGGCCATCCGCGAGATGATGGCAGCCAACGGCAAGACCATCAATCTGCGCACGTACAAGTATGCTACCGGCCTGATGCTCATGACGGCCTACTCCTGCTCCATAGGAGGAGTGCTCACCCCTATCGGCACACCTCCAAACATCATCATGCTGGGCTTCCTGAGCGAGATGTGCGACCTGCACATATCATTCTTCCAGTGGATGGTATGGGGACTTGTCGCCATGGTGTGCTATTTCGTCATCACCTACATCCTGCTCTACAAGATGTTCCCCTCAGACGTTGAGCACATAGAGGGAGCGCAGGAGTTCATAGGCAACAAGGTGAGGTCGCTCGGCAATTGGACCAGGGCACAGAAGAACACCCTGTTCGCATTCATCGTTGCCGTCCTGCTCTGGGTGACCCCAGGTTTCCTGAACATATTCCTCGGCACAGAGAGCGAGGTTCTGAGCACCTACAACAAGCTGTTCCCCGAGGCCATAGCGGCAATGATAGGCGCACTGCTGCTGTTCTTCCTGCCTGTGGACATGAAGCGCCGCAAGATGACCCTGGATTGGAAGGATGCCGTAGCCGGCGTTGAGTGGGGCACGCTTCTGCTTTTCGGCGGCGGTCTTGCCATGGGCGGCATGATGTACAGCACGGGTCTCTCCGGTTGGATTGGCGGCCAGATAATCAGCCTGCTGGGCGGTGAGCCTTCCGAGCTGCTGCTTGTAGCGGTGTTCTGCGTCATGTCCCTGCTTCTCTCAGAGCTGACATCGCATACCGCAGCCACGAACATGATAGGCCCGCTTGCCATTGGCGCAGCCCTCTCGGCAGGCTTCAGCCCCATTCCCGTGGCCGTTGGCGTGGCTCTGTCGGCCTCACTTGGCTTCATGCTCCCCGTATCGACGCCTCCAAACGCCATCGTCTATGCAAGCGGCTACATACCAATAACAAAGATGATAAAGACTGGTGTCATCATCGATGTCATCGGAATAGCCTGCATCACTATTCCAATAGTGCTGTTCCTCGTGAAGATGATAGCGTAGGGGCAGAGAGGGACGACAAGGCATATAAAGCAGTTAAGCTATATATCTGCTTAAGAATATAGAGTACAAAGGTGGGAAACGCAATTTTCCCACCTTTTAGGTGGATGCAGAATAATTGTGGGGTTGACGTTTCGCAGAATTAACGGAACCCACATTATATATATAAAAAAGGAAAGTTATGAGAAAACTGTTTATCACACTTGGATGCGCCCTTCTGACATCGCTCAGCTCGGTGGCGCAAGGTTACTACACTCAGTATTACGCCGACAAGGAGCTCCGCTCCAAGGCCGAGGCATGGGTAAGGAGCGGTGAGTGGCGCAATGGATATGACGGCGCAGATCCCCACTCCACGGTCAACGCAGTGGACTTCTACCTGCAATACCAGAAGAACCCGTCGCAATGGAAGGCCCTGTTCCAGTGGCTCGCAAAGACCGACCTGCTGGCTCTACCAAAAGGCAGGCACAACATTGAGGGCAGCAATCTCGTGGCGAGCATCGAGGACGACACCAACGGCGAGCTGTCGACAAAGCGCAGCGAGAGCCACAACCACAAGATTGACTTCCAGTTTGTTGTCAGGGGAGTAGAGAAATTCGGCATCATTGACCACTACACAAGCAAGCCGAGCAGCACGTACCGCCCGGATATCATACACTACGACTACGACGTGACGAAGGCCAAGTTCTACCTCTCAAACCCCAAGGAGTTCTTCCTCTTCTTCCCGCGCGACTGGCATATAGCAAAGATAAACAACGACCTCGGCGACCCGGAGATGAAAGAGAACA
Organism: Prevotella sp. P3-122; assembly: GCF_002251365.1. Taxonomy (GTDB): domain Bacteria; phylum Bacteroidota; class Bacteroidia; order Bacteroidales; family Bacteroidaceae; genus Prevotella. Next base: position 10,372 of record NZ_NPJH01000079.1, read on the forward strand.
TCAGAGTAGTGGTGGTGAAGATTGATTATGTTGAATAACCCCTTTACAGCAAATAACAAGACATGGCAATAGGAAAATGGATAGGAGGCTTTCTTGGCTTCATGACAGGAGGGCCGCTGGGCGCCCTTGCGGGATTTGCACTCGGAGCAATCTTCGACCGCGGTATCGACGAGGTAAACCAGCCTTACAACCGCAGCACCTTCGACGGTGACGGCAGCTACGGCCAAGGCACGTCGCAGGAACAGCAATACCGATACCACCAGCAACAGATATACGAGGGACAACGCAACTCGTTCAGGTTCTCGATGCTTGTACTGGCATCATACATCATCAAGGCCGACGGCAAGGTGATGCACTCCGAAATGGAGCTTGTGCGCAGGATGCTGAGAGACAACTTCGGCGAGCAGGCCGTACACGAGGGCGAGCAGATACTGCTGAAGCTCTTCGAGAAGCAGAAGGAAATGGGGGCGGTGCAGTACCGCAGCGTCATCAGCAGCGCCACGACGCAGATAGCCGGCAACTTCGACTACTCTTCCCGTCTGCAGCTGCTCAACTTCCTGGTTATCATAGCACAAGCCGACGGCGTAGTTCACCCTTCCGAGGTGCAGGCCCTACGCGAGGTCACCATCGGCCTACAGCTCTCCATGTCCGACCTTGACAGCATGCTGAACCTCCGCAATGGCGCCACCGACCTTGAAGCCGCCTACAAGGTGCTGGGGGTCTCTCCCGAAGCCACCGACCAGGAGGTGAAGGCCGCCTACCGCCGCCTCGCCCTACAGCACCACCCCGACAAGGTTGCCACGCTTGGAGAGGATGTGCGCAAGGCCGCAGAGAAGAAATTCAAGGAAATCAATGATGCCAAGGAAAAGATTTTCAAGGCCAGGGGCATATAGGCTGAGGATAAGGGACATGTACCGAATAAGGCTATGCCCAATGGCATAAGAGGGCGCAGCGCAACAAGAATAACGCATATAGGTCAAAAAGAAATAAGGCAGCAGGCTTCCAAAACGGGATGCCAGCTGCCTTATTTCTTTCCACAAACTTGCATTTACCAGCCAACACCTACGTGCAAGTAGTCTGTCGGCGGAGTCTTATGTCTGCGAAGATCGGTGTCTGCGGAGAACTCTTTATGCGTCCTCCTCTTTCTTGGTCTTGCGTATGGAGCGTTTGCGCTTTGGTTTCTCCTCAGCAGCCACACTCTGCACTCCTGCCAGCTCTGGGTCGATGAGGATACGTCCGCAATACTCGCAAACGATAATCTTCTTGTGCATCTTGATGTCAAGCTGACGCTGGGGCGGTATCTTGTTGAAGCATCCTCCGCAGGCGTCACGCTGTACGTATACTATGCCAAGTCCGTTGCGCACGCTCTTCCTTATGCGCTTGAAGCTCGACAGCAGGCGCGGCTCTATCTTGGCCTCGTACTCCTTAGCCTTCTCCTTGAGCTTCTCCTCCTCCTCGCGCGTTTCCTGCATAATCTCGTCAAGCTCGCCCTTCTTCTGCTGCAAAGCCACCTTGCGGTCAGCAACCAGTTCCTGAGCCTGCTTCAGGTCGGCATTTCGCTCCTCAATCTTGATGAGCGCATCCTTGATTTTCTTCTTGCACAGCTCTATCTCAAGCGACTGGAACTCTATTTCCTTGGTAAGGGTGTCATACTCGCGGTTGTTCTTCACCTCGTCGAGCTGAGCCTGATACCTGTTCACGCTGGCCTCGGCAGTAAGGATGTCGCCACGCTTCTGCGATACGGCCTGCTGGAACTCGGAGATTTCATTCTCAATCTTCTCCATGCGGGTGTTCAGGCCGACAATCTCGTCTTCCAGGTCCTGCACCTCAAGAGGCAACTCACCCCTAAGAGCTCTTTTCTCGTCGATTGCCGACAATGTTGTCTGAAGATGATAGAGGGTGCTCAGCTTATCTTCCTCTGACAGGTCTATAAGTTCTTTCTTTGCCATAAATGTTGTTGATATTATAGTTTTATTAGTTTCTATTACCAGTTTACTTGTCAGATATAGACTATCGGATTGGTATTTGTCTTGGTGAGCAGACACCTGACATCGGGGCACTGCTTCTGTATGATATCCCTGAACAGCTCGTTGGTGAACTGCTCGCTCTGGTAGTGCCCGATAACAGCAATCTGTATTTCCTGCTCATGTCCGAAGTACTGATGATAGTGCATCTCTCCCGTCACGAAGGCATCGGCGCCAGCCTTAATGGCCTCGTCGAGCATGAAGTCGCCTGCGCCACCGCATACGGCCACCTTCTCAATGTTCCTTCTGAGCAGCTGGTTGGCACACACGCACTCAACGTCAAAACGCCGCTTGAGCATGACCATAAAGTCATCGGCAGACAAGGGCTCGGGAAGGTTGCCCAAGACGGCCTCGCCACCGCTCACGCCTCCAACTTCCTGCGTGCGGCCAATGAAAGACAGGTCCTCAAGAGACATCTTCTCTGCTATCTTGAAATTCACGCCGCCCATGGCACTATCCATATTGGTGTGCATGGCCACTATGGCGACATCGTTCTTTATTGCCTTGGCAACAGTACGCTGGACATAATCCTCGTCAGTAATTCTCCTGAGCTTGCGGAAAATGAGCGGATGGTGCGCCACGACAAGATTGCACCCGGCGGCAACAGCCTCATCGACAATCTTCTCGTTAACGTCAAGACACAACAAAGCCCCTGAAACCTCCGCTTCTGTCAGTCCTATCTGCAAGCCGGCATTATCATAGTCAGCCTGCAGAGGCAGAGGCGCGAATTGCTCAAGGGCGCTAACCACTTCCTTTATTTTCACGTCAAAAAACTTTTTCTGAACTGCAAATATACTAATAATTGCGGCAACATGCCAAGAAGAGCCCAAACAATTAACCTTTTTTACGTTTTTCACCTGTGCAAACTATCTCTTTACGGCATGCTTCCAGCCACTCCTTACTTCCCCACTCTCTTTGGCCCAGAACATTTGCAAAAGCTCTTACCAGAAGGCAGAGGAGCAGAACGGCAGGGCGGCTTGTGCCGCTCAAACATCTACACGAGTGGCCGTGGCGAGATGACTGTCAAGCTCTGTCTCGTCTACGACATGTACCCTCAACGCACGCGACGAGGGAAAACGCTCAAAGAACGGGTCTGCGGAAAGGAAGCACTCCAGTTCTCTTACCGCAGGCGAGAGCCTGACATTGCTGACGAAATAGCGTATGGCAGCCGGTGTCGCAGGAACGACCTTCACACCCGCCTTGCCGTCAGAAAGCCTAATCCTCACTACGCATCGCTGGCGCTGGCCGGCCGCCTGGGTGTTGACGGCCAGATTGCACCTCTTGTTTGAGATGGTGACATGCCTGCCATACCTGGAGTTGATGTCGTGCATGATCTGCCGGAACACCCTGCCGTGCGGCGAGGTGTCGGTGATGCGCTTATGGAATATATAATAATGTATCATCTCGTGGAGGAGCGTGTCATCCAGCTCCTCCTTTGTCATGTCGTAATGGGAGCTTATTTTCAACTGTAGCCCATACACCCTTGTACCACACGGCAATACGCGCCGTTTCCTGTAAGAGAACTGCCCCATGAAGCTCTTGGCGTTTATTACCTTCAAGGCAATGGGCGGCAGCTCTCCTCCAAAACAGAGGGTGTTAAACTCGTCGAACTTGTTTCTCAGGTACTGAACAGAAATCTCCATCGTCCGTGCCTTTGTCTTACTGTTTTGCCTGCACATCACGCATCAGTCCCTGGACGCAGAGCCTGATACTCGTCGAAATCATACCTGCGCGCCACTGTTATGGCGACGACGAGCGACAGCACCGAAGCCGACAGCGCGGCAATGGTGAGCAGCAAGTCGAAGACCACTGCGGCCGGCACGTCCATGCCTCCAAGCACCATCCCCCACATCATTGCGGGCGAGACACCCACCATGACATTGGCCATGCGCCTCACCTGTGGGATGACATTGGCCTCAAGGGCTCTCCTGACGAAGGTGTTGACAGCCTTCTTGTGGCTGGCACCATTGCCTATCAGGTAATCATATATCTGCCTGTGGTTTTCCAGCCCCGCATAATAGGCATACAGGGCACGGGCATTGCACGAGGCCACCGTACCGAGGATTATTCCGAAGATAGGCAAAACCATACTGACGCTGAAGGGAGAATCGCTGCCGGTCACCAGCACCAGGACGTACAGTCCCACGACAAGAGCAGCGGAACACATGCCCGACATTACGGGTATCAGGCAACGGCGAGCCCTCAACCGCGAGCGCCAGCATGTCCACAGCGATGCCACAACGGCCATCAGCACAGACAAACCCAACGTTACCGCCACGCTGTCGGCCATGGCAGTAAGATACATCACGCCACCAGCCACAGCCAGAAGCAAGGACATGCGGACAAGGGCTACGAAGACCGCCCCCATCACCTTCAGCCTGTAGCGGAACAGAACATAGAATGGTATCGCCAGCAACAACAGACCAGCCAGCACCCCTAATATTGTTATCTTCATATCATTATCGTTTTATCACAGTCAACATAGTCACCACTCTCCGTAACGACGACACAACGCCCGCGCTCAGCCTGACGCCTGAGAAACGACGACATAACTGTGTCGGGACGGTCCACAGGCTCGTCAAGAAGAAAGATACTGCCACCGATGGCAGAGCCAAGGGCAGCCAGAACGAGCCTCACCAGTCTTCCGTCCAGCGAACGTACGTCTGTGCGGAGCACATCCTCCGTAATACCAAGCGTGGCCATCTCAGCCGCTACCGCAGCCTTGGCACACCCCCTGCCCTGAGATGCCGCAATGGCGAGCATCTCGTCAACGACAACAGACAGTCTGCTGACGGCAAGACGCACATCCTGAGGCACATACGACACCGTCTTTCTGAAAAACGGAGCAGAACCCACGGTCACCAGCTCACCGTCGATGGTGACAAAGCCCGACACCACAGGAGCTCTGCCCAATATGGCGTTGACAACAGATGTCTTGCCGGAGCCTCTCTCTCCGCGGATAGCCGTCACCTCGCCAAGCCTTGCAACAAATGAAAGCTCATGGGGAACAGCCTCTAACTGAACGTTCTTGAATTCGAGCATAATTATTCTTTTCGGGACATGGCTCTCGTGGTTCTCATTCCCGGCAACACTGACGGCCATGCCATAACAACGGCAAAGGTAAACATAAAAAACCGAAATAAAGGTATCGTGTGCCATCTTTTTCCCTGCACAATAGAGTTTTTCACAAAAAAAATACGTACCTTTGCCTTAGATTTAGGTCCAAAAGATTAAGCGAATTTAAAAACATAATAACTTAGCTGACATGAAGAAACGATTTCTAACCCTGTGCGGCATCCTGATGCTCGCACTTTCCATCATGGCCCAGGGAAAGGCCAAGTATGTTTTCTATTTCATCGGTGACGGCATGGGCGTAAACCAGGTAAATGGCGCAGAGACCTACCTTGCAGCACTGGAGGGACGCATAGGCATCAACGAGCTTTGCTTTCCCTCATTCCCCTATTCTGCCTTCGTAAACACCCAGAGCGCAAGCAACGGCGTCACCGACTCTGCCGCTGGAGGCACCGCTCTCGCCACGGGACACAAGACCAAGAATGGTGCTCTCGGTATGCTTGCCGACCTGACAACTCCCGTGACAAGCATTGCCGACTGGGCTCATGATGCCGGAGCTGCCGTGGGAATAACTACGAGCGTAAGCGTAGACCATGCCACTCCTGCCGCATTCTATGCTCACGTGCCGAGCCGCAAGCAGGCATACGATATAGGCGTACAGCTCGTCAACAGCAACAACGACTTCTATGCAGGCTCTGACTTCGTAAGCCCAGAGAACCCCGACAAGGAGGGCAAAAGCCTCTACGAGCAGGCTGCCGACAAGGGATTTACAATAGCATACGGATATAAGGACTACCAGAAGAAGGCGCGCAAGGCCGACCGCATGATTATGTTCCAGACACAGGAGGCCAACAAGAGAGACCGCTACAGCCTGCCATACGCCATAGACCGCAGCAAGGGAGACCTCACGCTGACTGACATCACAAGGGCTGCCATCAACTTCCTTACAAAGAAGCAGGGAGAGAAGGACGGCTTCTTCCTTATGGTGGAGGGCGGAAAAATCGACTGGGCATGCCACGCCAACGACATGTGCTACATCAAGGAACTAATAGATATGGACAACGCCGTGAAGGTGGCATACGAGTTCTACCAGCAGCACCCCGACGAGACGCTAATCGTAGTGACAGCCGACCACGAGACTGGCGGACTGGTACTCGGGCGGAAGGGCTATGACCTGCACCTCGACGTTGTGGGCAACCAGCGCATGAGCATCGAGAAACTTGGCAAGGAACTGCACAAGCTGCACGACAAACATGGGGAAAAATACAACTGGGACATCGTGAAGGCTTTCCTGGCCGAGAACTTCGGCTTCTGGACCAAGGTATCGCTCTCCGACGCGCAGACCACACGCCTGCAGGAAGCATTCAACAACATCATGAGCGGAAAGGGGCAAAGCACTGAAACGCTCTACCAGAAGGATGACGAGCTGGCAACTACCGTCCGCAAGATACTGGCCGAGTGCGCACTCGTAGGATGGCAGACGGGCGGCCACAGCAATGGCTACGTGCCATGCTTCGCCATCGGAGTGGGCGCAGAGCAATTCCACGGACGTATAGACAATACGGAAATATGCAAGAATATCGCAACAGCCGCTGGATGGAAACACTAAGCGGCAACGTTGACGGAAAACAGTAACAATGACAAACGACACACAAACCAGCACACCCACACGGAGCATATTCCAGCGCCCCGTGTGGGTTGCTGTATTCGCCATTACGGCAGCCATGGTATGGGGATGGGCTTATCCTCTGATAAAACTCGGATTTAGGGAATTCGGCATCACGCCAGACATGACGGGGAGCAAGATGCTGTTTGCCGGCATACGCTTCTGCCTGTCAGGACTCATCATCCTCGCCGTAGCAAAAGCCATACACCGGCCATTCGCCCTTGGCAAGACTTCCGATAGCTGGTACGTACTCTTATTCTCGCTCCTCAACACCACCCTACACTACGCATTCTTCTATTTCGGCCTGTCACACTCTGAGGGAGCAAGGGCTGCCATACTCAACTCCATGAGCGTGTTCACCGTAGTTGTGCTGGCATGCATGTTCTTCAAGAGCGACCGCATGACCACACGCAAGATTACAGGCTGTGTTATTGGAATACTCGGAGTGCTGGCACTGAACCTCGGAGGCAAGGAAAGCGGGCATTTCACATGGCTTGGCGACGGCATGATAATACTCAACGCCCTATGCTCTGCCTTTGCATCGCTGATGACCAGAGGGCTTGGCAAGCGCGTTGACGTATTCGTAGGCACAGGCTACAGCCTTGCGGCAGGCGGTGCCCTGCTCATAATTCCAGGGCTGGCCATGGGCAGCACCCTACCCCACGTGTCACTCTGGGGAATTGTCATTCTCGCCCTGCTCATAGCCATATCCACGATAGGCTTCACACTCTACAACAAGCTGCTGACATGCAACCCCGTAGGCAAAGTCGCTATCTACAACTCGCTCATACCGGTAATAGGAGCCGTCAGCTCATGTCTGTGCCTTGGAGAGACCTTCTACTGGAAGTATGCCATAGCAGGGGCGTTGGCCACAACGGGAATATATATCATCAATAAAGGAAAATAACAGCTATTATGTAGGCTATCCCGATATTTTTTCTTACTTTTGCACCTATACCACACCAACAAAGCCACATGAACACCAACTACTTGCTTCCCGCCGAGTGGGAACGACAGAGCGGAGTGCTGCTTACATGGCCTCACGCCAATACTGACTGGAAACCCTATCTCAAGGACATAACGACAATGTTCGTAGACATGGCAAGGGCCATCGCAGACAGAGAGAGATTGCTCATCGCCACGCCCGAGACAGACATGGTGGACACGCTGCTCCACGCAGCCCTATCTCCGCAGGCCATGGCCAACGTCAGGATTGTGGAGTGCGACTCCAATGACACTTGGGCACGCGACCATGCCCCAATTACTCTCACCGCTACCGACGGTCAAAACCTGATGCTCGACTTCCAATTCAACGGATGGGGCAGAAAGTTCGGTGCAGAGAAGGATAATGCAATAGGACGAAACCTCCACGCGGCAAACGCCCTGCATGCGCCAATGGAGAACCATCTGAACTTCGTGCTGGAAGGAGGCGCCATAGAGAGCGACGGACAAGGAACCATAATGACAACATCACAATGCCTTCTGGCTCCTAACCGTAATCAGCCACTCGACAGGCAGGAAATAGAACTTGAGCTAAAACGCAGACTAAGGGCACAGAGGGTGATATGGCTCGACCATGGCAACCTCGAAGGCGACGATACCGACGGACATATTGACACCATAGTAAGGATGGCACCCGACAACACATTATTATATATGGGCTGCGATGATACCAACGACAGCCAATACGATGACCTGAAAGCACTCGAGCAGCAGCTGAAGGAGCTGAGAACATCCGACGGCAAGCCATACCAGCTGCTGGCACTACCATCGCCCACGCCAATCTATGACGATGGCGAGCGGTTGCCTGCCACATACGCCAACTTCCTCGTCATCAACGGAGCTGTCCTGATGCCTACATACCGTCAGCCAGAGAACGATGCCAAGGCAAAAGGCATCATAGCACAAGCTTTCCCTGGCAGGCAGATTGTCGCCATCGACGCCTGCACAGCCATCAGGCAGCATGGCTCCATACATTGCCTGACAATGCAGTTCCCTGAAGGCGTTTTATAAAACAAATAATAACTATAATAGAAAACGGAAATGAGAGAAATACGCATAGGACTGCTACAGCAGCACAATACCGCAGAACAGAGGGACAACATGCTAAGGCTTGCCGAAGGCATTGCAGACCTCGCAGGCAGAGGGGCGCAGCTCATCGTGCTGCAGGAACTGCACAACGGACTCTACTTCTGCCAAACGGAGAACGTTGACCTCTTCAATCTTGCCGAGCCGATACCCGGCCCGTCCACAGAGTTCTATGGAGAGCTGGCACGCCAGTTCGGGGTAGTAATAGTAACATCACTCTTCGAGAGAAGAGCACCGGGACTATACCACAACACGGCTGTGGTGATAGAGAAAGACGGCAGCATAGCCGGGAAATACCGCAAGATGCACATACCTGACGACCCCGCATACTACGAGAAATTCTATTTCACACCCGGTGACCTTGGCTTCAAGCCCATCGATACCAGCGTAGGCCGTCTTGGAGTTCTCGTCTGCTGGGACCAGTGGTATCCGGAGGCTGCACGCATCATGGCTCTGCAGGGAGCAGAAATCCTCATATACCCCACGGCAATAGGCTACGAGAGCAGCGACACGGCAGACGAACAGCAACGGCAGCGCGAAGCATGGACTACCGTGCAGCGCGGGCATGCCGTAGCCAATGGACTGCCCGTAGTCTCTGTAAACCGCGTAGGCCATGAGCCTGACCCCAGCGGACAGACCAACGGCATCACGTTCTGGGGCAGCAGCATGGTTGTAGGTCCACAGGGAGAACTCCACTACCGTGCCTCCGACAACGAGGAAGAGAGTATTGTCGTTGACATAGACCTTGACCACAGCGAGCACGTCAGAAGATGGTGGCCATTCCTGCGCGACCGCCGCATCGACAGCTATGACGACATACTGAAAAGGTTTGCATACAGAGAATAATATTATGTGGGATGCTTATATCCCACCAGCAAAAATGATTTAGCCTTCTCAGACGCAATGCATTGCATCGCGCCACGCAATGCATTGCAACCCCCAACGCAATGCATTGCATCCGCTCCTGCAAGCGTTTGCGGTGAAAAGGCGCCTTCATTTAGGAATCCCTTCCCATTGTTTTTCCCACTCAAGAATGGTTTTTCCTGTAACTACTTACAGCCAAAATCCCCATAGTTGCGGCAATAATAAAGAGAGCGAGAAGCTGATGGGCAACACTGAGGAAACCGCCACCACGTACGAACACAGTACGTATGGCATCAACGAAGTAGTGCATAGGATTTATGTATGTGGTGAGATAAGCAACATATGGCATGGAACGCACAGGAGTAAAGAGCCCGCTGAGCAGGAGCATACATACCACAAAGAACCACATTACGAAGACCGCCTGCTGCATGGTATCGCTATAATTGGAGATGACAAGTCCGAAACTGCTCCAGAAGAGGGCCAACAGCATAGCCAAGGCAAAGACAAGCCATAAAGGTCCCTGACAAGTAATGCCATAGATCGCCCACGAGAGCACCAGGCAGACAACAATGACGAAGAGTGCTATCAGCCAATATGGGACAAGCTTGGCAAGAATGAATATCCATTTGGGCACAGGTGTGACATTAATCTGCTCTATTGTGCCAGTCTCTTTCTCACCGACAATATTCAGCGTGGGCAGAAACCCACACATAAGCATCATTACGATGGCAAAGAGAGCTGGTATCATAAACACCTTGTAATTGAGATTCTTATTGTAAAGGAACAGAGTTGAGACCTTCGACTGCATGGCCGTTACCGTGGGGCTGACATGTGCCATAACTATCTGCGAGAGATATGTGCCTCCCATAGAGCCCTTAGTTCCATTGACAGCATTGGCGGCTATGAGAACCCTTGGGGACCGTCTCTGGGTGATGTCACGGCTATAGTTCTGAGGAATGACCAGCACCACATCGGCGTCCATCTTCTCGATATCCTTCAGAGCCGCATTATACGTGGGTTTCTGACCGTTGAAGACGAAATAGTTGCTTGCCTCAATGCTCTGTACAAGCTGACGGGACAATGTGGAGCGGTCGTTATCTACTACATCCACCCGTACATTCTTAACCTCCTGAGTCATCACCCACGGCATCACGCACATCATCATAATCGGGAAAATGATGATGAGACGTGGCAGGAACGCATTACGGCGTATTTGTAGGAACTCCTTTTGTATGAGATATTTCAGCATAATCTGTTCTTGAATTTTGCGAGTGCTACTAAGAGAAGGAATATTGCCATTGCCGAAAGAACAAATATCTCACCGACAACATCTCTAATATCCACTCCCATTATCATGAGTTTGCGCATTGCCTGAATATAATATCTCGGAGGTACCACGGCAGCAATCCATCTCAACACCTCCGGCATAGATTCAACAGGGAATATCATGCCCGAGAGCATCACTATGGGTACCAGCAATACCATCGCCGAGAGCAGTAATGCCATTAGCTGTGTAGTCGCAATGTTTGAAATCAACAGTCCCAAGGATAATGCAAGTATGATGTATATAGTGGAGACAACGTATATCCACGCTATACTGCCTGCCAAGGGCACATCAAGCACATAGCGCGCCATGAGAAGGATGGTGGTCAGTATACCAAATGCCAGAACGAGATACGGCACAACCTTGGCAATGATAATCATCAGTGGTCTGACAGGCGACACCAGCAGTACTTCCATTGTTCCCCGCTCTTTTTCGCGGACTATAGAGATGGAGGTCATCATGGCACAGACAAGCATCAGCAGCATTCCAAGGATAGCGGGCACGAAATTGTAGGCAGAGCGCATAGAAGGGTTATACAGAAGCCTCACCCCCATGTCCCTCTCCAAGAGAGAAGGGAGCAAGTTACTTTCAAGCCCGTCAGTGGTGAGGATTTTTGTTGCGTAGTTCACCCACTGCCGTGCCATATTCGGGTCTGCGCCATCCACAATCAGCTGTATTCTCCTTCCCCCACTGCCTACAAGCATATCATCTCCCCTGTCTTTTGGAGAGGAGCCGAATGTGAGGCATAAATCCGCCTTCTGGTTGCGTATGAGAAGTTCAGCGTCCTTGGGTGTATTTACAGTCTGCGTTACGGTGAAATATTCAGATTGCGAGAGCCTCTCCACAGCCCTTTGCGTCTGCAGATCCATTTGTGATGTCACTACCACTGTGCGCACATTCTTCACGTCGGTAGTAATGGCAAAGCCGAATATCAGCATCAATACCACAGGTATCCCGAAGAGTATGAGCGTCGTGCGTTTGTCACGCTGGATATGCCGTATTTCCTTTATTACAAATGATACAAACTGTTTCATACCTGTTCTCTCTTTGCCTTTCTTGCGAGATAAGTGAATACATGGTCCATATCGGGCTGGTTCAGATTGGCTTTCAGTTCTCCTGGGGTTCCCAATGCACTAATCTTGCCATCCACCATGATGCTTATTCGGTCGCAGTATTCAGCCTCATCCATATAGTGGGTCGTTACAAATACTGTAATGCCCCGATTGGCGGCATCATATATCAGCTCCCAGAACTGTTGGCGTGTAGCAGGATCTACACCTCCGGTCGGTTCGTCGAGGAAGACAATGTCCGGCTCATGGAATATGGCAACAGAGAAGGCGAGTTTCTGCTTCCATCCAAGCGGCAACGAGCCAACCAGGTCGTTACGGTGCTCTGCAAAATGCAACCTTTCCAGAAAAATTTCTGTCTTGTGCGAGATATCATCGTCACGCATACCATATATTCCACCAAACAGACGGAAATTCTCAGCCACCGTGAGGTCTTCATAAAGCGAGAACTTTTGGCTCATGTAGCCAATGTGTTTCTTTATCTCCTCATACTCCGTGCGGATGTCATACCCCGCCACCTTTCCACTGCCACTCGTCGGCTGGTTTAGTCCAGTGAGAATGTGCATGGCGGTTGTCTTACCAGCACCGTTCGCACCAAGAAAACCAAATATCTCGCCACGGCGGACACTGAAACTGATGTCATCAACGGCACGGAATGCACCGAAAGCCTTGACAAGATGCGACACATCTATGACATTCTCCTCTTGCCGCATATTCCCACGGTTATGGCGCTCTATTACAGGAGGAGTGAAAATACTGGCAAAGCGGTCAAGGATGACCTCCGGGGTATCAACACCCAGCAATCGTCCTTCTTTCAGAAATGCGACCCTCTCACACTGCCTCACCTCGTCAAGATATGGCGTGGCGGCAACGATGGTTATGCCACGCTCCTTGAGCATGGCAAGCATTTCCCAGAATTCCTTACGACTTACGGGATCCACCCCTGTGGTAGGTTCGTCAAGGAACAGGACACTGGGCTGATGCACCAATGCGCACGACAATGCCAGTTTTTGCTTCATGCCGCCTGACAACGCCCCTGCCTTGCGGTCACGGAACCGCTCTATCTGACTGTATATCGCCTTAATGCTTTCGTAGCCCTCATCTATAGTTGTATTGAAAAGCGTTGCAAAGAACTGCAGGTTCTCTTCAACAGTCAGATCCTGGTATAGCGAGAAGCGTCCGGGCATGTAACCAACCCTCTGGCGTATCTTCCTCATCTGTCTCACCACGTCTAAGCCATCCACGGCCGCCTCACCGGCATCGGGCAACAGAAGGGTGCAAAGTATGCGGAACAACGTTGTCTTGCCAGCTCCGTCTGGACCTATAAGGCCGAACAACTCACCCTTGTCTACAGAGAATGACACATCGGAAAGCGCCATGACATTGCCGTAGGACTTGCTGATATTATTTACTGCAATCATATACAACGAACTTCACTTCCCCATACATACCTATTTTCACATACCCATCGTTCTCTATTGCCACCTTCAGGGCATAGACAAGGTCAGCACGCTCATCATCGGTCAGTATTGTCTTGGGTGTAAACTCCGAGCGGTTTGATATCCACGTTACCTTTCCATGATACTCTTTCTTCTTCCCATCCCCATAATCAGCATAGACAATGGCATTCTGCCCAAGTTTTATATTCCGCAACTGTGTTGATGTGACATATGCACGAATAAACATGCCCTCAGTGTCAGCCATCTTGAACAGCGGTTTGCCTGTTGACACATACTCGCCACGCTCAACGTACTTCTCAAGCACTGTACCCTTTGCCGGTACCTTTATGTGGCACTTGCGCAACTGGTCACGCAACTGGTCTTCCTGCACGTATGCAGCATCCATCTGCCGCTGAAGCGAATTAGTCGTCACCGTCAGCGACGATATCTGCGCGTCAAGCTGGTGTTGCAGCACTTCTACCTGACTGTTGGCATCATCAAGCATCTTGCTTGGAGCCGCTCCGTCTGCCACCAGCTCACTATATCTCTGCTGGTCTTGTTTGGCTTTTGCCAACTGCTGCCGTGTAGCAGCAATCTGCTTCCCAATCTCAGGTTTCTGACTCTGATAGACACTCTTTGCAGCCACAGCCTGCTTCAGTTTCAGCCAAAGTTGTGTGGTGTCAATGAGTCCCACTTCCATTTCGGGTGCGACAATATCCCCTTCCTCCACATTGAGACGCACGAGGATTCCAGGCTGTTCAGCATATATTGTAGTCTCCGTAGCCTCAAACACACCCGTAGCGTCGTATTCTTTTTCCTTGTTACCGCAGGCGTTCAGCAACAGAACGATTCCTGCCAGAGCCAATATCTTTTTCATGTTCCGTTATTGATTAGTAGTAAACTTCAAGTCATAGATTTCTTTCAGCATTTCAATTTCGTGCATGGTCTGCTGGACGCGTGCCCTATTCTCGTTGTTTATTTCCTTCAAAAGGTCATTCACGTCGATAATACCATGAGAGAGCTTCGACTCAGCAGCCTTGCGTACCGAGGAACGTAGTGCTATTATCTCATCGTCTTCCTCCATCAGCTTCCGGTAACGGCTGATATTCTCGCTCTGCTGTATCTGCTCCAGCCGGTTGTCAAAAACAAAACGCTCGCGGCTCACTTCTGCGTTTTCTCTTTGCATCTGTATCTTCGCCTTGTCATTCTTGCGTGTATACAGTGCCCCGATGTTCCACGATATCCTTGCGCCTATCATGCCGTTCCATGAGAACTTGCGGCTCATCATGTCATCAAACAGGTTATACCCCGGATAGCCATAATAGCCTTGGGCAAAAACACCCAGCCGTGGCATCAAGGCTGCATCAAGTGCCTTTTCCTGAGTGTCCGCCAGTCGCAACTGTGCGTCAATGGCCAGCAACTCGGGACGATTGTTGACAAAAGGCTCCGTCTGCTCTGGGATTGCCGGCTTTACTGCTTCTCTCATATCAATGCCACAGAATGTTGACAGCATCCTGACAAGAGCTGTCCGTTGCGATTTCAGGCTTGTCAGCTGCTGTAGGACGGTAAGACGTTCTGCCCGGACGTTCTGATAGTCGCTCTCTGCTGCCGTTCCACTCTTTAGCATAGAGGCAAGCTTCTTCTCGTTGCCTTCAAGAACATGCTGTAAATCCTCATTCAACTTTATCTGCTCATCTACAAGAAGGAGCGAGAAATACATCTCGTTCACACGCTTGCGTACATTATATATATTGACCCTATTCTGGGCCGATTGCAACTCACCCTGACGGCGTGCTACTTCCTGCCGTCTCTTTATGTCTCCTCCGTCATACACGGTCTGTTGCACGTCTATGCCCACCCGGTATTGTTCCTTCTTCATTCCTTCCATGCTGATGTCCATCTGCCTATATAGCTCCACCATCTCGTCAGGGAATGCCGTAACGTCACTTTGCAGCGTAGCCTGAGCTGTGGCAGACACTTGCGGAAGCCATCTCTTTCGGATGTTCGACACCGTCAGCTCCATAGTCTTTTCTATCAGCCCATAATGCCTTATTAGCGGATAGTTAGCCTCCGCTGCCAGCTGGCATTCTTCCAGTGTCTGGCCCACGGCAAGCATGGGCAGCATGAAGAGTAGAGAAAACAAGTATTTCATAATTGTGTTATTGTAACCTTTTTGCAAAGATAGTGTTTTTCCATCATACAACCATTATCCATAGGATGAATAATATGCTCTTTTTGTTCGAATTTCAATATAGGTAGGGGCAATAAAGCAAATTGTTTCAGATAATAATTGGGTCATCATACATTTGGAGTGATTACCACTTATTGTTGCAAGGCCATGGTATATTACTTTCATTGCTGATAAGGTTAATAACCTTGCGGCCGTAAGGTTATTAACCTTGCAGCCTTAAGGTTATTAACCTTATCAGTAGTGTTACCATATTCATTGACTATGACAGATATATTTGAATCACCTCAAGAATAGTATTCTATAAGACCTCACCCCACATTTCGGATGAGCAAAATAGTTCAGGCGTATAACAGGCGATACATCAGGAGAATACCACATGGTGATGAAGAAAACGGGCTAAAGCTTGCCTAACTCTCGCAGAATATGCTCGAAAAGTCCTTGACAAGCATCCTCCAGCAACTCTATGACAAGCTCGAAACCACGGTCACCGCCATAGTATGGGTCAGGAACAACGGAATGGCCTGGATGATGCGTGGCAAACTCCGTCATCATATGTATCTTGTCCCTCTCCTCCTGACCTGCGGCCATAGCAGCCACCTCGTGATAGTTCTCGCGGTCCATGACAATTATATAGTCAAACCTGCGCAAGTCATCACTACATATCTGACGTGCCCTTGTCGAGAAATCATAGCCATGGTCGGCACCGTGGCTGCGCATGCGTCTGTCTGGCAGTTCACCGACATGCCATGGTCCTATGCCTGCGGAATCTATCTCAAACAACTGTGAGGCATTGTTCTTCTCTACGATATGCGTCATTATGCCCTCGGCAGCCGGCGACCGGCAAATATTTCCTAGGCATACGAAGAGTACTGACGTGTGTTTGCGGCAATTATCGTGCTTTGACATATAAGTGTTGATTGTTTTATGTTTCTTGCTGGGATAATAAAAATCCCCGCAAATATGTATTTGCAGGGACTTTCTGTAAGGGTGCCCGGTGGGACTCGAACCCACGACATTCAGAACCACAATCTGACGCTCTAACCAACTGAACTACGGGCACCATGTTGTTTTTTGTTTAGCGGTTGCAAAGGTACGGGAAATATTTGGTTCCACCAAACAATTCCCGCACTTTTTTATAAAATTGATGTTATCTTGCTGGCTGTGCAGGTGCTGCGGGAGCTGCAGGAGCAGCCTCTGTAGCTGTCTTGGCATCGGCAGCCTTAGCATCAGCAGCCTTTGGGGCAGCCTGCTGGCTTGCGCCAAATCCCTGAGTGTTGGTGGGGTTGGTAGCCTGGTTCTGGATGGCAGCCTGCTCCATAACGCTCTGCTCTGATGCTGCGGTAGGGGCAACATATGCGCAAACGACACTGAACACAACCATCAGCGCAGCGAGACACCAAGTAGTCTTCTCTACGAAGTCGGTAGTCTTGCGTACACCCATAATGGCATTTGATGATGAGAAATTAGAAGCGAGACCGCCTCCCTTTGATTCCTGAATGAGCACGATACCTATCATGAGGAGTGCCACCAGTACAATCAGTACTACGAATAACGTGTAAACCATTTTTTTTTACTTATTTGTTTTATTGTTTATTATCAGTTTTTCGAGAAATCGAATTTGATCTGCAAAGTAAGCATTTTTTTTTGGATAATTCAAATTTAAACGGTTAATTATTTCAAGAGCCTTTGAATATCTGCCTTGTTTGATGTAAATTTTGGCCAAAGTCTCTGTAAAATATCCGTCTTCGGCATCTTTCTCGCCTTCATTTGCATTTTCCTGAACATCCGGAACAAAATCCGGCTCAACATTCAATTGTATTTTTCCGCCCTCATTAAATATGAAATTATCTATCAAATCCTGGCCTTTCAGCTGTGGTGCTGGTGTGGTGTTTGCGTCCTCATCAGTCTCAGCTTCGAGCAGATAAGCTACGTAGTCGACAGCGGCATCAGCAGGTGTGGGTTTCCGTTTCTTAGACTTTTCCTGCTGTTCATCTGTAGGAATAGAGTCAAGGAAATTGTCGATGAGCGAAATGGTTCTGTCTTCTCCCTGCCCTTCCTTTCCTGTCTGCCCATTACCCTTGCTTGTTGCCAGCCTATAGTGCGCAGCCTCTACTATATTGAAGAGCACCCTTCTGTCAGTTATGTACACGGCAGCCTTCCGGAGCTCCTCATCGAACGACTGGTCGTGCAGCAGATAAAGGTTTTGCAGCAGTAGGATTCGTGCCGTCTGGTAGTATGGATGGAGCGCAAGAAGACTTCGGAGATCATACAATGTCTCCTTGTCCATTTGTTCCGGATGTCTTATAAGCTCGGTTATGTCCATAGTCTTCTACCAGTTGGCTACTGTTGCGTTGAAAATCTGGTCTGTAAGGTCTTTCACCATTTGCGTGACGAGTTCCTCCTGCACGGCGTTCAGGCTTTGCGTGGTCTCGTATGTTGTCGTTGCCGTAAACTGTTTCTCGAAGTCCTCCGCATGGTTGGTGTTGTTTGTAAACCTCACGTTCACCGTCATGGCAAGCTCCGTCTGTGCCGAATAGCCCTCAGACGATACCGACTTGTTGCGCTGTGTATATTGTGTTATCTCGCCCTCTATCACCATGTCTCCTCCCTTCTTCACCTGTTGCAGCTTTGTATGGTTGGCATAGAGGTCCTTCAGCTGGTTGTTGAACATCGGCGCCATTGGTCCCCAGATATATGTGCTTCGGTTTGGGAAGTCTGCGATGCGTATAGTCTTCACCTTGGCATAGTCTATGCTTGCCATGTTGAACTTATACGACACGGAACAGGCAGCGAGCAGCGTCAGCACCATGACTGTCGCCGCCGAGGCAAATATCTTACCTGCTGTGCGCGGGTTTCTCTTATTTGTTGTCCTTGCTGTCGAGTCCATATTGTTTAATTTTTCTGTATAACGTACGGTCGCTTATGCCCAGTTCGGCAGCTGCGAGTCTTCTGTTTCCTCCGTTCCTGTCGAGAGCCTTCTCTATAGTCTGGCGACTCAGGTCACTAAGGTTCAGGTTGTCGGCCACGGCACCCTTGGTTTCTGAAGCCTCATTGGTAATCTCCTCTGCCTCTACGAAGTCAGGCTGTATATGCCTGTGCTTGTATGGGGTATCGACATATGCTATGTGTGTCGATGGATTGTCGCTTGAGATGTGCCTTGCCTCGTCTATCTGCTTTCGCAGGGTATTAAGGTCCCGTCTGAGGTCAGAGACATTTCCCCGCAGTTCATAGAGAATCTTGTAGAGTATCTCCCTCTCGCTCTCGAACGAGTGCTGTCCCGGCTGGTCCACCATAGCAAGCTGCATGCTCTCCGGGTCCTGGGGTATGTAGTTGCTGAGCACCTGTGCGTCGATTTCCCTTTTCTCGCTCAGCACCGACATCTGCTCTGTTATGTTCTTCAGCTGCCTGACGTTTCCCGGCCATTTATATCTTAGCAGCATCTGCTTGGCCTCCTCGGTAAGCGTAATCTTGGGCAGTCGGTATTTCTCTGCCATCTGCATGGCAAAGAGTCTGAACAGCAGTACAATGTCGTTTCCCCTATCACGCAGCGGTGGCATCTGTATGGGTATGGTGTTGAGCCTGTAGTACAGATCCTCACGGAATCGTCCTTCTGAAATAGCCTTCCGCATGTTCACGTTGGTAGCGGCCACTATGCGCACGTCGGTTTTCATTATCTTCTGTCCGCCCACACGTATGTACTCTCCTGTCTCCAGCACCCTGAGCAGACGTGCCTGCGTTGCTATGGGCAGTTCTCCCACCTCATCGAGGAAGATAGTGCCCTTGTTTGCTATGCCAAAATATCCCTCGCTCTCGCCCACGGCTCCTGTGAACGAGCCTTTCTCATGTCCGAAGAGTTCGCTGTCGATGGTTCCCTCGGGTATGGAGCCACAGTTTATGGCAAAATATCTCTCCCTGCGTCTGGGACTGTTGTCGTGGATTACGCGTGGTATGATTTCCTTTCCCACTCCGCTCTCACCGACTATCAGCACGCTGAGGTCAGTAGGTGCCACCTGCAGAGCCACGTCAAGGGCATGGTTCAGGGCATCGCAGTTACCCACGATGTTGTATCTCTGTTTAATATTCTGTAGTTCGTCAGTGTTCATTTGGTGACAAAATTACTAACTATATTCGAGAAAAATTCATTTTGGCATAAAAAAGTTGCTGTTATGCTACTTCTGTTGCCTGTTGGCTCTCGATGACTTGTCGAACTTTATGAGCAGAAGTCCTATTCCTGTCCATACCAGTTCCCTTATTCTCACAATGAGAGCGACGAAGATACCTCCGCTTGCTGACACTCCGAGCCTGGTGGTCGACATAAGGAATCCTCCCTCGCGTCCCACCAGCTGCAGTGGCATGAAGAACAGCATGTTGGCGAAGAGCGTTGTGAAGGCTATGATAAGTATGCATTGCACGTAGCTGATGCCAGGATTGATGACGAGCAGTATGAAGTACACCTCAAATGCCGAGAGTATGCGGCACACCAGCTCAAGCAGCACTGCGACAACAAACCTTCCAGGACTCTGGCTGTGCAAGGCAGCAATCTGCCTGTCGATGGTGTCGAGCTGCTCGCGGTGCTTGTCGAGGAAGGGCTGTGCCCACTTCTTGATGAACGGCAGATGGCGTAGCAGGTTCATAGCCCTGTTGGCAAGTCCCTTGCGGTAGCCGATAATGAAGAACCACAGTCCGAGCAGGCAGAAAGCCATTGTTGCCGTCAGCAACATGCCCATGAAGACATTGACGGGCTGCGTCGCCACATATAATATAATAGAGACGAACCAGAACCAGAAGTGACTGAAGATATGCGTCATGGCATAGAGGATGACCGATGACGACGCACGCTCGGTACCAATCTTCGGTGCCAGCTCCATAACCCTGTAAGGCTCACCGCCCATCAGGCCTCCCGGTGTGGCATAGTTGAGTGCAAATCCCGAGATGGTGATTTTGTACAGCCACCAGAACTTCACTCCCGGCTTGCCTCCGGCATTTATGATGAGATACCAGGCCGAGGTGTTGAAGACATACAGGAATGCCCACAACGCAAGAACGGCCAGAAACCAGTATCCTGCATGGCGCAAGCCCTGCCACACCTGCTCGAAGTCAAGCTGCGTGACCATAATCACCAACACGGCGATTCCAAATGCGAAGAACGCATTCTGATACTTCTTGTTCATCCGTTTTACTGCTGTCGCTCCTTGATTGCGTTTTCGTGCTTCTTCGGTATCGAGAACCTTACCTTCTCGCTTTCGTCCCTCTTCTCATGATAGAGTTTCGGCAGCGGATTGGCATACGGTTCGTCATAGTCCTTGCCATTGCGGAAAATGTCTATGGCCGTGAATATTGCCTGTCTGAACGCCGTCTCGTTGGCCTTGCCCAGTCCCGCAATCTCGTAATGGGGGTTCATGTCGGCCGAGGCAACAACTACCGGCAGCCCAGCCATGCAGTTGACAAGGCGTTCTGGCGAAAGGGCAAGCAGCGGAGCCACGCCCTGGTCGTGATACATGGCCAACACGCCGTCGAAAGCCTCGTAGTCGCCCTGTCCGAAGAAGGTACCGGCGTCATACGGTCCGAACACATTTATTCCCTTGTCGGCCAACTGCCCTATGACGGGCATTATGACCTCCTTCTCCTCCTTGCCTCCGTTGGCGCCATCCGGATTGAGCGACAGGACGGCAATGCGTGGCGAGGAGACACGGAAACACCTTCTTAATGCGGTGTGGAATGCCGTCAGCTTGTCGCTGAGCCTCTCGGCAGTCACTGCCCCGGCTACTTCTTTGAGTGGGACGCCGTCCGTCAGCAGCACCATGCGCATGCGGTCATTAACCATCATTCTGAGTCCCTTGCGCCCATCACCCAGGCATGTCTCGACATACTCGAAGTTACCAGGGAACTGAAATTCCGCCGGCTTTATATTGTCGCTGCTCTGGGGGGCAAGCACCAGAACGTCAAAGTGTCCGTCCTTGAAGTCGGCTATAGCCCGGTCCATGGCAGCCAGTGCCGCCTTTCCCGCCTCCGGGGTGTCGAGTCCCATGTCCACCTTCACCTCCTCATCAAAAGTGGCTATCATGTTTATCCTGTCATCCTGGGCTTCGGCGGCATCGGCTATGATGGTGAAGTTGGCCTGCATGTTGAGCGCCTTACGGTGATAGGCGGCCACCTTTGGCGAGCCATAGATGATGGGCGTGCACAGCTCCAGTATCTCTGGTTCTGCAAAGGTTCTAAATATCAGCTCATATCCAATTCCGTTGGTGTCACCATGCGTGATGGCCACACGAATTTTCCTGTTCTCCATTATATAATATATATTATTGTAATTATTCAAGTTTTGCTATTGCCCCACCTTGTCCAGGTTCCGCATTTACTTGCGGGCCGTACTCAGCAGTCCGCAGGCGGCATAGATGTCTTGTCCACGGCTCGCCCTGATGGTGGTGAAGATTCCGTGAGCCGTCAGATAGTCACGCAGAGACTCCATCCTCGCCTCGTCAGCTCCTTCAAGCGGGACGTCGGGAATTTTGTGAAACCTTATCAGGTTGATGCGGCAGTCGAGCCCCTTGAGGAGCTTGACCAGCTCGCGGGCATGCATGGTGGTATCATTGACTCCTCCGAAGACAATATACTCAAACGAGAGCCTGCGCTGGTGCGAGAAGTCATATCCACGCAGCATCTCCACGATGTCCGCAATATGGAATCCCCTCTCTGCAGGCATCAGCGACGCACGCTGCTCCGCTATGGGCGAGTGCAGGCTGATGGCCAGATGGCATTCGCTCTCCTCTATGAACCGCTTGAGTTTGCCTTTTATGCCTACGCTACTCACGGTGATGCGCTTCGGGCTCCAAGCATAGCCGTAGCTTGCCGTCAGCAGGCTCGTTGCGCGCAGCACGTTGTCGTAGTTATCCATAGGCTCTCCCTGTCCCATGAAGACGATGTTCGTTAAGCTCTCAGCCTCGGGCAGCATGTATATCTGGTTCAGTATGTCGCATGCCGTGAGGTTTCCCTCGAAGCCCTGCTTGCCAGTCTGACAGAACAGGCAGTTCATCTTGCACCCCACCTGCGACGACACACACAGCGTAGCCCTGTCGTTGTCGGGAATGTACACCGTCTCCACAAACTTGCCGTTCTGGGTGGGGAACAGGTACTTGATGGTGCCGTCCTTTGAGTACTGGGCGTCTATGTGCGGCGCACAGCCTATGGTGTACCGCTCAGAGAGCCTGTCCCTGTTGACCTTGGATATATTCGTCATCTCGTCAATGGAGCGCACATGTTTCACATATATCCATTGAGCCATCTGGGAACCGGCAAACGCCGGCAGCCCCAGTTCTTTAGCCACGTCCTTCAGTTCGGGCAACGTCATTCCCAACAAGGTCGTCTTGTCCATATATTTGTCTATTTCCTTCATGCTTCATCACTCTACCCCCAGCAGACCCCGGGGCAGCCACTTACGGCCACATTTCGGCCTATCCTCTGCAAAGTTAACGCAAATAAGCAGAAGTACAAAATTATTTTCGATTTATTTGATTTCGCTACCCAAAACCATATCAATTCAGCAACCGCCATACACCTGTATAAAGGCCCACTCCTGCCCCAATTCTATTTTTGAAAAAATATCACTAAACATCAAACCTCGTACAAAAGCGTCCGCAAGCAACAAAAAGACAGCCGTGATGTGAAAACCGATAAAAAGCCAGGGAACCTCCGTTTTGCACAACTATTACACAGCAGGCTCCGCTGGCGCAGAACAGCAACCCCTCTGGGGGCAAGAGAGAAAATCTTGCGGATTTCTTTTGAGTTATCTGCCAATTATATTAACTTTGCACGGAAGAACCTTTGAAAACACCTTAACAGAATATGAGAGAGAAAATAGACTGCTTCCTGCCCTGCGCAGACATTGCAGACCTCGCCGAGACCATAGGCGACCTTTCGGCAAGCAAAACCGTACAGCACATACACCTGCTGACGGGCGACGCCACCAACATCAACAATATACCCCAGGGAGTGGAACTCCTGGAGACAAGACACCCCCTGAGCACTGATGCCATACTGCAAATTGCGGAACGGACAGATGCGGAATACGTGCTCATAAGCACCAAGCCCACACCCGTGAGGCTGGGACAGCACTCGCTGGAGAGATTTCTGCGAGTGGCCGCCGACGCCAACGCCGCCATGGTATACAGCGACCACTACTCTGTGGTGGAGGGAACTGTGGTCAGACATCCCGTCATCGATTACCAGAAAGGCAGCGTCCGCGATGACTTCGACTTCGGACAGCTCGTACTCGTCAACGCCTCCCTGCTCCACGAGTACGCCGCCACCCCACCCGCCCACAAATATGCACATGCCGGACTCTACGACCTTAGGCTGTTCCTGAGCCGCAAGGGAGAGATTTTCCACATCAACGAATACCTGTACACGGAGGAGGAGCTGGACAACCGCAAGAGCGGAGAGAAGCAGTTCGACTACGTGAACCCGAGAAACCGGGCCGTACAGGAGGAGATGGAGCAGGCCGTCACTCACCATCTGGCCGAAACGGGAGCCATAGTGGACACATACTTCTGCAAGGTGCCCGACTTCGACGAGCAGGACTTCGATTACGAGGCATCGGTGGTAATCCCCGTATTCAACCGCTCGCGCACCATTGCCGATGCCGTAGGCTCGGCGCTGTCGCAGAAGACAAACTTCAGATACAACGTCATCGTTGTCGACAATCATTCTACCGACGGCACCACGGAGATACTCCGGCAGCTGTCAGCCGACGAACGGCTGATACACGTCATACCCACACGCACCGACCTGTGCATAGGCGGATGCTGGAACACAGCCATAGAGCATGCCAAGTGCGGACGTTTCGCCGTACAGCTGGACAGCGATGACCTGTATTCCTCAGAACATACCCTGCAGCGCATAGTGGACGCTTTCTACAGACAGAACGCGGCCATGGTGATAGGTAGCTACCGCATGTGCGACTTCAGCCTCAACACCCTTCCGCCGGGACTCATCGACCACCGCGAGTGGACCGACGACAACGGCTGCAACAATGCGCTGCGCATAAACGGCCTTGGAGCACCACGCGCATTCTTCACACCACTGGCACGCCAGATCAGCTTCCCCAACACCAGCTACGGAGAGGACTACGCCATGGGGTTAGCCTTCAGCCGTAGATACCGCATAGGACGCATCTACGACGAGCTATACCTGTGCCGCCGGTGGGAAGGCAACAGCGACGCCGCGCTGAGCATAGAAAAAGTCAACGCCAACAACACCTACAAGGACAAGCTGCGCACGCTGGAGATTACGGCCAGACAGCAGCTGTCGCAGGGTAAGGCCGACATATCCGCCGACAACAAGCTGCAGCGGTTCTTCAACAGGCAGCTGGAGGTATGGGAGGAGACCAACCAGAACTACCAGCAGCTGTGCCACGTGAGGAAAAAGTCGCTCGGCGACATTGAGCTGCAGCACAACCCGGCACGAATAGTGTCGACAGGAGCCAGCATAGACAAGGCCACCATAGACCGGCGTCCGTGCTTCCTATGCTCGAAGAACAGGGATGACAGACAGATGGCAAAAGTGCTCGACTGCGGACTGGAACTGCTCGTCAACCCCTTCCCCATCCTTCCCATGCACTTCACCCTGCCCACATGCAAGCACCAGCCACAGGATGTCAGGCTACTCTATGGC
The DNA here is from genome assembly GCF_002251365.1 of Prevotella sp. P3-122. Lineage (GTDB taxonomy): Bacteria > Bacteroidota > Bacteroidia > Bacteroidales > Bacteroidaceae > Prevotella. The sequence continues at coordinate 35,776 of NZ_NPJH01000079.1, forward strand.
AGCATCTACTGCCTGCTCGGGCACTTCCCCGAGATAATGGTGTTCTACAACGGTCCGCGGTGCGGGGCGTCGGCGCCCGACCATGCCCACCTGCAGGCAGGCACATCGGGACTGCTGCCTCTGCAGGCATGCTGGCAGCGGCTGTGCAGAAGCCTTGAGCCTGTGTGTACGGAGGATGACGGAGCACAACTGTCATATATTACCGAATACACCGTACCGGCTTTCGCCATACAAAGCCGCACCCAGCAGGCTGGCGAGAAACTATTCAACACCCTGCTCAATGCCATGCCGACAGCCGACGGCGACACGGAGCCGATGATGAACATCGTGGCATGGAGGACCGACGACACGTACACAAGCATCGTCTTCCCACGCCGCAAGCACAGGCCAGACTGCTATTTCGCCGAGGGCAAGCAGAAGGTGCTGGCATCACCGGGCGCACTCGACATGGCCGGACTGCTAATACTGCCACGAAGCGAGGATTTCGACAACATGACACAGCAGACGGCTGAGGACATTCTGAGAGAGGTGGCCGCAACGAGGCAGCAGGCAAAGGAGATTGCCGGAAGAATAAAAGACGGACTGCAGACTGGCAGGGAGATGCCAATGATGGAAAGAGAGCCACAGGTATGCGTGGGACTGGCAAGTACGGAAACCATAAAATTCACTCTCAACGGGCCACACCTTGCAAAAGGCGAGGAACTGACTGGCACGCAAGAGGTGACCTTCGCAGAAGGAGGACTGCTGTGGAACGGCAACTCCTACCGCGAGCTGCTGTTCTCGCCTGTTGACAAGACGGCATCCTTCTCCATAGAGGACATCACAATAGGCATCGACTTCCACTGGGAGCGCAAGCAGACGCTAACCTACCGTGGCGCACTAAGGCTCGTGGTTGAGGAAGACAAGATATGCGCCATCAACGAGCTGCCCGTGGAGAGCTATCTGGAAAGCGTCATATCGAGCGAGATGAGAGCCACGTCATCACCCGAGCTGCTCAAGGCACACGCCGTAATCTCACGCAGCTGGCTGCTGGCACAGATGGAGAAAAGGCACAGGCAGCAGGAGAGCGGCAACAGCTTCTTCTCGTTCGTCAAGGGCGACGATATGCTCATCAGATGGTATGACCGCGAGGACCACACCATCTTCGACGTATGCGCCGACGACCACTGCCAGCGCTATCAGGGCATAACCATGGAGACAAGCCCGCACGTGGCAAAGGCCGTAAGGCAGACCAGGGGGCAGGTGCTCACATCAGAAGGAGACATCTGCGACGCGCGCTTCTCCAAATGCTGCGGAGGAGCTACCGAGGAGTTCCAGTTCTGCTGGGAAGACACGCCGAAGAGCTACCTCAAGGCCATAGCCGACAACAGCAACGAGAACACTCTGCCCGACCTCACCATAGAGGAGAACGCCGAGAAATGGATAAGGACTTCGCCCGACGCCTTCTGCAACACCGCCGACAGGCAAGTGCTCACGCAAGTGCTCAACGACTACGACCAGGAAACGACCGACTTCTACCGCTGGACCGTAGAGTACACCAACAAGGAAATCAGGGACCTCATTGCCGAGAAACTGAAAACAGACCTTGGCGACATCGTCGACCTGATACCATTGGAGAGAGGACGGAGCGGACGGATTTCCAAGCTGAGGATTGTCGGAACGCAACGCACGTTCACCATAGGCAAAGAACTCGAGATAAGGCGCGTACTGAGCAAGACCCACCTCTACAGCTCCGCCTTCGTCGTCGACAAGCTCGACTTCACCAACGGCGTGCCGTCGGCCATCAGGCTCACGGGGGCTGGATGGGGGCACGGAGTAGGACTGTGCCAGATCGGTGCCGCCGTCATGGGCGAGAAAGGCTTCTCCTACGACGAGATATTGCTACACTACTATTCCGGCGCCCGGATAACGACGCTATACAAATAGCTCCACATCTGGCCTGCCCGCTTAGCCGCCAACAGAGAACATGATATATAAGTCAAGACAAAACCCAATGGCATGGGTGCCGACACTATACTTCTGCAAGGGACTGCCCTACGTCATACTGATGACCGTTTCGCTGGTGCTCTACAAGCAGATGGGACTCACCAACGCCGAGACCACATTCTATACCGCATGGCTACACCTGCCATGGGTGCTGAAGCCCATGTGGCAACCGTTTGTCGCACAGAAGGGCATGCTCCGGTGGTGGATTCTCGGCAGCGAGATACTCACGGGAGCCGCACTCGCAGGCGTGGCCCTCACGCTGCCAGCCCCATTCTGCCTGCAGGCATCGCTGGCACTATTCTGGCTCGCAGCGTTCTCGTGCGCCGTACACAACTACGCTGCCGACGAGCTGTTCCTCCGGACACAAGGGCCACGCCATACCCCCGTCTACTGGACACGCACCGTCTTCTACCGTCTGGCCACATTCACAGCACAGGGCATTCTGGTGATGATGGCCGGCAACCTGCAGGTGGTATACCGTGGCAGCATGGGCTACTCCTGGAGCCTCGTGCTTTATGGCGTGGCTGGACTGTCGGTGCTGCTGTGGATATACCACGGGCTGTCGGTGCCGGCAGAGAAGCGGCGCAGCATATACCGCATAACCAGCAGGCGGAGCATCGCACAGACGATTGGCGAGGCCGCCGACACCACGAGGCTGTTCTTCCGCAAGCCCGCCGTAGCTACTGCAACACTCTTCATGCTGCTCTACAGGCTTCCCGAGGGACTGCTGTCGAAGGTGTCAGTACTATTCCTCATCGATGCCTCCCACAGGGGAGGGCTCGGACTGTCGCCACAGGAGTATGGCCTCGTAGCAGGCACCGTCGCCGTGGCAGGACTGTCGCTCGGAGGAGTGCTCGGCGCAATGGCTATGGTCAGGGGCGGACTGCGCCGGTGGCTTTGGCCCATGGCCGCAGCAATGTCGCTGCCCAACATAGTGTATCTCTATCTCAGCCATGCACTGCCCGGTAACCTGATGTCCATAGCCCTATGCCTCTTCGTCGAGCAGTTGGGCTACGGATTTGGCTTCGTCGCCTATATGATGTTCATCAAGCGCTACGTGTCCGGTTACCTCAAGGCACCCCACCTCACTCTCGCCAAGTCGCTCATGGCTCTGTCCATGATGTTACCGGGCATGCTCTCAGGATGGGCGCAGACCATGACTGGCTACCGCGACTACTTCCTGCTCGTAGTACTTAGCGGCATAGCCACCATCATCGTGACTTGGATGGCAAGCAGGGAAATCAAGAAAACGAAAACAGGCTGGGCATAAGTTGCGCCAGCCTGCTTTCGTCCGTCAATCTATCATCATCGGGCCGCCAAATCCACCGCCTCCGCGACGGCTGCCACCCATTCTTTGTCTTTGTCCTCCAGGTCCCATTCCCGGACCATCCATGAATTTCATTTCCTGTCTTGCCTCCTTGCTTCCGAAAATGTTCAATTTGTAGTTGACATGCAGCATGACATACGAGTTGATGGAGTTGTATTCGGTATCGCTTCTCTGCATGGCATTGATGGAGCGCGAGAAGTTGCTCTGCTGTCCGAGAATATCGTAGAACTGCAGCATCACCACGAGTGGCTTGCCCTTGAGGAAGCCCTGCGAGAGCTGTGTGTTCCACACCAGCTCGTTGGTGTTCATGGAGTTGTCGTTATATCCCCTGCGGCTCTTCTCGTGAATGTCCGTTGACAGCGACGTGCCCCACGGCAGAGTGATGTTGACGTTTGCGCCATACGAGAACTGCCATGTATCGAGGTTGCTCTGCTCCTGCAGCTTGTTGCGTGAGTGGTTGTAGTTGAGCGAGCCGTCAAGCTCCACCTCTAACCAGTCGTTGCGATAGCTTCCCGAGAGCCTCTCGTTGATGCCGAGAGTCTTTGTTATGTTCTTCTGCGAGTCCGACTTTCTGTCTAACGACACATAGCCTACATTGTTAGCGAAGGATGCGTCAGACCAGGTATTGACGTTCCAGTGTCCGGCCGAGTCGAGCGGGGTGTTGAACATCAGTCCTCCATTGAGGTTCCAGTTGCCGTTGATGTTCTCCGGTCTGGTGGTCTGTCCACCTGTTGTCTCGTCGTAGGTAACCTTTCTTGCCACGGAGTTGCGTGTGGTGCTGAACCTGACGTTCGCCATTACTGTCTGCATTGTTTTCTCGAAATAGCCTCTGAACGTAGCGTTAAGGTTGTTAGTGAACGACGGTTTCAGTCCCGGGTTACCCTTGGTGATGTTGAGTGGGTTACTGTCGTCGGTGATGTCGACAAGGTCGGTCATGCTCGGCTGCGACGTAGTACCGCGATAGCGTATGCGCAGATTGGTAACCTTGTTGAACCTGTAGCGGAAGTCGAGTGTAGGGGCGACGTTGAGGACGTGCCTTACGGTATCTATGTATTTGCCCTGATAGTCCTGAGTGAAGTCGGATGACTGTGGCTGCAGCATCACGCCCGTGCTGAAGTTGAATTTCTCCCTAATCATCCTGAACATCAGCTCGATGTCGTGCGTATAGTTCTTGTACTGCGAGTACCGGCTAAGCTCCTCGTCGTAATAATCCCCGATGGGACTGCCGAGCCTGTCAAGATATCCGTTCCAGTTGCGGTAGGTGTTGCTAACCCCTTCGAAGAAGTTCTCGCCCATGTTGCTGAAGTCGTATGTTGAGCGCTGGCTCTTTGAATAGCTGTAGGTGAACTTGTAGCTCAGCTGCAGGAAGGTGGCCTTCCAGAGCGGCTCGCTGTAGGTGGCCTGTGCGCTGTAGTTGTAGTTCTTGGACGGCGTGAGGTTATAGCGGTTGGTCTGGTATGTGGAGTCGTTGCCCAAGGCATCGGTTATCTGGTATAGATGCACGTTGTTGGTAGTGAGGCTCTTGTTGTTGGAGTCGGTGTATTTTGCGTTGAGCTGCACGGTAACGTTGCGTCCCTTGTTGCCAAGTTTCCTGTTGTACTGGAACATTGCGCCATAGGAGTTGCTGGAGCTGTTGCTCAGCGAGGTGTTGTTGCGGCTGTTCACCATCAGGCTATCCTTGTCCATGATGTCGAAAGCCTCTTGTGAGAGAGGGTCTGTGACATACAGGTACGGGTCGTCGGCAAACGATGCCGACGCGCTTGCCGAGCGGCTGTCTGATGACGAGTGTGAGAATGTTGGCCGGAACATGATGTTTGTCATGGTGTCGGGCGTCCACTCCACCCTTGCCTGCGCGTTCCAGCTGTCGCTCCTGCTGTAGTTTTGCGACAGGCTGTTGCTGAACGACTTTGCCGTAGAGACGAAGTTCTCGCTGGAGTTCTTGGTCAGCTGGTCGCCGTCATTATGATTCCACCTTACGCTACCATTGAGCTTGATGACATCCTTCTTCTCGTAGTTGAAGTTTGCTCCCAGCATCTTGCTCGAGTTGAGTCCGTTGTTGCCCCTGCCGAAGCCTCCTCCACGTCCGCCAAATCCTCTGTCGCTGACATTATTGGCCGAGGCGAAGCCCATGACGCGTGCCTCAGAGTTGAAGTGCGCACCCATAAGACGCGCGGAATATCTGTCCTCGGTGCCGACGCCTACGTCGGAATTGGAGAAGAAACCCTTGTTCATGCCCTTCTTCAGTCCAAAGTCGAGCACCGTCTCCTCGTTTCCGTCGTTGATGCCGGTCACCCTTGCCAGGTCGCTCTTCTCGTCGTAGGCCTTTACTTTCTCTACGATGGATGTCGGAAGGTTCTTCATGGCGGTCTGGGTGTCACCCGTCATAAACTCCTTGCCGTCGACAAGGATTTTCTTCACCTCCTTGCCGTTGATGGTAATCTTTCCGTCGTCGTCGACCTGCGCTCCCGGCAACCGCTTCACCAGTTCCTCTATGGTGGAGCCTTCGGGTGTGCGGTATGCCGCGCTATTATATATAAAGGTGTCTTCCTTCACCGTAACCTTCAGTGCCTGTGCCGTTACCTGTGTTTCCTTGAGCATGATGGCATCGGCAGTCATCTGGACAGTCCCCATGGCGAGGTCGTTGTCCTTCTCCATCATGAGTTTCTTGACGGACGTGATATAGCCTATGCTGGAGATTTTCAGCAGGTAGGCCCCACTCTTGGGAGCGGCTATGGAGAACTCGCCCTTCTCGTTGGTAACTCCGCCGGTAACGAACGTACTGTCGGCGGTAAGCAGCTGCACTGTGGTCTGTACCATTGGCTCCTTGGTTTCCTTGTCTACAAGGCGACCCGTGATAGTTCTGTTCTGCGCCATCGCCGTCATTGCCATGACAGCCATCAGCGCCAAAAATATGATTTTCTTCATGTGTGTTGGTGATTACGGCTTCAATACTGTGCGTGGTAATAGATACGCACCTGTAATAGTAGACGGAGAAAACGCCATTAGGTTTAACCATAACAGAAAAAAAAGCATTTTTCATGTTTCACCTATATATATATTATAATGTATAGGCACTCTTTTATTATATTTTCTCACATTTATGCACCCGTTCTCATAAATTTGTTGTATCTTTGCAATAACACCACAAATATCATGGCATAAAGCCTTGACATGTATAATCACGAACCATACGTTATACAGAAGATATGAAACAGGGAATTGTTATTTCTGGAAATCTTGAGAGAGAACTGGCACTGGCCTTGGCCGAATGTGAGCATGACAAGCTCTTTGTACTTGCAGATACCGTCACGTCGGAGCTGTGCTGGCCTGTGATAAAGGACTATCTTGTGATGAGGGGCGCAAAGCTTATCGTTATAGGGAACTCAGACACCTGCAAGACTGTCGGCACCCTGACTGACGTATGGAAAGAACTTGGCGACAACGGAGCGTCACGACACTCGTGCCTCATCAACCTCGGCGGAGGCATGGTTACCGACCTTGGCGGATTTGCCGCGTCTACATTCAAGCGGGGCATCAACTTCATCAACATTCCGACAACCCTGCTCGCCATGGTCGACGCATCGGTGGGAGGAAAGACGGGCATCAACTTCAACGGTCTGAAAAACGAGGTTGGAGTATTCAGTGAGGCACGCTACGTTATTCTCGACACCAGTTTCCTGAAGACACTCGATGACGACAACATGCGCTCCGGATATGCCGAGATGCTGAAGCACGGACTAATCTCCGACGAGGCCCACTGGGCGGAGCTGGTCGGCTTCCCGCTCGACAGTCCCGACCTGCCGCGACTGCAGCAGATGGTAGCACGGTCGGTGCAGATAAAGGAGAACATTGTTGCCGAAGACCCTCACGAGAAGGGCATACGCAAGGCACTGAACCTTGGCCACACCTTCGGCCACGCTTTCGAGTCATGGGCTTTGCGACGCACACCCGTGCTGCACGGCCACGCCGTAGCCTGCGGACTGGTATGCGAGCTGTATCTCAGCAGCATCAAGACGGGATTTCCCGCTGACAGGCTGAGGCAGACGGTGAATTTCATCCACGACTACTACCCACGGCTCGCCATTACGTGCGAGGACTACGGAGAGCTGATAGAGCTTATGACCCACGACAAGAAGAATGCCGACGGCATAATAAATTTCACGCTACTGGGTGGAATAGGCGACATAAGAATTAACCAGACTGCAACAAAAGAGGAGATTATGGAGGCACTGGACTTCTACAGGGAAGGATGAGCATGCCGAAGTATGCAAGGAGATAGAGGAGATAGAGAGGATCCCTTCGACCTCAGTCCTTCGACCTTCAACCCTCGACCGCAAGACTTAAATAAACAACAGAACAACAAAAACAAAAACTAAAAGACCAATGAAACTTAGGTATTACGCAATGGGAGCACTGCTGACAATGATGCTCCCCACAATGGCTCAGAAAAGCCAATGCTGCAAGAGCCAATGCTGCAAGAGTACTCTCTACAGTGGTAACCCTATTCTGGCAGGATTCCATGCCGACCCAGAGGTGCTGTACTCAGAGAAGACGGGCAAATACTACATCTACTCTACCACCGACGGCACACCCGGATGGGGAGGATGGTATTTCACATGCTTCTCAAGCGATGACCTCACACTGTGGAAATACGAAGGCATAAATCTCAACCTGCCTCGCGACACCAAGTGGGCAAGCGGCAACGCATGGGCACCATGCATCATAGAGAAGAAAACAGAGGACGGATATAAATACTATTTCTACTACAGCGGAGAGACTGGTCACGGCAAAGCCATAGGAGTGGCCATCAGCGACTCGCCGACCGGCCCGTTCGCCGACTTCGGAAAGCCTATCGTCGACCACAGGCCTAAGGGACAGAAGCACGGACAACAGATTGACGTTGACGTATTCCAGGATCCCGACAACGGCAAATGCTACCTCTACTGGGGCAACGGCTACATGGCTGGCGCAGAGCTTAATGACGACATGACAAGCATAAAGCCAGAAACAGAGACCCTGATGACTCCACAGGGAGGAACGCTTCAGGACTATGCCTATCGTGAGGCACCATACGTGTTCAAGCGCAACGGACTGTATTATTTTCTCTGGAGCGTTGACGATACGGGCGCTGCCAACTATCACGTAGCCTACGGCACAAGCACATCGCCTTTAGGCCCCATAACGGTTGCAGAAAACCCCGTAATACTGATACAGGACGCAGAGAACGAAATCTACGGCACTGCCCACAACAGCGTTCTGCAGATACCGGGCAAGGACGAATGGTATATCGTTTACCACCGCATCAACAAGAATTACATAGAGCGCGACAAACAACCCGGCATTCACCGCGAGGTGTGCATCGACAAGATGGAGTTCAACGCCGACGGAACCATCAAGCCTACAAAGCCCACGAAGAAAGGCGTGAGGGCATTGAGGAAGTAAAGGGTTATTAGGTTAAGAGTTGGGTATCCTGTTTGATGTGCAAAAAAACAGGCAACCTATTTCTGAAGTTCATGTAAGTAATTGTCGCGCTGTAAGCGCAAAAGCACATAGCCCAGGGTAAAGCGTAGCGACACCCTGGGTTATTTCATGTAGGTGATGGTCGCGCTGTAAGCGCAAAAGCGTAGATAACAGCAGGACAAATAACGCTTTTGCCCTTTCATGGCTACTTCCATATTTTCGCTGCCTCCCCCCTGGCGGGCTTTCCCGTAGCTGTCACAGGCAGGCTGGCGACATGGCGGCACGCCTTAGGCTGGCTGTAGCGGGGAAGCACCCTACGGCAAACACTAAGCACGGCATCGGTATCATCATCCTCAGTAAGCATGACAACCTCCTCGCCAAACTTCTCCGATGGGCGCCTCGTTATCATAAATGGTGCGGAAAGATAAGGCCTCAGTGCGTCCTCCACCTCCTCAATCTGTATCTTCACTCCTCCTGAGCATATCACATTGTCTATCCTTCCCGTTATGCGGAACCTCTGTCCGCTGTCTGTGTCCTCAACGACGGCAAGGTCGTGGGTATGCAGCTCCTGTCCGCATACGGCCGGGGCAGAGACAACAAGACAGCCATCGCTGTCGAGCGACACGCGCACACCGTCAAGCGGACAGTACCACAGACTGGCATGCTCACCGTCGAGCCTGCGCAAGGCTATGTGCGACAAGGTCTCTGTCATGCCATACGAGCTCCATACGGCATTGGGGAACTCCCGCAACGCTGACTCAAGCCTCTCGTCGATGGCTCCTCCGCCTATCAGCAGGTTACCAATGTCCATGAGCCGCTGCCGCTCCACATCGTCCTCAAGGGAATTGAACACCTGCATGGGCACCATGGCGGCGAAGTCGATGCGGGAGCTGACCGTGGCAAGAGGATGTCCCGAAGGCTCCACGCACATCATGTCGAGGCCGCAGGTCACACATCTTACAACCATCATCTTTCCGGCTATATAGTCCATGGGCAGGCAAACGAGCGCCTTGTCGCCCCTGCTCAGGCCAAGTGTCTTGCATGTCATTCGGGCCGAAGCTTCCATGCGCCGTTTCTTCGCCATCATCAGCTTTGGCGCTCCCGTAGAGCCGCTTGTGTGCACAGCCACACAGTCAGAGTCATTATTCCACTCTGCAAGAAATTCCTCTACCGTCATACTATCGTCTCCGTAACTGTCCTCACGTCGGGACAGAACCACATCTCCTGCCCCCTCATCTGCAGCGGCATGTCGATATTGTCCGTGAAGAGCTGTCCTGTGCCCAATCCCTGCGCCATGCCTACAGCAGGGCCGTATGTGCGTGCGGCAAGGTGAGCAATGGCATTCAGTCCCACGTTGCTCTCCAGCGCGCTTGTCATCCACGAGCCGATATTCCGCTGACGTGCCAGCTCTATCCACTCGGCCGTACCGGCCATGCCACCGTGAAGCGATGGCTTCAGCACGATATATTGCGGTCTGATGGTATCAAGCAGCATCTCCTTCATCGACTTCAAGTTGACACCTATGAGTTCCTCGTCAAGAGCCACCGGCACGGGCGAGGCTGCGCAGATGCGGGCCATGTCGCGCCATTGCCGCTGCCGTATGGGCTGCTCGATGGAATGAAGGTCGAAGCGGGCAAGAATATCCAGCATGGCAAGAGCCTCGTCGGGGTCGAACGCACCATTTGCATCCACCCGAAGCTCCACCTTGCTGACCGGGAAAGCCGAGCGAACGATGTGCAGCAGCTCGGTCTCCGCGTCAAAGTCTATAGCTCCTATCTTCAGCTTCACACACGTGAAGCCCGCATCGAGCTTTTCCTGCATCCGTTCCAGCATCTCATCGTATGTTCCCATCCAGACGAGGCCATTGGTAGGAATGCCCTCCTCGCCACGGGCAAAGGGAGTGTCGAAGAGTGCGCAGGAGCCATTGGCATCGAGCTGTGCGAAAGCCGTCTCTATCCCGAAGAGCATGGAGGGATAAGGGCGCAGCATGTCGAAGGGTATGCGCCCCGTCTGCTCTATCATGTCGCAGACCCTACGGAGAACATCATCATAGTCGGCAATCTCATCACATGAGAGGTCGGGCAACGTGGCACACTCCCCTACTCCCCGTATGCCGTCGCGCACGATGGTCACGAAGCGGCTCAACCGCGTAAGATATTCGCCCCGCGAGGTCTTGGCAGGGCGTTTGAAGTGTAGCGTACGCTTCTGTATGTCTATCTTCAGCATATCGTCCTCGATCTGCATTATGGAAACACGGGATATTTGTCGAAGTCGGGCTTGCGCTTCTCCAGGAATGCCTTGCCGCCCTCCTGGGCCTCATCCATGGTGTAATAGAGCATTGTGGCATCGCCTGCCAGCTCCTGTATACCGGCCTGCCCGTCAAGCTCGGCATTCAGCCCGGCCTTGATCATCCTAAGAGCCAGCGGGCTGCGCTCCATCATAGTCTCTGCCCACTCCACGCACGTGTCCTCAAGCTGCTCCTGTGGCACCACCTTGTTCACCATACCCATCTGCTCGGCCTCGCGTGCGGAGTACTGCCTGCACAGGAACCATATCTCACGCGCCTTCTTCTGTCCAACCATGCGGGCGAGATAAGACGCTCCGAAGCCGGCGTCGAAGCTTCCGACCTTTGGCCCTGTCTGTCCGAAGATGGCATTCTCGCTGGCTATCGTCAGGTCGCACATCACATGCAGCACATGACCGCCGCCAATGGCGTAGCCGTTCACCATGGCTATGACGGGCTTAGGCAGTCTTCTGATCTGCATCTGCACATCCAGCACATTGAGCCTTGGCACTCCGTCGGCACCGACATATCCTCCACGTCCCTTGACGTGCATGTCGCCACCCGAGCAGAAAGCCTTGTCGCCGGCACCTGTGAGTATGACAACCCTTATCGATGATGACTCACGGCAATAGGCAAACGCCTGCGACATCTCCCACGTCGTCAGCGGCGTGAAGGCATTGCGGTAGCGTTCCCTATTGATGGTTATCTTAGCTATGTGATTATACTCCTCGAAGAGTATCTCCTTGAAGGCGAAGCCCTCAATATTCTTCCATTCTCTTTCCATATATTTTTTTTTAATTTAAGTCGAAGGGCAAAGGTCGAAGGTCGAAGGTCTATCTCCTCTATCTCTTCTATCACCTCTATCTCCTCTATCTCCTCTATCTCCTATGCCCACATGCCATAACGCTGTCGTATACCCTCTGGTCCTCCTCGTCATCGGTAAACACCTCAAGGAGCATGGGTGTGGGACATTGCTCATGTGTGAGCCATCTGATGCCATCGGCAAGCTGGGCAGCCTCATGCACTGCTCTGTATGCCACACCGTTCTGCTGGCATGCGCCCTCGGCCGACGTATTATGACGCGCCATGACCATGCCATCGAGCGCTGGACTGTCCTCAAGCTTTCCGAATCGTCTGAATATTCCACCGCAACCGTTGTTGAGCAGCAATATCCGGAAGTTGCCGCACAGGTCGCCATGCCACAGGGCATTGACATCATAGAAAAAACTCAGGTCGCCAATGACGCAGTATACTGGTACGGCACTCATCAGCGAGAAGCCTGCCGCTGTAGACAGCGACCCCTCGATGCCGTTGACACCGCGGTTCACATACACATATCTGTCGGCATAGAGCAGGCCTGCCCTGACAGACATGCTGTTGGCAAGATGAACGCAGCAGTCGCTGCCCTCAATGGCCTTAAAGAACTCCCTAACTGCTGCCACTTGCGAATACTCTGGGTCACAGCCTGATACAACAGACTGTGCACAAATGCCATGCCATCGTTCCGTCCATGCTGTGTCGGCATTTTGCTTGCCGTCCAGGGCAGCGGCCATTACATCCAATGCCTGCGATGGTGTCGCCTCTACGATGTCTGTAGCTGTCATGAGCACATCGGTCAGTTTGCCATCGGCTGTCACTACATAGCTGTTTGCAGGGCGGCATCCCTGTAGGAATGTTCTCATAGACTTGCTCACCATGTTGCCACCAACGTAGACAACGGTATCGGGAGCGTAGTCTCCGGTTTCTGTCAGCAGCATCGCCATCCTGTCGAGCGACGGCATCACACCACGGCAGTCTGAAGCCAGATGGTCGGTCAGCACGACCGCATAGCTACGAAGCCTTTCCAATGCCGTTGCCGAACGCTGGCTTTCCGTGAACGGTAGCTGTCCGACTACCACCATCAGTCTTGGCGATGCGGCCACGCATGCGGCAAGCGATGACATAGTGGCCTCGGTAGCCACGGCACGATGGACCCTCACCACCCTTTCCTCTGGCAGGGTCTCTGCGGAGAAGCCAAACAGAGGCTCGCTCACCGGCACATTGACATGCACGGGGCCGCTTGCCGGCGACACCATGAGCGACAAAGCCTCGTTGACAAGGCGGTTGCAGAACCATTGGGCTGTAGCGTCCGCAGGCTCGGGCAGGGTTACCGAGTGCCGGACGATGCCTGCCAAGGCTCCTGTCTGCACCATCGTCTGCCCTTGCAGCTGGCCAATCATGGCCTGCGGCCTGTCTGCAGAGATTACCAGCAGGGGTATCTCCCTATAGTAAGCCTCGCACACGGCTGGAGCAAGGTTGAGCAACGCCGAGCCGCTCGTCACACATACGGCGACCGGCTCACCGGACGCCAAGGACAACCCAATGGCGTAGAAGCCTGCCGAGCGCTCGTCAGTAACGGAAATGCAACGCAGCTGCCTGCACACACTGAAGTTGTGTGCCAAAGGAGCATTCCTGCTGCCTGGGCACACCACTATGGTACGCACTCCATGCGCCACCATCAGCGAAGTCAGAATATTGATATTTGCTTTATCAGAATACATAATCTATAGTCAGGACACATTATCCATGTGTTGTTTGCAGAGCCGAACCCATAAAAATCTATCGTCTGACGACCAAGGCTCTCATGGCCTCCATCTTGGCGACGGTCTCCTCCCACTCTTTCTCCTCAATGCTGTCGGGCAGCAGTCCGCCTCCCGCATGCATCAGGCAGCAGTCCTCACGTATCTCCATGCACCTCAGAGACACGTATAGGGCATACACATCCTTTATGCCCCAGGGGCCGGCATAGCCGCTGTAATAGCGGCGGTCGTCACTCTCATTGGCCAGAATGAATGTCCTCGCCTCGTCCTTGGGCAGTCCGCACACAGCTGGCGTGGGATGAAGGGCCTCAACGATGTCGCCAATGCCATAATCGCCATTGTCCGCCATGCTGAACGAGAAATCGGAACGCAGATGCAGCAGGTTGCCAGCCCTGACGGTATATGGCTCGCCAACCTCGACGCGTCCGGCAAAGCGGGTCAACGTCTGGGCTACGTAATCGGCCACCAGCTTCTGCTCTGAAATATTCTTTTCCGACCACGGCTCAGTCTGCTCACCATCCACATGCCTCATGGTGCCAGCAAGGGCCATGGTGCGCCAGAGACTGCCCTCACGGCGCAGCAGCGTCTCGGGAGTGGCCATGAGCCACGTTCCGCACACATCGCTGCTCACCAGAGTTATCATCATTCGCGGATACCTGCGGCAAGCCTCGGCAAAGAGTCCCTCGGGCGAGGGCCGCCCAGGCGTTGCGACCTCGGCAGAGCGTGAGAGCACTATCTTGCCGAAACGTCCCTGAGAAACGGCTCCATGGAAGACTGCAAAGTCGTGTGCGTAAGCATTGCGGTCAGCATGCTCCACCCCATGCACGGCATCAGGCCGGGCATGGAGAGAAACAGCCTCAGCCTCGCCCTCTATTACGACTATGGGCGTTGAAGGTGAGGCCACAAACGGTGCCACAACAAATCCCCTGACGCCGTCCAAGTCGCTTGCCGTCAGCAACCTCAGCGGTTCTCCTGTCTTCTGCTCCACCCTGTAGGCCATGGTGGCGTAAGGCAGTCTGAACATGGCGTAATGGCTCATTGCTGTTTCTCCTTTGGTTTTGTCATTATGTAATTGGTGACGCTAACCGAGGAAATAAGCTCTCCCTCGGAGTTACATATAGATACCTGCCACTGGTGGAGCGTGCGCCCCTTGTGGAGCAGACGCGCCGTAGCCTCCACGCAGTCGCCTTCGAGCACGGCCTTGACGTGGCTTCCGCTGACATTGATGCCCACGCTTATCTTGCCGGGGCAAAGGGCCAGAGAGCCTACGCCGGCAACATTCTCGGCAAGGGCAAGCGATGCGCCACCGCTCAGGAACCCGAACGGCTGACGGTTGCGTCCGTCGACTCTCATTCTTGCCTTGCAGGTATCAGGGTCGGGTGTTGATATGAATTCCATGCCCAAAGTCTTGGACAATCCGTCCTGCTTGCTGAGCATTTTCTTAATTTGTTCTATGTCCATATTCTGTTATGTGTGTTTCCTCCGTTGGCCTTCATCCTGCAGAAGTCTGGCGATTGCCGGGGTGACCAGCGGAGTATCTTCTTCTAATACATGAGCTCGTTGGCTTCTTTATGCCCTCAAAGTTACGCAAAAAATTCTGGAATGCAAAAATACTTGGGCAAATATGTCATCTTT
Source organism: Prevotella sp. P3-122 (assembly GCF_002251365.1). Lineage (GTDB taxonomy): Bacteria > Bacteroidota > Bacteroidia > Bacteroidales > Bacteroidaceae > Prevotella. Next base: position 51,047 of record NZ_NPJH01000079.1, read on the forward strand.
TTCATAATGGCTCATACATATAGGTGTGATATAGTACGCACCGAGGTGTATTGGCTCCAGCACAGAGGTGAATTGGCTTCCACACCAGAGTGTGTGTTCAGTCGGACATAAGCTCAGCAGAAAAGCTGCGCAACTCGCACAAGGCCCGCTGATATTCACGCTCGGCATTGAGTGCCCTGTTGGCGGCATCGTAGCAGAAGCCCATCTGCACGAGATAGTCGACAACAGCGAGATGGCCTTCGTCATAAGCCTTGCGCAATAGCCTGATGTCGGCATAGCGCGTGGAGGCTTCACGGCAGGCCACGGCAGCAGCTCGCAACGACACAGCCTTGTCGTAGGCCATGCGCACCTGACTGTAGAAGGTCTGGCGGGCATCGGCAAGGCGAAGCTCGGCAGCCTCACGTGCGGCGTGTGCCTGGCGAACTTTGTTGCGGTTAGTCCATAATGGCACCGACACTCCTATGGACACACCGCGGAATGTCTGCTCACGGGTGTTCTCACTCATGTATCCAAGCGTCAGCGACGGCACGTTCTGTGCCTTGTCGAGCGAAAGCTGGCGGTTGCTCACCTCTACCTCCTGCCTGACATACGCCAAGGTGGGGTTGCCAGCCTCTGCTGCTGCATACCACTGCTCAAACGGCGATGGCAGCGGCGACACATCGAACGACTGCTGCTGCAGGCTTATCTCATTGCCGCCATTGAGACGGGATAGAGCGGCCGCCACAGCCTGACGCTCTGTAGACACACGCGCCATCTCGGCCTCTGCGGCAGCAAGCGACATGAGGACATTGTTGTACTCTATCTGGTTGCCGTCGCCACTGTCTAACCGCTTCTTCTGCGCATCGGCAACGGCACGGGCAGCATCAAGGCGCGTCTGCATCTCGGCGGCAAGGGCATTGTAGTAGACCATGTCCACACACAGCATGCGGGCCTCGGTGATGATGGCCAGCCGCCCGGCTTTTAGTTGCAGGTCGACAAGAACGTCACGCTGCGAGGCCAAGGCTCTTTTCTTGCCCGAGAGTGTGGCGAAGTCAAACTGCTGCGATGCACTGAAATCCTTGCGGTTGCCCATCACGGCGGGGCTTCCCCACAGATAGGCAAACTCCACCTCGGGGTCGGCAAGCGTCATGCCCGTGCGGTTGTCGAGCTTCTGCGCCTCGGCCTCGGCCCTGAGAGCCTTCAGCGTGGTGTTGTTGCTCTCTATATCTGCGAGCACCTGCCCTATGGTTGTCTGTGCATCCATAGGCAGCAGCATGGCTGCCATAATGGTGACTAAAGCATATTTCTTCATTTCTTATTGTCTTGACGGTTTATGAGAAGATACATTATTGGTATGATGAAAGCGTTGAGCAGGGTCGAGGTGAACAGTCCGCCAAGAATAACCTTGGCCATAGGACTCTGAATCTCATTGCCAGGCAACTCGCCCCCCAATGCCATAGGCACCAGGGCCAAGGCTGACGACAGAGCCGTCATAAGTATGGGGTTGAGCCTGTCTATGGAGCCGTGCATAACGCTCTCTGTCAGCGTATAGCCCTCAGCACGCAAGTCGTTGTAGCGGGAGACGAGGAGCATGCCGTTGCGGGTGGCTATGCCGAAAAGCGAGATAAAGCCTATGGTGGCAGGAATACTCACCACGCCGCCCGACAGCCACAGCACAAGCACTCCGCCTATTAATGCCAAGGGCAGGTTGAGCAGGATGACTGATGCCTGACGGACGCTGCGGAACTCATTGAAGAGCAACAGGAAGATGGCGGCTATGGAGAACACTGAGGTGACGAGCAGGGTGCGCGAGGCTGTGCGCTCGCTCTCGAACTGGCCTCCATATTCCACATGATAATCCTCTGGCATTGCAACTTCTGCGTCTATGCGCTCACGTATGTCGTTGACCACTCCCAGCAGGTCGCGGCCTGAGACATTGGCCGACACTACCAGCTTACGGGCAACGTTCTCGCGGTTGATGGTGTTGGGTCCCATGGCAGAGGTGATATTTGCAAGGGTGCCCAACGGCACCTTTGCCCCATTGGCATCTACGGTGATGGCGGCTATGTCGGCAGCCGTCATCCTGTCGGCATCGGCAACTTTCAGCGTGAGGTCGAAGGACTTCTCGTCCTCATACACCTGCGACACTACCTGTCCACCCAAAAGCACACCCACCATCCGGGCAAACTGAGGCAGCGTCACGCCATAGCGCGCTAGCATCTCGCGCCGGGGCTCTATGCGCAACTGCGGACGCTCCACCTGCCGCTCTACGTTGAGGTCGGCAATGCCGTCGATGTCCTTTACGGCCTCCTCTATCTTCTTGCCAAGAGAATAGAGGGTGCCAAGGTCTGGGCCAAAAACCTTGATGGCGATGTTGGCACGGGTGCCGGAGAGCATGGCATCAATACGATGTGTCACGGGGGCACCAACCTCAACGGCTATGCCTGGAATGGCAGCGAGCCTTGCGCGGATGTCGTCCATGATCTCCTGCTTGCTCCTGTCACCAAGGACGAAGGGCACCTCAAGCTCGGAGTCGTTGACACCGAGGGCGTGTTCGTCAAGCTCCGCACGGCCAGTCTTGCGGCCAACGGTCTGCACCTCGGGTATGGCAAGCAAAGCCTCCTCCACCCTATGGCCTATGCGGTCGGACTCCTCAAGGGAGATGCCAGGAAGGGTACTAACGCCTATGGTGAACGACCCCTCATTGAATGGCGGAAGGAAGCTGCGCCCAAGGGTGGCAAAGCCTACTATGGCAACAACGGTGAGGACGGCCGTGACGGCAAGAACCTGGCGATGTCTGGTGAGCGCACGGCCGAGCAAACGGCCATATGCCGTCTTGAGCTTGCGGGCGACATAAGGCTCCGTGAGAAGTTTTCCGCTGCCCGGACGGCGGCCCGCAAGCAGATAGCTGCACAGCACGGGGGTGAGCGTGAGGGCTACAAGAGTGGAGGCGCCAAGAGCCGTGACGAAGGCGATGCCCAGAGGAACCAGCAGGCGACCCTCCATGCCACTGAGGAAGAAGAGGGGCACAAAGCTGGCAACGATTATAAGCGTGGAGTTGAGAATGGGCAGACGGACTTCCTTGGAAGCGTTGAAGATGACGGTCAGGGTCGACTGCCGGAAGCCTGGCGGCAAGGAGCTGTTCTCACGCAGCCTACGGTACACGTTCTCGACATCCACTATGGCATCGTCGACAAGCGAGCCAATGGCTATGGCCATGCCGCCAAGGCTCATGGTGTTGATGGTGAGCCCAAGGAGATGGAGGGTCAGTACAGATACCAGCAGGGAGAGCGGTATGGTGATGAGAGATATGACGGTAGCCCGGACATTCATGAGGAACAGGAAGAGCACGATGACCACAAAGAGTCCACCCTCGTAAAGCGACTTCATGACATTGTCGATGGAGCTGTTGATGAACCTCTCCTGACGGTATATGTCTGACGACACCTTGACATCACGGGGAAGGGTCTTGCCAAGTTCCATCAGCACAGTGTCTATCTTGGCCGTAAGGTCGACGGTGCTCGTATTGGGCTGCTTGGTAACGGTGACCATCACGCACGGCTTGCCGTCATGGGACGCCGTTCCCATCTTCGGTCTGCTGTTGCCTATCTTCACCTCGGCCACATTGCCCAACAGTACGGGTCCGGAGGCTGTGGTCTTGACAAGCGAGCCGGCAAGTGTGCCTACATTGTCCGATGCGAGCACACCGCGTATGATATACTCGTTGCCGTACTCATAGAGTATTCCTCCTGCCACATTGCCGTTCATGCCATCGACGGCCTCGCACACCTCGTCGAGCGACACTCCGTAATGTCTCATGCGGCCCGGATTAAGAAGTATCTGGTATTCGCGTACCTCACCGCCAAGCACCGACACCTGCGCTACGCCACCTGTTGCGAGCAGCCGTGGACGCACGGTCCAGTCGGCAATGGTTCGCAGGTCCTGTAGGGAGGTGCTGTCGGCTGTCAGCGACACAAACATTAGCTCGCCAAGGATGGACGACTGAGGACCAAGCGTAGGACTGCCGACGCCATCGGGGAGCATTTCCTCTACTACCGCTGTCTTCTCTGACACTATCTGTCGGGCACGGTAGATGTCGGTGCCCCAGTCGAACTCCACCCAAACAACGGAGAAGCCTGTAGTTGACGACGAACGCACACGGCGTACGCCGGTGGCTCCATTGACAGCGGTCTCGATTGGGAACGTTACAAGACGCTCTACTTCCTCTGGAGCCATGCCGTTGGCCTCGGTCATGACGACAACGGTGGGAGCGTTGAGGTCGGGAAACACGTCGACATCGGTATTCTTTGCCGTATAAAGGCCGGCGATGAGCAACAACACCGCACCAAGGAGCACGACAAGCCTATTGCGGAGCGAAAGCTTTATTATTCTGTTGAGCATGGTAATAGGCTGTTGTTGTTAATGACTGTGTCCATGGGGTATCTCGGTCGACATTGAGGCAAGCTTGACATTGTAGGCGCCTTTGGCCACAACCTTCTCGCCAGGTTTCAGCCCACTGATGACGACACGGCGCAAGCCGTCGCTGTCGCCAAGGGTTACTTGCCGCTTGACATAGTCCTCGTCATGCTCCTGCACATATACGAAATACAGCCCCTGCTCCTCGGTAATGGCAGACAGCGGAACGGTGATGGTATTGTTCCTCGCGGCTCCAATGAGGAACACCTCGACATAGCTTCCTGGCAGTATGTCACCGACATTGTCAAACTCGAAGACTGCCGGAACAAAGGCTCCGTTGTCGGAAAGGCTGCGCCCATACGACACGAGCCTGCCATTGAGAGAGGCAAGGCTGTGTAGGACATTCCTGTCTGAAGGCGATATGAAGTTGGCGGAGCTGATAGTGCGCAGGCTGCCATACTCGCTCTCGGGCACGAACGCTTTAAGCTGCAGCCTTCTGTCGCGGGTTACAACGGCTATGGGCTGTCCCACCGTGACATACTCACCCTGTGCAACGAGCAACTGCTTGACATATCCGCTCATGCCCGATGAGACGGAGATGCCGCGCGTGGTCATGCTCGCTGCCTGCGCATGGTATGCGTTGCGGGCTGTCTCGTAGTTGAGCTTTGCCTGCTCATATTCCTTGGCCGAGATTATCTTGTCGGCAACAAGGCGTGACGCACGCTGATACTCACGCTCTGCCGTCTCGAATGCTGCACGCGCGTTTACGGCCGGATCGCCATCCTGCAGATGCTTCGCCGATACGCTGGCTATAGCCTCGCCAGCCTTGACTGCCATGCCCTCGGCAATGGAGCCGCGGTAATAGGTAAGGATGCCTGAGGCCGTAGCCACAACAGTCTGCTCATCGCCCTGCGGAGCTACTATCTGCCCGCTGGTGCGTATGACGGAATGGAATGTTGACGGCGTTACGGTCTCTATTGCCAGCCCGGCCGCCTTGGCCTGTTCCTTGGTAAAAGAAATCTCGCCTGCGTGGTCGTGACCATGCCCGGTTTCCTCCTTATGTTCTGACTCATCAGCATGGTCATTGTCATGGCTATGCTCACCGCAACAACACAACAGGAGTACGGCGAACATGAAAATTAGTAATATGTTTGATTTCATTGAGAATATACTGTTTAACGGTTTATGACTTGTGGTTGCCACATACATCATACCAACAAGTGCGGCAACGCCCCTACGGGCATGGCAGCATTGTCGGATAGCGGTTTACCACAAAAGAAAAAAGACTTACGGGTTATGCCATGACAAATGGCGGTGCACGAAGGCCCGACGAGTCAGCTATCCACTCATCATACAGACGGATAACGGAAACGCAAGCGTAATTAACGCCTGAGCCTACAGGATGCTCAGGCAAACTGCCTACAATAGCAGTCAACAACAAAAGCGGATAAAGATACTGGGTGTTGAAGGCATACCCCGCATGGCTGGGGCGTGAGGCTATCAGGTCGGTCTCCTCAACGCAAAGCGTTCTGTCACCATGGTGGCTGGTATGCGCATCATTCTCAGCATTGTCTATGTCGCAACGCTCAACAACATTGCACCACACGCCGTCATGATGATGGTGTGGGACAAAAGGCATCAATGACACTATTATTGTGGCAATGAGCATTACTGTTACGAGAGCGTTCTTTTTCATTCAGATGCAAAGTTAGCAAGGATTGCAAATGCAGCCAAATAAAAGGAGTTAAAAATTATTGCTGTCCGATAAAAATCGGGATTTGATTAATTAGGATCTACTGAATTAATTTCCAGTCACAGACAGAGAGTTGCGGACGTAGCCCCTCATAGTAACGATAATGATGATTTTCAGTGTTTTAGGCGATATTGAACGGATATACTCCGTTTTTTATGCCAATTTCAAGCCGATTTTCAGCTCACAAGTGCGTGGATTGAACCGCGCTTAGTGGGTGGGTATGCTCCGTTTTCGCCAGTATCAGCGTGCAGAAGCCAAATTAGGTGGTGCTGTGACTACTATCAGCAAAAAGGTTGATACCATCAATCAGCACATAGACAAAGTTTTGGAAAATGCTCCCACAAAATTAAAGGTGTCTGTGCAAGTCAATGATGCTGACTGGCAGAAAATCCAAGAACTGTTTGCCAAAGAACGCCAATGGATGACCGCACAGATGCAGATGCATATCCGTGAGGTCAATTCCATGTTTGCTGATGAACGGAAAAAAGTCCACGAGCGATACAAGGAATATGATGGCTGCTATCTCGGTCACTATGCACAGTGGTTCTTTTGGTTCTTCTTCACTATTGGTGTCTTTGTAATTGCAGGAGGTGTAGGAATGATAATTGCACAGAGTTGTGGCTAATGACAACAGATGTGCTCATGAGGGCTTAATTTTTATATCTCGTCAGTTGTTTCTACCGTACAATAGAAACATCCGCCCTTAATAATGTCATAACCAACAATTTTTTCATCTGCAAAAGCGTCAAGAACTCTTTTTGAGAAAAAGACATCAGAACCTTGTGGATATAGCAAATCTTGGTTTTTATATTTCGGTGTTAGTGTGATTCGCTTTGGAAAGTAAATATCATTGTCGTTGTAAAACTCCTTTCTGTTTTGAAATACTTTACATTTTTCATTGTATATATCAATAAACTCGCACTTAGGATAAACAAATTCTGTATCTTTAATAATCGGCACAAACAAAAGATAAAAGTCAGATGCGATGCCGTCAATTTTTATTCGCTTCAGAATGTATTCTGATTTACGAACGTGTATTTGTTCAAGTACATTTTTAACTTTTGCGCTGACAACAGCCTTCAAGCTTAGGCATGCAGGCGAAAAATCCATGAAATCGACATAGTCTTTCCTTTTGACAATTTGTCCCTCTATTTCATCGGGCATATTTATATATATGTCATGTTTATTCTCAAAATACATCAAAATATTCCTATTTTTCTCAGACATATAGTCCAGAAAGTCCTTTGATTTTATCTTAACAGTATGTGGCATTTCGTATCTGCCTCTGATTCTTTTATCTAACGTAAATGTTATTTGATAGTACATAATTCGTGACTTTATTAATGCATCATAGCTAATCTTTAATATTTATCTAAATCTTCAAAAGTTATATTTGTGATACCATTTTTTTCAATTAGTTCTTTAACTCTTAATGAACAAACTGTTGCACCACTATCTTTTAGGTAGAAGATTTCTTCACCATTCCATGATGTAAAATCTATTTGAAAAGTTCCATAAATACGGTCTCCGTCAGAATCGTACTCGCATATAGAATCCACCTGTGCTTCTACGAATGCAAAATACTGTAACTTTGATCCTCTAATCCTTATTGGTATAAAGGATAATCCTTTGACTCCATTACTTTCTAATAATTTTTTAAATTTATCAGAAACAAATCTTAATGGTCCTTGATCACCAATAAAATCATAAAACACATTTCCCTCATCAATGTAGAAAACATTGTTCTTAATTACATTTTGTAAATTAGGAAAAACGTGAAAAGGGTCATAGATCTCTTCTGACTGAAGCCTAACTTGTTTTTTCTTATGTCCTAACATTATAGTTGTAAAATTCATAGTGCTGTCGAATTTGTAATCCATACTCTATTGATTATGATTCACATAAATCTTTGCATTTCTCCCAATGCGCATCGAATTCCTCTTTGCTAACCAACATATTGGTTTCTATCGAATACAAGTCATATTGCAGGATGATGGACATTGGGGGATTGAGTTTGATGAAATCTTCTGGAAAGCAACCATCTATTTCGACATTAGCTACGCAATAGTTGCCATCTGCAGAAATTGTGATAGCCTTTGATACTCTCACGCCATCAAACTCGCCATGGCAAACCGTGTCGAACACCTTTGTCTTGAAATAGAACTTGTATATCAATATCCTGTTATTGCATGGAAGCTGGCTTCTCAGACGGATACACAAATGAGCTAAGGACAACAAAAAACTTTTCTTGGCATCCTTTGGAGACATTATCAGCGTGAAGTCCTTGCCTAGCTGACCTACGGAAATGTAGCCACAAATACTGTGAGCAAATATTTCTTTGTATCTTTATCTCTTAGTTTCATATTACGTTCATTATATTTTACTCTGTATTGTACACGCACACTTACCGTGTCCACCGCCTCTTGGGAATGGACGCATGAGGCAAATAAACAAAATGCCAATAAACTGAAGAGTATTTTCATAAGCAACAATTCTTTTTATTTACTTCAACTCAAAGGTTGCCATGAAAGGCACCTTCTCACCATCTATGCTATCCTCATAAAAAAAGCGGTAAACGCCTGGTTTGTTGGGAAGAATATCGGGAAAAAGATGGGCAGTAATGGTGCCGCTTTGACCATCGTTTAAAACATGACCGATGGCCGTGAACAAGCAATCGGTGGGCACAACAAACCAATTGCCATCCGCTCCTTGGGCTGTGATGCTATAGGCATCGCCATACACAAATTCCTCGCCACTATGGTTGGTAATCGTGAATCTGATTTCCGTGGTGCCCAATGGATAGGAAGGCTTCTCCGCCTTGAGGGAGATGCCTTGGTAGGTGCTCACGCCTTCCCTGTTGTCGATGATAGGGTCCAACTTGCCCTCAAACCTGATGGCGGGCGAGTTGTAAATCTGCCTACGAAACTCCAGCTGCTTCTCCTTCGTGTTCCAACGGAGCGCAACATCAATGGAGTTGGATCCCATTCCAAATCCAACAACATTTCGCAAGGCCGGGGTCTTGTCTTCCGACAGGAACTTCCGCTCAAGTATCCGCATAATGGCGTTCAGTTCCCTATGCGAATATTTACGCGCCGAAGCCTTGCGATAGGTTCTCTTCTTGCTCTTGACAACTCTCTTTTTGCTAATGGCAACCCTCTTTTTGCCAACAGTTGCCACTTTCTTTTGCTGAATGGCCATTGATGGGTTGCAAGCAGCACAAGTGGTTTGCATTGAAAGGAACATTGTCAATCCTAATATTATTGCATTGAGGAGTTTTGGCTTCAGTCTCATAGTTATCAGCAATTAATAATTTAACATGTAGAGAGATATGAACTCTTATAGTATATTTCTTTTCTTATGAGAAAAGTTCAATTTATTTTGCAAATACTATATTTTAGTTTATCCACAAAATGATGCTATGATATTATTTTGTCTCTCATAATCTCTTCAATCATTGCGTTCCTTTTTGTCCGTGATAAGTTCTTTCATATCCACAGACAAGAACTGTGCAATTTCAAGAAGCGTTGTAAGGTTGGGTTGAGAACGGTTGCATACGTAAGCATTGACCGTACTGAAACTCCTTCCTAACTTCTTTGCAAGCCATGTTTGGCTTATCCCTTTGTCCTCTAAGACTGCTCTTATGCGATTTAACTTCATGTTTTTATCGTTTTTACGCTACAAAAATAATATTTTATCGTGATAATCCATTCAAATCCCTTGAATATCTGCTGTATTCCGTCGTAATTTAGACAAAATAGAAATATAATCTGCAAAAATGGGACTAAGCAATTGATTTCCCAACATGGCAAGATACATATATGCGTTCATAAATATTTGTTCTATTTGCCATGTTCTTAAAATGTCAAAATCGGAAATTTATCATTGTTTTCAGTGTTAATTTATGTTTTCTCATGCTTTCATTTTGGGGTTTCTTGATTTTGTTGTTCCTAATTTGTTTCTTTCGTCATTTTACCATTCCAATTAGTATTGATTATCAGTACATTACGAGCAATCAGTAAGATTTCAAGAAGAAGATAATGACGTTAGTAGTAGTCTGTAAAGTCTAAAAAGTGACAAAACAAGTTACTTAACCAGTAATCAAACTGGACATTTATCTGCGGAAGGAGAATGTTGTCTAACGCACTAAATATCAGAGTGTTAAATTTGTATATATCAATTTTTTTCGTACCTTTATAGTTGAAAACCAAAGGGGTACAATCAACTATGCCACTTACACCTTGAAATGATTCACTTTTACCTAATATGTAAGTCTTACAGAATCTCGATTGTGTTTCATAATCACATGTTGACTCATAATGATCTTTCAATAATGCTGTAATAAACGTACTCGTTTTGTCAAAATCATTTCCTGTGATTAAACAGAGTTCTGCCAACAATTTATTGATTAAACCAGTTTCTTCCTCTACTGTATGAGGAAGGCATAGCCTCTTACAATAGTAAGATGACAAAGTGTAAGACTCTATGTTGGAAATCATAGTGTCGTTTTAAAATAACGTGAGTTCGACAAAATATAAGTGCTTGAAAATTTGGTGATTAGCGAAATTTTTGGAGTTTCCTTGAACGAAGCGAAAAACTTTATAGTGTTGAAATACAAAGAATTACAAACAATAATCGCTATGATCACCGAGGACAAAGTTTTTCACTTCGTTCAAGGAAACTCCAGAATTATTTTGTATTGCAGATGATTTTTGCAAGTTTTTTGATGCCATGATGGAAAAATATACACTGAAAGCAGATAAGAAACGGCAATATCATCGCAAGTCAACCATGTCAAAGGCAGAAATTATGGTAATCATGATACTGTTTCATGATTCAGGCTACCGTTGCCTGAAACATTTCTATATAGAAAACAATACTCTGTTAATTCTAATGTAATCGTTTGAAAATGAGAGAGTTAATTAACGTAATATAACTGGTGAAATTTGGTTAAGTGGCTGATTATCAGTAACTTTATAGTTCCCCAACATTAAAGTTATATGACATCAGAACCACTCAACCAATATACGGAAATCTGCAGAGATGCTATCAAAAGTTCATCTGCAAAGGTAAGCAAAACTTTCGAAAACCTTCTCTTGGAAATACTCTTATTGTACATGACGATACAAAGAAAGATAAATTTCACTCAAATGGAGCGCTACGGCACCCATTGCGAGCAGACCTACAGAACGAATTTCAACCGTGGCCGTGCTAAATGCATAGACTGGGTGAAGTTCAACCTTGCCCTTTGCAGACGTTACTTGAATATGGATGGTCTATTGGCTATTGCCATTGATCCGAGCTACATCAGCAAGTCTGGTAAGAAGACTCCGCATATCGGTACTTTCTGGTCCGGTTGTGCAAGTTCCATGAAGCATGGACTTGAAATCATGGGACTGGCTCTTGTCGATGTCTATGCCAACAGTTGCATGATGCTGCGCGCCCATCAGACTCCATCTACAGGAGAGTTGAAACTGCGCAACATGACTCTCGTGCAACATTACATAGCGGTCATCAAGCGTTACAAGAAGGAATTGTTGAAGGTCACCGATATTGTTGTCGCTGACGCCTTCTTCTCTATCCGTCCGTTTGTGGATGGAATCAAAGAGTGCGGTTTCCATCTTGTCAGCCGCTTCAGGGATACAGCGAGCCTATACTATGTGTATACGGGGCCTCGTTCCCACAAGCCTGGACGTCCCAAGACACTTGACGGAAAAATCAACTACAAGAAACTTGACCTCACTCGTATGGCAGAGTTGCATATTGAAGGACTTGAGGGCACAGCCTACACACTCATTGCCTATTCAAAGGCTTTGAAGAAGAAAGTGCGCCTTGTCATTTGGATTATGCCCAACGGAAAGCACAAGCTTTTCTTCTCAACAAAGACATCCATGTCGGGTGAGGATGTGCTGCGCACATACCGCTCAAGATTCCAAATAGAATTTTGTTTTCGCGATGCAAAGCAGTATACCGGCCTTACGCATTGCCAGGCAAGACACAAGAACCAGTTGGACTTTTCCTACAATGCATCATTCGCATCACAGAATGTAGCAAAGGTGATGATGAAGGAAAACGGGATGTCGTATTCCATGGCGTCTTTCAAGGAGATCATGGCAAGCACATACATCGCTAAATTAATTTTTGACAAGTGTCGGAGAATACCGAACCGAAAGTTAATTAGTCATACTATCAAAGAACTCTTTGGCTGGCAGCGTAAAACTGCTTAGCCTTTATCTCAAATTTTAACGAACTATTGAGAAAAGGTATGCAGACATATGCGTCACCTCTTCCCGAAAGTTGTCTCATACAACCGATTCGTGGAACTTGAAAAGGAAGTAGCCATCCCTTTGGCTTTAAGATGCATCTGATATGTAACGAGAGGGGTGAGTTGCTGAACTTTATGATAACCCCCGGAGATGTGGATGACAGGAAACCATTGGAATACAAAGTCTTCGTAGAATTCATATATGGCAAGCTGGTCGGAGATAAAGGGTATATCAGCAAGAACCTTTTCCAACGCCTGTTCGTGGATGGCATACAGCTTATCACCAAACTTAAAAACAACATGAAAGGTGCCCTGATGAGCGTGTCTGACAAGCTGCTGCTTAGGAAACGAGCAATAATAGAAACGGTAAATGACGAGTTGAAGAATATTGCACAAGTGGAACATTCAAGACACAGGTGCTTTGACAATTTCATCGTGAACCTGCTTGGAGCTATCGCTGCTTATTGTATGTTTCCTAAGAAGCCGTGTATCAATGTACGACGTACAGTTGATACACAGCTTTCATTGTTTTGAATTCATCAAACTCACGTTATTTACCAAGAATTGATTAAAGGTGGAAATTAATAGAACTCACAAAAAAAATATGCCTTTCTTATGATTTTCAAGAAAAATGAATGGAATATAAAAAATATTTGGTATTTTTGTACTCAAAACACAGGTGGCACACCACCAAAAAACAGAATATCACAAATAATAAACAAGATACATATATTAAAAAAACAATTCGTCCACATTACGGGGAGACAATATTTTTGTTATGACTAATCAAAATTCAAGAGAGTTTGTATATTTCAAGATTCCCGTGTTTATAATGGACTTGGGAATTCATATATTTGTTCTGACGTGCCTTGCCAGGCTAATGCCATCATCCTATTTCCCGGAATTGCTCAAGGGAAATAACATGTCGTTGTCTGTGTACGCACTGCTGACCATAGCATACACTATGTCTATTGGCGTTTTCGGCCTACGGTTGCACGAGAGACGGGTAAAGCTATTGTTAGTGCTGTGGCGAGCAATAGTGCAGACAGTAACCACATACCTGATGTTTACCGTGCTGATAACATTGGTGCTTAAGGCATCGCCACGAACGATGATTGTTATACAGTTTGGTGTATCCCTGCCATTGATAGTAGTATTCCACTATTGTGCAAACATGATAGTGAGAAGAATCAGACGACTGAGACACAACATTCGCAACGTGGTAATTATTGGTACCGACGATGTTTCGATAGACTTGTATGGAGAGCTTATTCAGGGACAGGCATTCAGAGGATATCAGGTGATGGGATTTTTCGGACCAAAAGAGGGTGTGGAAATCCCAGAGAGCAGCAAGATTATTGGTGACATCACATCTTTCTTTGAATGGATTAAGTGGAACAGGCCGGATGAGATTTATTGCTCGCTGCCACCTGCAGAGTATGAGGAAGACGTAAACCACATAATCCACATCTGTAACGAACGCTTCATAGAACTGTTCTTCGTACCAAACTTCAAGGGCTATCCCAAACGGCACATGCTTGTCAGAAGCATTGGCGACGTGAAATACATTAAGCTTCGTGAGGAGCCGATGAACTCGCCGACAGCTAAGCTGACGAAGCGGATGGTGGATGTCTGCGTGAGCGGCCTGTTCCTCTGCACCCTTTACCCGTTTATCGTGCTGTTCGTATGGCTCGGCAACCTGATTACAAGCAATAAGGGGCCTCTGTACTTCCGACAGGCAAGGACAGGATATAATGGAAAGAGTTTCTATATATATAAGTTCCGTTCGATGAAAGAGAACAAAGAGGCGGACAAGCTACAGGCAACGAAGGACGACCCAAGGAAGACTCCGTTTGGGGACTTCTTGCGTCGGTCGAGCATTGATGAGTTGCCACAGTTTATCAACGTTTTTATTGGAAACATGAGCATCATCGGGCCACGTCCGCACATGGAATACCACACGGACATGTATAGTGCGCTGATTAGCAACTACATGGTGAGGCATTTGGCTAAACCGGGCATTACGGGATGGGCACAGATTAACGGATGCCGCGGTGAGACCAAGACTTTGGAGGAAATGGCTGATAGGGTGGAACACGATATATGGTATATAGAAAACTGGAGTCTCCTGCTTGACGTGGAGATTTTCTTCAAGACTATATGGCAGGTTATGCCAGGCAGAGACAAGCAAGCCTATTAAACTGAGGGGACCCTCCCAACCACTCCCCAGAAGGGAGAGAGACACCCACCTGCAATCTAACATAGTTAGAGACTTGTATCATATAGGCTCAGTGGAAAAATATGGGGGAAAAGGATCACCTAAATGAAGGCAATGCTTTGCGTTGGCAGATGCAAAGCTTTGCGATGGCAGATGCAAAGCTTTGCGTTGGCTCATGCAAAGCTTTGCGTTGGCAGTTGCAATGCTTTGCGTCTGAGATGGGCTAAACTGGCACAGAAATCATCTGTCATATTCTGGATATGAGAAAATGGAGGAAAGACTCACCATACGGGGACATTGTAGCCCCCAGGAAAGTTCTGCTAAGCCAACATCACTTCATTTACGGATGAACAAAAAAAACTCGCACAGGCAAGTGACTGTGCGAGATAATCAGAACTTAAAACCTGTCTGTGAACCCGATGGGATTCAAACCCATGACCTTCAGAACCGGAATCTGACGCTCTATTCAGCTAAGCTACGGGTCCTTGACGTTAGCGGATGCAAAAGTAATAATTTTATTCGAAACAACAAAATATGGGGCGGATGTTTTTCGTCCGCCCCATATAATTTATAGACTTTTGCTATAACGGTTACTTGTTTACGAACTTATGCGTCTTGCCATCCTTCTTGATGACGTAGATACCCTTAGGCAGGTTGGTGACACTGTCGCCGACCCTTACACCATTGATGTCGTAGATGCCCTCGGCTGCATTGGTAGCCGGTGTTGCATCAACGTTTCTAATGCCTGTAGTAACACTGCCATCCTCGTCGCTTACCACTATATATCCGACACGCTCGGTATATTTCTTCGTACTTGACACGGTTCCGTATTCCGCATTGGTGTCGTCCGTCTGCAGGCGTACCCTGTGATAGTATTCTGTAGGACCTGTGCCATAAGTACGCAATACGGAGTAGCATGGAACATCGTATGACTGCATCTGTACGAGCACCTTTGGATTGGCAAGCAGGTCATCGTTGCCATAGAAGAACTTATAGTTGGTGAGAGTACTCGTAAAGGTAATTGTCGTGTCACGGACGGTAACGACATGTCCGCTGCCGTCGAGTGTCTGACCACGCTCTATGGCCACATAGCTGACATCACAGCTTCTGACACTTTTTGCAGTAACACCGCTCTGGCGAAGCAGGATAACCTTGAAGCCCTCCTTTGTCACGTCAAAGACACGCGTTATGACAGGATACGGGGATACGGTAACCGCATACTGACCCGGTGAAGCCATAACTATTGGTATATCGTTGAACGGCTGTGCGAATGTTATAACGGCGGTATCGGAACCGGCAACAGAGCTTCCCACAGCAAGTCTCTTCGCTGTGATACCAGCCTCGTAGCGAAGGTCACCGATAGTGCCGGAACCTTTCTTGGCAGCCATGTAGGTTACCGTCTCGGAAAGTGTCATGGGCACATCCTTGGTTGTACCCTCAGACCACGACAGGAGGTTCATCTGGAACGTACTGTTCTTTCTTCCAGCCACAGAGGTGAGGCTGACGAGATGCTCGACGAGCGACGCCTTGTTGTTCTTGTTTGATACAGAGCCGAAGATCAGAGCAGGTTTCTCATCATATCCCTTCTCGAAGAACGAGTATGCAGTGTTCTGGTCGGCCAAGGTCATCTCGCCTACTTGTATCTCACCTGCCTGCTCGTCTGCGCCAAGAGCCTTGGCGAAGGACACTACATTGTAGACTACATCCGAATAGTAGTCCTTATTATTATATGTAGTGGTATGTATTCGGTAGCCTTGCTTTCCGCCTGTAGACACGGTATCAACATATGTGTAGCTTGCCGGACCGTCATCAACGGGAATCTCTGCGATTACTGTCCATGCGCCTCCGTCAATCTGACGCTCGATAACCATGCTGTTGTTGTATTCTCCGTTAGGCTCATTCCATTTCAGCGTGAATGTAGACTGTGTCTGCTTGAAGCTGCCTGTCAGGTTGCTGGGTGCTCCCATGCGTGGTGCCGACGGAATATACTTGTCGTAGTCCTTAGAATAGCCCACACCGGTGTTCATGCTTGCATAGTATTCGCCGGTCGGAGTGAGCGCACCGTCATTGTATATTCTGGAATACCACTGCTCGCCGTTCCAGTAGAAATACCTTTCCACGTATCCCCAGCTGTTCAGCTTGTCGAGAATGCGCTTTACCACCACGGCATTCTGCGATACGCGATAGCTGTCCTCCCATCCTGAGGTGAAGACACCGTTTTTATTCCACGATGCGCCCCACACCCACTCAGATATCCACAATGGGCGGTTGCCGTAGCTGCTGTACCAGTTTGCGAGGTTATTGAACGAGCCTTCGGGCCAGTAGCAATGCACGTCCATTAAGTCGCAACGCCATCCGCGGGCATCAATAGAGTCGATGAACTCACGCAGCCAGCTAAGGCTACCATCGTGCGATGTTGGCGAGCAGAGACGCTTGCCTGTAGCCATAAGCTTCTCCCAGTTGGCCAATACTGTCGCCACAGACTGTGGATGGTCGTCAGCTGAGTTGCCAGGCTCGTTGTTGGTCTTCATCATCGGCGAGTAGGAAGTAGCACCACACGCAGCTGCAGACGGCCAGTCCTCATAGATATGGTTAGCTACACACTCACGGTCGATACCCATGTTGATGCCTGCATCCCAGGTATAGCATGACTGAGAGTTAACTGCCTTATTCGACTCCGTACCAACATCGCTGGCGAGTCCTCTCTTGCTGCAGTCGTTCCACTTGAATATACGGTACGAGCTTACCCTGCCTGCCAGTACTGTAGGAAGGTTCATCTCAAGGTCAGCCTTGTCGGCGATGAAGCAACGGCTGTAGCCATATCCGCCGGGTCTTGACGAGAATGTCACCATATATCCACGCTTGAGCTTGAAGCTCTGAATGCGGTTGTTGAGTTTTGCCTCTGTGAGGGTGTTCATAAAACCGCCTGTATTCTCAAGTCCAAAATCATTGCACGACTCGCCTCCGAAATCCTTCTCTGAATATACGGTAAGTGGCTTGATGTCGGCAGCATAAGGCATGATTATGGCTCCGGAATTATAAATCTTCACCTGGCAGTTGGTACCGTTCTTGGCAGGCTCGCCATTGATGTAGACATAGCCAAGCTGCTCAAGCGCCAGCGACGGATAAAGCCCGTCGAGCACCAATGTGGCGTGCTCCGTATTGGTGATGTTAACAGAACCCGTAGCCGTAAACGGTGTGGCTGACGTAATGTGATAGTCCACGTCATCACTAAGTGTGACAGCCTCCGATACCTGCTCAACCGTCGTTATGGTGTTGTCGGCCCAGACAGAAGGCAAAGCTACACAGAGGGATAATGTAAGTAAAGTTAGATGTTTCATTATTTTTTAGGTTTTTAATCAGTATTTGCTGGCAAAGATAAACAATTATTGCCAAATGACATATATGTTTATAACAATATTAACTTTTATTTTCTATTAACTCACATATATAAAAACAGACATCTATTCCTATCGATATGTAAAGTGAAAAGTTTAGTTTTACGACATTTTGCAAAAATAATTGGCAAAACAGTTTGCACATTCACAACAAATACGTACCTTTGCAGGCATATTCAAAAATCACATTACAAAAATATGAGCAAACTTATTGAGCCTATAGGCTATCAGACCCTGCTCGACAGAAACCAAACAGAGCAGGGTATCAAGAAGATAAAGGATTTCTTCCAGCAAAATCTGTCTACCGAGCTGAGGCTTCATCGTGTCACGGCACCTCTTTTCGTAATGAAGGGTCTTGGCATAAACGACGACCTGAACGGTGTTGAACGCCCAGTATCATTCCCTATCAAAGACCTTGGAGACGCAAAGGCCGAGGTTGTCCATTCGCTGGCAAAATGGAAGAGGCTCACTCTGGCGGAGTATGATGTGAAGCCCGGTTACGGCATATACACTGACATGAACGCCATCAGAGCCGACGAGGAACTGGACAACCTGCACTCACTATATGTAGACCAATGGGATTGGGAGGCTGTCATCACACGCGAGGACAGGAACCTAGCGTTCCTTGAGGACGTAGTTAGGAGAATCTACGCGGCCATCCTGCGCACCGAATACCTCACTTGCGAGACTTATCCAATTCTGAAGCCATTCCTGCCGAAGGAAATACATTTCGTACATAGCGAGGACCTGCTGAGGATGTATCCCGACTTGAGTCCGAAAGAGCGCGAGGATGCTATCTGTAAGAAATATGGTGCCGTATTCGTAGAAGGCATAGGCGGAAAGCTCAGCAACGGGAAGAAACACGACGGGCGCGCTCCCGACTACGATGACTGGTCGACTGTAGCCGAGAACGGAAAGAAAGGTCTTAATGGCGACATCCTTATTTGGTATCCTGTCTTGGGCCGCTCGTTCGAGCTTAGCTCTATGGGCATACGTGTTGACAAGGAGAGTCTGCTAAGACAGTTGGAGATAGAAGAAAAACAAGACCGTGAGAAGCTATACTTCCATAAGCAACTTCTTGAAGACAAACTGCCATTGTCCATAGGTGGAGGTATCGGCCAAAGCCGTCTGTGCATGGTGATGCTTCACAAAGCGCATATCGGAGAGATACAGGCAAGCATCTGGCCTGAGGACATGCGCATGGAATGCGCAAGGCTTGGTATGCCGCTGATATAAATTCAGATACACTGTTTTGCCGCAGAGCCCAAATTAGTTTTTTATTAAACGTTAATTCCGCAACTAAGTAAATAGATGTTCATTTACTTTGTTGCGGAATTGATGTTTATGACATTTCCAGACCGAGAGACTCATAGAGCAGCCGCACGCCCGGATAGTTTGCTTTCAGCTCATTAAGCACGTCACGCTTGGTCATCAGGACTTTCACTTCCTCCACCTTGGCAAGCCTGAGCTGAAGTTCGATATTGCCGTTGCCAAGCGCCTTGGCCAACGTGGCCCGGATGCGTCCCTTGATGGACTGAAGCTCGTTGAGCAGGATGTCGTTGTCTACCACGACCTCAACATTTGGATAATCAGATATCTTAGGCAATAGGTTCTTCATTCTGCTCGACAGTCCCGTCATCTCCTTCGGCATGCGGTTGCACATCAGCATCCACTGGTGACCCAGTTCCTCTTCTGTGAACAATTTGTCAGCCGACTTATCGATAGTCTCCTCTACATCCTGGCTATCATTCTGACTGTCCTTCTTTCCGAGCGTTGCAAAGGTCACTCCCAGTGAGCCGAGTTTAAGTTTTCTTCCTGCCAAAGCAGCAGGTTGCGTAGTTGCCGCGGATGACGAAGGTGTTGTGACAGCGGCTTCCGCATAGGTATTTATTGTCGTTGTCTGTGTTGCCACATGTGCTGCAACTGCCGCAGCGGATCCTTCGCTTCTCCTTGCCACGACAGCATTTCCGGCTACAGCCACCTGCGATGCTGCATTCTGCCGGACACCAGCTATTTTTCTGAACAGGGTTTTAAGTCGTCTGGGGCTACGCCCCGATGATGCTCCCTCGTCATCGGCCTGCGTCAGCTGAGCCACCTCGATGAGCGTCAGCTCCACCAGCAAGCGCTTGTTTGAGCTTTGCTTGTAGTTGACATCGCAGCGGTTCATAATCTTGAGGGCGTTGTACAGGAACTTAATGGGGCATTTCTGCGCCTGCTGTTGGTAGCGCTGCCGTTGTGTCTCGCTGGCCTCAAGCAGCTTTGTCGTCTCCGGGTCCTTCGCCATGAGCACATTGCGCACATGGCTCGCAAGCCCCACTATCAGGTTGCCGCCATCGAAGCCCTTCGACAGCACACCATCGAGGAGCAGCATAATGTCGGGCACCTTGTTCTCAAGGGCGAGGTCTACGATGTTGAAATAATTGTCAACGTCGAGGATGTTCAGGTCTTCGAGTACCTTCTGGTAGGTGATGTTCCCCTGACAGAAGCTCGCTGCCTGGTCGAAGATGGACAGAGCATCACGCATACCTCCGTCGGCCTTCTCGGCAATTAGGGCAAGTGCCTCGTCCTCGTAGGATATGCCTTCCTTTTCTGCCACCATCTTCAGATGGTCGATGGTACCTTGGACGGTCATCCTCTCGAAGTCATAAATCTGACATCGGGACAGGATGGTGGGCAAAATCTTATGCTTCTCTGTCGTGGCCAGGATGAAGATGACATGTGCGGGCGGCTCCTCCAGAGTCTTGAGGAACGAGTTGAAGGCTGCCTGCGACAGCATGTGTACCTCGTCGATGATGAACACCTTGTATTTTCCCACCTGCGGGGGGATGCGCGTCTGCTCCATGAGTGTCTTTATCTGCTCCACTCCATTGTTGCTGGCAGCATCAAGCTCAAATATGTTGTACGAGCGTTGCTCGTTGAAAGCCTTGCAGCTCTCACACACGCCGCAGGCATCGCCGTCGGCAGTAGGGTTCATGCAGTTTATAACTTTTGCGAAGATGCGGGCACAGGTGGTCTTGCCCACTCCTCGTGGTCCGCAAAACAGATATGCGTGCGCCAGCTTACCACTTCGCACGGCATTCTTCAGCGTTGTCGTAAGCGACTTCTGACCCACTACCGAGTCGAAGGACATTGGCCTGTACTTACGCGCGGAGACTATATAGTCATTCATTATCGGGATGATGTTTTGGTTGCACTTTCTCCAAGCCGCAAATGGCGTTGAAGCATAATCATCTGCAAACTTACAAATTATTTTCCAAATACCGATATCATTGCTGAGGAAAAAAGATTTTTTCGCTCAACTTCACTCAACTTTAGCTGGTAACAACAATACATTAGTTATGGTGAAAAAAAGTGTCTCTTGTATTATTGCGTTTCGTATATTTTGTGTACTTTTGCCAACAATTCCGCGACATTCCCCGCTTGTCAGACAAAGCTGAGAATAGAGACACATTCAGTGCCGTCCCTGCCGCCATATCTCTATTAATTTATTATCAACGATATGATGAAAAGACTGATTTCCCTCCTCCGCATCTGGAAGTTGCCCGTGTCGATGCTCACGGGTGTGTTGCTGTACTACCTCCTCAAGGCCCTGCTGCCTGCTGGCGGCGATGCGGAAAGTGCTTTCTATAACGTCGTGTCTCATTTTCTTCAGCCGTCGCTTATTTTCGTCATGCTTCTGCTCTCTTTTCTCCGTGTCGACGTTCGTGACCTGAAGCCCCACCGCTGGCACATCATCCTCCTCGCCGTACAGTCCTCTCTATTCGTGCTCAGTTCTGTCGTTGCACTGCTCATCCCGCCTACAACAGTTGGATGGCGACTGATGGCAGAGGGTGCGATGCTCTGTTTCATCTGTCCTACGGGCACAGCCTCAGCCGTCATCGTACAGAAACTCGGAGGCTCTGTCAGCGGAGATGTCACCTACATCGTGCTCTGCAACATGATGGTGTCGCTGCTTGCGCCTGCTTTCCTCACCCTTGTCGAGCCTCATGCCGGACTCGGCTTTATGACAGAGTTTTTCATGATTATGGGCAAGGTCTTCCCGCTCCTGCTCTTCCCGCTCCTTGTCTCGTTCGTTATCCGTCACTATGCGCCACGACTGCTTGAGCGTCTTCTCTCCGTGCCCGACCTCGCTTTCTATCTATGGCTCGTAGCCCTTGCCCTCGCCATCACCGTGACGGTTCGCACTATAGCCGAGAGCGACATCGCCCTTGTGCATCTTGTCGGTCTGGCAGTGGTGAGCGCATTGTGTTGCGTGGCGCAGTTCCGGGTGGGCCGCTGTGTGGGCCGTCGTTGGAAACAGCCTACGAAGCCGCTGTCAGAGCTGCCACCCTCGGCGTTGTACCCCAACGGATATGTCGATGCTGCCGAGCGTTCTGCCATCACTGCTGGGCAGGCGATGGGACAGAAGAACACCGTCTTCGCCATCTGGATGGGCCTCGTCTTCCTCAACCCCGTAACCTCAGTGGTAGGCGGCTTCTACAGCATATGGCACAATTTGATAAACTCATGGCAGCTATACAAGAAAGCTAAGGTGGCGAAATAACAGACACCCTATCAAATTGGACACCCTACAAATTAAATACCCCAGAAAGTAGCTGTTTCTATTTGGTTTGGAAACAAACATTCAGGGCACGCCCCAAGATGGAGCATGCCCTGAATAATTGTTTCCTACTTGCGAGAGGTTGGAGCACCGTCATTAACGAGTGCCTGTCCAACTCCTTACCAGTTCTGTGCCCTTACCTCGAAATAGCTCTGTGCGTGGTCGCATACGGGGCATACCTCGGGAGCAGCCTTGCCAACAACAATGTGTCCACAATTGCGGCACTGCCAGATGGTGTCGCCGTCGCGTGAGAATACTATGCCATCCTCGATGTTCTTGAGCAGCTTGCGGTAGCGCTCCTCGTGATGACGCTCAATCTCTGCCACGCCACGCATCCTTGCGGCAATCTCAATGAAGCCCTCTTCCTCTGCTTCCTTGGCCATGCGGTCGTACATGTCTGTCCACTCGTAGTTCTCACCCTCGGCGGCAGCCTTCAGATTGGACATGGTGTCCTTGATGGCACCACCCTCAAGATACTTGAACCACAGCTTGGCGTGCTCCTTCTCGTTGTTGGCTGTCTCCTCGAAGAGAGCGGCAATCTGCTGATAGCCGTCCTTCTTGGCCTTTGATGCGAAGTATGAATACTTGTTGCGTGCCTGAGACTCGCCTGCGAAGGCTTCCATCAGGTTCTTCTCTGTCTTTGTTCCTTTAAGTTCTTTCATAATCTTTCTGTTTGCTATTTATTAATTATTTGGTTCTATGATTTGATTGCAAAGATATATATATTTTTGATATCCAGCAAACAAAATGTGTCTATCAGAGAATAGAAAATATCTATATTTACATTATTTTAACGGCTTTTTCACATACTTTTATCTCCAAGTGATGTATATTTGCCACATATTTAATAATATACAAATATGACTTTACAGCAATTGGAATATATCGTGGCCGTGTATCGCACACGCCACTTCGTGAAGGCTGCCGAGGCATGTGGCGTAACGCAGCCTACCCTCAGCGCGATGATTCAGAAACTGGAAGCTGAGCTTGACGTGAAGCTATTCGAGCGTTCCTCCCAGCAGGTTATGCCTACGGCTATAGGGAAAGTCGTTGTTGAACAGGCATGGAAGGTTCTGAACAGAGCACGCAAGCTAAAAGATATAGTTGCCGAAGAGAAGAAGTCGCTCACTGGTACCTTCAGACTCGGCATCTTGCCCACCATCGCCCCTTATCTGTTGCCCAGATTTTTCCCAAGACTGATGAGAGAAAACTCTTCATTGGAAATTCGGGTGGTTGAGATGAAAACCGCCTATATACGCCGTGCCATAGACAGGGGCGAGATAGATGCCGCTGTGATGGTTGATACAGGCGACCTCGACGACTACGCCCTGACGACACTCTTCTATGAGCAGTTTCTTGCTTACGTATCACCCTCTGACCAGTTGTCGGCCAAGAAAAGCATCAAGACGAGCGACCTCAGCAACGAGCTCTTATGGTTGCTCGACGAGGGGCATTGCTTCAGAGACCAGCTGGTGAAATATTGCCAGCTCAAAGCAGCCAAGACCAGTCAGTCGGCCTACTCATTAGGGAGCATTGAGACATTCATGCGCATCGTAGAGAACGGGCAGGGGATGACGTTCATTCCCGAGCTGGCCACCATGCAGCTCACTCCAACGCAGAAAGAGCTTGTTCGTCCGTTTGCCATACCAATACCAACACGCGAGGTTGTAATGGCAACATCCAAGGCGTTTGTCAGGCAAAGCCTGCTGAACATGATAGTTGGACAGATTAGGAATAGCGTGCCCGAGAAAATGCTAAAGCTTAACAATACCGAGCAAAGAATATAATGTTCTTATCCCCGACCGCAAACAACTATCATTCTCACCCACAGCCATCGTGGTACGAACTGCAGATGCCAGTCTGCAACCTGTATGTGCCATTGATGGCTGCCAGAGGGCGACATCGGTAAGACATGGCACCTGTGACGACGGCAGGTTTTCGGACTATATCCATAATTCCGTTCTTAATATACATTATTATATATACCGCTTCCAAGCGGCAAAAACAACAAAAAGCAGGCATACTTTCCTGGGTTAGAAGATTAATTAATGAAAAAGACCCAAAAAACACATTCGCTTTCGGATTTATTTATTAAATTTGCACTCATAAAATCATATTCGAATAGACTTTATGAATATTTTAGAGCTTAGTGAACAGGAGATTGGCCGCCGCCAGAGTCTCCAGGAGTTAAGGGACATGGGTATCGACCCCTATCCTGCAGCAGAGTTTCCCACCAACGCTTTTTCAACCGACATAAGGGACGACTTCAGCGACGACGCCGAACCGCGCGAGGTTTCGGTGGCCGGTAGGCTTATGAGCAGGCGCGTCATGGGTAAGGCGAGCTTCGCCGAACTTCAGGACAGCAAGGGACGCATACAGATATACATCTCACGTGACGATATCTGCCCGGGAGAGGACAAGGACCTGTACAACAAGGTCTTCAAGAAGTTGATGGATATCGGCGACTTCATCGGAGTGAAGGGCTTTGTATTCCGTACCCAGACGGGAGAGATATCTGTCCACGCCAAGGAAATAACCCTTCTGAGCAAGAGCCTGAAGCCGTTGCCAATAGTGAAATACAAGGACGGTGTGGCCTACGACAAGTTCGATGACCCAGAGCTGCGCTATCGCCAGCGCTACGTAGACCTTATTGTCAACGACGGCGTCAAGGATACCTTCCTGCAGAGAGCCACCGTGCTGCGCACCATTCGCCGGGTACTCGACGAGGCCGGATATACAGAGGTAGAGACCCCTACCCTACAGGCTATTGCAGGAGGAGCATCGGCACGCCCGTTCATAACACATTTCAATGCCCTTAACGTCGATATGTACATGCGTATCGCCACTGAGCTTTACCTGAAGCGACTCATCGTGGGCGGCTTCGAGGGTGTTTACGAAATAGGAAAGAACTTCCGCAACGAGGGTATGGACCGCAACCACAACCCGGAATTCACATGTATGGAGCTGTACGTGCAGTACAAGGACTACAACTGGATGATGTCGTTCACCGAGAAGCTTCTTGAGGCTGTCTGCATAGCCGTCAACGGAAAGCCGGAACGTGAGGTCGACGGGCAGATTATCAGTTTCAAGGCTCCCTACCGCCGTCTGCCCATACTCGACGCCATCAAGGAGAAGACTGGCTTCGACTGCAACGGCAAGAGCGAGGACGAGATACGTGCCTTCTGCAAGGAGAAGGGCATGGAAGTAGACGACACCATGGGCAAGGGAAAGCTCATTGACGAGCTGTTCGGAGAGTTCTGCGAGGGCACATACATACAGCCAACATTCATCACAGACTATCCCGTGGAGATGTCACCACTAACCAAGAAGCACCGCTCTAAGCCTGGACTGACAGAGCGTTTCGAGCTGATGGTAAACGGCAAGGAGCTGGCCAACGCCTACTCAGAGCTTAACGACCCCATAGACCAGGAAGAAAGGTTCGTAGAGCAGATGCGACTGGCCGACAAGGGCGATGATGAGGCCATGATTATTGACCACGACTTCCTGCGCGCACTTCAATACGGCATGCCTCCCACAAGCGGTATCGGTATTGGCATCGACCGCCTGGTTATGCTTATGACCGGCAAGACATATATTCAGGAAGTACTCTTCTTCCCACAGATGAAGCCAGAGAAGAAGATGCCACAGAGCACCATTGCAGAATGGGGAGAGATAGGTGTGGCTGAGGAGTGGGCATATGTTCTGCGCAAGGTCGGCTACAATCTCATCGCTGACATTGTCGAGGAAAAGCCACAAGGACTGCAGCAGAAGCTTCTCGAAATAAACAAGAAATACAAACTCGGTTACGAGAAGCCAACACTCGAAGAGATAGGCACCTGGATAGAGAAAGCCGCTAAATAAGCAGCCGTAAACCATAACGCACACACTCATGTTCGACTGTGGGAAAATAGCCATCATCGGTGGAGGAAGCTGGGCTACCGCCATTGCAAAGATTGTGGTGGAACATACACACCACATAGGATGGTATATGCGGCGCGATGACCGCATAGAGGATTTCAAGAGACTGGGCCATAACCCTGCGTATCTTGTTGGAGCACACTTCAATGTCGACGAGATATTCTTCTCCTCCGACCTCAACAAGATTGTCGAGGCTTACGATACCTTGGTGTTCGTAACACCCTCGCCATATCTGAAAAATCACCTGCGCAAGCTCAAGACACGCATTAGGGACAAATTTGTACTTACCGCTATCAAGGGTATAGTGCCAGATGAGAATCTTGCATGCTCGGAATATTTCCACCACGTCTATGACGTACCATACGAGAACCTCGCATGCATAGGCGGACCATCGCATGCGGAAGAGGTAGCACTCGAACGGTTGTCATACCTTACAGTTGGATGTGCCGACATTGACAAGGCAAAAGCATTCACAGAGGTACTCTCGTCTGACTTCATCAAGACCAAGACTTCATGCGATGTCATCGGCATAGAATACTCGTCGGTACTGAAAAACGTATATGCCATTGCCGCAGGCATCTGCGGCGGACTGAAATACGGCGACAACTTCCAGGCCGTCCTCATGTCGAATGCCGTGCAGGAGATGAACCGCTTCCTCACTGCCATTCACCCTATGGAGCGTAATGTCTACGACTCGGTATACCTGGGCGACCTGCTCGTAACGGGATATTCCAACTTCAGCCGCAACCGCACCTTCGGAACCATGATAGGCAAGGGCTACTCCGTGAAGAGCGCACAGATAGAGATGGAGATGATTGCCGAAGGCTACTTCGGAACGAAATGCATGAAGGAGATCAACCGCCACATGCACGTCAACATGCCTATCCTCGACGCAGTCTACAACATCCTCTACGAGCGCATAAATCCACAGATTGAAATAAAGCTGCTCACAGACTCCTTCAGGTAGCCCCAGACACTACCGACACATAACAAGAAAAACAATTATCAATCATAAACAAAAAATGGGAAACATAACACTTGACACAAGCAAAGCTGCCCAGTTCCTCAAAGCTGGTGCAGTAGAGGCTCTTGAGCCTCAGGTAAAGGCCGCTCAGGAGGCCTTGGAAAACGGCACATGCCCAGGCAACGACTTCCTCGGATGGCTGCATCTGCCGACATCAATCTCTGCTGACTTCGTAAAGCAGATACAGGACTGCGCCGACGTTCTGCGTCAGAACTGTGAAGTTGTCGTTGTGGCTGGTATCGGCGGCAGCTACCTTGGCGCACGCGCCGTCATCGAGGCTTTGAGCAACTCGTTCGCATGGCTCGTTGGCGATAAGAAGAATCCCACTATCCTCTTCGCAGGAAACAACATCGGCGAGGACTATCTATCAGAGCTTACGACATATCTCAAGGATAAGAAGTTCGGTGTAATCAACATCTCCAAGTCAGGAACCACCACCGAGACCGCTCTCACCTTCCGTCTTCTCAAGAAACAATGCGAGGAGCAGCGTGGCAAGGAAGAGGCCAAGAAGGTCATTGTAGCCATTACGGATGCAAAGAAGGGTGCCGCACGCACATGCGCTGACAAGGAAGGCTACACATCATTCATCATCCCCGACAACGTAGGCGGACGCTTCTCCGTACTCACTCCCGTAGGCCTGCTGCCTATTGCCTGCGCAGGCTTCGACATAGCCAAGCTCGTAGAGGGCGCACAGACCATGGAGAAGGCTTGCGGCAAGGACGTACCGTTTGCAGAGAACATCGCCGCACAGTATGCCGCCGTGCGCAACGCACTGTATGCAGAGGCCGGCAAGAAGATTGAGATTATGGTCAACTACCAGCCGAAGCTCCACTTCATGAGCGAGTGGTGGAAGCAGCTCTACGGCGAGAGCGAGGGCAAGGACGGCAAGGGCATCTTCCCTGCATCATGCGACTTCACCACTGACCTGCACTCTATGGGACAGTGGATTCAGGAAGGCGAGCGCACCATCTTCGAGACCGTGATAAGCGTAGAGGCTCCCAACCACACGCTGCTCTTCCCACACGATGAGGAGAACCTCGACGGACTGAACTTCCTCGCTGGCAAGCGTGTTGACGACGTAAACAAGATGGCAGAGCTGGGCACACGCCTGGCACACGTGGACGGTGGTGTGCCAAACATCCGCATCTCTATGCCCGAACTCAACGAGTTCTACCTCGGAGAGCTCATCTACTTCTTCGAAATCGGCTGCGGCATCAGCGGCAACGTACTGGGCGTAAACCCATTCAACCAGCCTGGAGTAGAGGCTTACAAGAAAAACATGTTCGCCCTGCTCGACAAGCCAGGCTACGAGGCTGAGAGCAAGGCCATCAAAGAGCGTCTTGCCAACGAGAAGTAATACTATATTGTATGTTCAACGAGCAGATTAAAAGCTTTATAGATAACCACGGCCTTGGGACATTCCGTCCCAAGGCTGTTCTCTTTGATATGGACGGCGTGCTCTACGACAGCATGCCCAACCATGCCATAGCATGGCAGAAGTCCATGGCACAGTTCGGCATTAATATGACTGCCGAGGATGCCTACGCCACCGAGGGAGCACGAGGCATAGACACCATCAAGAAATTTGCCAGCATGCAGCTACACAAAGACATAAGCGACGAAGAGGCGCAGCAGATGTACGATGTGAAGACAGCAATTTTCCACAGCATGCCCGAGGCTCCCATCTTCGACGGAGTAATACGCCTTATGACCCTCATACGGCAAAGCGGACTGACAATAGGAATAGTAACGGGCAGCGGACAACGTCCTCTCATTAACCGTCTGCTCACCGACTTCGGCAACTTCATAACTGCCGGGCGCATTGTCACGGCATACGATGTCACACATGGCAAGCCCGCTCCTGACCCATACCTCATGGGAGCTGCTAAAACAGATGCGGAGCCTCACGAGTGCATTGTCGTAGAGAATGCACCACTCGGTGTCAAGGCTGGCGTAGCGGCAGGATGCCTCACCATAGCCGTGAACAGCGGTCCCCTACCCGACTCAGTACTCTCCGACTGCGGTGCACACGTCGTACTGCCAAGCATCAAAAGGCTTGCTGAGGTATGGGAAGAGACACTCAACAAACCATAGACATTCTACCAACTACAACCACCCTAATTAATTATTGGTTGCTGATAAATGAATCAATGCACCTTTGATACGTGTTCGTAAGGGCAACCTGCCTGATAAATGGCTTTTTGCTGTAAGGCCTCAGCGGTGGCTGCCCTTGTGTATGCTCTCACTCATCAGCCTGTATATTTCCTGCAATTCGGGGTCTTCGGTCAGTAGTGACATCTGGGCATCGATGACGTTGCGGTCGTATCTCACTGCCGGGCCAGTCTGTGCCTCGGCTGGCGGCATGACATGCACCTTGCGTGCTGTCTCGTCAATGAGCGGCAACATAACGTCGAACGGTATGCCATGACGCTCAAGCAGCGAGGCCGAAAGGGCATAGCAGCGGTTGACGAAGTTGCAGGCAAAGACTGCGGAAAGATGCAGGTAGCGTCGGGCATCGGAACTGAGGACATACACACGTGAGGAGAGGCTTGCAGCCAACGCTTGTATCTCTGCCTCCGTGGCTGCATCGCAGCCTTCCACGAAGCATGGTATGTCGCAGAAGTCCACCACCTTGGTCCTCGAGAACGTCTGCATGGGATAGAGCACACCATAGCGCACGGCCTTTCCGCGGAACACATCCATGGGAATGCTGCCGGCAGTATGCAGGAAGAGCTTTCCACTCCTGCCCCCACACACCCTGTCTGTCAACTCTCCGAGTACCCTGTCGCTCACGGAGAATATATATACATCGGCATCGTCTCTAACGTATGCGACTTCTGTCACCGCCTCGCAGCCAACGGCTGCTGCAAGAACAGTTGCCGAGTGTTCCGTCCGGCTGTACACCTGCAATATGTCATGTCCTGCCTTGCGCAGAGCGGGTGCAAGGCTGGTCATAAGGTTGCCCGCACCTATCAGTATTATCCTCATCGTCTCCAGTTGTTATGTCAGAATACGTTCACGTGAACGTTCTCCCACCTTAGAGCCTCTTCGTCCTGCAGTTTCCGCTCAGACGCCTTATGCCCCACTCCAATGACGCAGAGCACGGACAGCTCCTCAGGTATATCGAGTATTCCTCTTATGACCTCGTCTGCCGATGTACCGTCAGACAGTCCCCGGTTTCTCATCTGTGCCCAGCATGAGCCGAGTCCCAGCTGCTCAGCCTGATACTGCATGGATACAGCAGCGATGGAACAGTCCTCCACCCAGCAGTCGTTCACCGACGGATTGCCCAGCACGACTATTGCCAATGGGGCGTTCTTCAGGAACTGCCCTCCCATGTCCTTTGCATCGGAGAGTTTCTCTATCAGAAGCTTGTCGTCTACCACAACAAACTGCCACGAGCGGTTGCCTTTAGACGTTGGCGACATCAGGGCAGCCCGGAGGATAGTCTTCACATCCTCCGCGTCTATCATCTCCTGTGTAAAAGTCCTGTGACTGCGGCGCTTCTGCACCAGTTCTTCAAATCTTGTCATAATATCACTTTTTGTTAGTTGTCATTTTTGCTCCATGCCCCTCCAACTGCAAAGTTACACAATAATATATGTTTTGCATATCAGAGTGGGCACTGACGCATATTCCTAATGAGAGTCTTAGAGGTAAAGCTCGTTTTCCTTTCTTGTGGCACAGACTTTTTTCAGACCTTGTGTAGCCAGGAAGTTCATCACCACTCCGATTCTTCTTGCCCCCGTTGGGCATACAGACACACATCTCATGCAGGAGATGCACTTGGCAGTGTCAACCGTCCTAGGGTCAGAGAGCGGAAAAGCCGAGCGATAGGAAGTTCTCTCTTAGGAGAGCGGCAGAGCCGAAACTCGCTTAGGCGAGCGGCAGAGCCGAGCGAAAAGGAGCCAAATGTTTCACCCCTGAAAGGGTATTGGCTTATCATAACTCCCCATCATAACTCCCCATCATAACTTCTTTCTTGCCTTCCTTTACTTGCGAAAGTTGAATTAGTATATTTGCAGTATTATTGATATTTATTCCAAACATCGCTTCAAGCATTCGTGTCCCGCTGTATGTTCGGATAATATATAGTTTACTGTCTTCAGTCCGGCTGCTGCCCATCGTGGGCTTTCCAGGCACATTCTGTCAGTTTCATATCAGTAAAAATCGCCTTGAAAGACGACTGTTCCGGAGAACAGGCGTATATGCCAAATTGTATCTTTCCTCCGCCCTTATGCATGTGGCATACACGCATCTGCGTGAAATAAACCCCGTCGTGCGAGCACTCGATGCAATAATCGTCCTCTCTACGGGAAAGTCTATACCACATCGTTTTGACATTAGCAGGGATAGCCGTTGTAGCCCAATCAGAAAAACCATTGTTGGTCACCACACTTCCCAGATGCTGGAACTCCTCATTTTCGTACTCCACACTGCCCTTAAGCCAGTTGTCGCTATCGAGGTAAAGTACGATGCCACATTGGTCAAAACGATGATGGCTTTCCGTGAAATCAGTCTTTACCACAAAACTGAAAAACTTCTCCTCTGTCTCCATCTGGAAAACAGGGGCGTTGTCGTTTCTGAAATGATAATAGGTACGTTGCCAGAGATCTGTGCCCGGTTTGGTGACTACCTCTATGGTATCACCCTTAATGACGCAACTCTCCGGCTGTCGCGTCCATTTGAAATTGCCTATGTCCAGTGTCATAATCTTTTGATTTTGTCCAATGTTCTCTTGGCGTTTGCCATTGTCTTTGCCCATACATGCTACAAGAAGCGTCAGCATGGTGACGGTAATGACAGTCATCTTCGTTCTTTCCATATTCTTATGATGTGTTTAACTATAGCAACAGGGTGATAACAGACGCACAAAACTTGTCTGTTTTTCACTTCTGCTAACACCTCTTCAGTCTATTCATCATAGCCTACCGGTCGCATTTGTTTTTGCGCCTCGCTATATACATAGCCGTAGTCCTTGAGATATTGTTTTATTTCCTGTGGGTCGCGCCCAAAGGCACAGCAGAGAGATTCAAGCGAGTCGTATTCCTCATCCCTCAGAAGCATATTAATGCTCGACACAAGTATGTGCGGGTCTTGTGGCAGATATTCCATAACTATATGTTTTATTGATTCAACAAATTTTCCATTACCTCAATGGCAGACAAAATGTCATCGTGGAAGCGGCGGTGGTTAACCAAAAAGTCATCGTGTCCATCAGACAACAGACCATACAATGTTTTATCCATATCCTGTACGTAAGAGGATATAGCATATTCAATGTCGTCTTTTTGCCATTCCATGTTGGAATGTGCATACACACGTTCCTTTTGGTGAAAGAAACTGTATGCTGTTTCTATTGCGTTTTTGTCTATCCTGATGCTCGTACTCATTACACCTTATTATATATTATTTTTTATACTCCATAAGGATGTCACAACGCTCGTAGGCATTGCCCTGCAGGGGTATTTCCACAAAGCCAAGCGACCGATAGATGGCGATGGACGCTTTCAGGCGTGTGTTTCCCTCCAGATAATCGTCTCTATATTCTGGCTTGTAGGTTTCGAGCGTACTGTTGTGGGCGAAGAAAACTCGTCGAGCATCTTCCGTGCCAATGGAGCATACCATGACTTCACTTCCAGTTCCGTGGGCGTATGTCCCCCGGGAAAGTGATGACTGACGGCATAGTGTTGCAAGAACAAGGGCTCGAAATGTGCCAGGGTGTCTTGCTCGCCAAAGAGTCCCCACACCCGTTTTTCAGAAACAGGACTGCAATTGTCAAACTGTGAGGCTTCGAGCTCTGCAAACTCTTCTATTAACGCTTCGTCAATGACAAGCCGTTGGTTGCCATCCTTGCGCGGCGCCTTATATTGGTGCTCTCCCATGCGTTGTCTGAGGAAGTCTGTCATCATGAAATATGGATTTCCGAGTAGTGCTGGGACACCAACGTCAGGAGCCAGCAGCTGTGCCAGGAACGAGCCGCAGCTGTTGCCGATGAGCAGGTCGGGCTTCTCCTGGCTGATTAGTGTGCGAATGTATCTCAACGCCTCTTTTGGATGAAGAGGCAAGTCGGGCGTCAGCACAACAGCCTGCCCGTCAAAAGCCTCCCTAAGTGCCATCGCCATCGGACAGCTGCCTGTGGCAAAGAAGCCATGTAGAAACAGTATCTTTTTCATTTTAAAAGTCATTCTGTTAATCCTTCTCTTATTCATCCATTATATCTGAATATTCCGCAGGCTGCACACAGAGGCACATTGTCATGTGGCGTCCAACTATATGACAAACCTTTTAAATCCTGGCTCATTAATGTCGCGAACGTATCACCATCCCTGCAATACGATGGGCGAACAAAAGGTTGGCTGCCATAAATATGATTCCCACAACTCCGCATATTACCATTTCCATGCCGCTCATGGCATACCAAATACCCTGCAACCCTACATATGCATAGGGTATCAGAAGCAGGGAAGAAACCACACCAGGCACATATCCTTTCACCATGACAGCCTGCAAGACATGAACCACCAGATGGAAAGAAAAAGCCATGAACAGGGCAGCCCATATTTGGAAGCTGTATTCTCCCTGAACAAGCACGTAGCAGGTGGCTAAGAGAAGAACCACAAGTTCTTCAAGAGCGGCAATGACAAATGACTTTGTACTGATACCGCATAGATAGTCTATCACGGACTTCATCCCAGGAAATCTTCCTGCCAGAGCATCTTTGTGTTTCTGCATCCAGCGATGCTGCACTATAGCCTCTTCTGTGTCATGAAGGATAAAGGCAAGAGGGAGGGGAAGGACAAGATATAATACACTTAACGCACTCATATATATATATATTAAGATAATGCAAAGATACACAGAAATCAGAGAATACCACCGCTTTTGACAGAATAATTTTCGTTTTGGACAAATTTGAGTATGTTCTGTCCTCCGTATTACCGCCATGGCCTTGAGTTTGGTTCATCCGACATTTCGAGTGATTATCATTTAAGCAGTGTGGTCTGTATTTGTTACCTTCATTGCCGATAAGGTTATAAATCTTGTCTGTGACGTATTCATATTTGCGGTTCATGCTATATCTCGAGTGACAATATATTGTTGCGTGGTCGATGCATATATATATCATTGCCGATAAGGTTAATAACCTTACGCCTGCAAGGTTAATAACCTTAAGGCCGTAAGGTTATTAACCTTATCAGGGTTGCAAACGTATTCATATCCTTTGGCAAACGGTTTCACCCACTTCATTTAATAATATACTTCAGGAATAATATATTATAATGCGTCACTCCATATTTCTGATGAACCTTGAGTTTCTCTACCAGTGCATCGTGAGCATGCCGCTTATATCAGAAGTATTATGAACGTACATTTTCTCTGCGCTCTTTGCGACTTTGCGAGAGTTCTTTCCCGCATATGTTTATTGCGTGGTATATTTATCGCCAGGCCGCAAAGGTCGCAAAGATATATATACCCTTGCGAGACCTTTACACCCTCTGCGCATCCAATGTATGTTCTATGCTTGGCAATGCAGGGATGCAAGAACAACAAGAAAACAAAAGTTCTGACATGACATAAAATACAAAAACCCAATTGTCAATTTGCTTTTATCCCATATGTTTTGTAACTTTGCAAGCATAACAGACAAATATTACAAAACCTATAAACACTACCGCTATATGAGACACTTTCTGACAGCTTTGTTATGCATGATAGCCGTTGTTGCCAACGCAACTCCCATCGATGACCTGCTTGAGCGTATTGACAAGGGGGCATCGAGGAAATTCAAGATAGAACTGCGCAAGTCACCCACCGACTTCTTCGAGATAGACCAGGCTGGGAGCAAGGTCGTTGTCCGCGGCAACTCGTGGGTGAACATCGCAACGGGCATAAACTGGTATCTGAAATACCATTGCGGCATACACCTGACATGGGGCAACATGCAGGCCGCACTGCCTGCCAAACTGCCCGTCGTAAAGAAGAAAGAACGTCACGAGACCGACCTGAGGATGAGATACAGCTTCAACTATTGCACCTTCTCCTACTCCATGGCGTTCTGGGACTGGCAACGCTGGCAGGAGGAGATAGACTGGCTGGCCCTGCACGGGGTGAACATGCCGCTGGCCATTGTCGGAACGGAATGTGTGTGGAGGAACATGCTCCTGAAAATGGGATATACGGAAGAGGAGGTGGGACAGTTCATTGCCGGTCCGGCATTCCTCGCATGGTGGGAGATGAACAATCTCGAAGGCTGGGGCGGCCCGTTGCCACTGTCATGGTACAGCCAGCAGGAAGCCCTGCAGAAAAACATCCTGAAGCGTATGAGGCTGCTCGGCATGGAGCCCGTACTGCCAGGCTACAGCGGAATGATGCCACACGACGCAAGGCAGAAGATGGGACTCGATGTCACGGACGGAGGCACATGGAACGGATATGTACGTCCGGCAAACCTCATGCCCACCGACAAGCGGTTTGCAGAAATTGCCGACTCATACTATGCTGAGCTGACAAAGCTCTACGGCAAGTCAAAATACTACTCCATGGACCCGTTCCACGAGAGCAACGATGATGCGACAACAGACTACGCCAAGGCCGGAAAGGCGGTGATGGAGGCCATGAAGCGCACCAACGACCAGGCGAAATGGGTGGTGCAGGGATGGACGGAGAACCCACGCCCGCAGATGATGGCAGACCTCAGAAACGGAGATATCGTGATACTCGACCTCTTCTCTGAGTGCCGTCCCATGTTCGGCATACCATCGGTATGGAAACGCGACAAAGGATACGAGGGACACTCGTGGATGTTCTGCATGCTGGAGAACTTCGGCGGCAATGTGGGACTGCACGGGCGCATGGACCAGCTGCTCGGCAACTACCGCCTGGCACGAAACGGTAGTGACTGGACAAAGACCATGACTGGAACAGGCTTCACAATGGAGGGAACGGAGAACAACCCCGTGATGTTCGAGCTTATGAGCGAGCTGCCATGGCTCAGCGAGGTACCGACAAAGGAGGAATGGGTGAGGAAATATATCGTGGCACGGTATGGCAAATACGACAAGGATATCGAAGAGGCATGGATGCTGCTCGCCTCCTCTATATACAACTGTCCGCTTGGCAACAACCAGCAGGGGCCTCACGAGAGCATCTTCTGCGGCAGGCCGGGACTGAACAATTTCCAGGTGAAGAGCTGGTCGAAGATGAGAAACTACTACGACCCGGAAGACACCCGCAAGGCTGCTGAGAAGATGCTGGCGGCAGCGGACAGGATGAGAGACAACGACAACTACCTGCACGACCTGGTGGACATAACCAGGCAGGCTCTCGCCGACCAGGGCCGCAGGCAGTACCTGAAGACCATTGCCGACTACAACGCATTTGCACGCAAGGACTTCAAAAGGGATGCAGAACGCTTCCTGAGGATGCTCCTCATGCAGGACGAGCTGCTGGGCACACGCAGGGAATTCCGCCTCGGCAACTGGACGGAGATGGCAAGGGCGCTGGGAACGACACCACAGGAGAAAGACCTGTACGAATGGAACGCAAGGGTACAAATAACGACATGGGGCAACAGAGTGTGTGCCGACAAGGGCGGACTGCGCGACTATGCCAACAAGGAATGGCAGGGGCTGCTGAAGGACTTCTATTATAATAGGTGGAAGATATACTTCGATGCCCTCGACAGACAGATGGCCGACGACACCAAGCCCAACTACGAGGCCGTGGGAGGTGGCGCAAACTCCAACAAGACCTCCGACGAACTGTTCTCTATGGCATTGCCGCACGGTCCCGTCATCGACTGGTATGCAATAGAGGAGCCGTGGACTCTGAAGCATAATTCTTATTCGTCATCACCGGAAGGCGACCCAGTTGACATGGCAAGAAAAGCTGCTGAGTTTTTTAGTGAAGAGTGAAAAAAGTGAAGAATGAAGAGTGAAGGGTGAAGAATTTAATGGCATATAGAGAAAACTGCTATCATTATTAATAGAAATCAAAATGAACAAAAATACAAAGCACACCAGTCCAATCCTTACACCCCCCACCGGGGGGCAGGGGGGCTCCACTTCTGGGCAGGGAGGCTGTAGACAAAAGGGCTCCCGTCTGCTTGCCGTAGACATCCTTAGGGGTATGACTGTGATGTTCATGATACTCGTAAACAACGGGGCTGGAAAGGAGATATTCTCTACGCTGAAGCACTCGAAATGGGACGGCATGACACCCTGCGACCTCGTGTTTCCCTTCTTCCTCTTCATAATGGGGTTCTCCATCTTCCTGAGCCTTAGGAAAACAGAATTCAGATGGTCGGCACAGACAGGACTGAAAATCTTGAGGCGCACGCTGTTGCTCTTCGTCATCGGCCTTGCCATAAACTGGTTCGACATGGCATGCTCCGGCTCTCCGCTTGACTTAGAACACCTTAGGGTATGGGGCGTGATGCAGCGTCTGGCAATATGCTATTGTGCAGCTGCCCTGCTGGCCATCGCCCTTCCCCACCGCAGTATGAACTTACTCACTGTGGCTCTGCTCGCCGTATATGCCGCCATACTAATCATAGGCAACGGATATGCGCAGGACGCACAGGCAAACTGGCTCTCCATAGCCGACAACAACCTTATAGGCAGCAACCATCTGTATACGAAAAGTCCCGTTGACCCGGAAGGACTTGTAAGTACTATCTCTGCTATTGCCCATACCCTGATAGGTTTCAGTTGCGCACGTTATATCTCGACAAACAGCAAGCTGAGCAACCATGCCGACAAGGCTTTATGGCTGCTTGCCGCAGGAGCGGCGATAGGGTTTGCCGGATGGCTGCTATCGTTCGGACTGCCGCTGAACAAGCGCATATGGAGTCCGAGCTACGTACTGGCCACATGCGGCATGGCAATGATGGCTCTCGGCATCATAGTACGTCTCGTCGACATGACGCCCGACGGAAAGCAGAACAAGACCGCAAACTCCGTGATTACACTGTCAGTAGCTTTTGGCACCAACCCGCTGTTCCTGTATGTGGCGAGTGAGATTCTTGGAATAGCCTTCGGCAGTTTCGGTATTAAAGATGGTGCATACACAGCCATACGAACCATAATAGGAAACGGCTACTGGGCATCCCTCATCTACAGCATCGCCTTCGTAGCCCTTCATGCCGCAATGGGGCTGTGGCTATGGAGGAAGAGGATATTTGTAAAAATATAAAGCCTCACCCCCATCCCCTCCCCAAGAGGGAGGGGGCAAAACGGTTTTGAGGTTATGAGGTTTTAAGGTTGTTAGGTGAAATTACCTACAAAACCTACAATAACCTACAAAACCTATTCCTCGTCAAAATCAAAATCTGAGTCGAAGTCGTAGTCGAAAAACTCTGGTTCGACAAACGCATCAAGTGCCCGGCGTTCCTTCTTCGTGGGCCTTCCCGTACCCCTTGCCCTGTCAACGAAGCCGCTTATGCGGCTCATCTCCAGCAGTTCGTACTGCTTTGGGTCTGTGACATTCTCGTATATCTCGGGCAGCAGCTTCGCCCCTACCCTCTGCTCTATGGTCTTCAAGACCTTGAACGAATAGGTTATCGGCGGCTTCTTCACGTTAATAACGTCTCCCACCTTTATGGTGCGTGATGGCTTCATGTCCACCCCACCTATCGTCACCCTACCGTTCTTGCAGGCGTCAGAAGCTATGGAGCGCGTCTTGAAGATGCGCGCCGCCCATAGCCATTTGTCTATTCTTGCGGTATCAGCCATAGTGTTCCGTTATTTTTTTCCGAGTTTGTTGAACTGGTTCATGGTGATGTCCATGCCTGCCAGTACGAAACTTTTTATGATGTTGACAGCGATGTCTATGCTTGGCTGTAGCTGCTTCATGTCATCCTCGGAATACTGTCCGAGTACCCAGTCTATCTGTGCTCCCTTAGGATAGTCGTTGCCTATACCCATGCGCAGTCTCGGATAGTCCTGTCCTATGAGCTGCTGTATATGTCCCAGGCCGTTGTGTCCGCCATTGCTGCCGTTGGCCTTCAGGCGGAAGGCTCCAAGCGGCAGGGCCACATCGTCAGAGATGACGAGCAGCCTCTTCTGGTCTATGTTCTCCTTATTGAGCCAGTATCTCACGGCATTGCCGCTGAGGTTCATGAAAGTAGTAGGCTTCAGCAGGAACACCTTTCGCCCCTTGATGGATGTCTCGGCCACAAAGCCGTAGCGCTTGTCCTGAAATGTAGTTCCCATTTCCTTGGCGAAAGCGTCGAGAACCATGAAACCAGTATTGTGGCGTGTGCGTGCATACTCGTCACCGGGATTGCCCAGCCCGCATATCAGATATTTGTCCATTTGAAATATGGTCGGATGAAATGAATTATTGACTGAAAAAAAATAAAAGGCGGACACCACAGATGTCCGCCCGATTATCATACAGAATAGTTAGTCTCCAATTTACTTGCCCTCAGCGGCAGCGGCGGCAGCAGCAGCCTGCTGTGCGGCACGTGTCATCTTGATAGAGCAAACGATAACCTCCTTAGGAGTAGCAATCTCAAGACCCTCGAAGCTGAGTTCGCCAACCTTGATGCTCTTGCCAATCTTCAGAGCAGTAACGTCTACATCGAGATGCTCAGGGATCTGCTGATAAGGAGCTGTAACGTTAATCTTGCGGATAGAGAGGTTCATGCGTCCACCGTCGCGTACACCCTGTGCCAAACCAACGAGCTTGACAGGAATACCGATAGTGAGCGGCTTCTGGTCGTTAACCTCATAGAAGTCTACGTGAAGCAGAGCGTCTGTTACCGGGTGGAACTGCAGCTCCTTCATTACAGCGGTATGAGACTCGCCGTCGATGATAAGGTTGATGACATAGATGTGGGGAGTGTAGACAACCTTGCGGAGCTCAGTCATAGGAACTGCGAATGACATTGCTACGGGCTTGCCGTTCTCGTCCTTCTGCTCGCCATAGAGGTTGCATGGAACCAATCCCTCCTTGCGGAGGAGCTTAGAAGCTTTCTTGCCAAGGTCTGTACGCTTCTGACCTGTTACGTTAATCTCTTTCATGAGTTGTGTTACTATAAATTAAAATTGTTGATATTAATTCGCCATCACACAGAGATGCGCTTAGCGTCTTAAAAAAGTGGGTGCAAAGTTACGAATAAATCTCCAAAATCAAAACATCTTGGCCGAAAATTTGTTCTTTCTCGCATAAAAAACCATAAAAGAGCCACTTTTCCATATGGTTTTCTTGCGGGAAAAGTTTTTTTTGCCTAATTTTGCAAAACAATGTATGGATAAAACTCCATTTACAACTTAACACTGTACACAATATATAATATATAGGTAGAGTAATGATTAATAGGGAATTGATTAGAATAAAGATAGTCCAGTTAACCTACGCATACTATCAGAACGGCAACAAGAACATGGACAATGCTGAAAAAGAGCTGCTTTTCAGCTTGTCGAAGGCATACGACCTGTATAATTACCTTCTCGACCTTATTCTGGCCATAAGCAAGGAGGAAAGGCGGCGTGTGGAAATCGCCACACAAAGGGCCCAGCGAGAGGGTACAGATATCCCGTCAACAAAATTCATCGACAACAGATTTACCCTACAGCTTGAAGAGAACAAGATGCTCGCAGACTTCAACGAGGCAAAAAAGCTTACTTGGGCAGACGACATAGAGTTCATACGTAAGATGTGCGCCCTCATCGAGCAAAGCCAGATATATACCGACTATATGTCTGCCGAGGAAGACAACTATGAGGCCGACAGGGAGGTATGGCGCAAGATATACAGGCAGATGATACAAGACAACAGCGACCTGGAAGCCCTACTCGAGGAGAAGAGCCTGTACTGGAACGACGACAAGGAGGTTGTAGACACCTTCGTGCTGAAAACCATCAAGCGCTTCGACCCAAAGAACAAGGCAAAGCAGGAGCTCCTGCCGGAATACAAGGATGCCGAAGACAAGGACTTTGCAATAAAGCTGTTCCGTGCAACAATCCTCAACGCCGACCAGTACCAGCGTTTCATGAGCGAGACCAGCCGCAACTGGGATTTCTCACGTCTGGCGTACATGGACGTGATAATAATGCAGATTGCCATCGCAGAGATGCTTACCTTCCCCAACATTCCCGTGAGCGTCACCATAAACGAGTATGTGGAGCTTGCAAAGCTCTACAGCACTCCACGTAGCGGTGCATACATCAACGGCATGCTCGATGCCATAGCACGGCACCTTTCCGAGACTGGAAAGATGTTCAAGACACTCGCCAATCCCGTGAGACCGCAAACAACAGATAATCAATAATTCAACAATAATAAACAAACATGACAACACTTGTACTGGCTGCACAGGCAGCTGCTCAACAGGGTGGCGGTATGGGCGGAATGCTCATAATGATGATAGCCATCTTCGCCATCATGTATTTCCTCATGATTCGTCCGCAACAGAAGCAACAGAAGCGCATCCGAGAGTTCCAGAACTCACTTCAAGAGGGAACTAAGGTGCTCGTAGGCGGTGGCATACACGGCACCGTGAAGCGTGTAGACCTTGCTGCAGGCACCATCGACGTGGAAATAGCCCACGGCACAGTGATAACAGTAGAGAAAAGCGCTGTCTTCGCCTCTGCGCAGGACGCCACAGGCAATAAAGCGTAATGGCAGCTGGGCGCATACTTCGCAATGTCAGGGACTTCGTGTTCAGTGTAGTGAACAAGGAGTTTCTGATTTTTTTGTTCTTCCTCGCCCTCAGCGGCGTCTTCTGGCTTATGATGACGCTAAACGGGACTTACGAGAAAGAGCTGCAGGTGGAGATGCGCCTCGTCGGAGTGCCCGAGAACACTATCATCACGGCCCCCCTCCCCGACAGCGTCAAAATAACCGTGCGCGACAAGGGATTTGTGCTGCTCTCCTATGGTTTCAGTCACAAGATAAGGTCTCTGTCCTTCCCTTTCGCCACCTTTGCCAACCACAGCACCGGCAAGGGGCAAGTACCTGTGTCTGAGATAAACAAAGCCGTAAAGCAACAGTTGTTTGGCTCCACAACGCTGATATCGCTGAAGTGTGACCATACGGCCTTCCTGTTCAATGACGGCGAGCAGAAGACCATCCCCGTGCGGCTTGCCGGCACGCTAACGCCCAAAGCCAGCTACTACATAGCCAAGGTGAACGTCGTTCCCGACAAGGTGACCATCTATTCTGACAAGCACACCCTTGACAGCCTTAAGGCAATGCCCACTGAGACTTTCAAGATTACAAACATTCAGGACACACTCGTCACCGAAGTAAGCATGAGCAGCATCTATGGCGTGAAGTGCGTGCCCAACAAGGTAAAGCTGGAGATATTCACCGACATCCTCACCGAGGAGAGCATCGAGGTGCCGATAACGCCAATAAACGTTCCCGAGGGCATCGTACTACGCACATTCCCGCAACGGGTTAGGGTAATCTTCTATGCTGGTGCCAGAATGGTGCGCGACATAAAGAGCGCTCCCGAGGAGTTTGTCGTAGTGGCAGACTACCAGGCATTGGCAGACGGCAAAAGCGACAAATGCAGTCTTCAGCTGCAAAGCGCGCCACGCACCATAAACAACGCACGCATAGAGACACCAACTGTTGACTATCTGGTAGAACAGCAATGACACCACCACTATCCCCCAGCCATATTGCCATTACAGGCGGCATAGGAAGCGGCAAGAGCTTCGTCTGTGACATACTGCGCAGAAGGGGCTTCGGCGTCTACGACTGCGATGCAGCCGCAAAGAGGCTCATGGCCACCGACAAGGACTTGCAACGCGAGCTGTCACAGCTCGTCGGCAACGGAGTATATAGCAACGGTGTCTTGCAGAAGTCTGTGTTGGCACAGTTTATCCTTGAAAGTGAGGACAACAAGCAGGCCGTCAACCATATTGTGCATCCTGCCGTAGCCGCAGACTACCTATCCTCAGGCTGCCAGT
This sequence comes from Prevotella sp. P3-122, assembly GCF_002251365.1. Lineage (GTDB taxonomy): Bacteria > Bacteroidota > Bacteroidia > Bacteroidales > Bacteroidaceae > Prevotella. Next base: position 94,541 of record NZ_NPJH01000079.1, read on the forward strand.
GGCTTGAGAGTGCCATACTCTTCGATGCCAACTTCGACCAGCGTGTAACGTTCGACATCATCATTGGTGTGGTAGCTCCCGACGAAGTGAGGACTGAGCGCATCATGACGCGCGACGGCATAAGCCGTGAACAGGCCCTGCAGTGGATAGGCTGCCAGATGCCACAGGAGACCGTAGCAAGACTCTGTGACTACATCATCAGCAACGGAACAGGTGACGACGTGGAGGCACAGGTGGAGGACATTTGCATGAAGCTTAATATTGTATAACATACAAACCAATAAACCAAAAAACAACAGAGAAAGAAAATGGAAACAATACTGTCTATCGCCGGCAAGCCCGGCCTTTACCGACTGGTATCACGTGGTAAGATGAACCTCATCGTAGAAACTATCGATGACGCCAAGCGACGTATGCCCGCATTCTCAACAGACCGCGTCACAAGCCTCGCCGACATCGCCATGTACACTGACGCCGAAGACATTCCACTATGGAAGGTACTGAAGAGTCTTGGTGAGAAAGAGCAGTCGAAGACCGCCTCTATCAATTATAAGAAATGCAGCTCAAAGGAGTTGCGCGACTATTTCGCTGAGGTTCTGCCCAACTTCGACCAGGAGCGTGTACACGACAGCGACATAAAGAAGCTGCTGCAGTGGTACAACATTCTTGTCAACAACGGCTATACCGATTTCGAGACTGTCCTCTGCCCTACTCCTGGCGACAACGTCGACTCAAGGCAGGAGGCTGAATAACGACACCCAACAACTCACACAACAGTCCATTATGTGGAGATACCACCTCTTAGCCATAGCGACAATACTCGTATGGGGCGTAACCTTCGTCAACTCAAAGGTGCTGCTCCTGCATGGGCTTGCCGTCCACGAGATATTCGTCATACGCTTCGGCATAGCCTACCTCTGCATATGGACCATCTCTCCGCGCCGCCTGTGGGCCTCCAGCCTTCGTGACGAGGCCATCATGATGCTACTGGGCATCACAGGCGGCTCGCTGTATTTTGTAGCCGAGAACATGGCCGTGAAACTGAGCTTTGTCAGCAACGTGTCATTTATAGTGTGCACGGCCCCACTCTTCACCACACTTCTTGGGTTGCTCTTCATCAAGGGCATGCGTGCCACACGCGGCCTTGTCATCGGCTCCATGCTTGCCATAGCAGGAATGGCAATGGTGATTTTCAACGGGCAATTCGTGTTCAAGCTCAATCCCGCCGGTGACCTGCTGGCATTCTGTGGAGCACTCTGCTGGGCCGTCTACAGCCTGCTAATGAAGTCTGTTGCCACCCGCTACGGTGCAGTATTCGTTTCGCGCAAGGTATTCTTCTATGGCTTGCTCACTGCCCTTCCACTCTTTGCCTTCATGCCCTGGCAGTTTCCCGCAGAAGGTTTCCTTATTTCCGCAGTATGGGGAAATCTGCTGTTCCTTGGGTTCATAGCCTCCTTTGCCTGCTTTGTGTTGTGGAACCTCGCCATCAAGAAAGTGGGAGCCATAAGCGTATCAAACTATGTATACCTGAACCCCATCTCCACAGTTGTATGCTCCGCACTCGTGCTTCACGAGCCTACTACCTGGATAGCCATCCTCGGCTCAGCCCTCATCCTCTCAGGCGTGTTCGTAGCCAACAAGAGAGGTGTATGAGGTTAGTGTAGGAAATTTCATATAAAAAAAACATCGGTCAAAATGTCTGTTTGTTACGCCATTTTGTCACCCACTAAGTCTTTGGTACATTAGTTGCGATTACGATTAGTGTAAAAGTAAAACATTAACCATTTTAAAAGTATAGGAGATTACAACTATGTACAGAAACGCTTGGTTACCAGAAGTCTTCAACGACTTTTTTGACAACAACTATATGCCTAAGGCCAATGCCACCGCACCAGCCATCAACGTGATGGAGTCAAAGACCGACTACCGTGTAGAGCTCGCCGCTCCTGGCATGCGCAAGGAGGATTTCGACGTGAACATCAACACCGATGGTGACCTTGTAATAAAGATGGACCGCAAGGGCGAGAAGCACGATGAGAACGTCCACTACCTGCGCCGTGAGTTCTCTTACACCAAATACGAGCAGACTCTTATCCTCCCTGACGACGTGGACAAACAGAAGATAAGTGCCAATGTTGCTGACGGCGTGCTGACTATCGTACTGCCAAAAATAGTCAAGGAAGAGCAGAAGATTGCGCGCAACATTGAGATTGGCTGATAATCACCTGATATCATTTATCCAAAGGCATATCCTGTCCAGCACCTCCACAGACATTGTCTCCTCAATCTGCTGATATTCAGTATAATTGCCTGTGGTACAATGCTGGAAGAGATGGTTTAGCCCGTCAAAAGGCAGAATGGTATGCCTGCAAGCAGAAAGCCCAGCGTGGAGTGCCGAGAGATTAGCCTCGCAGTCCACCTGGGTATCTTTTTTTCCACCCATCGCCAGTACGGGGCAAACGATCTTCGGCAATATCGGACGCACGTCGATAGTAAGCAGGTGGCGCATATATGGCGAAGACGTCTGCCGCAACACCTTGGAAAAATGCTCCCGCAGCATAGCTGGCACATTCCCCACATCAATATCCTCGACACAAGCTCCGTTGGCCAGTTTGCCAAAGGCATCAGAGAGTGCGTTGCTATAGGCATCGAGGACGGTCACAGGCAAGAAAGCCTGTGCCAGGCTGGCACGATGCTGGCTCACCAGCGTCTGCAGTCCTGATACCGCCATGGCAGCCATAGTGACCACATAGTCGGCCTTACCCTCAGCGGCAATCATCAGTGCAATGGTGCCGCCCTCACTATGCCCTATCACCCCCACCCTGCTGAAGCGGTTGCGCAAATACCTTATTACAGCCTCCGCATCGTCTTTGAAATCATCAGTAGTGAAACTTGAGAAGTCCAATGCCGCATTGCCATACCCACGGTCATCATATCTCAGCGATGCTATCCCATGGCGTGCAAGCGCATCAGCCAGTACGGCAAATGGCCGGTGGCCAAATATCTCCTCGTCACGGTTTTGCTGTCCGCTACCCGTTACCATCACCACCACAGGAGTATTGCAGTTGCAGTTCGGTGGCAGAGTGAGTGTACCGCTGAGCACAATGTTCCCACTTGCCACTCTCACCTCCTCAGTGGTATATGGGAATGGCGATACAGGAGTCTGTGGGCGTCTCATTTGCATCATCCCCTTTCTGAGAGTCAGCGGCAACGACAGTCCTCCCTGCAGGAACAGTCCCTTGATAGAATCTCCCTCCATGAGGCCTTCGAACGTAACGCCAACGGCAGCCACCATCACCCTAAGCTTTCCCTCCTCAGTTATCGTCCTCTCGCCCTTAATACCCTTGACACCCTGTGCAGGAGAGTCAAGTGTACAGCCGTCCGCACTGAAGTTGAACACCAATGGCAGGCTCATGCCCTGCACATCAAGCTTGCCCGTCCATGCACCCTCCTGAGCAAGGGCGGTTAGACACACCAGTATAGAAAAAACAGTCGAAAAGAGACGAGATGTAGTCATAAATCAGTCTTTATATATGTTTTCTGCAAATATACGATAAAAATACGATATTTTTAGTATCTTTGCACCGCTTTTAGCTAAAAGCGCATAAAACGCTAATGACCAACATGGTCGAAGAGTGCTTGGTAAACCTCTATAAAAACAAGAAAAATGGAAAAAAGGAATAATCTTGTGAGCGTGACGTTCATGCTTTTCGGCACGCTCTTCTGCGTCTGCCTGATTACGGCAAACATTCTTGAGACAAAGCAAATATCACTTGCCGGCATAAGCCTCACCGGAGGACTGCTAGTGTTCCCCGTGTCGTATATCATCAACGACTGCGTGTGCGAGGTCTGGGGATATGGCAAAGCGCGCATGCTCATATGGACCGGTTTTGCCATGAACTTCTTCTTCGTCCTTACCGGTGCCCTGTGCGATGCCATTCCCGGTGCCCCCTACTGGACGAACAACGAAGGTTTCCATGCCATTTTCGGCCTTGCTCCGCGCATTGCCGGAGCCTCTTTCTTAGCCTTCGTCTGCGGCTCCTTCGCCAACGCCTACGTTATGAGCAGGATGAAAATCGCAACAAGAGGCAAAGGGTTCTCCCTGCGTGCCATACTGAGCACGGTAGCCGGCGAGAGCATAGACTCTTTGCTGTTCTTTCCGCTTGCGTTAGGCGGTGTCGTACCAGCGTCAGAGCTTGTGAAGCTCATGCTCTGGCAGGTGTTTCTGAAGACCGCCTACGAGGTAGTGGCTCTTCCTGCGACAACAAGGATTGTCAGATGGCTGAAGGCTCACGAGGGCATGGACGCCTACGACGATGGCATAGACTACAGATGGTGGTAGAGCCATGAGACACTCTTCACTGCTGCCCGTCTATCACTGCCGTCCGGCTATTCATGTCGTGCGAACCGCTCCATGGCGAGCTGCTCGTAGCGGGTGCCTGGACGACCATAGTTGGCATAGGGATATATGCTTATTCCTCCGCGCGGGGTGAACAGTCCCGTCACCTCTATATATTTAGGGTCCATGAGCCTTATTAGGTCCTTCATAATGATATTGACGCAGTCCTCATGGAAGTCGCCATGGTTACGGAAGCTAAACAGGTATAGCTTCAGGCTCTTGCTCTCCACCATTCTCACATCAGGGATATACGAGATGCGTATCTCGGCAAAGTCAGGCTGTCCGGTGATGGGACAGAGCGATGTGAACTCCGGGCAGTTGAATCTCACCCAGTAGTCATTCTCCGGATGCTTGTTTGTAAATGTCTCCAGTACGTCCGGCGCATAGTCCATTCGATATTGCGTCTTCGCTCCGAGGGCTTTCAGCCCGTCATCTTTTCTTTTATCGTTCATTTGTGTTTTTTTGAAGTGGTTGGTGATGTAAATAAATAGTTAGTGAGATTACCCTTTGACCTCAGACATCAGACCTTAGCCCTTAGACCTCATCACTCTCCCGTTGTAGCCTGCAGTGCCTCCTTGGTCAGTTTCTCAATCATCGCCTGTGCCTTCTTATTAATTGAATTCTCGGGCGACTGTCTGTAGTAGCTTCTTTGCACACCGTCAGATGCCAGGACGAGCGAGTCGTCGCGCAAGTATACGATATCACAGGTGTCGAGCCTGACGTCCTTAAGTTTCAGCGATCCTTCCTTGTCAATATTTTCCAGGTCGGGCTTGCCGCTCGTCATCACGAGCTTTCCATTCCAGATATGCCATTCCGTGAAATAGCTTAGCTGTGGATATACCACGGGGCTCTCGTCGGCCAGTGAGCTTTGCTCCCTTACATATCCCACGCTGGCCGCCGTCCACTGCCGTTTCAGCGAGAAGCCATATTCGCGAGGAATCATGTAGGTTGCCTTCACCGAGTCGGGCATATTGCGCTCCATGCGCTCCTGCATGCGCTTGCTCATATTCTCGTAGTCTCTCATCTTCGGCATGACGATATAGCACCAGGTGCCCTTCAGCTCATCAAGGTCTATCGCCATGTCGGCCACCGTAGAGTCTTCGCTATTGATGACCAGTCCCATCCAGTCGCCAACCTTTGGCTTGCCGAGCACTCTCCCCCTTCGCATGGCATCTATGATGTCATACCTCACAGGGTCGCTGCCGTCGTTTGGCAACAGTACTATCACCGAGTCAGAGCAGCCCTCGCAGGCCAGCCCGTACACCGTCAAATCTCCCTTCAGCTTCAGCTCGTCATTGAGATGTCCCTTACTCACCTGTCTGCTGTCACCGCATGACATGAAAGTCACGGCTGCCATGGCCAGACCAATGATTAATTTCCCTATATACATTACTTTTATTTTTAATATTCAGCCATTCGAGCTGCAAACTTACGAAAAAAAACACAACCACACAAGTTTGAGTGTCAGAAAATACAACTTGCCATAACTTCAGCATCCATATGGGCGTAAACATGCTCTGACAAACCACAACGCCACCACTTCTTGCACAAATCCTACTCTGTGAGCAAGTTTGCGGCAAAACAGATTTAATAAAACGCAAAAAATCATTGGGACAGCTAAATAATTGGATTTATTTGTGTAATTTTGCGGTCGAATTTGGAAAAGATTATGAAAAAGAAAATACAATTCAGTCTCGTCTACAGAGACATGTGGCAGAGCTCTGGTAAGTTCCAGCCACGCAAGGACCAGTTGGAGCGCATCGCTCCCGTAATAATAGACATGGGATGTTTTGCCCGCGTAGAGACCAATGGTGGAGCCTTCGAGCAGGTGAACCTGCTTGCCGGCGAGAACCCCAACGATGCCGTGAGGGCATTCTGCAAGCCTTTCAACGAGGTTGGCATCAAGACCCACATGCTCGACCGCGGTCTCAATGCCCTGAGAATGTACCCCGTGCCCGATGACGTCCGCGCCCTTATGTACAAGGTGAAGAACGCACAGGGAACCAACATCACCCGCATCTTCGACGGTCTCAACGACGTGAGGAACATCATCCCCTCCATCAAGTGGGCAAAGGAGGCAGGCATGACTCCGCAGGGCACGCTCTGCATCACAACCTCGCCCGTACACACCCTTGACTACTACGACAACATTGCCGACCAGCTCATAGAAGCTGGCGCAGAAGAGATCTGCCTCAAGGACATGGCAGGCATCGGACAGCCCGCCCTGCTGGGACAGCTCACCAAACGCATAAAGGAGAAGCACCCGGAGATTATCATCGAGTACCACGGCCACTCCGGTCCCGGTCTGTCGATGGCATCCATCCTGGAGGTGTGCAACAATGGTGCCGACATCATCGACACCGCCATCGAGCCACTGTCATGGGGCAAGGTTCATCCGGACGTAATCTCCGTCATCAGCATGCTCAAGAACGAGGGCTTCGAGGTACCAGAGATAAATATGAACGCCTACATGAAGGCACGCGCACTCACCCAGGAGTTCATCGACGAGTGGCTCGGTTACTTCATCAACCCCGGCAACAAGGTCATGTCCTCTCTGCTCCTCGGCTGCGGACTCCCGGGCGGAATGATGGGAAGTATGATGGCCGACCTTGGAGGCATCATGGGCACCATCAACAACATCCGCCGCAAGCGTGGCGACGAGGAGCTGTCTACCGACGACATGCTCGTGAAGCTCTTCAACGAGGTTGAGTACGTATGGCCGCGCGTAGGCTATCCTCCATTGGTAACGCCATTCTCACAGTATGTGAAGAATATAGCCCTTATGAACCTCCTCACCATGGAGCAGGGCAAGGGCCGTTTCGTCATGATGGACGACTCCATGTGGGGAATGATACTCGGCAAGAGCGGTAAGATACCAGGCACCATCGACCAGGAACTTATAGACCTCGCCGCCAAGCAGGGACGCGAGTTCACCGATGCAGACCCACACACCCTGCTCGACAACGCCCTCGACAGCTTCCGCAAGGAAATGGACGAGAACGGATGGGAATACGGTCAGGACGACGAGGAACTCTTTGAGCTGGCCATGCACCCCGAGCAGTACCGCAACTACAAGAGCGGTCAGGCCAAGAAGAACTTCCTTGCCGACCTTCAGGCAGCCAAGGATGCCAAGCTTGGCACACAGCTCTCACCTGAGAAGCTCGCAGAGTTCAAGCATGCCAAGGCCGATGCCATTGTCGCTCCCGTCAAGGGACAGATATACTGGGAGTTCCAGGGCGAGGGCGAGTGCGCACCAGCCGTCGAGCCATACATCGGCAAGACCTACGCCGAGGGCGACAGCTTCTGCTTCATCCAGGCACCATGGGGTGAGTTCGTAGAGGTACAGGCAGCACTGGGCGGCAAGCTCGTGGAGATAAACGCCAAGCAGGGTTCCAAGGTCAACAAGGGCGACGTCATCGCCTACATAGAGCGCGACAACAAGGAATGAACTACCAGGCTCTGATAGAGAAATATTATCCCGAGGACGATGCCCTGCGGCAGCTCCTCATCACTCATAGTCAATCTGTAGCGCAATTTGCGCTACAGATTGTTTCGTTACATCCCGAGCTCGGCATCGACCGCCAGTTCGTCCTTGAAGCAGCCATGCTCCACGATATAGGCATCCGCCTCTGCGATGCTCCCGGCATCCACTGCCACGGCACCGAGCCCTACATCCGCCACGGACGCATAGGAGCCGAGTGGCTGCGCACCGAGGGCTTCCCCCGCCATGCAAGGGTATGCGAGCGGCACACGGGAGCAGGCATCACATGCAGGCAGATAGTGGAGCGCGACCTCCCCCTGCCCCACGAGGATTTCCTCCCCGAGACCATCGAGGAACAACTCATCTGCTACGCCGACAAATTCTTCAGCAAGTCGCATCCAGAGAGGCAAAAGACCGCCGAGCAAGCCATCAAAAGCCTTCGCAAATTCGGTGAAGACGGCGTGACGCGCTTCATGCAGTGGCAAAGGATGTTCGGAGAGGAGAAGGAGATAAGATAGATAAGATAGATAAGATAGAGGAGATAGACCTCAGACCTCAGTCCTTAGACCTTCGACCTCAGACCTTCTTCTGAAACTAAAATATACTAATATTAACGACTATGGATATAGTAGAAAGATTTATAAACTACACACGGTTCGACACACAGTCGAGCGAAGAATCAGACCAGGTGCCCAGCACCGCCAAGCAACTTGTTTTCGCACAATATCTCAGGGACGAGCTGCAGCGCGAGGGCTTCTCAGACGTCGAGATGGATGACAAGGGCTATATATATGCCACGTTGAAGTCCAACTCTACGAAGAAGCTCCCCACGATAGGCTTCATCTCACACTATGACACCAGTCCCGACTGCAGCGGCAAGGATGTCAACGCGCATATCGTGAATGCATACCAGGGTGGCGACATAGAGCTCTCTCCCGGCATCGTCACCTCTCCTTCGAAGTTCCCGGAACTCAACGCCCATATCGGCGAGGACCTCATCGTCACCGACGGACACACGCTGCTCGGAGCCGACGATAAGGCTGGCATAGCGGAGATTGTCGATGCCATGTGCTACCTGCGCGACCACAACGAGATAGAGCATGGCGACATACGCATGGGCTTCAACCCCGACGAGGAGATAGGCATGGGAGCCCACCACTTCGATGTGGCAAAGTTCGGATGCCAGTGGGCATACACCATTGACGGTGGCGACCTTGGCGACCTGGAGTACGAGAACTTCAATGCCGCTGGGGCAAAGGTTCTCATCAAGGGTGTCAGCGTGCATACCGGCTACGCCAAGGGCAAGATGCTCAACGCCAGCCGTCTGGCCTGCGAGTTCAACTCCCATATCCCCGACACCGACATCCCGGAGACCACCGAGGGCTACGAGGGCTTCTACCATCTGCTCTCCATGGAGACACGCACCGAGGAGGCCAAGATGAGCTATATCATACGCGACCACGACCGACGCCGCTTCGAGGAGCGCAAGCGCTTCTTTACCGACATCGCCACCCGGATGAACGCAAAATACGGCGAGGGTACGGTCAGCGTGACTCTCAATGACCAATACTATAACATGAAGGAGAAGATAGACGACAACATGCACGTCATCGACATCGTGCTCAAGGCAATGGAGCAGACCGGTGTGAGGCCTAAGGTGGAGCCCATACGCGGCGGCACCGACGGCGCGCAGCTAAGCTTCATGGGCCTTCCCTGCCCCAACATCTTCGCTGGGGGCGTCAACTTCCATGGTCCCCACGAATTTGTGAGCGTGCAGGTCATGGAGAAGGCCTCCGCCGTCATTGTGAAGATATGCGAGATAACGGGTAAATTCAACGATTAAGCCATCACCGCCACTCCCATACCATGTCCCATATCCCTGCCCTCATACAAGACCTGGCTCTGATACTCGTCGTGGCAGGTCTTGTCACGCTGCTGTTCAAGAAGCTGCGCCAGCCAATAGTGCTTGGATATATCGTCGCCGGCTTCCTCGTCAGCCCCCACATGCCATATATCATGTCAGTGGTCGACAAGGCCGACATACAGACATGGGCAGACATCGGCGTGCTCTTCCTTCTCTTCGCCCTCGGCCTCGACTTCTCGTTCAAGAAGATACTCCGCATGGGGCTTGCCCCAATAGTGGCAACACTCACTATCATCTTCTGCATGATGGCTACAGGCACCGCCGTGGGCAGTCTCTTCGGCTGGAGCCGCATGGACTGCCTGTTCCTTGCCGGAATGCTCGCCATGTCATCGACCACCATCATCTACAAGGCCTTCGATGACCTTGGCATGCGCCAACAGCGCTTTGCCGGGCTCGTAATGAGCGTCCTCATCCTTGAGGATGTCCTCGCCATTGTCATGATGGTGATGCTCTCCACCATAGCGGGCGGCGCCAGTCCCGACGGCGGCATGATGCTAGGGAGCATTGTCAAGATAGTGTTCTTCCTCGTGCTATGGTTTGTCGTGGGCATATTCCTCATACCACCATTCCTGCGCCGTACCCGCCGTCTGATGAACGGCGAGACGATGGTAGTGGTGGCGCTTGGGCTGTGCTGCGCCATGGCCGTTATCTCCGCCACCGTTGGCTTCAGCCCCGCCTTCGGTGCATTCGTCATGGGCAGCATCCTCGCCGAGACTGTCGAGGCCGACAAGATAGCGCGTGTCGTAGACCCTGTCAAGAACCTCTTCGGCGCCGTCTTCTTCGTCTCCGTGGGCATGCTCGTCGACCCTCATGTCCTTGTCTCCTACGCACTCCCCATCATGGTGCTCGTTGTGGCCATCATCCTCGGGCAGGCACTCTTCGGCACCATGGGGTTCATGCTTAGCGGCCAGCCGCTGAAGACCGCCATGCAGTGCGGCTTCTCCATGGCGCAGATTGGCGAGTTCGCTTTCATCATAGCCTCGCTCGGCCTCACCCTGGGTGTTATCTCCGATTTTCTTTACCCCGTTGTCGTGGCAGTCTCCGTCATCACCACTTTCCTCACGCCCTATATGATGAAGGCCGCCCTGCCGGCCTACACACATGTCGAGCGGCGGCTGCCTCGCCGATGGATGCGCAGGCTCAACCACCTTGGCACCATGCATCATGCCACCCGCGCCGAGGCCGGCCACTGGCGCACGCTCCTGCGTGCCATGGCGTGGAACGTCACTGTCTACTCCATACTCTCGGCGGCTGTCACAGCAGTCATGCTGACCACTTTCCTGCCATTCATGCGCCGGCTACTGCCCGGATGGGAACTGCACTGGTGGGCCAACGGCATCACGGGGGTGCTCACCGTAGCGCTCATCTCGCCCTTCCTGCGCTCCATGGTAATGAAGAAGAACCATAGCGAGGAGTTCAAGGCACTGTGGACAGAGAGCCGTCTCAACCGTCTTCCCCTCACTTTCACCGTCCTGGCACGTGTCGCCGTGGCGGCAAGCTTCGTCTTCTACATCTGCAACTACCTCACTCGCTTCCAGAACGCGCTTATTATCACCCTCAGCCTCGTCGCCATACTCCTCATGGCACTGTCACGACGGCTCAAACACCGCAGCATAAGGCTCGAGAGACTCTTCGTGCAGAACCTGCGCTCGCGAGACATCGAGGCACAGGTCAGCGGCCGCCGCCGCCCACTCTTCGAGGGACATCTCCTCGACCGCGACATACACATCTCCGACTTCGATATACCAACCGACTCGCTGTGGGCAGGCAAGACGCTCCGCGAGCTGGCTCTCGGCACTCGCTTCGGAGTACACGTGAGCAGCATCCTGCGTGGCTCCCATCGCATAAATATCCCAGACGGCAACATGATGCTCTTCGTGGGCGACCGCCTGCAGGCCATCGGTAACGACTCGCAGCTCAACGCCATGAACACAGCCATGCAGAACGAGCTAATACCCGAGGATGACGAGGTGGAACGCAGGGAGATGCGGCTTCAGCGCATCGTAGTATCTGCCAACAGCCCTCTTGTCGGCAAGACCGTCAGGGATGCCGCCATACGCCAACGCTTCAGCTGTATGGTGGTGGGAGTGGAGGAAGGACAGAAAAACCTCACCATGATAAGCTCCTCACGCAAATTCCGCGAAGGCGACATCGTGTGGATAGTGGGCGAAGAACAGAACGTGGTAAGGCTCGGGGAATAACTAATGGAAGGAGGAGATAGGAGGAGTTAGGAGAAGATAGGAGAAGTCATTAGTTTTGCCCTCAAACCCCTCGAACCTTTAATAAACTGTTAAAAAACGGAAACAAGTGACATATTCACCATTTATTCCGTAATTTTGCATTTCATTATGAGAAGACATACCATAACAGCACTCTTACTTCTGGCAGGCATCATCATGCTTGCCGGTACTGGTATGCCCCTCACCCAGCGTGCCAAGACCCACCGCACAGACACTCTTAAGGTTACTGTCGACACTGTTTCTGTAGACACTATTTCTGGCCATGAGGCTCTAAAAGACTCCTTGCTCCCCTCCATAAAGGTGGATTCTGCAGGAAAGGCCTCACCTGACACCCTCGGCATGGACTCCCTGCAGCTTGCCGTATACATGCACAACAAGCATGTGGACGACTCAATACGCCTCGACTCCCTCAACAGGCAGAAGAAGAACGGCATCGACGCACCAGTGGAATACTCGGCCAACGACTCCATCATCTACGACGCATCCACAAATACCGCCTTCCTCTACGGCTCGTCAAAGGTAGACTACGAGAACATGAACCTTGAGAGCGACAAGATATACATGAGTCTCGACAGCAGCCTTGTCCACGCCACCGGCTCCCCCGACTCCACAGCCGCCGACGGACTTATGGGCAAGCCTGTCTTCAAGATGGGCAACGACACCTACAACAACGACACCATAGCCTTCAACTTCAAGACCAAGAAGGGACTCATCAGAAACGTCACCACACAGCAGGAGGACGGATTTCTCACCTCAGAGCTTAGCAAGCGCAACGCCAACGGTGACGTCTACCTGCAGCACGGACGATACACCACCTGCGACGCTGAGCACCCCGATTTCTACATAGCACTCTCAAGAGCGAAGGTGCGCCCCGGCAAAGATGTAGTCTTCGGACCCGCCTACCTCGTCGTTGCCGACGTGCCGCTGCCTCTGGCCATCCCCTACGGCTTCTTCCCCTTCTCCAAGAGCTATTCCTCGGGCTTCATAATGCCCACCTACGGCGACGAGAGCAGCCGCGGCTTCTATCTCCGCGATGGAGGCTACTATTTCGCCATGAGCGACAAGTGGGACCTGAAGCTTCTCGGTGAGATCTACACCAAGGGGTCATGGGGTGTCTCGGCAGCATCCAACTACCGCAAGCGATACAAGTACAGCGGCAGCTTCTTCTTCAGCTACCAGGACACCAAGACCGGCGACAAGGGCATGCCCGACTTCGAAGAGCAGAAGAGCTTCAAGGTGCAGTGGAGCCACAGGCAGGACACCAAGGCCAACCCCTTCAGTACCCTCTCGGCAAGTGTCAACTTCGCCACATCGAGCTATGAGCGCAACAACCTCAACAGCCTCTACAACCCACAGACCATGACGCAGAGCACGCGCACCTCATCGGTGAGCTGGAGCACCACCTTCTCAAGCATCGGACTGACGCTCAGCTCCACGGCCAACCTCAGCCAGAACATGCGCGACTCGTCAATAGCCATGACACTCCCCGACCTTAACATATCGCTGTCGCGCTTCTACCCCTTCCGCCGCAAGCACGCCGCAGGAAAGGAACGCTGGTACGAGAAAATATCCATGAGCTACACAGGACAACTGTCCAACTCCATAAGCACAAAGGAAGACCAGCTCGCACACAGCAACCTCATCAAAGACTGGCGCAACGGCATGCAGCACAGCATACCCATCAGCGGAAGCTTCACGCTGTTCGACATCATCAACGTAAACCCCTCGTTCAACTTCACCGACCGCATGTACACCAACAAGATAAAACGCTCATGGGATGAGGCGGCACAGAAGGAACGCGTCGACACCATATACGGATTCAACAACGTCTACAACTGGAACCTCAGCCTCTCGGCGAGCACCAAGCTGTATGGCTTCTACGTGCCCAACCGCAAGCTCTTCGGCGACAAGGTTGTCGCCATACGCCACGTCCTCACACCGCAGGTGAGCTTCAGCTATGCACCAGACTTCAGCGCGTCGCGCTACGGCTACTACGACAGCTACCTAAAGACCGATGCCGACGGCAACGTATCGCTCGTAGAGTACTCACCCTACCAGAACTCTCTCTACGGCGTGCCCGGCAAGGGCAAGACGGGAAGCATCTCATGGGATATATCCAACAACATCGAGATGAAAATCAGAAGCGACAAGGACACTACCGGCTACCGCAAGATAAGCATCATCGACGAGCTCGGAGCTGCAATGTCCTACAACATGGCAGCCAAGGTACGGCCGTTGAGTGACCTGTCCGTCCGCCTCCGCCTGAAATGGTGGAAACGCTATACCTTCAACATGAACGCCGTCTTCGCCACCTACGCATACGAACTCGACGAGAACGGACGCCCATACGTAGGAAACCGCACGGAATACAGCTACGGACGCTTCGGACGCTTCCAGGGCATGTCGCAGAACTTCTCCTTCACCCTCAGCCCCGAACAGCTGCGGAAATGGTTCGGAGGAGGCAAGGACGACGAGAACGATAAGGAAAACAACGGAGACAACGACGAGGAAGGCGTGGACACAGACATAGAGAGCAACGTAGACGATGACATGATAGACGGACAGCGGGCTGCCAAGAAGCAGGGCAAGGGAGCCTTGGCCGAGACTGACGGCGACGGCTACATGACATTCTCCATGCCCTGGTCGCTCACCTTCGGCTACGGCATCACCATGCGCGAGAACACCAGCGGCAAGTTCAACACCAAGACCATGCGCTACCCCTACAAGTTCACGCAGACTCTCAACGTCAGCGGCAACCTCAGGCTAAGCGACGGATGGAACATCAGCTTCTCCAGCGGCTACGACTTTGAGAACAAGGCCATGTCCATGACCACAGCCTCGCTGCAGCGCGACCTCCACTGCTTCAACATGAGCTGCTCCGTAGTGCTCGCACCATACACCAGCTACAACTTCAGCTTCCGTTGCAACGCATCGACACTCACCGATGCCCTGAAATACGACAAGCGAAGCGGATACAGCAACGCCGTGCAGTGGTATTGACACCACAGTGTAATTCCAACACTGTAGAGACACCACACTATGAGGCCTCTACAATTTCCACATCATCATTTGATATATATCAAGAAGAAAGCAAAAAACGTATTTTTCCTTGCAAATTATTTGCTGTGTTCGTACACAATGCGTACCTTTGCATCGTCAAAAGACAATAAGATTGTTTTGGTTAGTAGTATAGATTTAGGTTTTTAGTTATTTAGGTTTTTAGGATTTTAGGATTTCATTAGGTTATTAGTTACAGAGGTAAGCATAGAGAATGTTTCAGGACGACAAGGTATAGTCTTAAGAAAGAAGGAAAAGATTGACATGGATAACCAGATGAAGAAAGCCTTGCTTGCAGTGTGATACTGCAGCAGGCATGATGGGAACGGGCGCGTTCCTTTTTTTTGTGCCCGTTTTCTGGGTCACCAGTAAAACACAGTGTCTGTTGAGAATCATAGTCTGTATCAATCATGAATAACATTTTTTTGGCTCAGTAGATAATTCCTGGGGGCTACAGCGACCTGTATGGTGAGCCAACCTCCCTTTTCTCTTATCCAGAATAGGACTGCCGATTTATGTGCCAGTTTAGCCTATCTCAGAGCAAAGCATTGCATCTGTCAACGCAAAGCATTGCATCCGCCAACGCAAAGCATTGCATCCGCCAACGCAAAGCTTTGCAATCGCCAACGTAAAGCTTTGCATCTGCCAACGTAAAGCTTTGCATCTGCCAACGCATAGTTTTTTGCTTTTAGCTTAACGAAATTGTTCATTTGGAATACACCTTTGCATAGAAGGGCAAAGGGCAAAGGGTGAAGTCCTTAGGGAGAAAGGCATCTTCGCCCTTAGACTTTTGTCCTCACAGGCCATTACTCCCCTCTCCCCTTGAAGAGGGGGTGGAGGCGAGGCTCATGCGCCCTTGCACTGTCTCCAGCAGTTTCTGGAAGTTTTCGGCACTGTTGGCAGCAATCACTCCCTTGTGTTCCAAGCACGAGAGTGGCTGACCGTGCAGGTCTGAGATTATTCCTCCAGCCTCGGTGACAACGAGCGAGGCGGCAGCAAAATCCCAGGGGCCGAGCATATACTCAAAGTACAGCTCACAGCGTCCCATGGCGAGATAGCACAGCTCTGGGGCGCAGGCGCCGAATCGGCGGAAGTCGTTACACTGGCGGAACAGGCTTACGATGATGTCTGCACAAATGTCTGTATACTCCTTGTGGTATACGGAGAAGGCCGTGCATACCACGGCATTGGCAAAGGGTCGGTCAGAGACATGTATTGGCTTTCCGTTGCGGAAGGCTCCATGCCCCTTCTGGGCTGTGAACATCTCACCCGTTCGTGGCACATAGACCACGCCCATGACGATGTCGGCATGGTGGCGCAAGGCCACGCAGATGGCACACTGGTCTATGCCGCGGCTATAGTTGGCCGTACCGTCGATGGGGTCGATAATCCACAGATACTCATGGTTGATGTCGCGCATGCCAACCTCCTCGCATAGGAATCCGCTGCCTGGCAGCAATACGGAGAGTCTTTCACAAAGGAACGCCTGCACGGCAAGGTCGGAGGATGTCACGATGTCGGCATATCCGCCTTTCTGCGTGATGTCGAAATGTTCGGTTGTCATCAGCTTGGCTGCCTCGACAACAACAGACGAGAGCTGTTCGATGGTAATCATAATGTATGTGTAAGTGTTGGTTATGTATGTTACAAGTCTTTGGTGGCGAGCACCTCGCCGTCGGTTGTCATGAGCGTGACGCAGCCATTGTCGTAGATGGCCAGCGTGGGTTTATTACCTCCCTTGGGGAATGTGGGCGAGCCAGTGTTGCATACTATGGTGCCGTCGGCGTCAGCATAAAGCTCCCACAGGTGGGTATGGCCATAGAAGAGCACGTCTGCACTGGCAGCAGGCTTGCGGCCGCTGTTGTATACATGACCGTGGGTGAGCCACAGGCGCACGCCATTGTCGACTATGAGCAGTGAGTCCTGCATTATAGGGAACTGCAGGAGCATCTGGTCGACCTCGGAGTCGCAATTGCCCCGCACTGCGACAATGTCGCTGGCCATGGCGTTGAGCAAGGAGGCCACGCCCTTGGGGTCGAGTCCCTCGGGGAGTCCGTTGCGCGGGCCGTAGTTGAGGATGTCGCCCAGAAGGCACAGCATCTGGCATCCCGTGCCGCGGTAGATATCCAAGGCCTTCTGCAATGCTGGCAGCGAGCCATGGATATCAGAAAGTATCATGTATTTCATAAGACGGAAATTTATGTTCAGCTGATAATATAACGCACGTACGAGCGGTTTATTATCTCCGCGCCCTCACTTCCTCGACGTATGCGCCAGGAGTCATGCCAAACTGCCGGGCAAAACACTTGGCGAAATAGCTTGGACTATTGAACCCTACCTTGTAGCATACCTCATTGACGCGATACCGCTGTTGCGCCAGCAGCTCGGCAGCCTTCTTGAGCCTTATGACCTGTATCATCTCGTTGGGTGTGACGTTGGTGATGCTCTTCACCTTTGCGAACAGTCCGCTGCGGCTTATGCCGAGGTTGTCGGCAAGGAACGACACATTGAGTCCGGTGTTGTCGATATTGTCGAGTATGAGCTGGTTCATGCGGCTGAGCAACTCGTTGTCCAATGGCGACATGCTAATCTCGGGGATTTTCTCCTCGGGCTGCGACGTGAACTTGCGAAAGAGGCTCTGCCTCATGTCCACCATGTTGCGTATGCACGCCTGAAGGTATCTAAGCGAGAACGGCTTCTCAATGTAGGCGTCTGCCCCACACTGCATGGCCTCCACCTTGCTGTCGTCGTCGGTCTTGGCAGTGAGCAGCACGAAAGGTATATGGCTGAGGGCACGGTCGGAGCGTATCTTGCGGCAAAGCTCCGCGCCGTCCATCACGGGCATCATCCAGTCGGAGACTATCATCGACACCATGGTGCCCCTAAGGAGATCAAGCGCCTCTGCGCCGTTGGATGCCGTATAGACAGCGTAGTGTGGCGAGAAGTTGGAGGAGAGGAAGCGCAGCATGTCGTCATCATCATCGACAAGGAGTACGGAGTCGGCCGATGGCTCCACCCTGACATTGGCGTCACTGGGTTCTGCTGTTCCACACTCCGCAAGAACATTGCCATGCGTGTTATGCTGACAGTCAGCCGCAGCCTCGCCCAACGAGCAGTCGACGGGGAGCGTGACGCTGAAGCAGGAACCCTTGCCCTCGGCTGATGACACCGTAACCTCACCATGATGTAGCTCAACGATGTTCTTCACGATAGACAGTCCGATGCCAGTGCCTGGCTTGTTGTCGCGCGCCTGATAGAATGGGCTGAATATTTTCTGCTGCTCCTTGGGGCTGATGCCTATGCCGTTGTCGGATACCTCGATGACGAAGTGGGACCCGCCGGCACTGACGCGACATTCGAGAGAGACGTGGTTGCTCGTATACTTCAGGGCGTTGGTAAGCAGGTTGCTGACAATCTTGGTGATGCCCTCTCGGTCGACAATGGCGACAAAGCCCGCCTGCGGGACAACGACATCGAAGGTGATGCCACGCTGCTCCATGGACGGGGCAAATCGCTCAGCGACAGCCTCAACCAATTCGGCAATGTCGTGCTGGCCATAGTGGAGTTCCAGTCCCTGCTGCTGCACCTTGTTGAAATCGAGAAGCTGGTTGACGAGCTCAAGGAGCCGGTGGGCGTTGCGGTCAATCATCTCCAGTGCATCGTTCCTGGCCACCTTCCGCATGTATGCCTCAAGTGGTCCGATGATGAGCGACACGGGGGTGCGTATCTCGTGGGCTATCATGGTGAAGAAGCGCAGCCTGAGCTCACGCTCCTCAATCTCTCTCTTCTGGCTCATGCGCCGCAGCTCCCGGGCATGCTGACGCTCGGCCTTGCGCAGGCGGTACTGCATCACCATATATATAATGGCGCAAAGGAGGAGGAAATAGAATATACGGGCTGGCCACGACCACCAGAAGGGCGGATGGACAACAATGCGCAGACATGCCTCGTGGGGACTCCACAGGCCGTCGTTATTGGTGGCCTTAACACGGAAGACATACTCGCCTGCAGGGATGTTGGTATAGGTGGCCTTGTGCTGCGCGCCAACGTAAATCCAGTCGGCATCGAAGCCCTCGAGCATGTAGGCATACTGGTTCTTCGCGGGTGAGCAATAGCTCAGGGCGGCAAAGCTGAGGCTGAACATGGTATCGTCATGGCCGAGGTCGAGCTGGGGAATTGCCGACAGCGAGAGCGGCAGCTTGTCGCTGCCCACGGGGACAACCTTGTTCATAATTTCCAGAGAGGTGATGTAGACAGGCGGCATGACCTTGTTGGACTTTATCTGGTAGGGCATGAAACTGTCGAAGCCACGTACGGAACCGAAGTATATGCGGCCATCGGATGCGAGCAGGCAGGAGCTGGGCTGATACTGCTCGCCCACCAGACCGTCGTGGCGGGTGAAAGCCTGGACGCCATCATCGGGAGAGTAGCGGAGGATGCCCTTGTCTGACGACATCCAGAGCACGCCCTGACTTTCAACGATGGCCGCCACGCCGCGCATGTCGGTACTGATGTCGAGAAGCCGGAACGTCTTGGTGGACGACTCATATACGCAGGCTCCGGCAGCGGTGCCTAATAGTACACGGCCGTCGGCATCTATGCAGATGCTGTTAATCTGTTCGGACGGCAACGCACCCTTTCCCTTGCCGCTGACAAAGTGATGCCACTTGCGACCCGACAGCGAGTAGGTCCAAAGACCATCGCCCTGAGAACAGAACCACACGTTGCCCTGACGGTCCTCATCGATGTCGATGACAAGCCCACGCATGTCGTGACCAAGATTGCGAACGCCCATAGCCTGCACGCCATCGAGGGTGCCTATCCAAAGGTTGCCGCGGCTGTCGCGGAACATGGAATAGACGCTGCGCGGAGCTTCCTTGCAGGGAGTACATACCCCGGAGGCTATGTCGAGGGTATAAAGTCCATCGGAATAGGTGCCTATCCACAACTTTCCGTCCTCGACGTATAGCGAGTGGACGTTGAGTGAGGAGAGCTGACTGCGTGAGGGGAAGTCGAGGAATGTTCCCAACGAGGGCGAATAGCAGCTAAGGCCTCCATCATCAGAGGCTACCCAGATGTTGCCGCGGGAGTCCTCACAGAAACGGGAGATAACGGTGCCGGAGAGTCCAAGGGTACGGTCAGCTGCATTTGTGAAGGACATGAAACGGCCACCGAGGGGCGAGATGTAATGCACTCCCTCATAGAAGGTGCCCATCCATATGCCTCCCTCGTTGTCCTTTACAATGGAATAGACGAAGTTGGGCGAGCGTTTCTTGCCAGTTACCGGTGCCAGCGATGAGGTGAGAGGGTTGAAAGCCAACAGGCCGGCGTCACAGCCTACGAGTATGCAGTCGGGCGACTGCTCGTAGAGGGCGTGGATGTGAAGGGCGTCTGCCGCACCGGGCAATGGGGCGGCCATCTCTCCGTTGGGCTTCAGCTCTACTATGCCATGCTCCCACGTGCCGAGCCAGCGTCGCCCGTCACGAGTCTGGAGCATGGCCAAGGAACGGGCGGCAGAGGCCGGCGCCTGCATGCCATGACGCACAAACCTGTGGTGGGCCTTGTCGAAGCGCCACAGCGGCTCGCTGCCGCTATCGGCGAGCAGCCACACGCTGTTGTCATTGTCAGCATATACGGCACCCAGTCTAAGTTTTCCACCTCCGATATCGTAACGGCGGCTCTGCCCTGTGCGCAGGCTATAGGAATAGGCCGCACCTTGTCGGGATGCCACCCACACCACGCTGTCGTGGTCAATGGTAAGCGACACCACATGCTGCCGGGCAGGAACATTGGCCGACGAGGGAAGGATTATAGGGGTGAAGGCGCCTGTGGAGAAGCTGAAGGAATAAAGGCCACGGAGCGTGCCCACAACAAGGCTGTCGCCAACGACGAGAAGAGAGGACACACACTGGTCCTCACCAATGGCAGGATTGCTGAACAGCCGGAAACCAACACCATCGTAGCGGCACAGGCCATTGTCCGTACCCATCCAGATGAAGCCACGCCGGTCCTGTACGATATGGCGGACGGTATTGGAGGCCAGCCCGTCGTTGATGGTGATGTTACGGAACAGGGTGCCGGAAGCTGCTGAAGCAAGTGTCCCGGATAGCAGAAGGAGCTGAAGGAGCAATGTGCGCAAGTGACCAGTGGCGGCCATGTGTGTGTGGGTATGCGTCATGGATATAGGAGGTAGGTATGAGGGGAATTAATCGCGGGGATTCAGTATTTCTGCTCCAGAGAGCTTGAACGTATACGGATAACTGGCGTTGTTCTCCGGATGACGGTAGTCGAGCTTGGTGTGGGCGGCGGGAGCGCCAGTGACAAGAAGGTACAGCGCCTTTAGCTGCTTATCCTTGGGCAGTGCCATCTTGGGCTTGCCATCGGTAACGAGAGTGCCATAATATGATTTGCCGTCGGTGTCAACGGCAACAAAACCGCTGACAAGTCCCTGCCCCCGAAGTGTAGCGGAAACCTTGCGCTTGCATCTCTCCGTATCGAGACGTATGGCATTGAAGCCATAATCCTCTGGCAGCATGCCTGGTGCGGGGGCATACCACCCCTTAGGCGCTGATGCCTCGACCGGCGTGGAGAAGGTGCAGGCATAGGGGCGCGTCTCCTTGCGGGCATGAGTGAAGTCGAAGTTGAGTAGACGCTGATAGCATTGTGCCATCTCCATGCAGAACTGCTGCTGCGACAGCCCATACAGCCGCTGATAGGTAAGAACGGGGTCCTCATCCTTGCGTCCCTGACGGAACAGCTCGCCTATGGATGGAAGGCCGCGAAGCTCTGCCCAATACTCAAGGACATATGGAGAATGGTAGATGTTGTCGAGGTGCAGGAATGCCTTGTGAGTGAGATTGCGGAAAGCCTCGAAGTGATAGTACTCGTCTTTTATCCAGTCGGGGTTCACTTGCCACAACATCCACTGGCTTGCCATCTCGTAAAAGCCACTGCCTCCCCATGCGTCGCCTACGGAGTCGGCGGGTATCTGCAGCTGGAAGCTGTGGCCAAGCTCATGCGCAAGGCAGTTGAGCTTGCGGTCCTGTATACGGTTGGGCGCCACCCACAGTGCACCAATGAAATTGTCGTAAGTGCCTCCGTAGGCCGTACCCTCAAGGCTGTAGTGCAGCATGACCATCATCTTGTAACGGTCGGCCTTGCTGCCGGGAAGGGTGAAACGGAGCGTATCGCGGAAATAGCGGTAGAAATGCTGCACGCGCGACTTAAGGTTAGGCAAGTCCACACGCATATCGTGGCCATCAAGCTGCGGAGCATGGGCAAGGTCATCGCCAAATCCTTTCTCCCAAAAGAACACGAGGTCGTCGGTTTGGGCAGAACGTTGCCAACACCACCGCGAGGCTGTGTCGTTGAGATCATAAATGCGCAGGGAGTCTGGCAGGAAGACTGCCTTCTGTGCCCGGGCAGGCTGGGCAAAGGCCAAGAGGAAGGCTAAAAGCACAAAGGTGAATGATGTCATGGTAGGGTTGTTGTTTAATGTTATTCAAGTCTCGCATGAGGAGTCAAAAGACAATAGTAAAAGTCAGGCTTAAACATACGTCATTTATCTCCCTTTATCTCCTTTTATCTTCTTTTATCTTCAAATAATCGGGGGCATGGTATCATTTACCGTCGGGGTATTCCTGGACGACCTTGTCCATGAACGTCACCCTATTGGTGAGCCATGTCTTCATACGTTCAGTCTCGGTATCAGGGTCCTTGCCTATCGGCCAACGGCTGATGTCTCTCTGCATGGCCTCACGGAAGCCATCGGCGTAGCGCATGATCTCTGGCCAGAACTCTGACATTATGCGATCCTTCATCATGCGCCAGCGCATGCGCACGGCATTGACAAAGGAACGGCTATGCCACATATCGGTGAAGAAGGAGTTGACGTATGAATAGTTGCTGATGTGGTTGGCAGGGTCGGTACCCAGCACTGTTTCCTTGTAGCTGGCAAAGAAGTCGTGCCCAGTATACATATTGGCCCACTCGAAATCGAAGCCGGCATCGAAGTCCCATACAGGTCCGGCATGCCACCGTGTCTCGGCAGAGTCACGATAGAGGTATATGCTGCGGGGTGCCGCTATCTCGACATTATATACGAAAGCCTGGATGAGCAGGTAGTCGATGAACTCGAAGGCTGCCGCATTGGCATAGAAGGAGCGCCAGTCGTGACTCTTGATGGCATTCTCAAGCGCAGAGAACTGGTACTGGATGTACTGCAAGTCCTGTGTGGTAGGGTCCGAGGGACTCTTTACGCAGACAGGAAGCTTGTAGACAAGTGACCAGAAATTGTCAGTGGCATCGGGTGAGAGCTCTGGGCCATCGTCGGCATCAAGGGAGAGGAGTATGCCGCCATCCTCGTTGATATCCACACGGCTATTGGCAACCTCTATCTGCTCAGTGAGCTGATATAGCCCCAGGAAGTCGCCGTTGAGCGTCAGCTCCACATAACGCGAGTGGTTGGTAAAGGGCAGCCCCACCCCACTTGCCATAGTGAAGGCAAAAGTGTTCATGAGGTCGGTGGCGTCACGGTAGTTGGCCAGCAACACCCAGTCCTTGTTCTTTGGCAGTCCGAGCATGGGCTGCTTCTTGTCGAACTTCAGGCGGTAGGGCTTCTTGTCGTACCACAGCCACGAGGAGTTGCCACGGCCACGGATGCGGGCTGTAGCAGTGAGGTTCCATTGCGGGCAGTCGGATGTTACCTTGACAGTACAGTTGACATAGTCGGTCTTCTCCTTGCCAACGACCGGCGCACCACCCTCTGTGGTTATCTCGATGGTGGCCACCTTATATTTATAGGCAGCGGGATTGAAGAGATAAAACTGGCCAGCGGTGACATCGCCTGCAACAAGCGAGTCCAAGGGATGCTCACCGACAGCACCGTCGGGATGGTACATGCGCAACGACGGCATACCATCGGAGGTGACAAACTCTACGGAGTCATAATCAGCCAATGGTATGGCAGCGACACCGAGCGAAGGATTGTCATGCTGAAACCAGAGCGTGTCCTGAGAGCGAGCAGGCAGGAAAGCCAGACAGAAGGCAAGAAGTATGAGGCAACGTATCATGGTAGTATTTTCGGAAGAAGGCCTCACCCACCACCTCACGACGGGGGAGGGAAAGCGGGCAAGGCCTTTGGTTATGCTATGATTATCAGATTACGGTTGGCAGCAGGACGTTAATAGCCCAGGCCAATCTTGTCATTCCAGTTGAGATACCAGTTGCGGGTATCTGTGAGGTCACAACGAATGGCCGCCCTCATCACT
The DNA here is from genome assembly GCF_002251365.1 of Prevotella sp. P3-122. GTDB lineage: Bacteria > Bacteroidota > Bacteroidia > Bacteroidales > Bacteroidaceae > Prevotella. The sequence goes on from NZ_NPJH01000079.1 coordinate 118,911, forward strand.
CCGACATTCTCTGCTCCCTTGCGCTGGTAAACCTTGTCGGCAAGGTAGGACGGGTCGTTGCGGCGAAGAGCCACACGCATGAGGTCGTAGAAACGGTAGCCCTCGAAGGCGAACTCCAGTGCCTCCTCCTGCATTATGAGGTCCTCGACCTTCTCTATCTGGTAGTTGAGGCGCACGGCCGGGTCTGTCTCCAGAGTGTCGTCGGGCATCTCGTAATACTCGTTCACGTCGGTACGGCCGCTGCCACGGGAGTGTATTCCCATGGTGTTCTCGTCGGCATCGTAATCAGAGAGCAGTACATACTTGAGGTTGGGGAAGTCGAACTGCCTTATCCACGCCTCCGACTCAGGATAGTAGGGTAAAACGTGCTCCTCGATGACGCTGTTGTTAAGACCGCGCTTGAGTATCTGGAAAGCGAAACGCGGATAGCCGGCACGGTTGAGCGCCTCGGCAAGGCGCAGATAAACCATAGTGCGGCGATAGATATGGACATTGCGCGAAGAGTACTTAACCAATGAGGAAAAGTCTGTTATGATCTTTCCGTCGGACATAAATGTAAGTCCTGTAGCTGGCGAATTCCAGACGGAAAATAGCCTGAGATCACCTGTCCTGAGGTACTGAAGTCCCTCAGGAGCGTAGACGACTTTCTTTGCAGGGTAGCTGACATCGCAATATTTCTGCGCTGCGGAAATCTCTATTATGCGCTGTGACGGCTGAGCAGACACCTTGTAGTTGTTGTCGCTGCTTGAATTAAAGATGTTGCGCAACTCGCTGTAGTTGCCCTCAGAGGGTATGGAGTCGCCGGGTATCATGGTAATCAGCTCGCCATTCTGGCTCATGCTCTCGCTCATGAACATATTAGCTGACCACGAGTCATTTGTCATCTGCCAGTTAGAGCCGACATTGTACCATCTGGAGCAGTTTATCGAGGTGGGATAGGCAGACTCAGCCCCATTGCGTGTGCTCAGATACTTATAGTAAGCCACGGCGGCCTCCTTGTAGTGGCCAGCCCAAAGGTTCAGGTCGCCAAGCAGGATGTAGATGGGGAAATAGAACAGCTTAGAGTCGGTATTGCGGATTTCACCATAGTTGGGTGTCTCGATATCTGCGTAGGGCGCGATGTCGGCTATGAGATAGTCGCAAACCTCACGGATGTCCTTGGTGGCATGGTCGCGGTCAGCCTCCTCCTTGGAGAGTATCGGCTCGGTTACGAACGGCACACGGCCATAGTTGATGACTAACTGCAGGTAGGTCCACGCACGGAAAGCCTTCACGGCTGCATACTCCCGCATGAAGATATACTCGTTGCGGTTGTTCTTCAATGCCGTATCGACCTTGGCGATGAAGTAGTTGCAGTTGTTGATGACGGCATAGTAGTCGCGGGGGGAATTGTAGACATTGCTGTCGCCAATCTGAAAGAGCGCAATGTCGCGGAGGTCAGACGGCGTAGTGCTGTTGATGTCCATGAGGTCGCCACGCAGCTCACCCAGCAGGATTGTCCTGTCGGAGAGGTTCTGTAGCTTGTCAAGGATGCCAGTGACGGAATAGATGGTGTCGGTGGCATTGCCGAGATGCCCCTTGTCGGCATATATTACCTGTTCTGAGTCCTGGTCAAAGAAGTCACCGCATGATGTCACGGCGAACATCAGTGAGCCCAGAATGAGCGAGGGGGCTATAATAGATTTCAATTTCATAATAGACAATAGTTTAAAGGTTTATTTTAACACCGGCTACGAAGCTGCGGCTCTGTGGGAGCTGTCCGAGGTCGATGCCTTGACCGATAACATTGGAAGTCATGCTGAACTCCGGGTCTGAGCCAAGATACTTGCTGAAGGTGAGCAGGTTGTTGGCCTGTACCCAGAACTCAAATCCCTGAAGTAGCGTGGAGTTGACAGGCAGCCTGTAGCTCAAGGTGACGGTCTTGAGGCGCAGATAGCTGCCGTCCTCAATCCAACGGTCGCTGAAACGGCTGTTGCCCATTGGGTCCTGGAAAGTGGCCTTTGGAATGGCTGTCACCTGTCCCTCGGTCTGCCAGCGGCGTGTGAGGGCCGTGGTCTGGTTCATGAAGCGGCTGCCACCCTCAAGCTGGCTGCGCATGTAGTTGTAGACATCGTTGCCAAGGCTATAGTTGAAATTGACATCAAGCCTGAAACGCTTGTAGGCGAGAGTGGTGAAGATATTGCCATAGATATCGGGATTGGGATCGCCGATGAACGTACGGTCGTGCTCGTCTATCTTATGGTCGCCGTTAAGGTCGACAAAGCGCATGTCGCCGGCACCGAAATAGTTCTTGTCCACACCGTTATCGCCAAGCACGTAGAGAGCGGCGGCAGCGGCCTCCTCGCTTGTGCTGAACACTCCGTCGGTGACATAGCCGTAGAACATGTTGGCAGGCTTGCCAACCTCAGTGCGGATGGTAGCACCATAGACAGATGAGTCAAAATAGGTAGCATCGTCGGCAAGCGACGTAATCTTGTTCTTGTAATGACCTACGCTCAGACCAAGCTCCCACTGGAAGGACTTCATGGCAACGAGCTTGCCAACGGCTGTAACGTCGAAGCCCTCGTTCTTGAGCGAGCCGCCATTGCCCCAGTTCTTCTCGATACCGGTCAGGAAACCGAGTGCCTGATAGGTGAGCAGATGGTCGGTCTTGCTGTTGAAATAGTTGAAGCGGAGGTTAAGCCTGTTGTTGATGAGGTTGGTCTCGAAGCCAACGTTGAAGCGCTTGGTGGTCTCCCACTGAAGCCGTGTGTTTCCGATGTTCTCGAACGAGATACCCGAGATGGCATCAAGGAACTTGACTGCGCTGAAGTAGCTGCGTGCGGCAAAGTAGTCGATGTCGTCATTTCCGCTGACGTCATAGCCGACATTCAGACGGAGATAGTCTATGCCCCTCACCTTGGCAAACCAAGGCTCGTTGCTCACTACCCACGATGCCTGGACACCTGGGAAGATACCCCATGCGGCATCGAAAGCCTTGAGGGAATTCTCGGCATCGGCACCAAAGCGCGACGAAGCCTCGGCGGTGAGGTTGGCCTGCAGATAGTAACGCTGCAGATAGTTATACTCTGCCTGAGCGTACCATGCCACGGAGTTCCAGCTGTCATTGGAGCCAACGGTGCTGGCATTGAGCAGGGCCGAGCTCATGAACGGAGTCTTGTCGCTACCGGTGTTATAACCCCACTGGGAGTTGAGGGTGTAGCTCTCCCAATTGATGCGCGCTCCACCAAACACATGCACGGCATGGGCACCATAGCTGTTGCTCCAGTCCACACGGGTGTCGCTCATCACGGAGTTCTGCTTGGAGAAGAGCGAGCGAGTCTCGTTCTCACGCACAGCGTTGACGCTTGACACGTAGTAGCTCGGCACACCATTTACAGGAATATAGAACTTCTCGTTGGTGTTCACGAGGTTGTAGCTAAAATGCTCGCTTAACGAGAGGTGGGGATTGAACTGGTACTTCGGTGTCACGGTGATGTTGATCATCGAATTCTCGAAACGGTTCTTGTTCTCAGCCTCACCATACTCATTAACAGCCACAGGGTTGGCAAGCTTGTAGTTGTAGTTGGGGTATTCAGCCAACGCCTCGTCAAGGTAGCTCTCGTCTGTGATGTCAAGATAAGAGTCGGAAAGAATTCCGTTAGCATAGGCGTAAGGACTCAGCATCGGGCTTTTTGCGTAAGCGAGGAATGCTGTCGAGGTAGGTGTTCCCTCATCGTAGTTGGCCGGTGCTCCGTCGTTGCGCAGGTTGCGAGTCTGGTTGGCAAACGAGGCATCGAAGCGTACGGAGAACTCATTGGTGAGCTTGATATCGGTATTGAAACGGATATTGAGCCTGTCCATGCCATTGTTCTTCAATACACTCTGGTTGCTGATATATCCCAATGAAAGGTTATAGTTGGCAACATCGTCACCACCCTCAACGTTGATGCTGTAGTTCTGGGTGATGGCAGTACGATAGACGAGGTTCTTCCAGTCGGTATCGTTGTGATACTGCGGATAATAGTAGTAGTTGGGGTCCTCGTTGAGGAACTTGAAGTTTGTAATGGTGGTGTTGGTCGTCGAGAGCAGGTCGGAGGCATAGCTCTTGAACTGCGAGGCATTCATCACATCAATGAACTTCGGCTCCAGGGTTACGCCAGCAGAGATGCTTGCCGTGATACGGGTCGCCATGCTGTGGTTGCGGCGGGTCTCGATGAGGATTACACCGTTGGCACCCTTGGCACCATAGAGGGCCGTACCGTTGCGGAGCACAGTCACCTTCTCTATGTCCGAGGGACTGATGTTTGAGAGGATGTCATTGTAGAAACCCTCATGGAGCATGGTGCGTCCGAACTGCTGGTCGAAGATTACTCCATCGACAACGATGAGCGGTTGCGCATTGATGTTGAGCGAGTTGATACCGTTCATGAACATCACCCCACCGATGCCCGGCGTGCCATTGCGGTTGATGACGCGCACGTCTGCACCAAGCCGCTTCTGCACCTCATCCTCGATGGTGACGGCATTGGAGTACCTGAAGTCGGTGGTGCTTTCTGATGCAAGTACGTTGGTACCGTCGGTATACTCCTTGCTGAAGGTCTCAGGATAAAGCAGCACGTCACGCTGCTCCTCTCCCCTTACGAGACCTATCTTGGCCACATTGAGGTCGGGCGCCGACACCTGCAGCGAGGTGGCAAACAAGGGAACCTTCAGCTCGTAAGTGCCGTCGGAATGGGAAAGGGTACTGTAGCCGTCAACTTCCGCCGTACGGATCATGGCTCCGGAAACGGGATTGTTGGTGGTGGCATTGAGCACACGGCCCTTAACGACACGTGTGGGATATTGCTTTCTCGGCTTGGCAGGCTGTTCCCTCTTTGCTGACGGAGCATCCTCATCGGCCTCATCCTGCGCAAAGGCGGGGGCGGCACTGAACATAATCAGCGACAAGCCGTAAATGATATATCTTTTCATTGCGTATAGTTTTCTGGGTTAGTTATTCGAAAGATTCTTCGCAGCCTCCTCGGTAGCCTCGTAACGCGGCTTGAGGATGAAGCAGTCAATGCGCATGGTACGTGTCCACTTCGTGAGGTTGCCACTCGTCACGCGGGAGAGCAGCTGTATCTGCACCTGATGGTCGGACAAGCCATAGCTGCAAGTGGGGAACTGGAATTTCTTCGCTACAAGGATGGTGTCGACGACATCGGGAGTAGACTCGAAATAGCCTGATATCTGCTTCAGAGTGTTCTTGCCATTCTGGTCGTTATAGCCCAACTTTACCTGAATCCTTATCGGCAGGCGCTTGTCGGCGGCAGCCAGGGTGTCGGAGGCTATGACAGGTGCGGTAACGACATAAACGTCGTAAGGAACATTCGACAGGACATCGGGAATGCCAAACATCACGATGGGGTTTACAGACGTGTTCTCAGGAACAATCTCGACAAAGGAGTTGCCTGAGATCTTCCCAAAGAAAGGATTGTCGGTTGCCACGTCACATACCGTGAGCGGGTCCTCGGCGTATGCTATACTGTCCTGCGTAAGGATGGACTCGGCCTCAACCTTTATTGTCTGAAGGAAGTTCTGCGTAGGCTGTACATTGTACCTCGAAGCCTTCAGTACCTGACCGTTGCTGCACTCCACAGCCTCTGTGCCATCGAAGACACCACCAGCCTCGTATGGCTTGTAATAGGTGCCGTATGCATCATCTATCTCGCGGTAATGACGCATCTGCCAAGACAATGCCGATGTGGACACGGCAGAGTCGCGGATGGCCTCGTCGGGATTGGTCGTACGGCTGAAGAACGAGCCGGAGATGACGGACAGACGCGAATTGGCAAACTGTATGGAGTCACGCTTGTTGACCGTATTGTCATAGTTGAACCAAGGCTCATACTCTGCCACCATCCTGTTCCACTCGTCATTGGTGGGAGCAAGGAACAGGTAGCTGCTGTCCTCGTTGTTGATGAGTCCATACTTGTTGAAAATGGCATTGTTGAGTACAGTCACAGAGTCGAGGTATACTATCAGACCATCCTCAATGCCTCCGGCAACGCTCTTGTCGGGGTCAAACTTGTAGACGCTGTACTGGTTGAGGAAGTTATATACGCTGTCCACATCCCCGTCAAGGCCAAGATACTCATAGACATTGGGGAAATACTCCACCTGCTTGTCAAGGGTGAACAGCACGCCATTGCTGTAAAGGTGGTTGGCACTGCTGAGCTTCGAGTCGCCAAGCATTGACTGTGTGAGAACCTTGTACTTGCCGTTCATCATCGATATCGAGTCGTTGGTAAGGCTCGATACCGGATGGCTGTAAAGGGATATATGGTTTTGGACAAACTGGCGGACAACGGTGTTGTCCTCATCCTTGACGCCGTTTCTCTCCTGCTCGTTGAAAGAGCTGATAAGCTCGTCAGCCTGCTCGGAAGTGAAGTCGGCATCTACGGGAGCGAAGACGGAGAATGTCTGCGAGCCGTTGAGTGTCTTGTCGTAGCCGCAGGCCTGGATAACCCTTGTGAAGTTGGTCAGATTGTCCTGGCTTGAGATGGCCTGCCACAGCGTGCCGCTGTCCGACACCGCCGCATCGTAGTGCTCATCCCAGTCATCGGTACAGGCTGCGCAGGCAAAGACTGCCGTTACGAGGGCAACAGCCGACCGGGAAATGGTTATATTGGATAGTTTCATTGTTGTATCTTTTTAGATGACTTGATTATTATAGCATGTCCTCTATCTGTCCCTCGTCGGTGACACCATAGATGCTCTTTGGTACAAGCTCGAGATAGTCGAGCATGAACTCGTTGTCATTACCCTTAGCCGTAGAGACGCAGCGTATACGGAGGAAGTGGTCCTCGTTCGGGTCGAGGTGGACGGTACAGAGCACCATGCGGTATGTCCACGACTGTGTGGCAAAGATTGTGGTGGTGGTACCACCTGCACCATTGTACCTGTAACCGCCAGCCGCACCACGATAGTAGCCCTTGTTCTTCAGAGCCTTCTGGTCGGCTGCAAGGTCGGTGATAGACATCTTGCTGTACTCTCCCGTCCAGTCGCTACCAAGTATCGAGGGGTGGTCGAGGTTCTTGGTCATGTCGAGAGGAATACCCTGAGGCTTGCCGTCGAAGTAGATCTGCGCGATGCCTCGCGTAGGCTCTGCGGCGTAGCCAAGGCGTATCTGCCAGTCGCCCTCGTATGGCACTGGAGGTATACGGAACGTGAAGTCGAAGTTGCCGAAGAGGTTCATCTCGTCACCCTCATAAGAGTCGTAATAGTCGTGAGGACGGCGATAGACGAAGTAACCGGACGTGGTCACGTTGTCGAGATAGCCGTTGGGGAAATAGTAGTTGTTTCCATACTTGGCAGTCTCGTCAAACTCCGGGTCTTGCACCTTCGGGTTACCGTTCTGCCTGATGTCGTTGGTCATCAGCTCGGGGAAGATGGTTGAGAAGTCCATGCGTATGCGGGTGTTGTGGACAATGTCGCGTGTGGTCTCGCTGAATGCCAGCAGGTCATCCACGTAGAAGTAGCGGCCATTGAGGGCATCCTGCACATAGTCTTTCTCTATTGTACGCTCTACCATCGAGCCGAGGATATTATACTCGTCGTTGTAACACCTATTTATATACCTCTGTCCGATGGTGCTTGGGCCTGCATATTTCAGAACGGTTAGACGCTCGAACTTAAGCATGGTGTGGGGCAGCATTGTCTCATACCAGTCAATAGGATTCATCAGCGTAGTGATGATACCGATGTCGTTGAGCGGGGTCAGGTAGTTCCAGCCCTTCACGTCACGGGTAAGGATGTGGTAGGCGATAAAGCGGTTGAGCGGGTTGCGGCGGTCTGTGAGATGGTCGAAGCCGTGTGACTCTGCGCTTGCATCATCGGGATAGACGGCATCGTATATCTCGCAGGCTTTGTTGTAGAGCTGCTCAAGGGTTGTTATGCCGTACTTCTCACGGAGTATGGAGTCTGTAGGCACAAAACAGGTGAAGCCATATTTCTTCTTCTCTGGTGCCGTAGCCGTCTCCTTGTTTACGTGAGAGGTATACTTGTAGCGTGGATACCTGCTGTTCTTGGTGTTGTCGTAGTTGGGATCAATATACTTGTACAGAGAGTCCGACAGTCCCGTTTGACGCAGGGCCTCATTGAAGAGGCTTATGCGCGGATTGGTACGCATCACGTCGGGCAACATTCTGTTGGAGCTCTCAAGCACCTCGTTGATGGGCTGCATGATACCGTTCTCTACAGAATCGTCCTGAAGCTCATAGATGATGTGTGCGGAGCGGTTGAGGAACACCACCGCATTACTGTCAGCATCGAGGTCGTGGGTAATCTCGATATATCGCTGGTTCATGTTGGCGGTAGTGAGAACACCGTCGTTCATCTCTGACGTGGAATACATGTTGTTCACAAGGTGCGTCCTGGCGATGGTGTCGCAGTCGGCATCCGAGAGCTGGTCTATCGATGCCAGTCCCTTCTTCTTCAGGTACTGGTCAAAAGCGTCGTTCGTAGGCGGGAAGCAAGTGTATGCTCCATAGGCCGACAGCAAATCCATCATGCCAGCCCGCTCGACGACAGCCGTAAAGCTGCTGAACTCGCTGTGACCGTACAGATACTCGCTCATCATCTCACCGGTGAAGGTGTAGTAGTTGGCCTCATCCGGCTCATCGGAACATCCAGAGAGCGAGACCCCGAAGCCAATACCGAGAACAAGCATCAATGTATATCTAAATATTCTTTTCATATTGTTTCCTGTTTAGGCGTTATCTATTTGGTAGTATTCTGATAGGAGTTGTCGTCACCGCTGCCGAACGCCGGGTTCTGCACGAGATACGGATTGACCTTAAGCTCCTCAAGGTTGTATGGCCAGAAGATGGCATCCATCTTTGCAAGCTTTGCCTGGACAACGCTGGCATTGTCTGAGCCTTTGCGGGTAACCTGCTGAACAAGATAGCTGGTGTTGCCATCGCGCAGCGAGCGGCGCACAAGGTCGTACCAGCGCTTGCCCTCGAACATCAGCTCGCGCGCACGCTCCTCGAAGACGAGGTTTTCCATCTGCGACTTGGTGCTGTAGTTGGCATACGTTATCGGAGTGTAAGTGGTGGCGCAGTTTGAACGCTTGTTTATGACGGAAACAATGTCATAGGCAGCACGCAGCAAGCTGTCGTTAACCTCCGATTTAGCGTCACCCTCAACCATCTGCACGAGAGCCTCTGCCTTAAGCAGCATGACATCGGTCAGACGATAGAGAATCCAGTTGGCATGACAGTATTTTTCCGGGTATGACGGATATTGTGACATAGCGGAAATCTCCGTTGAGCTTACGGTAACCATTCCGTTCTTGCAAACATACTTGGCCACTCCATACTGCGATGCACTCATCTTGTAGAGGTTCTCATAGTAGCGGGTGTCGTACTTGTCACGATAGACTTTATAGCTTGCGTCCGATACATCGGTAGTGATGAAGTCGGCAGGCTTGACGATGCCCGGCGAGGTCTTCTGGTTTCCATAAAGGAAGCTGAGACCATGGTTGGCCAACAGAGTGTTGTCGTCTGCAAATATCAGCTCAAGTATGCTCTCACGGCTGGCTCCAGAACCGAAAATTGACTCGTAGGCATTGCCATAGTAGTTGCCGGATGTATAGGAGTCGTAGATAAGAGGATAGTCCTCGAACATCTTGTAAGCTGACGAGTTGCTGCCAATGTTATCTATCTCGTTCTGATACCTCTGTGTCTTGGAGTCTATAACCATATCCGCATATCTCACGGAGTTGGCATAGTCTTTCTTCCACAGGTACATCTCGGCAAGCATGGCGTGAATGGCATCCTGGGTGATGCGTCCGCACTGATAGTTTGTCTTCGACACCGGATATGTCTTCACGGCGTATGACTTGACATTCTCCAAGTCTGTGATAAGGCTGTCAAGCACGGCGTCAAACTTTGTTGCCGGCATGGCCATCTGCTGCAGCTCGTCAAGGAACGGCTGGGTGGAGTAAGGCACGTCACGGAATGTGCGGATGAGGTAGAAGTAGCAGAGGTCACGGATGGCAGAAACCTCGGCACGTGTGGCCATAAGCTCTGTCTCGGTGTAGTTCGGGTCTCTCTCTGCCACCAATGGCGAATAGTGCAGTACGGTATTGCACCTGTTGATGATGTCATAGAACTCACCCCAACTGGTGTATACGTTGTTGGCAGTAATGTTCTCTTTCAATATGTTCTGGATGTTGATGTTGTCCTGCACGCCAGTACCGCCAATGAGATGGTCTGAGCGAAGCTCGCCCCAGACAATCATTCTCTCTATGAGTATACGGTTCTGCATGCCGGAATAGCATCCTGCCACGATGTTCTCGACGTCATTCTCCTCATTCCAGAACTTGTCGAGCACAATGTCGTTCAAGGGTTCTATCTCCAGGAAGTCAGAGCAGGAGCCGAGCCCGAGGGCCATCATTCCAGTTACACCTATTATAATATTATTCTTCAGTTTCATAGTCTAAAGCGTTAAAAGTCCACGGTGATACCAAGTGTATAAGATTTAGAGCGCGGTGTCTGACCGGTATCGGTAGCCGCACCATAGCTTCCATAGCCAATTTCCGGGTCTACACCAGTATATTTGGTGAGGCAGAACAGGTTGTTGGCACTGGCGTAGAAGCGCAATCCGTTGAGTCCGATAGCCTTCTTCACAGCCTTCGGGTCGAAGGAGTAGGAGAGCTGCAGATAGTTCAGACGCAGGAAAGAGCCATCCTCTACAAACCTGTCGCTCACGAGGGTGTTGTAGTTGGTGTCTGAACCATACATGGCTCGTGGGATATTGGTGATGTCACCTTCCTTGCGCCACCTGTAGTTTACAGCCTGGCTCTGATTGTTGTTGTTGATCATAGCCTCGGTATCAAGACGTGCGAGGTTCAGGATCTTGTTGCCTAAACGGTAGTTGAACTGTGCGTTGAGCTTCCAGCGGTTGTAGTTCAGATTGAAGCCGAAACCACCGGTGAGCTTTGGCAGAGAGCTTCCGAGGTACACGATGTCGAGGGCGTTGATGTTTCCATCGTTGTTGATGTCCTCGTAGATGGCGTCACCACCCTTGAACTTATAGTTCTTTCCTGTACCGTCGTTGGTATAATTGTACATCATCCTTACCGGGTCGCCGGCATCATCGAGGATTACCCTTCCGTCGGCGGTAAGTGCCACAGGTGCTGTCTTGCCAGAAGCAAGGAACTCGGCACGCTCGGCATCCGACATGTCGGCAAAGGTCTCATACTGGTACTGGTAAACGCCCTTGAAGCGGAAACCATAGATGGCACCAAACGGGTTGTTGAGCTGCACACGCTGCAGGGTCACCCTGTTGCCGTCGAAGTTGAACTCGGTATTGAGGGTCTTCAGGACGTTCTCGTCCATCTCCAATATCTCGTTCTTGTTGTTTGCGAAGGTTGCGTTGATATCAGCCCAGAACTTACCGGCCTGTATGAGATGGTTGGTGTTGATGTTGAACTCCCATCCGATGTTGCGCATGGAGCCGACGTTGGCATAAGCCTTGGTATAATAACCTGAGTTGGAAGGTATGCGCACGTTAGGCATGAGCATGTCTGATGTCTTGGCGTTGTACCACTCCAGCGTGAAGACCACCTTGTCGTTCCACAGTCCGAGGTCCATACCGATATCCCATGTGGACTTGGTCTCCCATCTGAGGTCTGTGAGCTTAATGTTGATAGGTCTCATTGCCGACATGTCAAGGTATTTGTCGGTAGAACCATACTTACTCTCGTATAGGTAGTCCTGCGAGGGCTGGTTACCAACCTTACCCCAGCTTGGACGGAAACTGAGCATGGAGAGCCAGCTTTGCGCTCCCTTCATCCATGGCTCGTCAATGATGTTCCATCGTGCTGACACTGCGGGGAAGTAGCCCCAGCGCCTGTCCGGGCCAAACTTCGTGGTACCGTCGGCACGAACGGAGAAGTCGAGCATATAGCGTCCCTTATAGGCGTAGTGGGCAGAGAATGTATAGTACATTGAGCGCCACTGGCTGTAGCTTGATGACAGGCCGGTGATAAGGCCTCCTGCATCAGGACTGGTTACGCCCGATGGCAGTCCGTTGCCGTTTGTACCCTGACCGCTGGAGCTGCCGGAGGTAAGCTCGAAACGTCCCATCATCATGAGCGAGTGGTCCTTGTTGTTGAAGTGGGGTATGTAGGTAAGGGTCTGCTTGGTGTTGAAGGCAACGCTCTTGGTGCTTCCGGCATAAGAGCTGTTAACGCCGTCCTTCCATGATGTTGTCACAAGCTCGGAGGGATAGTACATATCCACATACTCATTGAAGATGTTCATGTATACCCTACCCTGCCAGTTGAGCTGGTGAGACTCCTCGTCAAGGCCAAGCAGATGGTAGTTGAGTTCAAACTCAGGAGTGATATCGTAGGTACGGTCATCGTTCTTTGCGAGATTGGCACTTGCCACAGGGTTCACGTACACCCTCTGGTCATCCTTGAACACGTCGGGAGCCGTTTGCAGCATCTGATAATACTTGTCTGTGTCCTCACCGGTAATGGGGTCTTGCTCGTAGATGCTCATGTTAGGCATCTTCTTGTATGCCAGTGCGAGCAGGTTGTCGTAGTTGCGCTGGTTCTTGGTGTACGTCATCGAGAAATTCGTCGAAATCTTGATACGGTCGCTGACGAAGTAGTCGAGACACACACGTGTGGAGAAGCGGTCGAGCTGCTGCTTGATGACGCTACCTGTCTCATGGTCGAAACCGCCGGAGATACGGAAGGTAGCCTTCTCACCACCACCCGTTACAGAGAGGTAATGGTTCTGGCGCAAACCAACCTGAGTGACGGCATCCTGCCAGTCGGTATTGTTGTTGTACTGCTCATACTCCGAGAATGTCGGGTCATAGTTGATTTCAGGAATATTGGCGGCCACGTCTGACTGCTCCGGGTTGAAGTATGCCTCCTTGAGCAACATCGTGTAGTCGTCACCGCTAAGCAGCTTGTAGCCCTGCGGCTGGTAGGTGCCGGTAAGCCTGAGAGAGTATGTGAGCCTTGGTGCTCCGCGCGTACCTCTCTTGGTCTTAATCTCTATAACACCATTGGCACCCTGCGAGCCGTAGATGGCCGTTGCGGCGGCATCCTTGAGAACGGTAATCTCCGAGATGTCCTCCGGGTTGACGTTCAGAAGCTGTGCGAACTGCTCATCGTTGGCATTGCTGACATCGAAGTTGCTCATGTCAACGTTCCATGTGTTGCCGTTGACAACAATAAGGGGGTTGGCGTTGGTAAGGGTACTGATGGAGGACGAGCCGCGCAGACGCATGGTTGTTCCTGCACCAAGGTTACCAGATACCGACACAATGTCAAGACCGGCGATACGTCCCTGGAGAGCCTCGTCGATAGTATTCATGCCGAGTCCTTCAAACTCTTTCGTAGAGATGGTCTGGGTAGCGTATGAGATTTCTCGCTCCGGAATTGCGAGACCGCCACCATTGAGCCTTCTCTTTGCTACGACCGTTACTTCCTTCAGGTTGGTCTCCGACTTCAGTGTGATGATATACTCATCCTTGTCGATAGGCAGCGTCTGTGCCTTGCAACCCACATAACTGAACCTTATCTTGTCTTTCGGGTTCCTGATTTTCATCGAGAAGTTACCGTTGATGTCTGTAACGGTAGCCTCTATGATACGTCCGCTGCCATCGATTTCGCATACCGATGCACCGGTTATCTCACCAAATTCATCGCTGACTGTTCCATGTACGGCTGTTATCTGTGCCGTAGCTCCCATTGCCAGGAGGCAAAGCAGCGACAATACAATATGTCTTAAACTGTTGTTCATGATTATCTCCTCCCCTTAGCGCTGGTTGTAATGAGTGCGTCTATTTCGTCTTTCCATGGAGTGAGCTGCTCACCGCCATAGAGCAGAGTGCCGTCAATGAGATGTACGACAACGTCGGAGGCGTTGTATATCTGGTCTGTTTTGGAGTCTATCCAGTATTCGCGTCCCTGGTTGTTGTAGAGTCCTTCCTTCTTGACCACGTTCCTGACATTGTTCATCTGGTCTACGAGTTGCATGCGGCTGTCGTCGGATGTCACCGTGAGACTGAAGAACCTCTTGTTGGCATTGTTGATCTTGAAGGTCTCGTACTTCACCTCGCTGTTGTCTAGGCCACCGATTATCACGGAGTTGTCCTGGATGTGGTATCTCAGGAAGTTGTTGATGCGGTCGGTAAGCAATTTCTGTGCAGACTTCAGCAAGTTGGCATCACCGCCGAAGTAGTCGGCTGTCAGTTCTTCCACGTCTGTCCAATAAGGCAGCAGTCCCTGCTCGTGCAACTTCTCTATCGACTCGTTGGTAGGCACATATATCGTATAGTTGTATGCGTCGAAGAGCTTGATGTTGAAGTCGGCACAGGTATACTTGGCACTGAGCTTCTGTGTGAAGAGGTCGCTGTTGCGCATCAGCGTAAAGAATTTGGCGTACTCCTCGTTGTTGCTCAGGATGGAATATGTCGAGCGACGGCTGGTGAGCGGCATGGCAGTATCCATGATATATGACTTTCCGTTGCCGGAGACCGTCTGGTCGTAGATGGTCTGAATGGGTACTGAAGAGCCTTGCTCCACTTGCAAGCCACCAGATACCGTCATCACGCCCTCCTTGCCAGAGTTGGCGACCTTCAGGTAACTGCCAGCCTTGGTCTTGTAGTAGGTTTTGCCATCCTCCACATTGCCAATGACAATGAGGTTGTTGAGTAAGTCCGTGAGCCTGTTGGTAATCATCGTTGATGTAGCAGTACCCATCTCTTTCTCATCAATAATGGTGTTGGTGGACAAGTCATACCTGTATATCTTGGCCTTTACGGTCTTGGCCTCATAGTCGTAATAGAACTTGTAGAGCTTCTGCGTTGACGTACCATAGCTGCACGGGTCTACGTAAGTAAGCATGGCGTCGTTGGTAGGAATGAAGAAGCTGTAGTATGAGTCCATGGAGTTGAGGTATGGCTCAAAGTTCAGGTTCGAGATGGCCCAGTAGATGATGTTCATCGTCTGCTCGTTGACAAGTGCCGGGAACGATACAGAAGAATAGTCGGCCGGTGTGAACACCTTGTTTGACAGGTATACCACTCCATTGCATCCCATGAAGCAGCTGTCGATGTCAGCCTTCTGAACGCCGAGGCTCACCTTGGTGGTGTTGTCCACGATATTCTGGAATTTCGATGGTACGGTCTCAGAGAACGAATTTACCATACCTATGTTCATTAGCTTCACAAGTACGGTCATTGGAACATTGTCCCATGTTTTATACATATCCTGCAGAACCTTTCCGTCGTGGTTCCACCAGAAGTCCAGGGCCTCGTTCGAAGGAACTATAATGGCACCGGCGTCATAGTTCACACCACTGCCCACGCTATACTGGTTCCATCCGGGGTCGAATGACAGCATAGCCTCCACTGGCATTCCGCTCGGGTCGTTCTCAGCCCTTGTCGGCGAGAAATACTTGAGCACGAACACAGAGTCGGTGTTGTTGTACAGACGATTGTATGCCTTTGTGGCATCATCGTCATAATATGGTGCGCTGAAGCGGTTAAGCAATCTGCTGAAGAGCGACATGTTGGCGTGGCTGCCAATGATGCCTGCCATGTTGTCGGCAGATGTCATCACACCGTCCACCTTATGTATGTAGCCATTCTTGCAGGCAATGTCACGCTCGACAATCTTCATGCCGTTCACCCATGCGTCGGCTGTCGAAGTGCTACCGCCATTGGTGAGGATGTTCAGGTCGTCGTCGGTGATGTTCTTCTTGTTCATATAGGCGGGCAAGAAGTGTATCATAGGCTTTGTGGTGTTGTCGCGAAGCAGGACGATACCGTTGGTATGGTCGCGATACTTGTCCCATGACTCTGTCATAGGCATGTCAGCAGGATAAATCCTGGATATTGAGTCATAGACAGATACGGCGGTGGCACGTCTCATACACTCTCCCTCCTCGGGCGGATTGCCGCTGACATTGCTCAGCAGCTCCACGAGGTAGGCATTGTTGATCATGGCACTGTTCAGGAGCAGCTTCTTCTGGGCGTTGGTAAGGTCCTCATACCTCCTGACGCCCCAGCTGTTGCTTTTGAAAAACTCGTTGAAGGCAGCATCATCGGCAACGAACAGGGTCTTACTACCTGTCTGGCTGAGCACTGCCGTCTGGTCAAGGTCATCAATGAGTCTTAGCGTATAGCCGAAGTTCCCGTCTTCCTGCAACCGTTCGTAGATGGAGTTACCCAGCCACGACGGTTGTCCGGTCAGCTCGTCTGTACTACAAGACTGCATCATGAACCCTGCACTTGAGAGCATCAGCATTGTGGCCAACGCTGACGTTCCGGCTCTCATCTTAGGTTTGATACTTCTCATAAGTTAGGTTTTAGTTATTTATGTTAAAAGTTTGTATTGTCTATATCCACCGATACCAGAGCCAAGCGTGGCTGGCTCTGGTAGTCAGGATTTGACTCCTTGTCTTTGTTTCCCGGTTCCTACACCTAATAATATATACTACCCGGTTTCTGCACCTGTTATATATATATAATAATGTGTAGCAACTTACTCTACTACTATCTTTATAGCAGCCTTGTCAGCTCCGCTTACGGCCTGCAGCACGTACAGTCCCGGTGCGGTATTGGCAGGGATGCTGAAGCCGCCATCCCTCAACAGGCTCTGAGCATATACCAGTCCGCCGTTGGCCGAGAACATGCGCACCTGCACCTGCCATGTAGAGGCACCAGTAAATGTGAGTGGCAAAGTCTCGCCTGCCCTAACCTTGGTCTGAGCAGCCTGCAAGCCAAAAGTCGTGCCCTGCTCCTGGTCGGCCAGCTCGTTGTTGATACCAGCCACAAAGTTGTTGTCGGTAATGGTAGACGTATAGTTGAACCACTTCAGCTGCTCGTTGCCGGGCATATATGCATTGTCGAGCATCTGGAGCCTGTAGTCGTAATGCGTCTTGCGCTGAGCCTCGCCGGTATATATATAATCGGTGTTGCAGACCACTGCAAACAGCACCTTGTTGGCTGGTGCGTCGGGCAGTATCATCATCACGTCACCCTCTCCAACAACAGGCTCGGAGTAGTAGCAGCGTCCGCGCTTGGTTCTGAAGCACAGCTGACAGGTCATGTTCTGTCCGAGGGGCTTGAAATGTATTTTCACTAAGTCACCCTTGTTGCCGCTCACGTGTATGGGCACGATATTTGAGCCGCTCCATCCCGGTGTCGTCCTGTACTCAGGCTTCCACCATCCAGCCGAGTCCACCTCGTCGCACTTCGACATCTTGGCATAGCATGTTGCCTTCCATGTCTCCACGTTCTTCAGCCAGTTTCCTCCGGCCGTGTTGCCCTCCGGCTTAATGTTGATGAGCCAGTTGGATGTGAGCAATGCCCTTGATGCCGCGGTCCATTTGCCGAACTCGATGGTTGCCTGCTTAGCCCTGAACTCCATGATGAGACGACGTGTCTCGTCACCTCCGATAGAGTCGGCAATACCGTCGAGAACCCTGTTCTTGCAATATCTCCATACCCATGGAAGTGCTCCGTCGCCGAAGCGTACTGACAGGAAGTGTGCGAACAACTCGCCATACTGGTTGCCGCCCAGAAGATTGCGCCATGTACAGAGCTGGGCTCCGCTGGAGTTGAACATGTTCACTCCCTCTGCGCTCGGACCTCCGAACGATCCATCCTGCAACCATCCCGAATAGCACTCGATGGGCTGGAACGGAGCTATCATATTGCTGCCTGACAAAAATCCCATGGACGACGGTACGGCATTTGGTGTCTTGCTTAGCTCGGCATCGGCCTGCATCGACGTGTTGCCGCTCTCCTGGAACCATGCAGCGTTCTTGCATCCCTCAAGGTCGGCAAACACGGCGTGTATGCCCTCATGCACGCAGGCATTCTGCTGTCCCACTTGGTCGGTGACATTACCTATAAGCGATATACCGTTCTGCGGGTCGCCATATTTGCAGTAGGTGAAGTCAGGGTCAAAGCATGCCACAGGATAGTACGACAGGTGTATCATCGGCCAGCTCTCATTTTTGTACCATGTAGCACCCTGCCAGCCGCCACGTGCCAAAGAGTCGGCATTATCGGTATACAGTCCGCTGCCATACAGGTAGATGGTGCTGTAGTAGCCTCTTCTGGCGCGTTTGTCGGGAAGCCAGCCAAGTGTGTTGCGGAAATAGCCGAAGTCCTCGTCCATCTTCTTGAGCAGTCCGTCTATGGCCTCATCGGTAACATAGGCGTTGCGGTTCTTGCCCCAGGCAAAAGCCCACCAGCCGTAGGTCTTCACGCCTACCTGTCCCACGTCCTCGGGCAGCATCTTAGTTGGTGCAGGAACGCCCTCGGGGTAGTCGTAGCGGTAGTTGTAGCACAGTGTCGACTGGTAGTCAGGCCAAGTAAATGTCACGTTGGGATCTTTTATAGTATATGTCAGCGATGCTATTGAGCCGCAAGGCCTCTGGCATGTCACAGTATACACACCCGGTGCCGTCACGGTAAGCTCGTCCGTTGTGGAGACAATCTCCTTTTCCGAAGTCCAGTTCCATATCAGTTGACTGAGGTCTCCGTCATCAACTGTCACCGTGGGACTGAGCGTCAGCGGCTCTCCCATATAATATTGTGTGGCGTTATTGTCTGTCAATGTTGCCATCTGGCATGTCTCATCCAGCTCGCCCACA
Organism: Prevotella sp. P3-122; assembly: GCF_002251365.1. GTDB lineage: Bacteria > Bacteroidota > Bacteroidia > Bacteroidales > Bacteroidaceae > Prevotella. The sequence goes on from NZ_NPJH01000079.1 coordinate 137,573, forward strand.
AGCCTCACCTCTTTTATACCGCATGCCTTGTCGCTCTTCATGTAGATCCGAAGCCTGTTGGCAGTAAACACCTGCTTGGTAACACTCCTGTTCGCGGCGTCGAAACCCTCAAACTCCAATTCCTCGCGCTGCCACTCATGGCCGTCCCATATCATTATATAGAAATCGGTGGGCAACTGTATGCTGTCGCCATCCACTGCCCAATAGATTGTCGAGGTTGTGATGGTGGCGTTGTAGCTCCAGTTCAGCTCCACATATTGGTACTCGCCGTACTTGTCCTGTCCGGCATAGCTGCTCCAGTAGTCATTTCCTGTGAACTTTCCATCTACTATAAGCGACAATGGGTGCTCATCCGACTGTACAGACGCATCTGTGCTCGAGACCTTTGTCCCGAGAATGACGACGCCAAATGCCATATTGGCAACAGACAAGGCAGCTGCAGTTGCCAGTGTCCTTCGAAAGGTTGTTAACTGTTGTTTCATATTTAGGTGTAATAAAGTCTCGACAGTCGGCTATATGTTAGGTGTGGCAAAAATACAAAAATAATAGTTAACAGCCAAGGTCTTTTCCTTTTTTTTTTGAATGTCACGCTTTTTTTTGTTCATACAGCTGAGGCAGCCGAAAAATAGTCTAAATAGATAAAAAAAACGTCCAATAGAATATTTTTTATATCGCCACGACCATGTTTTTCAATATTTTTTTTTAGCTTTGCGATGTTTAAGGTGCGGAACAGGAAACCATAGACACTAACCCAACAGCAATCAATCATGAAAATCAAACAAATAAATTATCAACCTAAAAACTGTTAAACTATGAGAATTATTACTTCTATGACATCACGTCTGTTGTCATTGGCCGCAGGTCTTCTTATGACCATGACAGCCAACGCACAGTTCAGTGCCAAGGTGGAGCAGTATGCCAACTCCGACTATTCGTCTGTGGAGGCAGTGTTCAGCCTAACCAAGGTAGCAACGCAGCTTGGAACCGACACAGCCACTCTCGTAAAAGCCCTTGACGAGTGGAAAGAGGCTGGTTCTGACGGAACAACAAAGATGTTCCAGAGCAAGAACGCCGACGGTACATTCACCGGCGAGTACAATGCCAACTTTGGTGAGTTCTGGATTGGACTTGACGGAAACCTCCATACGTACGGAGAAGAAAGCGCATTCTTCGGAGGCAACAAATGGGATGCCAACGAGGACCTCTACTGCATCTATGTAGGCCAGTTCCCCGACTTCCTTGCTGAGGGTGCTGTCATCGACCACACCTTCGCCCTTGTATATGGTGACAAGACAGCCACCTTCGACATCAACTACACTGTAAAGAAATTGCCTGATGCTCCAGTGCCCACAACGGTAAAGATATCTGAGCTGAACGTCGTTGCAGAGAAGTCGGTGGACGTAACCCGTCTTGACAACCAGGGCTATGAGGCTACTCAGATTTCGTTCGACCTCGCTGGCGTTGCCGAGCTGCTCGGAACAGACAACGCAGGGCTGGCACTCTTGATGTCAAAAGTGCTGTACGCACAGGATGCTGATGCAACTCTTGGTACAGGAAAGGACTCTCTGACAAACGTATACACAGCTGGTGCTCCTGGCTGGTGGTACAAGCAACTGCTTTATTCTGAAGGCGAGAACATTGGCGAGAAGAGCAACGAGTGTGCAGCCTGCTCATACGGAGGTGACGCCATCTTCTTCATTGAGGCCCTCACTCTTGACCAGGAGACAGGCATCCTCACAGGTAATCTCGGACAATATCCTGGCAACCTCAAGGCAGAAGCCGCCCTGTACACAAGCATTTACATCATATATGGTGACAAGGCTGTGAAACTCACCGTCAACCTCAAGTGCGAGGCTGCTCCCGTAGAGAGCATTAAGGAAATGACATGTGTGGGCAACACGGATATCTCGCTCCAATTCAACAACTCGTTCGTTGACTATCAGACCGTACCGTTCTCTATCGACATCGAGGCTATCGCTCAGGCTCTTGGCTGCGCATCAAGCGAAATAACATTGAAATGCCTTGCTGAGGAGGACGCATTCTACACAGGCAATCCTACCGCTAACCGTGGCGGTTACTGGCTGACAGATGTGGGTATGGTTTGTAGCTGGGGCGCTTCCGCTGCCTTGTTCGTAGAGCCTGTGACTGAAAACGACTACACGTCAATGACTGGCGGTCTTTACGCTGGTGTACAAAGCAATGTCGGAGAGTCTTACACCGCCGTACTCTACTTCGTGAATGGTACCAACTACTACACCGTAACCATAACATTCAACATTGTCGAGAAACAGGCCGAAGACCAGTCTGGCTGGGAAATCGTAGCTACACGCCCTGCTGCCGTACAGATCATTCCTAACGAAAGTTACGATGTATCAGAAGGCACTCAGACATTCTACACCCTCACACCAGAGACTGTAAACGAGCTGATTGGAACCACCAATCCTACTATGTATGTGCTCAACAACGATGACGACCTTGCAGCAACCGGCGAGAAGTGGGTACCGGCAAGCAAGTATCCATGTACCCCTGCTCCAGGTGCTTGGGTTAACGAGAACGGTGTCGGTACTGGTTGGGGTAGCAATGCTGCCGTAGGTATATGCTACGACCTCAGCTCTGGTAAGTTCACCATTTACCAGATGCCAGGTACAGGAAAGAACGTTGTCGGCAACACTATGACTGTGCCAATCTACCTTGCCAACGACGACACACACAAGATGGTTGAGGTAAAATTCAACATCCAGTTCGTAAGCGAGCTGAAGAGTCTGGAGTTAGTAGGCGAGAAGAATATCATCCTGCCTCTGTCTGTCGGGATGGAAGAACTGAAAACTCCTATCGACCTTACTGAAGCCGCAACGGCTCTCGACCTTACCATTGACGAGCTTGCTGATTGCATGGTTGGCCAGACGGCATCAGGCCTATGGAGCGACCCAGTAAACATGGAGACAGGCCTTTCGTTCCGTCTTGACGGCTCTTGCGACCCACAAGGCATGAGCGACCTGGGTATCTACATCATTAAGGAGACAGACGGCAACTATCAGGCTATTACCTACACTAACCAGGAAATTGAAAACCCTGAGTTCAAGACTACCGTCCAGTTCGGTTTCATAAATGGTGACAAGCTGTTTGTATACATTGTTAACCTGCTCAATGAGGGTGAATACACTGGCATCAGCAACATCAACGCTACCGCCACAACTGCCAACAAGGTATATGACCTCATGGGACGTGAAGTGAAGAAAGCCGTTAAGGGTATCTACATCATGAACAACAAGAAGGTAATCATAAAATAACATCTTGGCACACTGCCAAAACACAGGACAACTGACAAGGCCCCTGAGCAAATAACGCTCAGGGGCCTTATCGTCTACGATATCTTAACCGCCTGTGTCAACATTCTCGAATGACGGAGAAGTCGGCCTTTGCAGTAATTTTATTAGGGTGTCCAGTTTGATAGGGTGTCCAGTTTGTTGTACCCAAAATGGGACTGTTCCTTATTTACTCTGACTACTTGCTCATCAAAAACACATTGACCAGCACGCGCTGTAAGCGCAGAAGCACATAGCCCAGGGTAGAGCGTAGCGGCACCCTGGGTGTAAGGAGACATTGTCCATGCGCGCTGTAAGCGCAAAAGCGTTATTTGTCCTGCTGTTGTCTACGCTTTTGCGCTTTGCCTTTCCTTTCAGCCGGCGACCTTTGGTTCAGCGCGACCATCACCTACATGAAATAACCCAGGGTGTCGCTACGCTCTACCCTGGGCTAGCAGCTTTTGGCCTTTCAGGCCGAGCAGCCCTGGGTTTTTGTGTGGGTGTAGGAATTATCAAGGGTGTGTCAAAATTTTGACACACCCTTGAATCACTTCTCTGATAGTAAAACGTCTGTTGCAGTCTTTACGGTATTGTGTTCGGCAATTGCCTCCAAAGGAGAGGCGTCAGCGTACGACTTTCTTGCCATTCACGATATAGATGCCGCGCGGGAGCCCATTTAAGGTTGTCGAGGATTGGGCTTTTACTTGCTGGCCAGCCAGATTGTAGATTGCCTTGGAGTTGGGGCGGTTTTCTGTCTGCACGGCCTGTATAGCCACGACAGATGGCAGTTCTGTAAGGATGGATGGCTGCTTGGTGGAGCGTCTTGAGATGAGGTATGCTTTGTGTGCCGGGTTCTTGAATACAGCTCCGTCTGTTGCAGTCCAGTTCCATTCCATCTGGTGGTTTTCGTTCTCACATAAAGTGTAGTAGAAAGTGCCGCCGTGGGTCAGTTGGTCCTCGTCGGAGCCTCGGAGCTGGTTTCTGGAGTCGAGGCTGTTCTTCTTCGTGGTGGGTAGCATGGTATATCTCCCTGGTTGAGCACCAAGTACAACGGCTTGTCCTGCGGGCAACACGGTACCTGGAGCCGTGAAGTGCTGGCTGACGGCAAAGTCTTGGGTTGTCTCGCGGAATGTGTAGGCCTCCATGCCTTCGGGCAGCAGGAAGCTCTGGTCGCTATAGTAGAAGGTGGTGTAGCCCGACTGTGGTATCTCCACAGTGACAAACGGCTGTCGGTATTTTATTTCGAAGCCTTGGAAATTGACCCATTGTGTGCTGCTGGAGATTGTTGCGGACAGCGTCATTTGGTGATTGTCCACGACCGCATCTTTCAGTACTGTCTGTGCCAGGTCGCTGGTTAGCGTCTGTGCCGCACCGGCAGTCGTCTCGGCGGCTGTCATCATCACCTCGTTGTCTGCCACCGTCTGCCACTCAACCACCGTTCCCGTCACGGTGTTCGTGGCCTCGGCAGTCACAACAGGCACTTTGTCTGCATTGTCGTTGCGATAGAATGCGTGTAACACGATGTCGTAGATGCCCAGCGGCAGGTCGGTTTGCGTTTGTGTGAGGGTAAAGGGCTTGTGGAACATCTCGATGTTTCCGTCCTTAATGGTGGTTGAAGCAGTTGTCCAGTCGGTCGTGGTCGCATTTCCAAGCATGTCAGCGTTGTCGAACAGGCAGGATGCGTCTATGCTGCTCGTGAGACCTTCCGCTACGGCCAGAACCAGTTTGCGAGCGGCCGCACGCAGTTCTGCCACCGTTGCATCGGCATTCAGATAGACTTGGGCCGCAGCCTGAATGTTAGCAGCATAAGCCTCTTCTTTTCTTGAGTCGGCAATAGCTTGGCGGAGGGCAAACAGCTTCTGTCGTTCCTTGTATTTGGCGTATGACTGGGAGGAAATCTCTTTCGGCGCGATAAAAGCCCAGCGCGTGAAACCACGTCCGTGGCGCGTGGTCAGGGGACCACCATAGGCATAGGACACGTCGAGATAGTCCTTTTGTGCATTTGATATCAAGGCATACGTGCTTCCGGCGGCTGTGGATGTCTCTTGCCACGTGAATGTGGCTTCCTCAGCCGAACGGTCGCTCCAAACGTTGCAGGCATCCGGGAGGCATCCGATGTATGCGTTGGCCTTGTCCGCCATCGAGAGTCTGACTTTGTCTCCAGCCAATTTCGTTACTTTTACTCGGAATCGGTTGTCCAGACTGCGGTCGCCTTTTGCCAGACGCTGTGCCACCGATTGGGTGTTCCAGCTCATTCCGTAAGTGACGAAGGCGTCGGCATCCACGTTGTAGAGGTAGAGGACTTCTGCAGAGCTGATTTCCGCTATAGTCTTGGATGGCAGTACAGGCTCGGGCCATGCATTCTCATCGCCGTGTGAAGAGGTCTCGCCCATCACGGACTGGAGTTCTGCGGGACTTAGCGCATAGTTGTAGATGCGCAGGTCGTCAATTCGTCCATCCATCGGTGGTACGCTCGCGTCTTGTCCACGACCGATGTAGTTGCACACGGGCCGGATGTCAGCAAGCCCGACAGATGGCGCCGCGCCAGTTCCACTCGGCTCACCATCGAGATAGACCTTTGTCATGCCCTCGCCGATGGTCACGGCTACATGATGCCAGCCTTCGGGCAGCTTTCCGCCGCTGATGGTCTGCACATGCTCGCCGTCCTGTACCGTCAGCACGATGTTTCCCCCTTGGTTCAGGAAGAGTACGGCCTGGCGCGTGTCGTTGGCAGCGAAGTCAAAGAGGCGGCTGTTCTCGGCCAAGCGGCCTGGGTTATACACCCATGCAGCGATGGTGGCTTGTGCCAGACATAGGGCAGCGGGCGGGATGCGAATATCGCTTGCCGAGCTGCCATCGTACTTCGCCACCAGTCCACGCTGTCCGCTCAGGGCCGCCTCCACAGGTTCCGATTTGTCGGAGCGGTTCTGGGAGTAGTCCACGCTTTGCAGGGCATAGTAGTAGATGGTGTTCTGGCGGCAGTCGCTGTCGGTGAAACGATTATCCATGACTTGTCGTCCGATGACGTCGTATTCAATTGTTCCCGCTGCGTTCTTTTCACCACGGAGCACCATATACCCATTGAAGTCCTTGTCCTGAGTGTTGGCTTCCCAGCTGAGTTCGATGGTGCTTATGCCCGGTGTGGCTTTCAGTCCCGACGGAACGGTGGGAGCCACACGTTCGCAGGGCGCATCGATGGGTAGGAGTTTCCACAGCTGGTGGTCGTCGGTAGCCTCGGTGCACAGGCGCACGGTGGCGTTGTTGAATGAACTTCCGCCAGCCACCTCAAGATAGAGTCCCGACTGGTAGTTGCGAATCTTGTAGTAACCGTCGCTGGCATACTCAAAGGTCCAGCGCTGGTTCTCTGCCTTTGTCACGGGATAGACGCTCACCGTGGCACCGGGTTTCACCTGAAAGCCCGCAGTCTCGAGGTTCATGTTCGCATTGCGCAGGCTGTGGATATAGAACCCCGTGAGGTCGCCTCCATTGTCCTTTAGGGCTTCCAGCGTCCATTGCTGGTAGGCATAGTCCTTGTCTTCGTACTGGCCTACGGTTGCCGAATTAGCTGTGGAGCCTGACAGAATTGTCAGCACCTTCTGACTTTTCTTGTTGACGATGATGTAGTTGCTGCCTGTCAGCGGACAGAGAGGCACGTCCTCACCTTGGCATATCTGTATGCTGCGCTCTGCACTTTGCTGGTACTTGTCGCCAAAACGGTAGCCACCGGGCAGGGAGACGGGGTAGGTGTAAGCGGGGCCATAGCCATCGAAATACACTGCTTTGTCTGTACTTACCAGTTCATAGGTGCATGGTGAGGCCTGTCGCTCGCTGGCGCCTGCAAATGCCTTGATGCGGCCGTCGGGCATCCTGTAGACAGCAGCCCCAGTCCATGCAGCGCGATTCTCGCCATAGCCCAGGCGCATACCGCCAGGGCTGGTGGCCAGACAGAAGTCACCTCGTGTAGGTCCAACCGTTCCCCACCAGATGCCATTCTCCAAACCGTATTGTGCGCCCACGATGCCTTCCATCACGTTGTGCAGCTCGTCGTTCGTAGCCACGTTGCCGTCGGCTTTCACCGCAGTATAGAAATCGGCATAGTGGTCGAAATCACCGGCCAGCTGGTGCGTATTCCCTTCATCGACGTATGGCTTCATGTGCTGATACCATTCCATGGCGCCATCGTTGTTGCAGGTGTTGCCGGCGCAAATGCGTATGCCGGCAAGCTCGGGATCTTCCTTCAGCAGTTTGGCCACAGCCTTGAAGTCGTCCTTCGTTCCTTGATTGCTGGCCGTCACATCCGGCTCGTTGAAGGGAGCGATAGAGACCACGTTCAGTCCGTAGTCTTGCACATATTTCACCGTTGCCTTGATGACCTTGTACCACTGTTCGGGGTGGTGGGTGAAGATGTCCACGTTAATGTCTACGGGGTCGCTGTTGAGTAGAATGCCCGTGGGCTTGCTCAGTGCGATATGCTGCAATCGCGACTGCAAAAACTTCTGCTGCCGGGCAGACAATGTGCCATCAGCATTCACAGGGTCCATCACCTGGAAGGAGACCCGGCCGTAGGTGAGACGGTCGGCACCGATGAAATTGATGCCACGCAACACGTTACCCTCGTCATCCCAGGCTGTGTCCATGCCCCACTTGATGGGTGTCGGCTGTCCAGTATCAGTGACGCAGAACGGCACTTTCACGATGTTGCTGCACAACTGCTGAGCTGACATCCTGCAACACAGCAGGAGGAGAATCATGAAGACCAGAGATTTATGGTATTTCATATGGTATGTGAATTTTTTGGGTTTATAAAGTAACAAAGATATTAAAAAAATCCAAGTTCATGTGAAAAGGAAGGACTATATTAAAATAGTTTAACAAATCCACTCTTCGGATTTGACTTTGCAAGGGTGGTGCAAGGCGAACAAAGAAAGCAGCGAGGGCAGAGTCAAGTTTACTTGAACTATGCCGAGTCGCGTTCGAGGTCGATGAATGTCAGTGCAGAGCCGAGCTCGCTCGAGCTATGCTGAGCTGCAGCCCACACTCGCCATTGCATCTCAAATGCGACGGCAAAGTCGCACCAAGTTATTGAGCTGTGCAATACCTTTTATTATTCCTGAAATATATTATTAAATGAAGTGGGTGAAACCGTTTGTCATAGGAGATGAATACGTTTGCATCCCTGATAAGGTTAATAACCTTACGGCTGAAAGGTTAATAACCTTACGCCCGAAAGGTTATTAACCTTATCGGCAATGATATATATATGCATCGACCACGCAACAATATATTGTCACTCGAGATATAGCATGAACCGCAAATATGAATACGCCACAGACAAGACTTATAACCTTAGCGGCAATGAAGGTAACAAATACAGAGCACACTGCTATAAATGGTAATCAATCGATCAGTCCTATTCCGGATAAGAGAAAAGGGAGGAAAGACTCACCATACGGGTCACTGTAGCCCCCAGGATATTTCTGCCGAATCCAATTTGCAGCAGTCTACAAGAACAAACAACCCAGAAAAAACAACGTTAAGGCGAGGGAATAGCGGCCGCTATTCCCTCGCCTTAACATTAGAAGTAGGTGGAGCTGGTGGGATTCGAACCCACGTCCGCACAAGGAAACCATACGCTTTCTACATGCTTATTCCGGACAATGTTTTCGGGCATCAGCAAGAACCGGACTACCAACCAATGCCTTATCCCCTAAAATTTCACCTGCACACTGGGGCTTATACAGGCTATTTCCGATTTTCCTGCACCGCTTGACCCTCCGATTCGGAACAACATCATTGGAGCGATGTCTCGTCCTGTCACCTGGTGACGGGATAAAGCCAGTAATCTACTGTACTTCGATTAGGCAGCGAGAGCGTAGTTGTTTTCGCCAATTAAATTTCTGTCCACTTCGTTTATGGAGATAGCAGACGAGGCTCCGCATGCTTACGTACCATTTCATCTCGCCGTCAAATCCATGTCAACCCCAAGAATACGTGATACGTGCTGCAAAGATACAACAAAAAACTGACATCGAGAGCAAAACCGCACAAAAAACTTTTGCCGTCACGTTTTTTTTATTACTTTTGCAGCATAATACACCTAATAACAAAAGCTTTATGAACCGACAGTACCTTATTGCATCAGCTCTGACTGCAATTTTAATGTATACCAGTGAGGTCTCTGCCCAAGACAGCTGGATAGACATAACAGATGATTTTGTTGTTAATCCGCGCTTCGACGGCAATGACATATCGACCGGCTGGCTTGGCACGGCCTTTGGTTCCGCCAATCCGAAAGAGAATGCGGAACACTATCAGAAGAACTTCAACACCTATCAGGTTATTACAGGCGTGGTACCGGGCAAGTACCGCGTATCGGTAAACGCCTTCTACCGCTGCGGAAGCTCCGCCAACGACTACAACACATACACCTCGGGCAACTATGCTGACTATCAGTATGCAAAACTATATGCCACATCTTCTGTTGACGACCAATCGGCAGGCATCGCCTTGGCATCAAGCGCGGCCTTGGAGAACAGTCTCGGTGGCGCGGTGAGCAACGTTGGCACAAAGAGGCTATACATCCCGAACAACATGGAAGCTGCCGACTATTGGTTCAATGCCGGGTACTACCAGAACTCGGTAGAGGTAGAAGTGGGTAGCGACGGGCAGCTTACCATCGGCATAAAGAAAGACATCATTATCGGGGGAGACTGGACATGTCTGGACAACTGGAAACTGGAATACTGGGGTGTTCGAACATATGTTAGCGAGATTGTATTTCCAGAACAGGAAATGACAATACAACTGGGCGAGACACGCAAGCTGACAGCCACCATACAACCATCTAACGCCACAACCAAGAAGCTCTCATGGTCGTCATCAGACACAGGCATCGTCACCGTTGACGAACAAGGCAACATCCTCGGTGTAGGTCGCGGCAAGGCAACCATCACTGCCACGGCTACCGACGGCAGTAATGTCTCGGCCTCATGCCTCGTAGAGGTTGAGGAGAACATTCCTACAGCACAGTCGCTTGTGATAAACGAGATAATGGCCTCTAACGTTGACGAGTTTGTCAGTCCTGCCTTCCAGTTTGACGGATGGATAGAGCTCTACAACCCCTCAGACAAGGGCGTTACCCTTTCTGGCCTATGGCTGAGCAACGACCCCACAAATACAAAGATGTGGAGAACGACACCTGCCAACGGTGTGCTGCCCGCCAAGGGTTATAAGGTGATATGGTTTGAGAACAGCGAGCTGTGCCCGTCGAACGCCAACATAAAGCTCGATGTTGACGGCGGTCAGGTAATCATCAGCGATGACAACGGAACCGTCATTGCCTCGGCCTCCTACCCTGCCAGCCTGGAACGCATCAGCTTTGCGAGAACCACCGATGGCGGAGACATATGGGCCAACACCGACAAGCCCACACCAGGCAAGAGCAACAGCTCATCCACATTCGGCTCTGCACAACTAAGCGCACCAGCGGTATCAGCAGGCTCGCAGGTGTTTACGTCTACCATGAATATTACCGTCGACATTCCGTCAGGCACAAGCCTTAGATATACCACCGACGGCACACTGCCAACAGAAACCAACGGAAAGAGCTCAAGCACAGGAGTGTTCAGCATCAGCAGCACTACCAACTTCAGGTTCCGCCTCTTCGCCGACGGCATGATGGCAAGTCCGGTAACAACCCGCTCGTATATCAAATGGGACAAGGAATTCAAGATACCTGTACTGTCCGTAGTGTCTGACCCAAGGTTCCTCTACGATGATTCACTGGGAGTATACGTACAGGGAGTAAACGGTAAGCCGGGCAACGGACAAAGTTCGCCATGCAACTGGAACATGGACTGGGAACGGCCCGTCAACATGTCGTACATAAACGAACAGGGGCAAATGGTGTTCAACCAGGATGTAAACCTCGAGATGTGCGGAGGATGGAGCCGAGCATGGACCCCCCACTCTTTCAAACTGAAAGGTGACAAGGAACTTGGTGGCAACAAGAACCTCAGCTACCCGTTCTTCGAGGCCAAGCCATATATCAGAAACAGGACTTTACAGGTGAGAAACGGAGGCAACGACAACTCGTGCCGCTTCAAGGATGCCGCTCTGGAAACGATAATTCAAATGTCAGGCATCGACATCGACCTGCAGAGCTACCAGCCAGTACACGAGTTCCTGAACGGTAAGTATATCGGAGTGCTAAATATGCGTGAGCCGAACAACAAACATTATGTCTATGCCAACTACGGATGGGACGACGACCTGATAGACCAGTTCGAGATGAGCCCCGACAGCGGATATGTACAGAAGGAGGGCACCATAGACAACTTCATGAAATGGTACGACCTGTCGGCAGATGCTGCCAATAACGACACCTACGAGGAGATAAAGCTCATGGTTGACATTGACGAATATGCCAACTACATGGCGGCAATGATGTACCTTGGCGGAACAGACTGGCCACAGAACAACATTAAAGGCTTCAGACTTACCGAAAACGGTAAGTTCCGCTTCGTTTCCTTCGACCTTGACTTCGCCTTCAGCACCCCTGACCCTTTCAACACGTTCGAATGGAAAAACACCTACACCTTCAACAAGCTGTATAACGGGCTGCCACAAATAACGGCAGAGATACGCTTCGTCACCATATTCCTGAACATGCTGAAGAACACTGACTTCAGAAAGAAATTCATAGACACCTACTGCATAATGGGCGGTAGCGTGTTTGAGCCGACCAGATGCAACGAGATACTGGACAGTCTCGTAAACAAGGTGGCTCCTGAAATGGCTTTCAATGGTGAGAGTCCCTACAATACATATTACAGCGTGAAGGATGCCCTGGCCAACAGACAACCGACAATGACCAATGCTCTGAAAAACTATTGGCGAATGCAGATTAGCGACAAGACTGCTGTTAGCGGAAAACTCAGCAGCGACACAAAGGGGGCAAGGCTGGAACTCAACGGCATTGACATTCCTACCGGCAAATTCGACGGACAGCTGTTTACACCAATGACCATCACCGCCGTAGCACCAGCCGGATACAGGTTCGCAGGATGGAAGAGCAGCCAGCAGGACATGACAACAATCGTCGAGCGCGGAAGCAAATGGACTTATTACGACAAGGGAAGCTTGGACAACACAAGCTGGACAGCAACATCCTACAGCACAAGCAGATGGAAACAGGGCAACGCCCCACTCGGCTATGGCAAGGACAATCTGGCCACAACAATAGAATATGGCGGAAACAGCTCCAATAAATATCCGACATACTATTTCCGGCAGACCTTCAAACTTGATGCCAAACCATCAACTTCCACAAAGGCAGTCCTCAACTTCACTGTCGACGACGGCTTCATAGTATACATCAACGGCAAGGAAGCCGGACGGTACAACATGCCTGGCGGAACCGTTGACTTCAATACGCTGAGCACCACCTACGCCCAGGGAAATCCAGACACAGGAACAATGGAGCTAAGCACCGACGCCATGGTGAAGGGCAATAACGTAATAGCCGTAGAGGTACACAACAACAACACGACAAGCTCTGACATATACTGGGATGCCGAACTGAAAGGCCTGTTCGACACCAGCAGCGGCAACTACGTTTACAATGAGCCTACGATAACGATGCCGGATGAGGACTTTGACCTCGTGGCGTGTTACGAGCCTATGGACAACCCCATCTCTGAGGGATATACTCCCATAAGGATCAACGAGATAAGCGCAGCCAACGATATCTACGTAAACGAATATGGCAAGAAGAACGACTGGGTGGAACTCTATAACACCACCGACGAGCCTATAGACGTGGAAGGCATGTTCCTAAGCAACGATGCCAATAATCCAAGGCTCTGCATACTCTCCAAGGGTGACACAAACGCCAGCACCGTCATCCCAGCCAAGGGACACATGGTTGTATGGTGCGACAAACTGGCTACTGCCCAAGACCTGCATACCACCTTCAAGCTGTCTGCCACAGGAGGCACCGTGGCTATCACGGCAGCAGACGGGTCATGGACTGACACCATCACCTATCCCGAACACGACGGATTCTCTACAATAGGACGATATGCCGATGGCTCACAGAGAATATATCATCTAACAACCCCAACCATAGGCAAGGCCAATATCATGACCTCGTATGCCGAGATGCTCGAAGAACAGGTCTCTGGTATCAGAAACGAAACCGTCTCAATCGGCAACAGCATAACACTGAGACTGGCAGCAGGCAACTTTATAGTCAGGTCTAATGCAGAATGGGCAAGTATCGAGGTATACACTCTCGGAGGACAGAAGGTCGCAGAGACAGCTGTTGACATTACAGGAGGCATCGGCACATCTGCTGCCCCAGCCTTACCTCACGGCTGCTATATAGCCAAGGCTACAGACAGCAACGGCAAGACTGCAACCATGAAGATTGGAAAGTAAGATTTGTTAGGATGCATGTATATATTGCCGCACCAAGCAGTACCTCTCCGTGGTCCTGCTTGGTGCGGACTGTTGTTTAGGCATTTATTTATCCACGAAAAGCCACTTTAATAAAATAAAAATGATTAACTTTGCAACAAAATTGAAAAAATAGAGTTTTATATAATAACAATACCAACCATAAAAAATAGAACAGTTTCCAAAAATGAAAAGAAACATATTATCAATACTACTGTTGATAATGTGCCCGTTGCTCGCTACGGCACAATCGTCAATGACTGATGACCAACTGATGCAGTTTGTAATTAAAGAGCATAATGCCGGAACTTCACAGCAGCAGATAGTAACCAAGCTCATGCAACGCGGCGTAGACATCCAGCAAATCAGAAGGGTAAAGGCAAAATACGAACGCCAGATAAAGCAGAGCGGACTCGGAAATGTTGCCGACAAGGCCGTTGGAGACGCAGAGACAAGAATGAGGCAGAACAACGGCAAGACAAAGGACTCAAATACGCCAGAGATTACAACATCTAAAGATGCCGGAACAAGCTACCACATCCAGGACATCACCACATGGCAGCAGACATACGACGAGAACAGCGAGGATTTCATCAGGATGCAGGCCGAGCTGGGCGGGCTGCTGCCCACCGACTCTATAGAATGGCTCAACCAGCTGCTGAAGGAGAAAGAACTGGACCAGAAGAAGGTCTTCGGACGTGACATTTTCAACAACAAGGAGCTGACATTCGAGCCGAATATGAACATCGCTACGCCGCAGAACTACAAGCTCGGGCCTGGTGATGCCGTATTCATTGACATCTATGGAGCATCTCAGAAAACAATTGAGGGGACAATATCTCCAGATGGCGAAATCACCATTGACGGCTTTGGCCCAGTGCATGTCAGCGGACTTACCGTAGCACAAGCCAACAGCAAGCTCAGGTCAACTCTTGGCGCACGGTACAGCAGCAGCCAGATAAAGCTCACTGTTGGTCAAACCAAGACCATCATGGTAAACGTCATGGGCGAGGTAAAGGTTCCGGGCACTTATACCCTCTCCGCCTTTGCAACAGTATTCCATGCACTATACATGGCAGGAGGAACCAATGAGCTGGGAACACTCAGAAGCATCAAAGTCTATCGCAACAACAAGCTCGTAACGGTTGTCGACATCTACGACTACATCCTCAACGGCAAGTTGACAGGCAACATCCGTCTGGCAGACAACGACGTTATCGTTGTTGGGCCATACGACTGTCTCGTGAACATCACCGGCAAGGTGAAAAGACCAATGTACTATGAGATGAAACGCAATGAGAGCTTAAGCACGTTGCTCAAATACTCTGGCGGTTTTGCTGGCGACGCATACACCAAGTCTGTCAGAGTGGTGAGAAAAACGGGGCAGCAGCGCTCGGTATTCAACATCGAGGAGTTTGACATGGCGTCATTTCATGTCAGCGACGGCGACTCCGTGAGCGTAGACTCCATACTGCCACGATACGAGAATACCGTAGAGCTGAAAGGTGCGGTGTTCCGTCCGGGACTATACCAACTCGGCAACAACATCAACAGCGTACGCTCACTCATAGAACATGCCGAAGGCATAACAGAGGAGGCATTTACCAACCGCGCTGTCATGCACCGCATGAAGGCAGACCGTACACTTGAGGTTGTAAGCGTAGACCTTGCAGGCATCCTCAACGGTACATCAGCCGATATTCCACTGAAAGAGAACGACGTACTCTTCGTTCCGACAAAGCAAGACGCCATGGTTGACCGCACCATCACTATACATGGCGAGGTACACTACCCCGGCATATACAAATATGCAGACAACGAGACCATCGAGGACTTCATCTTGCAGGCTGGTGGACTGCGCGAGTCAGCATCAATGGTGAAAGTGGATGTCGCACGCCGCGTGAGCGACCCAAAAGCAACAGTCAACGACTCCATTATTGCCCGCACATATAGTTTCGCCATTAAGGACGGATTTGTTGTCGACGGCACACCGGGCTTCACACTAATGCCTTTCGATGAAGTATATGTCAGGAAGAGCCCGGGCTATAGCGCACAACAGAACATCAAAGTGGAAGGTCAGGCCATGTTCCCTGGAACATACACCCTGTCCATGAAAAACGAGCGACTCAGCGACATACTGAAAAAAGCCGGAGGTGTCACCGATTTGGCCTACACTCCAGGTGCACGTCTTGAGAGGCGCATCACTCCTGACGAGAAACTTCGAATGCAGACCATAACCAATATGCTCAACTCTCAGAGCGGCAATGACAGCCTCGACATCAAGAAACTTGATTTGGGCAACACATACTATGTCGGTATCGAACTTGACAAGGCGATAGCGGAACCAGGCGGTGACGCAGACATCGTACTGCGTGAGGGTGACAGGCTCATCATTCCGGAATACAACGGAACAGTCAAAATCTCGGGTGACGTAATGTACCCGAACACCGTGGCTTACGAGAAAGGCAAGCGTGCATCATACTACATAGACCAGGCCGGCGGATGGGGTGACAGAGCAAAGAAGAGCAACACGTACATCATTTATATGAATGGTACCGTGGCTAAAGTCGGCCACAATGCCAAGATTATGCCCGGATGCGAGATTGTCGTGCCGAGCAAGCCCAAGAAGGATGCACGCACGCTTGCACAGATACTGACTATCGGCACCAGCGTGGCATCGCTCGCAACAATGATAGCAACAATAGCTAACATTGTAAAATAAAGCTATCTGAAAGCCAAACATGCAAAATGTCTAAAATGGAAAACAATAAAACACCTGAAGTTATTGACCTGAGGGTCATATTCAGCAAAATTTGGTCGGAAAGGAAACTGTTCTACAAAGTTTTGCCAATCACATTTGTTCTCTCATGCGCTTACATCCTTTGCATACCGAGAACCTATACCTCAAGCCTAAGCCTCGCTCCGGAAATCGGCGGCATGGGCATGGAAGGTACCCTTGGCTCACTGGCATCATCATTCGGCATAGACCTTGGTTCCATGGAAACGACAGACGCCATCAACCCCATGCTCTATCCTGACCTGATGGAAGACAACGGTTTTGTAGTAGGCCTGTTCTCGGTACGGATTAAGACATCCGACGGAGAGATAGAGTCAAGCTACTATGACTATCTTACAAAATATCACCAGGCTCCATGGTGGTCCAAACCTATCCAGTGGATAAATGATCTGGTACCAACTAAGGAAGAAGGTATCAAGGGGAATACGGAAAACAGCCCATACGTGTTATCAAAACGTCAGGACGACATCGCCAACATGATTAGAGACGACATATCAATAAGTGTTGACAAGAAAACTGCAGTGATAACTATAACTGCCCAAGCTCAGGACGCACTGGCCTGCAAAATACTTGCCGACTCCGTAAAGGAACGCCTGCAGGACTTCATTACAGACTATCGTACGAACAAATCCCGTGTAGATGAGCAATACTACAAGAAACTCATGGACGAGGCAAAACAGAACTATGAGAGCGCGCGTCGGATCTATGGCAGCTATGCAGATGCTAACACCGATGTCACCCTTGAAAGTTTCCGCGCCAAGCAGGAGGACCTTGAGAACGACATGCAGCTGAAATTCAATACCTACAGCACGCTCATGACACAATATCAGGCTGCCAAGGCAAAGGTTCAGGAGCGCACACCTGCATTCACAGTTGTCAAGGGTGCTGCGGTACCCATAAAGCCAACTGGGCCAAAGAGAATGCTTTTCGTATTGGGAATGTGTATATTAGCAACTTTTATATTGAGTCTGTATTCCATAAGAGACCTCCTTCTTAAAGAGTAATTTTTTTGTCATATTACACACATTAACAATATATGCACAATCCCATGGTAGAGGAGCTATGCAAGTATACCAAAGGGTAAGAATACTCTATGTAAGAAAAATAGCATTTAAACATGACAGATAATAATAGCGACAATGATTTCGGACAAGCAAGGCAAAAGAGAATAGCATCTAACGCTATGGTTCTTTTTGCCAGAATATTTATTATAACTATTGTCAATCTCTATTCTGTACGTTATATCATTAAAGGGCTCGGAATAGAAGACTATGGTATCTACAATGCCATAGCAGGTGTTGTAATGACAAGTTCATGTTTAATACCTGTATTAGCTTTGTCGATGCAACGCTTTTATTCCTATACCATGGGTAAAGGGGACTTCGACAAATTAAAGACGCTTTTCTCGACAGGAGTGAATATAAGTCTTGTTTTTTCACTACTTATAGTTGTTTTTTTCGAAACATTAGGGCTTTGGTTCATCAATACACAATTGACCATTCCTGATGGAAGGGTAGCAGAAGCTATACTAGTATTTCATCTCTCACTATTTTCCTTTGTGTTTTCTTTGCTACAAGTTCCTTATACAGCTGCGGTATTCTCTAATGAACAAATGGGAATTTACGCATTGATTTCGACTATAGAGTGTATTGCAAAATTTGCAATTGCAATTATGATCAGTTATTCCTCATATGACCATCTGGTTTATTATTGCACAGGACTGTTCATTGTTTCAATATTCGTTTTCTTTACATATGCTATTATAGCCCATCACAGATATGCAGAATGCAGTTATGTTCATGTCAAGGACCGTAAGCTATACAAGGAATTGCTTTCTTTTTCAGGCTGGACATTATACGGAGCCTTAGCGAGTGTTGGCATGATACAAGGAAGTACCATATTACTGAACATATACTATGGGCCAGTTGCCAACGCCGCTTTCGGAATAGCTGTTAACGTATATAATGCTTTCATGTCACTTACAAACAGTATTGTTTTGGCATTCAGACCTTCGATGGTAAAGACCTACGCAGAAGATAGACAAGACTTGTTGGGACAGCTTTTTTACGTGTGCAACAAAGCTATATTCTTACTTTTAACATGTGTTGCAATACCAATTATTATGGAGACAAGCACTATCTTGAACTTGTGGCTTGGCATTGTCCCAGAAAACACATCATTATATATATGCCTTTTCGTAATATTCTGTTTATGTTTAGCTTTGCACAACCCTATTACGATTATTATACAATCAATTGGCCGTATAAAGAACTATCATATGACCATCGAAACCCTTATGGCTTCTTGTGTCCCTTTGACTTGGCTGATGTTTCACATAAAGTTACCATCATATAGTCTGTTTGTCATCATGATTTCGCTTTGCATCCTTGCTCATGCTATAAGAGTGCTCTTTCTTCGTTGCAATCATGGATTTTTTTCCATCAAAAACTATCTTATGCAGTTTGTTGCTCCATGTATGTCAATAGCAATAGCTAATGTGATTGTTACAGGCTGGGTACACACCATGGTGCACAATTGCCTGTTGAGACTATTAGCCGTCTGTTTTACATCCATCCTGGTTACCATCATATTCACCAGTCTTATCGGAACCTCAAAGACAGAGAGAGAATACATAAGGAAAAAGATACACATTTAACGTTATGCCATATATAATTCTCATATTATTCATATTGACGAGTACATTGTGTTTCTTAGAGCATCGCCTTTCTAAGAAATACAATATTACTATCTATATTACATTGGGAGTTATACTTATCATACTAGCAGGGTTAAGAGAAGTTGGTATAGATCCAGATTCCGACAATTATGAGGCCGCATACAGGAATTATTATAGTTCAAATATGCTTGGCTCCGTTGATTATTCCTTTTTGCTTCTCTCGAACTTGTTCAATTTGTTCACCACAGATGTTCATGCTTTGTTTCTATTTTATGCCTTATTCGGTGTGGCGTTCAAGTTTATGGCATTTAGACAGCATTCTTCTTACTATTTCTTACCTATCGTGGTGTATCTCAGCTTCTATTATGAGCTACATGAGCTTACCCAGATACGAACAGGAATAATGTCAGGATTGTTCTTGTTGGCTATAAAGCCCATAACGGAGGGAAAAAGATTTAAGGCTTTCCTACTGATACTCGCTGGTTCGTTTTTCCACATTTCCGCAATAATACTTCTTCCTTTCTTGTTTTTGAAGAGCAAGCCATTAAATATGAAGTGGAAAATATTATTGATAGCATTGATTCCTACAGCCTATGTCATAAGTACTTTGTTGACAAATACCACATTGACATCAAGCATACCATATATAGGTGACAAGCTCATATTATATCAGAAAGCCGAGCAAATGGGCACAGCTTCTGTATCCGTCAATATAGTGAGTCCGCTTCTTATGTTGTCTATCTTTATTTATTATTATTTAATAATATTCTCAAAAGCAATAGAACATAAGCTTAATTGTTATCCAATTTTGATAAAGATATTGGGCGTTGCCCTTTTCTCTTATATTGCATTATCTTTCCTCCCGGTATTGGCAGAAAGAGTATGTTATTTGCTAAGAATCGTTATTGTCTTGCTGTTCCCTGCAATATCATATACTATCCGCCCAAGGTGGATTGGAATGATAATTGTCATGCTCATTTCCATAATATTCATGAATTATGGATTAAGATTACTCGATTTTGTTTTCTTATGGGAAGTAAGTTAATCTCTGGTGTTTTGTGACAGAAAATGAAAAAACTATAAAGCAAAAAAAATAACCGACACATGAAAGCAAGAATCATAGCATTATACCTACCGCAATTCCACCCTATTCCAGAAAACGACGAATGGTGGGGACCTGGTTTCACGGAATGGACCAACGTTGTAAAGGCCAAGCCATTATTCAAGGGGCACAACCAACCACGCATACCCGCAGACCTTGGTTTTTACGACCTAAGATTACCTGAGACAAGAGAGCTTCAAGCAAAATTAGCACGAGAGGCTGGTATTGAAGGTTTCTGCTATTATCATTACTGGTTTGGCAATGGCAAGCAACTTCTTGAGCGTCCTTTCAACGAAGTGCTTGCAAGCAACAAACCCGACTTTCCTTTCTGCCTATGTTGGGCAAACCATACGTGGAGCAACAGTACCTGGCAACGCAAATCGGGATTTAGCAGTAATACATTGATAGAACAGCTATACCCTGGTAAAGAAGATGACATAGAGCATTTTATGTCAGTACTTCCGGCATTCAAGGACAAAAGATATATTACTATAGATGGGCGACCTGTATTTGTACTTTGGGAGCCCAGAGACCATCCTCACGTACAACAATGGATTAACACCTGGCGTGAGCTGGCACTAAAAAACGGACTCCCTGGAATATATTTTATAGGCATGACCCATAGTACTCTCGCCTTTAAACAAGATAATAATGGAAAAAGAACAAGGGCTATTCCAAATCTTGAAAGCAGTAAAGATGTATTTCAGGATATACTGAATATGGGATTTGATGCCGTAAATTCTTATGGGAAAAGAAGAGGCGAGATGCTTAAAGACGGAAAATTTGTCAATCTTGCCAAAACAGCATTAAGGAGATTTGGACTTCCTGTTGGCAGACGATTTGATTACTCTAAAACGGTGAAGCACTTTTTCGCTCCTGAGGACTGTTGGGAAAACGTTTATCCCACTATTCTTCCCCAATGGGACAGAACTCCCAGAAAAGCAGCGTGGGATGGAATATATACAGGAGCGAGTCCAAAAGCTTTTGAACAACATATTTTGCAAGCAATGGAAGTTATAAAGGATAAGGCTCCTGAGCACAAAGTGATATTCATGAAATCATGGAACGAGTGGGGAGAAGGCAATTATGTCGAACCAGACGAGGAATTTGGACACGGATGGTTGCAAGCTATACGTAATGCTATAGACAAGGATTTCCAACCATAAGACAATTTTTTCCATGAAAGTATTCTATATCAATCCTCAATCATACAACAATCTGAGTACTTACGATTTATCGTTGCTCAAGAACATTCAAGGTCACGATGTTACATATTATCATTGTGACCAATACCAACACGACATATTGCCAGGCAACAGCAACAAATGCTATTTCCATTACAACAAGAAAAAATATGGTATCACAAAAGGTATAAGTTACCTATGTAGCATAATACGTATAACTATAGACGCTATCATACATAAGCCAGACATAGTACATGTGCAATGGCTACGGGTTTGGCATATTGATTATGTTTTTGCATTACTGATGCACTGGATGGGCATACGGCTTATATTTACTGCCCATAACATTCTCCCCCATGTAATTAAGAAAAATGACAAAAGACATTACAAGAGATATTATAAGCTTGTAGACAACATCATTGTTCACAATAGCAGGACTCGCAAAGAACTTGCAGAGCTTATGGATATTAGTGAAAGAAAAATAAAGGTCATTTTTCATGGTGTTCTCAATTCTGATACCGCAAAAGCAGATGTCATCTCAAGGGCAGAAGAACTTAGAGAGCTGTTACATATCAAGCCTTCCGACATAGTCTTTTCATGCCTCGGGGTACAAAAAGAATACAAAGGCACCTCACTTGTTATTGACATCTGGGCTGACAATCCAGAACTAAATGCCAATCCGAATACACACTTGCTTATTGTGGGACGCTCGCATGGAATAGATTATGCTCCAATAATCGGATTCTCCAATGTATACATCCTTGACCAAATGATTTCAGACTTGGATTTTGATGCCTATCTTCATTTGTCTTCCGCAATTCTGCTGCCATACATCAGAATATCACAAAGCGGTTTGCTGTTTTCTGCAGTAAATCAGCATATACCAGTATTGGTGAGTGATGTTGGTGGTCTTACAGAGCCATTATCTTATGGCAATATCGGTTGGAACATTGGTACACCGACAAAAGAAAACCTGCAAAGACAAATGCTTGAGTTGGTGAGGAGGCCAGACGAAATTGAAGCAATAAAGAATAACAGCCAGGAATTTGATAAGGTCAGGAAAGCATATGATTGGGAATCTATTGGAGAAAAGACATCCAGTCTATATTCCGGAGAATACTAACAATGTTCTGTTGGCATACGTTTTGCAGCTGCCAAACAACTAACGGTGAAAGTCAGCCAGGAACATGTTGGAGGTATTGTCCGTATATGGAAAAAGGACGACAAGTCTCTCCGACATGAGAAACTTTCACCGTTTTATCATCAAGTCCGTCAATATCGTTTGCGGTCTTGACACCTATTACATGGCTGTTCTTGAAGAACATATAATGTTGTTTTGCTTCAATGCCTGTTCGGTCGATATCATTCAACTTGGCCCTGATATTCTCAACAAAGGTTTTAAAAGAAAAGATACGGTTCTTCTGTATCATCGCAACTGCAAAACCAATGGCTGTAACAAGTCTCAAAACGCCCTTTTTCTCGCGATAGGTCATGGCATAAAACAAAGGCCCACCCTTACGTTCGCCTTCGGTAATGATATTCCACCATATATTGTTCTGGGCGCAAGAAGGAAGATTATACAAGGCTCCAGCCGACTTTATACATCGGAAACCAGTTACACATTCAAACAGATTGTCGGAAGGCGGGCTCATTGGTCCCTCTCCAAATCCATGGAAGTCAAAATCTACTGGATGGAAAGACGGGTTCAAATATCTGATTCCGCTGAATACATTACCATAGGCATTACCCTCTCCTCCCAACATATCGGCAAAGTGATTGTAAAACGCAATGTTCTGGAAAAGGCAGTCACAAGCATGCTGATATATCTTAATTCCCTGATGACCATCATAGCCAGAAACAGAGATATCTTTTATCGTTACATTACGGCTGTCAAGGACATATATAGGATTGGTGAAATTTACTATTTCCAAATTATACACCTTCGCATGGGCAACCCTTTTCATATTTATTGCGTTCCAGCCATAGTCCATTTCCTGAGACTCCGCTATGCTGTAGTACAATGGGAAGCCGTGATGTCTGAACATTCCATTCCACTTGCTGTTCAATCTCAGATTGCCAATTGTGATATTCTCCAGCATGGCAACGTTAAACACTGCCGGCTCGTAAACCATATCACACGATCTAAGCAACGGACGAGCCAGTTCTATTGTATTCCCGTCAACAATGCGGTTCACTTCAACAAGCCATTGGTAGGAAGGAGCCTCTTCCACTCCTGCCCTAAGAGCGGTTTTCCATTCTGGGCGCAGTTTCTCTACTCCCAATATATCTTTTATCAGATTGCCGTCCAAAGAGGTGTTGTACAAGCCTAACATAATGTATCTTCCAACCTTAGAGCTGTCTGCTACCCGCAGAAGCCTACTGCCTTTTGGTGACTCTTCGATGACCGAAGTACAGTATTCTGGGGTAAGGATAGAGCCATCACTACCCGGATCTGACAACGAGTTGCTTTGCGAAAACCCTATCTTGCGTTTACGGAACTGCAACCCGAAAAATTCGTTGCTTGGCTGCAGTGCCTCTCCTGTGGTAATAAAAAATGGAGACAGCCATGGGTTCTTCTTTCCACACGACGTAGGTCCGCAAGACACAAGTTCTGTCAATAAATGTCCGTTGCTGTCGGTTTCGCCTTCAATATGAATGTTGGAATAGTTTATCTGCAGGAAGTTTCCACGACTTTTATTGAACAGATATCTCCCTTTAGGAAAAAAGACATGTCCGCCACCTTCCCTACCAACCTTATTAATAAGGTCTTGTACTTTAGATGTCAGATCTTCATTCGTGCCAGGCAATATCCCGTAATCTTTAACATTAAACACAATCTGCGTATCTGTATTTCGTTTGCATCCTGCATAAGAAAAGTCGGGTATCTCGCCACAATAATCTACCGCATCCTGCTCCGGAATGACTTTCTCTGTTTTTCGTGAAAACAGGTATTCCAGACACAAATCCTTCTTGTGTGGTATTCCAAATGTAACATTACGCAAATACACCCCCATAAGGACGAACGGGAAAAACGGCATCCTGTTGCCGTACGCCATTGATGATATAAGATACGAAATAAGCCCAACGTAAGCGAAGCGAAATGTCCACGACACAAAGGGCGTCAATGTATTCATGCGTGAAAGCACAAATTCAGCAAAGAATATGAAAGTCAATAATGCCGCGGAAAAAACCAGTAATACCGTTATGCTGCAAAAACAGATATCATGGAACATCAAAGCAAGCGATACTAACGATGATACATAAGTAACCGACTGAGCTTTCCCGACAGATATATTATATCTGCCTGTAAGCAAACACAATTCCCTCAACAGTATCTGGAAGCCTATGAAAAAGGCTGCCATACACATTATTGAATATAAATATATCATATTATTCTTAGTTATATGCCGTAAGTCTATTCTATTTTTTGATACACCTTTATCCAGTCAAAGAGCGTTTCATACGTATGGGTAACATCTGGTATCATGCCATGAGCACCTTCACCAACACTTTGATTAAGTATTAGAAAAAAAGGATAATCGAAAGTCCATTGTCCCTTGTCCAATAATGTCTTGTCAGTAGATTTAACATAGACATGAACAAGTTCCCCATCGACAAACCATTTTATGCTGTTGGCATCCCATTCTATGCCGTACACATGCCATTTTTCCGGATTTACCCGTTTCTCTCCGTGATTACTCCTCCTGTACTTAGCATCACTCAACGTCAGTTTTGTATGTGCGGAATGGGCTGTTTCCCTCTTGTCACCGAATACCTCGACAATGTCTATTTCCCCATAAGGTATTGACGGGTCTTTATATTCATAGTTCTTCATCCAAACAGCCGGGAAATTACCTTTGTGATTTTTGGTTTTCATCCTGACCTCCACCTTGCCATAAATGAAAGAATAGGTGTTCCTGGTTTCTATAGCCCCAGTGAGCATCCTCGCCGTGTCGTTTTTCTCCTTTCTGTTAGGAATAGCCCTGCACACTAATTTTCCATTCCTTATAAACACCACTTCCTCATTGTCACTAATCCACCTGCTCCAAAGACTATTAGTTCTTTTTGCACGTTTCCATTTCACAGAGTCAGGCTGACTGCCATTAGGAAGATTGAAATCATCGAAGAAAACAAGTTTGTACTCATAATCGTTTGCCAATCCAATGCTCTTCGGCAAAGGCTCGGTAAACGACAATGTCATCAATGATGCCAGAACGCTAATTGTAAAATGTGTTTTCTTGCCCATAATTTCTACAAAGGTATTGATAATATACTTGATTCCAAACTCTTTCACGCTTTTTAACGCTGATTAATCGACATATAACGACATGCCATTTCAGTTCTCGTAAAAACAAGGATTTTATTTTGCCATTCCACTCTTTTGCACTATCTTTGCACAACAAAACAAAAAACGCAATGATAGAAGGCTTAGTATCAGTCATCATGCCGACATACAATTCGGGCAAATTCCTTGCAGAAAGTATTGAAAGCATACTGAACCAGACATACAAACATTTAGAACTACTAATCACCGATGACTGTTCTTCAGATGAAGACACGATCAACCTCCTTGCGAAATACCAAAAGGAGGATAATCGTGTAAGGGTTGTATCTCTCAAGCAAAATAGTGGTCCTGGAGTAGCAAGGAACCATTCAATAGAAAGAGCACAAGGACAATATATAGCTTTCTGTGACAGCGATGACAGATGGATGCCAAACAAATTGGAAATACAGCTGGCAACGATGACGAAAACAGGCAAGGCTCTATGCTGCTCGTCATACATTATCTGCGATGACAACAACAACAATATCGGAATAAACATCTCTCCATCCCGTATAACATTCGGCATGATGAAATGCGACAACAAAGTAGGATGTCTTACGGCCATATACGACGTAAAGGCCTTAGGCAGGAAATATTACATGCCGATAATTCGCAAAAGACAGGATTGGGCTTTGTTCTTAAGCATTACAAAAGACTGCAAGGAAGCATGTGGTATCAAGGAGCCATTGGCTTACTATAGAAAGCGTTCCAACTCTGTATCAAGCCGCAAACTGTCACTTGTGAAATATAACATAGCAGTATACCGCCAATGTCTCGGCTTCAGCAAAACCAAATCATTATCATATTTCTTTTTCTGTTTTCTTCCCACCTACACGGCTAAAAGGCTGAAACAGAAAGTTGATTCTTTTAAATTCACACGTTTCTAATATTTTTTGGTAAATTCATGCAATATGTTCCACTATCATGCGTTAATAAAATAAACAAATAATAATGGAACAAGTAATAACGATGGTTTTACCGAAATATAACAACGAGAAGGGGGACATGCGTTTCATCGAGGACGGGATGAACGAGGTGGAGCGCAACATAAAACGCATCGGCGACTTTGTCATTGCAGCCATAAGTCTCGTGGTTTTCTCACCTTTGTTTCTCGTATGCTACATAGCCGTAAGACGGGAGGACGGCGGGCCTGCAATATTCAAACAGGAGAGACTGGGAAGGTTCGGACGACCGTTCTACATCTACAAGTTCAGAAGCATGAGGGTGGACGCCGAGAAGGACGGGCCTGCACTCTACCAGCATGAGCGTGATGACCGCATGACAAAGGTGGGCAAGTTCCTTAGGGAACATCATCTTGACGAGCTGCCTCAGCTATACAACGTCCTGATAGGCGACATGGCATTCATAGGTCCCCGTCCTGAGCGCAAGTACTATATCGACCAGATTATGGAACACGACCCACGCTACCGCTATCTGTACCAGATACGTCCGGGCGTAACATCCTATGCTACTCTGTACAATGGCTACACAGACACCATGGAGAAGATGCTCCGGCGGCTTGAGCTCGACCTGTATTACCTTGAGCACCGCTCATGGTGGTTCGACATCAAGATACTCTTTAAGACATTCATCAATATCGTATTCGGAAAGAAGTTCTAATAATATAAGGTGAGGGACAAATCCTCACCTTTTATTGTCTCTCTAAGGTTGGAAGCGAATACTTTGCGTGAGCAGATGCAAAGCTTTGCGTTGGCACATGCAATGCTTTGCGTCTGAGATGGGCAAAGTTGGCACGGAAATCGTCAGTCCTATTCCGGACAAGATAAAATGGAGGAAAGACTCACCACACATGGCACGGTAGCCCCCAGAATATATCTGCTGAAGCTCAGAACTTCTTCAAGTTCAGCCTCAAGGTTTCAGACCTCAGTATCATTTTCTTGCCGTCGATAGCCTCAACGGCAAAGGTCTCCTCAAGGCTGTTGATACCATATGGGGCAAGGACTTTGACATCTTCCACTACAGGGTCGCCTTCCCTTCTGTCAGATACAAGAGGATCATACAGATAGAGAGAGCCGTCTGCCTGACGGAAGGAGAAGATGAATTTGGAGCCCGTAGTCTTGTTGCTTACTTCGAGCAGCTTTACCTGTACCGACCAGAACAGTTTCTCGTTGCTTACGTCGAGCGTTCCTCCTGTTGCCAGGGTGTCGATATGCTCAAGATGCCA
Organism: Prevotella sp. P3-122; assembly: GCF_002251365.1. GTDB lineage: Bacteria > Bacteroidota > Bacteroidia > Bacteroidales > Bacteroidaceae > Prevotella. The sequence goes on from NZ_NPJH01000079.1 coordinate 165,605, forward strand.
AAAGCCGTCTATCTTGCCGTTGTCGTGGCTTTCTATCTCGCAAGCTGTTAGAGTTCCGAGTGCGAGTGTGGCGATTGCGATATATTTTGAGATATTTTTCTTCATTGTGTTCTTTTGCCTGGGTTTATCTTAATAATCCGCATTTACGTATCGTGAGTTGGAAGCCTGCATTGTCGCCAAGCAGCTTGCCGAAGTCCATGCCGTAGGCTGCCGACACGCTCCATTTCTTCGAGAACGAGTATTCCGCCTCAGCCATCACGCTGACGTTGGTCTGTTTCTTCGTGAACGGTTCCTCATAGGTTCCGTAACCGTCCTGATATGTAGCGAGCAGGCGATAGCCAAGCCTTTCTGTTGGTGCCCCGCTGATGCCTATATGGTATGCCTTGAAGCGGTTGTCGGAAAAGATGATTCTTCCGTCCTCATTATATATAGGTGAGCGGTAGAGCGGATTGCCCATAGCCTGTCCCCAGTGTTGCCAACCGGTATAGATATAGTGGTTGTAGAAGTTGTCGTTGCCACCCACGTGCACCTGGTTGTTCTGCGTGTGGTCGTGGTAAATCGGTCCGCTCTGGTATTTGGTATTGATATACTCCACTACGATGTCCCTTACCCACCGGTTGTACTTGAAGTTGAGCTCCACTCCGAGGAGCCAGTCGGTGAGGTCGTAGAGTATGAACTTACGTTTCTTCTTCACATTCCACTCCTCACCCGTTCCGTAACCGTCGTAGTCAATCAGGAACATGGACGAATGGTCTTCGAAATACTTGTCGGCATAGAAAGAGAACTTCCAGGTATCGGCATCGTAGTTCAGTCGTGCTACCCAGCTGCCGAGGTGGTTTCCTTCCGCATTCTGATATATGGTAGACATCTCCGGAGCATCTCCTCCGCCTGGTATCAGAGCCTTGAACATGCCCTTCAGGCCTCCGTTGTTCTTCACGACAGTCTCTTTGCCAGCAGCATCAAACATGTGGCTTGTTCCACCGAATTGTGTCGCCATTTCCAGTCCAAGCTCAAGCGAGAGTGGCATGAAGCGGTCTGGATTGCCTATCATTATGTAGCCCGCCTTGCTGTGGTAGAGCACGCCATCGGCATATTTGCTCTGCCTGTTTGTGAATGAATGCTGCCAGTTGTCATCGGTCATCTTTCCGTACGCGATATGTCCTTTCAAGCGTATCATCCCATTGCCAAAGGGCAATACCCAATAGTCAGGCAACGCCAGCCTGACCTGTGGCACCGGCCGGGCATTGATGCCGAGAGTCTGTGAGCCGCTACTGAGCTTGTTGTTTTTCAGTTCCATAAGATAATGCTTGCTGCCTACCGTAAGCACGCCATGCAGCCAGCGTGCCTCAACAAAAGCCTGCTGAACGACGATGTTGCTGGTATAATTGTACGCCGCAGCCATGTCAAGTCCATAGCCTATTCCCCACCTGCGGGCAGAGTCTGACTGCAACGGTCGTATGACTGCTGCGCGGAAATAGCCATTGCTTTCTTCCAGAGAACTGAGTCCATATTTATTAGCATTGAGCCATAATGGGGTCTTATCCTTTGATACGGATGCCTGAGTCTCCACCATATACGATATATTGTCCTTCAAGTCCAACTTCTCCCCTTCAGCACCATGCATCCAAGAGTGCTGGGCGTGGCCAGCAAGAGAAGCGAACAAGGAAAGACAAGTCAACAAATAATGTTTCATCCCTTTAATGCGTTATATATAATATAACGTAAGGAAAAAGCACATATTGCACCAGCAGATAACTTTGTTTAGGGATTTTCCCCCTATCGTTTAGGGAATTTCCCTTTTTAGCTTGAAAACTATGTGCTATCTTTGCAACATCAAAGAATTAATTAACGGTCTCTTGGAGATCACAAGTCGAACAAATAAAAACTCTATAGATATGAAAAAGTTACTTTTAGCCCTTGTGGCACTGTTCACGCTGACTACTTCAGCTTCAGCAATGAGTTACGAGCAAGCTCGCGAAAGAGCATTGTTCCTCACCGACAAGATGGCATACGAGCTCAATCTCACCGACGACCAGTATGAGGCCGCCTATGAAGTGAACCTTGACTATCTGATGGGTATCAACGACTATAACGACCTGTACGGAGCATACTGGAGACAGCGCAACCTCGACTTCAGCTACATCCTGCTCGACTGGCAGTACAGAGCTTTCTGCGCAGCCTCTTATTTCTACCGTCCTCTCTACTGGGATGCCGGATGCTGGCACTTCGCAATATATGCCCGCTATCCACACCGCCACTACTTCTACTTTGGCCGTCCTCACTTCTACACAGTATACAGAGGCGGACACAGCTGGAGAATGAACGGAGGGAAGTCATGGTATTACGGCAGAACATATGGTGCTCCGGCAAGGGGTACAAGAAACCACTCAGGCATGCGCGACGGCTTTAAGAGAGGCGACTACGGACGCGGCTACCAGAGCAACCAGCCCTCACGCGACAACAACTACCGTCAGCATGGCACACAGAACGGCAACCGCCAGACAGGCAACGGCAACCGCTCGTTTGGCAACAGCAACCGCCAGAGCAGCACTCGCACAACAACCACCGCCCCCAATAACGGCAGTTCGTCAGGCCATCGCTCGTTTGGAGGAAGTCGCAGCAACACATCATCTCCATCGACAACAGCTCCAAAGAAGACCTTCACTCCCAGCACCAGCACGTCAGGCTCCCGCTCCTTCGGCATAGGCAGCAGCTCATCAAGCACACGCTCCTTCGGTGGAGGCAGCAGCTCATCAAGCACACGATCTTTCGGTGGAGGCAGCAGCTCATCAAGCACACGCTCGTTCGGCAGCAGCAGCTCATCAAGCACACGCTCTTTCGGTGTAGGCAGCAGCTCGTCAAGCACACGCTCTTTTGGTGGAGGCAGCAGCTCATCAAGCACACGCTCTTCAGGTGGAAGCTCAAGCAACGGCAGCCGTTTCGGAGGCAGAAGATAACACTCCTCCTACCATCAGGGAATGTTATAACACATACTCTTATAGATTTAGAAAAAAATGGGTCATATCACACGCTCTACTAAAGAGTGTTGATATGGCCCATTCACTGCTTACAAGCAGCATGTAAAAAGTTTCTTCTACATTATTATAACATTATTATTCTCACATCTGCATTCATCATTTTTGGAATCTCGTTCATAGGCTTGCCAAGATGCACGCTCTGAACAGCCTTATTGATGATGCCATGGCCAACAGCCAGAACGGTCTTGCCAGGATATTCCTTCTTTATCCAGTTCAGGAAGCGGCGTGCCCGCTCCTTCATCTGTCCTGTTGTCTCAATGTCGTCTGGCCACACCTTATCCTTCAAGTCAGGAATAAACAACCCCGTGAAGCTACCCCAGTCACGCTCACGCAGCAAAGGGGTTGTGACAACTGGCTTGCCATGAGGTTCGGCAATAATCTCACAAGTTTGCCAAGCCCTCCTAAGGTCGCTGGAGACAAACACATCAATATGCTCACCTTCCATCTTCTCCGCAAGTTCCCTTGCCTGTCGACATCCTTGCTCATTCAGTTTTCCAGGCGTTTGTCCCTGCAAAATCTGGTTGACGTTGTCTTCCGTTTCCCCGTGTCTTACCAAATACAATCTTGTTGTCTGCATGTTAATAATCTATATACACGATGCAAAAGTACAAAAAATAATTGCTACGACAAGAATTTGTTTGTATTTTTGCACTCACACAAGATAGTTTTAATTATGAATACATTGCAAGGATCATTTCTAAGAGCTGTATGCTCCATCATCGTGGGAGCATTGCTCGTAAAATACCGTGAGGAGACCGTCACATGGATAACAATAGCCATGGGTGTCCTGTTTTTCCTCTCAGGCTTAGTGTCGTGCCTTATCTATTTCGGTCAAAAGCGCCGTGCCGACGAGCCTGCAGTATACGACTCCAAAGGGCGTCAGCTGACAGGCATCAAGCCGTCGTTCCCGTTAGCAGGCATAGGCAGCATCATCCTGGGAATAGCGCTGGCCATGATGCCAGCCTCTTTCATCACAGGTCTGATGTATGTCTTTGCGGCAATACTCATAGTTGGTGCGCTGAACCAGTTCTTCACTCTGGCCACCGCGTGCAAGTACGCACGCATAGGACTATTGTGGTGGATAATGCCTTCGGCTGTTCTGCTTGTTGGCATAATAGCCGTCATCCGCCCATCAACAATAGCCAGTGCCCCACTCTTCGTCATCGGCTGGTGCATGATGCTCTACGGTGTCGTAGAATGTATCAATGCCATGAAAATCTATCGTGCCAGAAAGACTTTCATACGCTTGAGCGAGCAGGCGCAAGCTGAGGAGAAACTGGGGGCTGAGGACAACGGCGCAGCCTGAGCAAACAGCAAAAAAAACGAAGATACCTTCATGAGCCAACGAAGGTATCTTCATAAAATGGCATGCCTATTCTCAAAAAAATGGCATGCCATTAACATGAAAGCAACATACTTCCACACTGGCTACGACTTGATATAGTCAAGTATCTGCTCGGCGTGGATTTTTGTCTTAACAAAATCATATTATGTGTAATAGTTACTACGAACACATCTTTTTCCACATCCAAACAAACAAAGTTGTTATCAATACATTTATAATAAAATACGTCAGGAAATGTATGCCCTGGCTAGGAATGGAGAGCATCACAAAAACATTGAAAAGATAGTAATAAAGGCTATTTTTCCCTATATATTCCAGCCAAGATGCTTTAAAGTGCAAGGAGAGAACTCTAATACAGAAAAGCAACAAAATACAGAGTGCGAGGTTTCCTGCAATTACAATAGGAACTTTAGTAAACAAAAAAACATTGCCCAAGTAATATATGCAAAAAAATATAATGGATAAGATTAATGCAGGTATCATCATTTTCTGTATTCGTGCTTTTGAGGCACTTGAGACTATTGCACCAAGTGGAAATAACAAATTTGAACAATACCAATACAAAGGAATATGATTCAGATAGCAGATGGCAATGAAAACCACATGTAGAATTGTAATTATTCTAATTACTTGTACTGCATGAAGTTTGATTACAAAAAGCAATATAGTGACAATATAATCAGCAAGTATCACCTTGAAGAACCACATGTCAATTCCGGATGGCATGGATAATCTGAAAATAGCAGTTATATCGTTTATAGTAATCTGGGTAACACTTGAAGGAACTAATTCACCAACTATGTATGCGATAACAAATGCTGCAATGAATGGTGACAACAGCTTGAGAAGATGGCTTATCAAGTAGGAACTATTAACACGCTTTTTTTCTAAAGAGCGAAAGAGCCCGTAGCCCGACATAAAAAAGAAAACACTGCATCCCATACATCCATATTCTGGAATCATTAAAGCACGGCACCATGAAGAATCATAATCTGAGTATTCGTTGATTGAATGAACGAATATTATCATCAACATTGCTATGCCACGAAGAAAGTATCCGGTATAATATGGAATTTCTATCCTATTCATCAATTCAATAATATATTGTGTTTTTTGTATTTGTCCTGCGTAATATATTCATTACTTATTTATGTAGTCAAGTATCTGCTCTGCATGAATCTTTGTCTTGATTTCCTTCGGAGTGAATATCTTCTCTACCACTCCCTGCCCGTTCACGAGATAGGTGGTACGCAATATGCCCATGAATTTCTTTCCGTACATTGACTTCTCGCCCCATGCGCCAACCTGCTGCAGCAGCGTTGTCTCGGTATCAGCGATGAGCGGGAAGGGCAGTTGCTGCTTGTCGATGAACTTCTGATGGCTTGCGGCAGAGTCCTTGCTAACTCCTATGACCACGTAGCCAGCCTGCTGCAGCTCGTCGTAGTGGTCTCTAAGCGAGCACGCCTCAGCGGTACACCCCGACGTATTGTCCTTGGGGTAAGCATACAACACCAGCTTCTTTCCTGCAAATGAGGAAAGAGTAATCTCCTGACCATTTTGGTCGAGCCCGAGCACCTCGGGCAATTTGTCTCCTACATTCATTATTCTATTCGTTACTCGGAATTATACCCTCTATATACTTACATAGGATGCCAACGCCCTTAGCATTCTCACCTCCCTGCGGAATGATGAGGTCAGCATATCGCTTAGTAGGCTCAATGAACTGCTCGTGCATGGGTTTCAGCACGGCGAGATAGCGGTCTACGACCATGCTCACGGTGCGTCCGCGGTCGATGGTGTCACGCTGTATGTTGCGTATGAGCCTCTCATCGGAATCGCAGTCTACGAAAATCTTCAGGTCCATCAGCTCACGCAGCTTCTTGTTGAGCAGAGTCATGATGCCCTCAATAATGATGACCGGCTTCGGCTCCACATGTACAGTCTCCGGCAACCTGTTGCACTTTATATATGAATATGTAGGCTGCTCGATGGGCTTTCCTTCCCTAAGGTCGTTAATCTGCTTGTGCAGCAGTTTCCAGTCGAAGGCGTCAGGATGGTCAAAGTTTATGGCGTGCCTTTCCTCATCCGTCATTCCCGTAGTGTCGTTGTAATAGGAGTCAAGAGGAACGACAGCAACGAAATGAGGAGGAAGCGCCTCGACGATTTTCCTTACCACCGTGGTCTTTCCCGACCCGGTACCTCCCGCGATACCTATGATGGTGATTTTGTTCTTATCCATAGTGTTTCAGTTAGGTGGATTCTATAAATTATCTTTGTCTGATTTCAACAATATTGCAGAAAACATTTTCCCGTACACCTCCGCTTTCGCCTCCACTTTCATGGGGTAAGCTCTTGAGCTGCTTGGCATACGGTAGAGCCTCAGCATACGGCTTCCGAAAACGAACTCTGTATATCCTCCCACCTTTGGCTCGGGTATACCGAAGTGGCTGCAGAATACAGTTGTGGCAAGCTGGCCTGCCGTTGCTACCGCCCTGCATTGTGCGAGCTGGCTGAGCATAGCGTCAAAGTCAGTCTGCTCCACTATCATGAGGTCCTTGTCCGAGGCGGTATTCTTGGTCCTCACCACCCTTCTGGCCGTGTCATACAACGCCACTCCCCTCTCGTTGAGGAAGTCGATGATGGCAGGCAGGTTGTAGGTCTTCTTCTCGCTGACGACAAAATGGTTCTTGTCATCAAAGAAACAGATGCCGAAGATGCGCCACATGTCGTTGGTGAAGTTGGGATAATAGAATTCCATACACCAGCGCTTCGGTGACGGGGGGAACGTTCCGAGCATAAGCAGACGGGCGTTGTCAGGCAGGAAGGGTGTGAAGGGATGCTCTTCTATGTTGCTCATTTCTGTTCCTTTACAAGATACACGCAGACGGGCAGGTGGTCAGAGAAGCCGTCGAGCCATACGCCACCCGCTGTCGTTCGCTTCGGTGTTCCCTTGTATTTTCCCTCCGTCTGGAAGAGGTAAGGCATCCGCTGTATCTGGTTCTTGAAGAATGTCAGCTTAGTGTAGTCTTTCTTTCCCTTGAGGTCGAGGAGGTTTGGCGTCATCACAATCTGGTCGAAGAGGTTGTACGAGCCATTATACACCAAAGTACCCGTACCCTGTTTCGCCAAGAGGTTATACCACGGGTTGTACATGTCGCCATCCTTAACCTTCGCTATCTCTGGCTTTGCCGACAGGTCGCTGACCATGCTCTTGTTGTTCGGGTCATCGTTCATGTCACCCATGACGAATATCTTCCTCTCTGGATTTTCGGCCAGCAACTTGTCCTTGATGACCCTTACCTGCCTTGCAGCCGACTCTCTGTAGAACGAACCGCTGAAACGGCTTGGCCAGTGGCATACTATGATGACAACCGGCTCGTCGGCTATCTTGCCCTCCACGGTAAGAAATCCTCTTGTCTTGAACGCGCTGTCCTTCTCCAGTTCCTGTACATACTGGTACAAGGTGTCGCGCTCATACTTGAACAGGCTGGGATTGTAGAGCAGTGCGCAGTCCACACCACGCTTGTCCGGTCCCTCAATGTGTGCGAACTTGAAGTTGCGCGCCTTCAGCTCGGGCTGGTTGACGAGGTCGGTGAGAGCCTTGGCATTCTCTACCTCGCTTACTCCTATGACAGCGCACCCCACTCCGGGCAGCACGTCAGTGCCCATATCGGACAACGCACGGGCCATATTGTGCAACTTGTGCGAATACCTTATACCATCCCACCGGTAAGAGCCTGTTGGCAGGAACTCATAATCGTTCTTGCCCTCGTCATGGCATGTGTCGAAGAGGTTCTCAAGATTGTAGAACCCTACAGCATACACGGAATACTTCTTTTGCGCCTCAGCAAAGAAAGTCATCAGCAGCATGGCCGCTGTCAGCATTAGTACTTTTTTCATTCTTTATTTGTTTTACGCTGCAAATATCGGAATTAAATTTGAATAATGAGCAAGATTAACAAAAAAATAATATAAAAAGCTTTTCATTATCAAAATATTTTCGTTACTTTGCACCAAACATATAATACTACCAATTCCAATTTATAATTTATGAAAGAAAAGCTAACATTGGCTGTGATTGCTCTCAGCTACATCCCTTTGGCCTCTGCCCAAACCGACTCTATCGGCTCAGTGGGGGCTACCATGAGCGAGCAGGCTTTCACATTCACGGAGGCACAATTGGGAGAAGAGGACAACTTCGCACAGAACGTGACGATTATCAACTCCAACTCCAATATCTACGCCTCCGAGGTCGGTTACCTGTTCTCGCCCGTGAGGTTCAGGTACCGCGCGTTCAATCAGAAGTACAACGATGTCTACATCAACAGTGTGCCGATGAATGACATGGAGACCGGACAGTTCCGCTATTCTCTTGTCGGCGGACTCAACCAGCAGACACGTAACCTTGATTCGGCAATGCCATTCGAGGCCAACTCGTTCTCTATGTCCAACATGGGCGGAAGCAACAACTACGACTTCCGGCCTGCCAACATGGCTATCGGCCATAGGGTGACACTCAGTGGAGCTAACCGCAACTACACCCTCAGAGGCATGTACACGTACAACAGCGGACTCAACTCAAAAGGATGGGCAGTGAGCGCAAACGTCACCTACCGCTGGGCAAGCGAGGGATATGTGGAAGGCACATTCTACAATGCCCTGTCCTACTACCTTGGCGTACAAAAGCTCTTCGGCGACAACAACAACCACTCACTGACATTCGCTACATGGGGCAACCCTACGGAGAGAGCATCGCAGGGTGCGTCAACAGACGAGATGTACTGGATAGCAAACGACACACAGTACAACCCATACTGGGGCTACCAGAACGGAAAGAAGCGCAACTCACGCATAGTCAACGACTTCGCACCTACAGCCGTGCTGACTTGGGACTGGAACATCGATGACGACATGAAGCTCACTACATCACTCGGCGGCAAGTACGGATGGTACAGCTCTACAAAGCTCAACTACAACAACTCCGACAACCCACATCCGGACTACTGGAAAATGCTTCCCTCAAGCTTCTACGACGTATGGGGCGAGAACGAGCAGTTCATGACCGACCAGAGCCTGGCAGACTGGCAGACAGCCTACGACTATCTGACAGCGAGCAAGGCCAACAGGCAGATCAACTGGGACCGTCTGTACCACTCCAACCAGATGGCATCGCAGCAGGGCGCAGACGCCATGTACTATGTACAGAAGCGCCACAGCGACCAGAGCATGCTCACCCTGTCGTCGGTACTCAACGCACACCTTGACGAGCAGAGCAAATGGAACGTTGGAGTGGTGCTGGCAACAAGCAACACCAAGCACTACCAGACAATGGACGACCTGCTCGGAGCTACAACGTTCCACAACATCAATACATACGCCATAGGCACATACGCACCAGGTTCTGACGAGGTGCAGTACGACCTGAACAACCGCGATGCCCTTGTCGGAGAGGGTGACAAGTTTGGCTACGACTACAACGTCAATGTCAACAAGGCATTCGCCTGGACAAGCTACAGCCGCAACCTTGGACAAGTAAACGTCCTCGTTGCAGGCAGGATTGGCGGCACGTCAATGGAGCGCGACGGCAAGATGCGCAACGGTCTGTTCCCCAACAACTCCTTCGGCAAGAGCGGCAAGGCACGCTTCGGCGAGGGTGGCGGCAAGGCAGCCCTTACCTATTCACCGGGCAGAGGCCACACTATATCCATTGGTGCGGGCTACCAGTGGAACGCTCCTACGGCATCGGTGGCTTTCCAGGCTGCCGAAATGAACAACGACTTCGTCAACAACCTGAAGAACGAGCGCGTGTTCAGCAGCGAGTTCGGGTATCAGTACCAAGGGTCATGGCTCCACGCAAATGTCAACGCATACTACAGCCGTCTTGACGACGTTACGGAATGGACATGCTTCTATTTCGATGACATCAACTCGTTCTCGTATGTCTCTACAACAGACAACGCCAAGGAGTATTACGGCGTGGAGGCAGGTCTTGACTTCAAGGTGACATCTTTCCTTAATCTGAAGTTCATCGGAACCATCAGCGAGGCAAAATATGTCAACGATGCTACTGTGAGATACCTCAATTCTACACAGGGAACTTACAACGATGACATACTGCGCTGTACAGGCATGCGCGAGAGCGGCACACCTCTTACAGCCCTCAGCGGAGCTATCAGCTACCATCAGGGCGGATGGTTCATCGACCTCAACGGCAACTACTATGACCGCATATACCTCAGCTACTCTCCTTACTACAGAATGGACGGACCGTTGAGCAAGCTCAACGAGGAGCCTTCTCCACAGGATAAGGGCAACGGAGGCTTCATGCTCGACGGAAGCATCGGCAAGAGCATCCGACTGAAGAAAGGACAGCTGAGCATCAACTTCATGGTGACGAACATTCTGAACAACACACGCATCTGCACAGGCGGTTACGAACAGAGCCGCTCGGACTTCACATCGTCTGGCAACGCCCGCTCATACAGGTTCTCCAAGAACCCGAAGAAGTACTATGCTTACGGTACCAACGGAATGATTAACCTATCATACAGATTCTAAATCACTCTACGGCAATGAAAAATATCAAATATATACTGGTGGCTTTCGCCTGCTGCCTGTTCACGGGCTGCATGGACGAGGACTGGGACACTCCCGACACCACCGATGCCTTCGGCAACAAGAATATCGTCGAGACCAACGTCGTTACTATCAAAAGCCTGAAAGACAAGTACACCAGCGTCATCAACGCCTCGTCAAACTCATACCAGGAGATTACTGACGACATACAGATAAAGGGACGCGTTGTCGGCAACGACATACAGGGCAACATCTACAACGAGATTGCTCTCGACGACGGCACAAGCTCCATACTCATCTGCATCTCGCAGGGTGGCCTGTTCGCCTACCTGCCAGTGGGTCAGGAGATAATCGTTGACCTTAAGGGACTTTACATAGGCGGCTATGGTAAGCAGGCCGAGATAGGCACTCCATACACCAACGCACGCGGCAGCAGCTACGTTAGCCGTATGAGCAGAATCGTATGGAACCAGCACTTCAGGCTCCTTGGCACCGCAGACCCATCTTTGGTAAGCCCCGAGATTTTCGACGCCAGCAAGGTGAAGGACGCTACTTATCTCATAGAGAACAGCGGCAAACTGATGACTCTCAAGAATGTACAGTTCAAAAATGGTGACGGCATCACGACATACGCTCCCGAAGAGCTCAAGGATGCCGCAAACTGCGTAAGCCGAGAGATAACAGGCTTCTCGTCAAGCAACCTCGTGGTACGCACCAGCACATACGCTGACTTTGCCGCCAAGCCATTGCCTACAGGCAAATGCAACATCACAGGCATCTTCACCAGATACAACAACATCTGGCAGATACTCATACGAGAGGAAAGCGACGTGGAGGAGCTGTAACACCTTATTATATATATAAGCGAATACTATAACGATAACGAAAACAATAACGAAAACAATAACGAAAACAAAACAAAACAAATATGAAAAAACTGACATTATCATTGTTTGCCCTTGCCATGACGGCAATGACATTCACAAGCTGTGAAGATGTACCCGCTCCTTATGACTATCCTGGAACAGGCGGCAACGAAGGTGGTGGGGAACTTGCTGAAGGCGTTTATCTCGACCAGAACTTCAGTACAAGCCTTGGAGATTTCCAGTCTGTTGGTTCCAATCCCAATATTGCATGGGCTATCGACTATTCAAGTGCATGCATCACAGGTTACAAAGACTACAACGGTGATGGTACCAAGAGTAATGAAGCAGGCGTGACCTACCTTGTCAGCCCGGAAATTGACCTCACAGCAGCAACAAAGGCTCATGTAGAAATGAACCATGCCATGAGATATGAGCGTGCAGACATAAACACGAACAACAGTCTCCTCATTTGCAAGGATTATGCCGGCGACCCGACAACAGCAAATTGGGTTTCCATACCATATTCTACAGACGGCATAAACGGCACATCATTCGACTTCGTAGATGTATCGGCCAATATTCCAGACGAGTTCATCGGAAGCAAGGTAAGACTGGCTCTCCGCCACACATGTTCAGATGCACAATCTTCAACATGGGAGGTTAAGTCGTTGAGCGTCAAGGAAGGTGAAGCAGAAATCTCCGGCGGTGGTGAAGACACTCCTAACCCACCGGTAGAAGGGGAATACATAAACGAAACATTCGCCACATCGTTTGGCTCATTCACAGAAAAGACCGTCAAGGGAACTCCTTGGGTAATTGACTACAGCTGTGCAAAAGCCACGGGATATGACAACAGCAGCAAGACTACTACACCTTCAGAAAGCTATCTCGTTTCAAAAGCAATAGACCTTTCAGCTTCTAAGGGAGCAGTTGTCAACTTCGAATATATTTTACGCTATTACACCAACTACGGCGCAGCAAAGCCAGGTGTAGCAGACAAGGTGCTTATCACAGACAACTATACAGGAGATGTGACAACAACAAACTGGACAGACATCACAGGAAAACTTACAGAAGGTAGCGACTGGAATACATGGTATAAGTATTCCGTAAACATCCCTGCTAAACTGTTGGGCAAAAAGGCTGTGGTAATAGCCCTCTACTATGCTTGCCAAGACAACTCCGCTACATGGGAAGTCAAGAACTTCGTAGTAAAAGATGGAGAGGCGTCAAACGAAGGTGGAAACGAAGGCGGCAATGAAGGCGGCAATGAAGGCGGCAATGTTGCTCCTGCTGGTGATGGCATGACAATATCAAGCATAGAGGTTGGTCGCCAGGGTACAGTCGAACTGACATCTAACAATTACGGTACACAGGCAGTTGCCGACGCTTCTACATGGCTCACTTGGAACTACGACAACATCATCTTCAAGGGAGCGAAGGTTTGTGCTGCCACTGGTGACTTCACTGGTTGCATACAGGTTCAGGGCAATGCCTCTGATGTCGCAAAGCAGGGCTTCATCTTCAACGAGACAGCGTTCAGCAAAGATATAAAGAGCATTGTACTTGTTGTAAAGGGATTAGCAAAATATGAGACTCCAACCGTATTCAGCGTGTATGCCGGTTCTGAAGCTCATCCTGTAACCAATGCTATAGAGGCTACCACAAAGACGGAAACAGGCGCCACCCTCAACACTTTCACCATGACCTACGACTTCAGCAAAGGTAACTACAAGCACTTCACAATATGGAATAACGCCATAGGCGCATTGTATATAGAGAAGATTGTTATCAATCTGAAGTAAACGGAAAAGATAGAGAAGATAGATGAGATAGAAAAAATAGAGCAGATAGAGAAAATAGAGCAGATAGATGGAAAACCCTATCTCATCTATCACATCTATCTGCTCTATCTCATCTATCACATCTATCTCATCTATCTGCTCTATCTCATCTATCTTTAACCTTAAGAAAAAAACATTACCTATGGAAAAGAAATACGAATTCCTAAGAAAGAGCGCCAACTGGAAGAATCTGTATTTCTACCAGAAAGCAGAAACTCTCTACCAGCTCACTTTCGTATTTTGTGAACGTTTCTTGAATAAACATATAGACCGCACGGTAGACCAGATGGTACAGTCGGCACGCTCTGGCAAGCAGAATATCGTAGAAGGAAGTGAAGACGGCAAGACATCCACTGAGATGGAAGTCAGTTTGCTGAATGTCGCCCGAAGCAGTATAGGTGAGTTAAAGGAAGACTACAAAGATTTCATCACCTCACGCAAGATAACTTTATGGAATGAAAATCATCCTCGTTTTGCCAACATGCAGGAGTTCACCAAAAAGAACAACAGCCTTGAGCAATACGAGGATTACTTTTATAAGTGGACTGCTGAGGAAATGGCAAACATCGGCCTTACCCTCTGCTATCAGGTTGATGCCATGATGTTCAGCTACCTTAAGAAACTCGAGAGCGAGTTTGTTAGCCAAGGCGGCATAAAGGAAAGGATGCATGCCGCGCGTACCGGATATAGACAAGAACAGGATGACAAGATGAAAGCCCTTGAGAAGAAAGTGGCCGAACAGGAAAAAACGATAAACGACTATCAAGAAGCCAATGCCCAATGGCAAGCAAAATACGAGGAACTTCGCCAAAAAGCCACCGAGGCATATTCAGACTTGAGAAAACAGCTGGCAGAAGCAAAGAAAAGACTTGGAGAGGAATAGAGGGGATAGAGGAATAGAGGAGATAGAGAAGATAGAGAAGATAGAGAAGATAGAGAAGATAGAAGAAATAGAGAAGATAGCTGCTATTTTCCTATCTGCTCTATCACATCTATCTCCTCTATCTGCTCTATCACATCTATCTGCTCTATCCCCTCTATCACCTCTATCACCTCTATCACCTCTATCTCCCCAAAATTATCCATAATTATTTGGCAGAAAGAAAAAATGTTTGTAACTTTGCAGCCCAAAGTGGAAACAACATTTTTATAACATAACATTTAACAACGAAATGAAAAAAGGTATTCATCCCGAAAACTATCGCCCCGTCGTATTCAAGGATATGTCCAACGGCGATATGTTCCTTACAAAGTCTACATGCAAGACTAATGACACAGTAGAATTTGAAGGTGAAACTTACCCAGTGGTAAAAGTCGAAATCTCAAGCACCTCTCACCCATTCTACACTGGTAAGAGCAAGCTTGTCGATACAGCCGGTCGCGTTGACCGCTTCATGAACCGTTACGGTAAGCTTAAGAAGTAAGAACGATATCTTTTACAGATACAGTACAACAGAACAAAGTGCGGTCGAACGTAGTTGCATATGCGTTTCGGTCGCACTTTTTTTCTCCAACAATTATCACTCATGTCCAAGAAATTATTACTAAGCCTTCTTGCCGTGCTGGCTTTCACAGCATGCTCTGACGACGAAGAGAAAACAACATCCAACTCTAACCGTAACCCCACCTACGAGCACAATGAATATGGCAGGTATGAGTTCCCGCGAATCAGCGACCCTTCGGAAAACCTTATCCTCATACACAAGACCGCTAACGGCGAGGTGAACTATTCCGTGGAGTGGGACATCGAGAAGAAGTCGCAGCGATGGTCGTGCTACCAGATGTACAAGAGCAACATGGCACAAAACACTGGCAGGTATTATGCAGGTCCGGGTGAAGACCAATATCCTCAAGACCCATTGCTACCTGTACAGTACCGCTGGACAACCGACCCGTTCTATGGCTCGGGCTACGACCATGGACATATATGTCCTTCTGCCGACCGGCTGAACAGCGAGGAGTCAAACTACCAGACTTTCTACCTCACCAATATGCAGCCACAGAAGAACGGCTTCAACGCCAAGGTATGGGCAAACATGGAAGCAAAGGTAAGGAACTGGGCAAAACAGAACAACTATACCTTCTGCGACACCATGTATGTATGCAAGGGCGGCACCATCGACAACAAGAGCCAGATTATGAAAACACTGTCCAATGGTCTCATCGTGCCAAAATACTATTATATGGCTATACTCATCTCCAAGAAACAGTCGAACGGCACCATGAAGTATGACGCCATGGCATTCTGGATTGAGCACAAGGAGAGTTCTGACAACGGCACTGCCCTGGCAAAATACGTCATCACCATTGACGAGCTTGAGAGCAAGACCGGCATCGACTTCTTCTGCAACCTGCCTGACGACATAGAACGTCAAGTAGAGTCTACAGTAAACATGAAACTCTGGGGTTACAATTAAGTGTCACCCCAGAGTTTCTTCTTTTCATTCCTTATCTGCCCTATTGTGCTCCGACAGTTCTTCCGAACATTCTTACGGGCTTGTCCTGTCCGCTGTCCCCAGCATCGCTGTTAGCTCTTGAGCCCAGGTTGTCCTTCTTCGAGTAGTAATAGTCCCATCCCCAATAGAAATCGTTCCAGTTTGGCGACGAGGTATGCCTCATCTTGAAGTTCACCCTTTGGTCTCCATAGTATATGTTCCCAACAAAATAGTTGTCACTCAGCCTGTAGTCGTGTATCTGAACGTATGTTCCTTCCTCTACGAGGTACACATTGATTACTCCTCCGCTGACATTCCATTGTATGTGGTTGGCAACATAATTCCTCCCCCAAGGCCCGTAGTTGTAATAGTCTATCCAGTAGCCGGAACCGGAAGAATACCTGTACGGGTCGCGCGAGAAACACAACTCGGTATACGTTGCATCATACACCATTCCGTCGTACATCATACTTACATACATATTTCCCTCCCAGGTGCCCTCAAGGGTATATGCTATTTCATCGTCCTCGTCGCAAGCGGAGAATGTCATTGCGCAAAGTGCCGTCATGGCCATTGCAAGCATTGTCTTAATCTTCTTCATAATCGTATGGTTTTTGTTTGTTATTGTAATTCTGCTGCAAATATAGATACTTATTCTGTTTAACACAAGGTAAATTCCATATAAATTATGGGGGAAATCCCTAATTCGTAGAGAAAAATCCCTAAAATAAACATAATTATCTTGATGTATTACTCAAATATCAATTAAAATTGGTATTTTTGCATTGGTAAAAAGTACGAATTTAAAACATGAGAAAACAAGATGAGAACAGTATATGAATTCTCGGTAAAGGACCGGAAAGGTAAAGACGTAGCACTAAAAGAGTATTCCGACGAGGTACTTCTTATTGTCAACACCGCCACTAAGTGCGGCTTCACCCCTCAGTATGAGGAACTGGAGAAGCTATACGAGAAATATCACAGTCAGGGTTTCGAGATACTCGACTTCCCCTGTAACCAGTTTGGCAGTCAGGCTCCTGGTACCGACGAGTCAATCCACAGCTTCTGCAAGCTTACCTACGGCACCGAGTTTCCCCGTTTCAAGAAAGTTAAGGTAAACGGCCCTGACGCCGATGCCCTGTTCAAGTTCCTGAAGGAAGAGAAAGGCTTCGCAGGCTGGGATGAGAGCCACCCCATCTACCCCATCCTCGATAAGATGCTCTCCGAGGCCGACCCCAACTACAAGGACAGCCCGGACATCAAGTGGAACTTTACAAAATTCCTCACCAACAAGCGCGGACAGGTGGTAGCTCGCTTTGAGCCTACAGAGCCTATAGCAAACATCGCCGCAAAGATTGAGGAACTGCTTTAGAGAAGACAAAGAATAATAGAAATATCGAGAAACAGAAACAACAACAGATATTGGTATGGAAAAGACAAGATGCCTTATCATAGGCAGCGGCCCGGCTGGCTATACAGCCGCCATCTATGCAGGAAGAGCAAATCTTAGCCCCGTTTTATACTGCGGACTCCAAACAGGCGGGCAGCTAACACAAACCACTGAGGTAGAGAACTTCCCCGGCTACCCCGAGGGAGTAGACGGCAACCAGATGATGACGGACATCAGGCAGCAGGCCGAGCGCTTCGGTGCCGACCTTCGCGACGGCATTATCACGAAGGTTGATTTTGGCAAACGTCCCTTCACGCTTACCACCGACAGCGGTGATATCATAGAGGCCGACAGCGTGATCATTGCTACCGGAGCATCAGCAAAATATCTTGGACTCGACGACGAGAAGAAATACAACGGGCAGGGCGTGAGCGCATGCGCCACATGCGACGGTTTCTTCTATCGCAAGAAGACCGTTGCCGTTGTTGGTGGCGGCGACACCGCGTGCGAGGAAGCATCCTATCTGGCCGGACTGTGCAAGAAGGTGTACATGATAGTGCGCAAGCCTTATCTCCGTGCCTCTGACGTGATGAAAAAGCGTGTTGAGGAGAACGAGAAGATAGAGATACTCTATGAGCACAACACCCTTGGCCTGTATGGCGAGAACGGTGTTGAAGGAGCACACGTGGTGAAGCGCAAGGGCGAGGCAGACGAGGAACGCTACGACTTGCCTATTGACGGTTTCTTCCTTGCCATAGGCCATAAGCCCAACACTGATGTGTTCAAGCCATGGATAGACGTCGACGAGACAGGCTACATCAAGACCGTTGATGGTACCCCACGTACTAATATCGAGGGCGTGTTTGCAGCCGGCGACTGTGCAGACCCTACTTACCGTCAGGCCATCGTAGCAGCAGGCTCAGGATGCAAGGCTGCCCTTGAGGCTGAACGCTATCTGGCAGCAAAAGGACTGTAAAAAGTTAATATTCCTTAGGGGTTATATCTCAACCCCATCATATTATCCCAGAAAGGGCAAAAGCATGTTGGTGATATTACAACAAACATGTTTTTGCCCTTTCCGATTTCATTCCACACAGCTGCTACGAGTAATCCTCTCCGGTTTTTCCTGCCTTCAGGCTGGTAGCCCATAGTCCGATAAAGGTAAGCAGGCCATTCAGCATCAGCAGCTCATAACCGAAACGGTAGGAGGTGTAGTGACTGGTCAGCCAGTCTGCGGCAAAGCATATCACAGGCGAGGCAACGGCAATGGCTGGTACCACCCTGTCGTTGACACCACGCTTGGTTATCAGTGCATAGGCGAAAAGACCAAGCAGCGGCCCATAGGTGTAGCCGCAAAGGGTGTAGATGGCATCCAGTACGCTCTGGCTGTTAACAAGCTCAAAGAGCAACACGCACAGGATGAACACCACCGCCATGCACACATGCACCCTCTTCCGCAGCCGCTCGTCATCGGGCTTGCCACACATATCCACGCAGAAGCTTGTAGTCATGGCGGTGAGCGCGCTGTCGGCACTTGAGAACGATGCCGCCACGATACCTATGGTGAACAGCACCACTACTCCATTGCCAAGCATACCCGAGGCGGCGAACATGGGCAACAGGTCATCGCCCTTGGCAGGCATCTGCATGCCATACCGGCCAAGCATCATCATAAGCAATACTCCCAGAGCCAGAAACAGCAGGTTGGCGGGCACGAAGGCAAAACCATAAGTACACATGTCTTTCTTGGCATCGGCAAGCGACTTGCAGGTAAGGTTTTTCTGCATCATGTCCTGGTCGAGTCCCGTCATCACGATGACGATGAATATTCCGCTAAGGAACTGTTTCCAGAAATTCTGCCTCGACATCCAGTCATCGAATACGAACATCCTCGAATGGCTGTCAGCCACTATCGCCCTCACGGCCTCTCCTACGCTCATTCCCATATCGTCGACCACATTATATATTATAAGTACCAATGCGGCAAACATGCAGAGTGTCTGCAAGGAGTCTGTCCATACCAGAGTTTTTATACCGCTGCGGCGGGTGTAAAGCCAAATGAGCGCAACCATCGCCACGGCAGTAAGGGCAAACGGCACTCCCATGTCCGCAAACACAAACCGATGAAGAATGAAGCACACCACATAGAACCTTGCCGCCGCTCCCGTCATCTTCGACAATAGGAAGAATGTCGCTCCAGTCCTGTACGACCTGTTGCCGAGCCGCTTCTGCAGGAAAGAGTATATCGTCGTGAGGTTGTGCTTGTAGTAGACGGGCAGCAGGATGAATGCCACGGCGAAATATCCGAGTATGAAGCCCAGGCAAGTCTGCATGTATGTCATGTCGGCATTGGCAACCATACCGGGCACCGACACGAACGTTATACCGGATATTGACGCGCCAATCATTCCAAACGCCACCACATACCATGGTGAATGTCGGTTGCCACGATAGAAAGCGTCGTTGTCAGAGCGGCGGGACGTAAGCCTGCTCACAAGCATGAGCAGGGCAAAATATACAAATACTGTCAGTAACATCATATAGCCTTTGATAAAAAACCTGCGCAAAGGTAGTACTTTTTTTAGAAATAATGTTAAAAGACAAAGAAATAAGAAAAAAGAAGCCCTTCGGAAGTTAAGTTCCTGAAAAGTCCACGTATATTATACAGATGACACAGAAAGAGTTCGAACAGCTGATACCTGAGCTTCGGCATCTGATGCTGAAAGTGGGTAGCGACTTCTTTGGCTCCACCATGGATGCCGAGGATGTTGCACAGGAGAGCCTTGCCCGTCTGTGGCTCAACCTTGAGCGTCTCGACTCTTCGCGCGACCTCAGTTCCTTGGCTATCAAGGTAGCAAAGAACGTGTGCATAGACATATACCGAAGGCACGTGCGGCCCAAAGGAAAAATCCCTGACTCCCTGTCAGCTCCATTGTCAGACAACGCTGATGCCGGCATAGCCGCCGAGGAGTGTCTGGCAGACATCGAGTTTGCGCTCAACCTGCTCACACCCAGTGAACGCAGCCTTCTCAACTCCCGTGTAAACCAAGGTAAGAGCTCCAGTGATATCTCCGCAGAGACAGGCATACCAAAGGCATCTGTGATGAGCATCATCTCTAAGGCAAAGAAGAAAGTGAAAACAATAATCCGTAACAGAACATGAGGCAACAACATAACCACCAAACAAACAACCGCTACGGGAAGTTCATAACAGAACTTGAGGACGGTGTCGCCGAGTACGACCATCTGATGAGAGCGGGCAAGGCACCAGGCCAAAAGATCAAGGCACGCATGCGCGCTATCAGATATGCCTCTGCAGCCGCCTGCATCATAGGATTCACCCTGTTCTTATGCCTTATGCAGCCTGCTGGATCTGACGAGTCAGCCGAGAGTGTAATTGCCGTTACATCCAACAATAAAAATAACAATAAAGGTGATGTTAGGCCATCGGCTGAGAAGACATCAGCCTACAAGTCTGAAGCCAACAACCAAGAGCGCAGCAGCGTGTCAGACAAGATGTTGGAAGACCGCAGCAGCAGAGCGTCAGACAAGATGGTGACACAGAGACAGGCGCGCCACAACCATACAAGGCAAAGGCACGGCAGCAGCCACAAGGCATACATGCTGCCCGAGATTGTCATAACAGACACCCCTGACATGACATTCTTTCAAGTATCTGAAGAACAACTGCGAGAAGACACTTATGCCGTGCACGCCTATCAGTTTCCTGATATAGACAGCGATGGCAACAACCAGTGGGCCGAGAACACCCAGGAAAGACCTGTAGAGGTATTCGCCTATTCCCAGCCATACGGGAAAGACGTTTAAGGGCAGGTTCCATAAATTCCCACTTTAAGCAACAGATAATCACCAATAACTAAAACATAAACAACATGAAAAAAGCATTATTCACATCGTTATTGTTCCTCGTGTCTCTGCTGGCAGCAGCACATGACAAGGTATACGACGCGCCCGAGGTAGTGGCGGAATTTCCTGGTGGCACGTCTGCCTTGTGGAAGTTTATAGTCAACAACATCAAATACCCTGAAGACTGCCGCAAGGAAAACAAGGGTGGCCGTGTTGTCGTAATGTTCGTTATCGATGCACAGGGCAACGTCTCCGTTCCTGAGATAATAAAGTCACCCGACTCGCGACTTAGCAAGGAGGTTATGCGCGTGATACTCTTGATGCCCAGATGGAAGCCCGCCCAAGACAAGGGTGTCAACGTGAGCATGCGCTTCACCATACCCGTAACCTTCAATGCCAAGCAGACGCGCAGTGGAAAAGGTACTGGCAATATCTACAGCGAATATGCCAGACAGGACAACAATGGGACAGACAACCCCAGGGGACTGTTCCATCTGATGAGAACCCTCTATGAGGGCAACAGTTCCCATTACCAGGACTACAACCAGTACAAATACTGTACAGACAGTGCCACACTTCAGCTGAACATATATAAGGGATACAACGCTACTGACCCTATCCTCGACTACCATGTGATGTTATCCGACAACGACCATGCACCTTTCAACTATACAGGTATGAATGCAAATAAGGAAAAAAGGATATTCAACAGCAACAAGGACGGCTTTACCATGATGTGGTACCATCCAGACAGCGACCACTCGCCATACCCCGGTCAGCAATACATTACCGAGCTGTACGAGACATGCAACGACAGTATACCGCTTATGAGAAAAATCATCAGCATGATAAGCCGTAAGTCCGGTGGTAAGAACAAGTTTGCCGGATGCTGGTACCGCCTTGGAGTCTTAAAGGACATTGAGGGCATGGACATGCTGATTGAGGGACATCAGAAACTATACCAAATATTTGATGACACGCACTACCTGCACATCTACGACCTTGAGCGGAAACCGGATTCCCGGTTCTATTGCATCCTGCGCGACGTGACATACATCTCCGACAACGAAATATTACAATATGGCAGCAAAAACAAGATAACATGGGTTAGCGACAACTGCTTCAAGCTGACCTTCGACCGTGGCGACGGCATCATGGTGACAGAAGTGTGGCTCCGCTCCGGATTGCCAAGTGTCATACAGCATGCCGTTGGCACCCATGAGCCAATTGTAAGTATCAACAACCCACTTCCCAACTACTTCGGTCAATGACACAAGGTGAGGTCTAAAAAAATTCCCACCATAACATATATTAGGTTTTAGTAGTACACAACAATTGTCAAGCTAGACATTCCCGCCCGCCGCTCGTGAGAGCTGCAGGCGGGAACTTTCGTTATTCGGCCTCATTGCCGTCAGTAACAGAATTTAAGTTTCGCATGTGCTCCGCTCGGCTTTGCCGCTTCGCTTTGCGAAGAACTTTAGGAGTTAAAAGGAGTTATGAGAAGTTCTCTCTTAGGAGAGCGGCAGAGCCGAATCTCGCTCCCTTTAGTCGCTTATGTGTGGAGAAGAGAATGGAGACCTACAACCTGAAGCCCGACCGTGCCGACGTCATCGTGCCTGCGGCAAGCATATTCCTCATGGTTGCCGACCACTCCGGGGCACAACGCATCCTTGTGCCAAGCCTCGGCCTTGCCGACGGCATCATCAACGATCTGATGTAATGAGGCCGCGAGGCCATGCGGATAATAAATAAACGTTTTCTTCAATCTTCACGTCACCACTTCCGGTGACGTGAAGGTTGATTTTTTGTTGTATATACACATTATACAATAAAACAACACATGCTACGTTAATTTATGAAACAACATCATATCGAGATGCAGAAATGTAAAAAAAGAAGCCGCGAGGGAGAAATATATCATGTCACCATCATGGGAAGTCTCGTCAACGTGGCACTACTCATCATAAAGTTTGCGGCTGGCATCATAGGCAACTCCGCCGCCATGATAGCCGATGCCGTCCACTCTCTGTCCGACTTCGCCACTGACATCGTGGTACTGGTATTCGTGCGCATAGGAAACAAGCCCGAGGACGAGGACCATGACTATGGTCACGGCAAATACGAGACTCTTGCCTCAGCCATAATAGGCATGTCATTGCTCGTGGTCGGCGCCATGATCTGCTACAACGGCATCTACGACACATGCCTTGCCGTCATGGGCAAAGCTCTCCGCACACCCGGCTGGGTAGCCTTGGCGGCAGCCATGGCGAGCATACTGCTCAAGGAGTGGGCATACAGGTTTACCGTGGCTGTGGGCAAGCGTGTAGGCTCACAGGCCGTAGTGGCAAACGCCTGGCACCACCGTTCCGACTCGCTGTCGTCAGTAGGAACATTCCTTGGAGTCGGTGGAGCCATACTCCTTGGCAGCAACTGGGCCGTGCTCGACTCCATAGCCGCCATCATAGTGAGCTTCTTCATCATGGGGGCAGCACTGAAGCTCCTCAAACAGTCTACCGACGAGCTTATGGAAAAGAGCCTGCCACATGACATGGAAGAGGAAATAGAGAGCATCGTTGGCAAGGAGCCGTGCGTGAGCAGCATGCACCATCTGCGCACACGGCGCATAGGCAACAACATCGCCATATCAATGCACGTCAGGCTACCGGGCGAAACCACGCTATACCATGCCCATGAGCATGCGTCGAGCATAGAGCGCAAACTGCGCGAGCATTTCGGCGAAAGCACCTTCATAGCCCTGCATCTGGAACCTACCAAGGTAGACGGCAGATATGTAGAGCCGACGAAAACAAGATGTATGCTGCCCATACTGTTGATTGCCGCAGCTACGCTAACCATGACAACAGGATGCGGATGCTCAGACAACAATAAAGAGGAGGCAGACTCTGTAGTACATAGAAACAACATACCCGTAGACACCGCTCTGAGAAGCCGGCTGGCCGACTTTGCCAACAGCCCACGGCCACAAGGCGATTTCGCCTTCAAGGTATACGACCTTACAGCAGAGAAGACCGTCTACTCATACAACGAGAACATGGCTCTGCCCTCGGCGTCGTGCATGAAGCTGCTGTCGGGCATCGCTGGCCTGCACCTTCTGGGATGCGACTACCAATACGAGACCACGCTGGCTATGCGGGGAAATGTCGATGCCGAAGGTACGCTGAAGGGCGACATAGCCTTCAAGGCCGGACTGGATCCACAGCTTATGGAGGCCGACCTGCAGCCTTTTGCCAAAGCCCTGAAGGACAAGGGAGTGAAGGCCGTCTCCGGGAAGCTGATTGTCGACCTTGTTGTAGCTGAACCAGTGACAAGCGAGGAACACTGGTTTCCGTGGGACCTTACCTTCTCTAAGTACGGACTGCTGTACAAGGGTGACAAGAGGATTGTGAGGGCACTACGTGCTACTCTCCGTGGCCAAGGCATAGCCACCCGTGACAGCCAGATAGTGATGGCGCGCGTTCCCGAAGGTTTTACAACCGTATATACCTCCACACGCAGTATAGAGGACGTAGTGAAAAGAATGTGGAAAAACAGCTCTAACACCCAAGCCACAGCCATGCTCTATACCATAGGCCACCATTTCAGGCCTCAAAAGCATCCTGTTCCCTCAGGTGTGATATATCTAAAGAATTTCCTGCGCAGTAAACTTGGCCACCGCGACAGCCGTATTGTCATACACGACGGATGCGGCCTGTGCGTATACAACAGGTTGTCGCCAAACGCCCTTACGGCAATTCTGGAATATGGCTACAAGGACAAGGACATAAGAGGGATGCTCGAGCGCAACCTGTCCATAGCAGGCGTTGACGGCACCCTGGCACGCGAGATGTGCGGACAAAAAGTACGCGGCAAGGTCAAGGGCAAGACTGGCACCCTCTCCCACCCTTATGGCATCAGCTCGCTCGCCGGACTATGCGAGGGCTCCAACGGCCACATGCTTGCCTTCGCCATCATGGACAGCAGGATGTCGGTGCTCGACGCAAGGGTGCTGCAGCGGAAGCTGTGCGAGGCTATGGTGAAATAGGGCGGCCGAGGCACATTGCCCCGTAGCCTATGGTCAAGCAGACTTCATCGCCACGATGGCCTTCAGTATAGCCACGGCATCTGTCACTGACGCAACTTCTTTCACATGCATGAGCCTCTTGCCCCTTGTCTCCCTCAATTCGCAACGGCGTACGTTCATGGTGACATAGTTGATTATCTGCCCGAACGTGGAACTGCGGTAATACGGACTGTCGTTGTTCGACACGAACTGCATGTTCATTATTCCCTGCTTTAGAATAATCTTCTCGCATCCCAGCCTCTTGCCAAGCCTGCGGAGGAGCACCACCTGCATGAGTTCCTCTCCCTCCTTGGGCACTGGCCCGAAGCGGTCGACAAGCCGCTGCCTGTAGATGTCGAGATCGCGGTCCTCGACAATAGAGTCCAGCTCACGGTATAGGAGCATTCGCTCGGAGCTTCCCGGCACATAGGTCTCGGGGAAATACATCTCCAGGTCGCTCTCTATGGCACAGTCCTCTACGAAGTCCTCGCCGGAGAAGGCAGGAGCATTGCCGGCCGTAGCATCGTACAACTCAGCAAACTCGTCATTCCTCAGTTCGGTAACAGCCTGGCTGAGAATTTTCTGATAGGTCTCATATCCCAAGTCTTCCATAAATCCGCTCTGCTCTGCTCCAAGCAGGTTACCCGCACCACGTATGTCGAGGTCCTGCATGGCAAGGTTGAAGCCGCTGCCCAGCTCGGAGAAAGTCTCCAGAGCCTCGAGCCTGCGTCTTGCCTCGGGTCGAAGTACGCTCTTGGGCGGTGCGAGCAGATAGCAGAACGCCTTGCGGTTGCTGCGTCCCACGCGTCCGCGCATCTGATGCAAGTCGGAGAGTCCGAACTTATGCGCATCGTTGATGATGATGGTGTTGGCGTTGGGAATATCTATTCCGTTCTCGACAATAGTCGTCGAGAGCAGCACGTCATAGTCGTGGTTGACAAATCCCAATACGATATTCTCAAGTTGCTCTGGCGGCATCTGCCCGTGTCCGATGGCAATGCGGCAGTCAGGGACATATTTCAGAATAAGCCTTTCTATCTCCGTCAACGACGATATGCGGTCGTTGACAAAGAACACTTGTCCGTTGCGGCTCATCTCGAAGTTTATGGCATCGGCAATCACCTCATGTCCGTATGTGGAGAGCTGGGTATATATTGGATGGCGGTTGGGCGGCGGCGTGCGCATTATGCTCATGTCTCGCGCTCCCATAAGCGAGAACTGCAACGTCCTCGGTATCGGGGTTGCCGACATGGTGAGAGTGTCTATGTTTGATTTCAGCTTTCTGAGTTTTTCCTTTACAGCAACGCCGAATTTCTGCTCCTCGTCAATGATGAGCAGTCCTATGTCGTGCCATTTCACGTTCTTGCCAATAAGCTTGTGGGTACCCACGATGATGTCAATGCGCCCAGCCTCCAGGTCCTCGAGCACCTGCCGTGTCTGCTTGGCCGTGCGTGCCCTCGACAGATAGTCCACCCTGACGGGGAAGTCGCGCAGACGGTCGCGGAACGTCTGGTAATGCTGCAGCGCAAGCACCGTGGTAGGCACGAGGACCGCCACCTGCTTTGAGTCGCAGGCAGCCTTGAAGGCGGCCCTGACAGCCACCTCCGTCTTGCCAAATCCCACGTCACCACAGACAAGCCTGTCCATGGGTGCCGCCCGCTCCATGTCGGCCTTTACCTCCTGCGTAGCCTTCAGCTGGTCGGGAGTGTCCTCGTAGAGGAAGCTGGCCTCCAGCTCGTGCTGCATGAAGTTGTCCGCACTGAAGGCGAAGCCTTTCTCGTGACGGCGTTTGGCGTACAGTTTTATCAGGTCGCGGGCAATGTCCTTTATCCTGGTCTTGGCCTTTTGCTTGAGCCGTTCCCATGCGCCAGTGCCAAGAGTGCTCAGGCGTGGCGGCTCTCCGGTATCAGCCCGGCGGTACTTGGCAATCTTGTAGAGCGAGTGTATGGAGACATCCACCTTGTCGTTGTTCTGGTAGATAATGCGGATTACTTCCTGATAGCCGTCACCCGACGGCACTCTTATGAGTCCTCCGAACTTTCCTACCCCAAGGTCTACATGCACTATATAGTCGCCAGGCTCCATCTCCTGCAGCTCCTTCATGGTGAGCGCCATCTTTCCTGCTCTTGCCGAGTCGCTGCGCAGGCTGTACTTATGGAAGCGGTCGAAAATCTGATGGTCGGTGAAGAAACATGCGCGGAGGCTATTGTCGGCAAAGCCCTCGTGAAGCGCATGGTCGACAGGCTCGAAGCCAAGTCCCTCAGCCCCCATATTGGGGTTTGCCTGCATATTGTAGTCATCTCCGCTGATGGTCTGCGGAGACAGAATCTCCTTCAGTCTCTGCTGCTGCTTGCTGCTGTCTGCAAGTATATATAAGGTGTAGCCCACCTCGGCATACTGTGTGAGCGTCTGCCTGAGCATGTCGAAGTTCTTATGGAACAGCGGCTGTGGAGAGATATTGAATGAAAGGCTTGCCTGGGCAATATCCTCATCCCTGCCTCCTGCTGCCGACGGCGACAATACCACCCGCCTCATTCCCGACACGGAGCGCATGAATGCCGTTGCGCTAAGCAGAGAGAGCTGCTTGTCCATCTCTCTCATTATCTGCTGACGTTCCATCTCGGTAGCGTCTGCCAGACGGTCGGTATATGCCTGCGACGAGAAGCCCTCGTTCCAGATGCGGTCTATGGTATCGCTCACAAACGTGAGGTCACGGACAACAAGCAGCGTGTCAGCGGGCAGATAGTCAGTAAAAGGTATCTTCTCGGCATCGGCCAAGGCCAGCTCCGGGACTATCTCTATCTTCTGCTTCCTCTCGCGCGACAGCTGGTCTTGCACGTCGAAAGTGCGGATAGTGTCCACCTCGTCACCGAAGAAGTCTATGCGGAAAGGATATTCCGATGAGAACGAGAACACGTCGATGATGCTGCCTCGCTGTGCAAACTGTCCCGGCTCATAGACATAGTCCACTTCGGCAAAACCATACTCACGCAGGGTATGAGCCAATGACGTTGTGCCGAGCCGCTGTCCAACCTCTAATGTGAGCATCCGCTCATCCACAACCTTACGCCCGGCCACAAGCTCGGATAAAGCCTCGGGGCAGGTCACGATATATACGTTGTCGCCGGCAGAGAGCCTTGCCAGCACCTCTGTGCGTAGTATCTCGTTGGCAGCGTCGCGCTGGCCGTACTTTACCGCACGGCGATAGGAAGACGGGAAAAAGAGCGTGTGCTGCTGGCCAAGCATCTGCGAGAGGTCGTTATAGAAGTAGCCGGCCTCGTCGGGGTCGTTGAGGATAAATAGCACGGTGCGTGACATACGCTCGAAGAGCGACGCGAAAAATACTGGTGCAGACGACGCCACAAGTCCCTGCAACGCGACAGTCCTTACCTTTTCGTCGGCAAGAAGTTCAAGAAAGGCGGCGTACTGCGGCAATTTGCCGTAGAGCGTCGCCATTTGTCTTATCTCCATGGGGATATTGATTATTCCTGTTCGTAGAATGCCTGTTACCTTGTCACCTTTTTTAGAACAAACTATGCAGGCATGTGCGGATACTTGCGGAACCATCCGTCCAATCTCAGACGCATGACACCGAAGAACGCCTCACCGAAAATACCACCGCTCATCTTGCTCACACCCTCGCGGCGGTTGACGAATATCACTGGTACTTCCTTTATCTTAAATCCTATCTTGTAGGCGGTAAACTTCATCTCTATCTGGAAGCCATACCCCTTGAAGCGAACCTCGTCAAGCGGAATAGTCTCAAGCACCCGCCGGCGGTAGCACTTGAAGCCCGCCGTAGTGTCGTGTACCTTAAAGCCTGTGACGAAGCGTACGTACTTCGATGCGAAATAGCTCATGAGCACACGGCCTATAGGCCAATTGACAACATTGACGCCACTGACATACCTGCTGCCTATGGCAAGGTCGTATCCCTCATCATGGCAGGCTGCATAGAGCCTTGGCAGGTCGTTGGGGTCATGGCTGAAGTCGGCATCCATCTCGAAGATATAGTCGTAGCCGTGCTCCAAGGCCCACTTGAAGCCCTGTATGTAGGCGGTACCCAGACCAAGCTTGCCTGAGCGGTGGACGATGAAGAGCCGTCCTCCAAACTCCGTCTTTATGAGTCTCTCTACCTCGTCACCCGTCTTGTCGGGACTATTGTCATCGATAACAAGTATATGAAAGTTTTTCTCCAATCCCAACACGGCACGGATAATCTTCTCGATGTTCTCCATCTCGTTATAGGTTGGAATGATAACTATTGAATCACTTTCCTGCATGATATTCATCTATTGTTTGCTGCAAAGATATGCAAATTCTTTAATTTCACCAAGCCGAAGGCATTTTTTTTTACCCCTATGGCATATAAGGCAAGCAATATGCCCCATCACTGGTCAGGGTTCTCTACAAATCCGCGGTATTGCTCCTCCAATGCCGACATCACAACCTCATAGCTTTTCTCCTCAGCATTGGCAACATTATCCTTGCCCTGCCCTATTGGGTATATGGGCTTATGTATGGTTAGCGTCAGCGGATGCCACGTCACCCAGCGGAAGTCCCTCATGCGCGGCATGACATCAAACGAGCCGTTGATGGTAAGAGGAACCACGGGCAGCTGCAGCTCGTCGGCAAGCATGAAGGCTCCACGCCTGAACACTCCCATGTGTCCAGTAAACGTGCGGGCACCCTCGGGGAAGACCACCAGCGACATGCCCCCGCTCAGAGTCTTGCGGGCCTTGTCGTATGTCTCCTTAATCTTCTTGGGGCCGCGCTTGTCGACAAATATCTGGTGCGAATACTCGCATGCCATGCCTACGAAGGGCATGCTGCGCAGCTGGCGCTTCATCATCCACTTGAAGTTTCGCCCCAGGAAACCATAGACAAGGAATATGTCGAATGATCCCTGATGGTTGCTCACGAAAACATACGACTGGCCAGGCGACAGGTTCTCACGTCCCTCAACCCTTACGGGCAGAAGGAACAGCCTGACGGTGAACCACGACCATAGCTTGCCGGGATAGTAGCCCCAGAAATGACCGTTGCCAACACAGCAGCCCAAGATGGTCACAACCGATGTCAATACCGATGCCACAAGAAACAGTGGCAGACAGATAAACAATTGGTAGAGTCGATAAACGTACTTCATATCTCATTTTTTATTATTTCATTTATCTCCTTTTATCTTCACTTATCTCCTTTTATCTCCTTTTTACCACTTGCAAAAGTCGATTTATTCATAACGCCCGGCGCAACGTAATGACAGCAATCTCTGCTGTAGCCCCAAACCGCATGGCCAACACCCCAGCGAGTCCTGACGTGACGTAAAGTTGCCTGTTGCCGTCCATATACAGTCCATAGTCTTCCTTGGCAGTGAGCATGGTTGGTCGCAGGCCAAAGAGCGACACCTGCCCGGCATGGGTGTGGCCGCTCAGGGTCAGCTGCACGTGTGACGATGGCAATATCTGATTGCGCCATACCGACGGGTCGTGCTGAAGCATCACCACGAAGGCATCGTTGCCCACTCCCCTCAATGTCTTGCCAATATCGGCAAGGGCCGGCGACGGCTTGCGTCCTCCATTCTCCTCGCCCGCCACAACGAGCGAGTCTGTTCCACGCCTGATTACACGGTGCTCGTTGCGCAGGACATTCCATCCTGCCCTCTGCTGACGCGCTACAGTCTCTGCAATATTTGCCTGAGCCACAGCCGGAGGCACATGGGTGTAAATGCTATAGTCGTGATTGCCCAGCACGGAATATACTCCATCGGGAGCCTTGACCTGTGCAAGGATGTCCTGCACGGGATATATCTCCTGCGGCTTCATGTTCTGGATATCTCCTGTGAACACCACCATGTCGGCATGCTGCGCATTGATGCTGTCTACATCCCTTTGCAGCAGTTGGCGGCGGTCGTACTGGAATGTACCGACATGGGCATCCGAGAAATGGACGATGCGGTAGCCGTCGAACTCCTTCGGAAGATCGTCAAAGTAGAGGTCAAGATGCCGGACCTCCAGTTTCCCGAAGCCGAAGATGAAGCCATAGCATACTATGTATATCTGGAAAAGGGCTACGGGCAGCCACAGTATGTTACCCCAATTGGCGCGCCGGTGCCGAAGGCGGCACAAAAGATACCCTGCCGACGAGAACAGGGCGAAAATGGCCTTGGGCATAACGACAATGCCTACAAGCATCATGTAGACATTGATGAACACCATCTCGTCGGGCACGAAATCACGCGTCGAGGCAATTGCCACGCTGTAGGCAAGCATCAGCAGACTTGGCAACCACCACAATAGCCGCTTCCACCACACGTAGCTGCTGCGGTGGCGCAGATAGTGCACGTCGACATACAGGTCGGGAAGCACTATGAGCAATATGACGGGTATCAGTATTCTTGCTATCATATAATTGTTCTGAGGGGCTCACTGGTTGCGCCTCAGGAAACGTGACACCAGTTCCAACGGCAGCCCAC
Source organism: Prevotella sp. P3-122 (assembly GCF_002251365.1). GTDB lineage: Bacteria > Bacteroidota > Bacteroidia > Bacteroidales > Bacteroidaceae > Prevotella. The sequence goes on from NZ_NPJH01000079.1 coordinate 197,501, forward strand.
GCCTTCGCGCATAGTCGCTCAGCTGGTCATTCCCTATGGGGCCAACATCGAAATACCGCGCCTTGGGATGCGCAAACATCAGTCCTGACACGGAAGCATGGGGCTGCATCATGCCACTCCCGGTGAGGCGTATGCCTATCTCGCCCATGCCCAGCACCTTGTCAATGACGAAATTGATGCTCATGTCGGGCAGCGAGGGATAGCCTGCCGCCGGCCTTATGCCCTGATAGCGGCCTGCGAGCATGTCTGCAATAGACAAATCCTCGTCGGGAGCATATCCCCAGTATTGTGTCCTGACGTAATGGTGCAGCTTCTCGGCTGCGGCCTCGGCCAGGCGGTCGGCAACGGTCTGCGCAAGCATCTTGTCGTAGCAGTCGCAGGAGCATCGGCTCACCATGGCCGCATCGACACTTGTGGCAAAAAATCCTACGCGGTCGGCAACGCCTTGCGACAGCGGACGCACGAAGTCTGCAAGGCAGAGATTAGGCTGTCCGCAGGCGGCAATGCCCTGCTGCCTGAGCATAGGAAGCCTTGTCCCGTCAGACAAGACAATGTCGTCGCCGTCGGAGTTGGCATCAGCTATCAGCACCTTGGCATGCACCTTGTAGCGTCCGTCCCACGAACGGGCAAGCGCAAGAGCTTCCTCACGCAGCCGCTCACGCTCGGGGCCGGCCTTGCCGGACATTCCCCACGAATGGTAGAAATACGGCCAGCTGATATAGTCTGTCAGCTCACATATATTATAATGTATTGTCATCAGTCCTGAATGTCAGTTCCTGTCCCAAAGTATCGTCTATGACATGGCCATCGGCATAGACGGTATGTCCGTTGCAGATGGTCCTCCTCACTCGCCAGTCGTAGCAGTGTCCTTCCATAGGGCTCCACTTGCACTTGCTCAGGATAATGTCTTTCCCTACAGTCCACGGCTCGCCCCTCTGCACAATGGCAATGTCGGCATGGTAGCCGGCGCGCAGGAAGCCTCGTCTGCTTATCGAGAACAGGCGGGCAGGATTGTGGCACATTAGCTCCACCAGCCGCTCCATCGTAACAACGCCCTTGTCGGCAAGCTCCAGCATGGTGAGGAGCGAGAACTGCACCATCGGCATACCCGATGTTGCCTTAGCCGCACCACCCTGCTTGTCGGCCAGCAGATGGGGGGCGTGGTCGGTACCAACCACACTGATGGTGCCATCGGCAATACCCCTCCTCAGTGCCTCACGGTCCTCGGGCCGCTTGATGGCAGGGTTGCATTTTATCAGACTGCCCTTCTGCGCATAGTCGGCACTGCTGAAGAACAGATGGGCCACCGTGGCCTCAAGGGTGACATTGTCGGCCGCCAATGCCAGCTCTCGCCCGGTGCTGACATGGGCTATGTGCAGGCGGGTGCCAAACTGGCGGGCAAGGGCAGCAGCCAACGCCGCCGACTCGAAGCAGGCTTCCTCGGAGCGTATCAGCGGATGGAGCATCACGTCGGGGTCATCGCCATACGCCTTCTTCATTTGCTCCATGTTGCGGTTTATTATGTCAGTATCCTCACAATGCGCCATGACGGGCAGTCCTAAGCGCGCAGCCTCGGCGAACACCTTCAGCAGCGAGCCATACTTGTCTACAAGCATGTTGCCGGTGCTGGAGCCCATGAAGAGCTTGATGCCTGGCACGGCATGGCGGTCGAGCGAGGCGAAGAGATCGGAGTTGCCATTGGTGGCGCCAAAGAAGAAGCCATAGTTGACAAGGCTCTTCCGCCTTGCCCTGTCGCGCTTGTCCTGAAGCGCCTCCAGGGTTGTTGTCTGTGGCACCGTATTGGGCATGTCCAGATATGATGTCACGCCACCGGCCGCAGCGGCTCTCGACTCGCTGGCCATGTCGGCCTTATGGGTGAGCCCCGGCTCACGGAAGTGTACGTGGTCGTCTATGATGCCCGGCAATACGAGACACCCCGTGGCGTCTACAGTCTCATCGTAGTCTCCACGGGGTGCCTCTCCTTTGCCAATACTCTTGATGCTGTCTCCCTCAATGACAACAAATCCGTCGAACGACTGTCCCTCGTTGACGATGCGGCCATTGGTTATTAAAGTTTGTCTCATAGTGTGTGCTATCGTTGTTGTTGCCGGAATACCGCTACCTGCCGTCGTCAGCCTCTGTCACCCTACTCTGCCGGTTTGGCAAGCTCGCTTGGGTTGGCAGCCTCCGGCACGGGAGCCGTGACAGGCGCGTCATCAACGTCCCTCATGCCATTCATGATTTGCTGGTTCTCGGTGGCCTTCTCGTAATATTCCTTAACAAGGGGATTACTCTTGAATTTGTCAGTAGCCTTGCTCATGATGTCCTCTATCCATGCGTCGAGCATCGGGTACTGGTAGCGTGTGGTGCAGGTGGTCATAAATACCCAGGGACCAAGCACATTGTCCATGTTGTCCTCAATGAACGTGGTGACAAGCTTGTCGAGCTTTGCGCTAATCTCCGCATCCTCTGCCTGCAGATCCCTCGTCACCGCCGCCATGTCCTTGCCGTCCATGATGGCCTGGTCGTGCTTGTGTACGAGGTCGGCACTGGCGCTGACGAGCTGCTGATACTTGGTGGCAAAGGCCGACAATTCCTCGTTGAGAGGAGTTCCGGTGACGCTCTGCTGCATGTTGTCTATCTTTATCGTGATGTTGCCACTCTCAAGCACTACAGGCAGGGCTGGTGTACCGTCGAGGAAGATGTTGGCAACCTGGGTGGAGTCAACGGTTCCGGAGAAGCGGAACTGTCCGTGTATGACATCGCAGGAGTCGACATCCCTGAACGCCGTATCGGCAAAGACCTTTAGATACAGTTTCTGCCCGTCGAGGTTCGACAGGCTTGACGTGCCTTCAATGTTGAAAGAGTTTGCACATGACGTCATGGCCAATACAGCGGCCACAGCATATATAATCTTGCTCATAAGTTGTAGTTGCTTTCCTTTGCGTGGACTATATCTGTCCGATATCTCATTTTTCGTAGTTATTGCAAAGATAATATCATTATGCGAAGCAGAGATAATATTTTTGCGCTATTTAAAGATAGTGCCTATTCTTTTAGGTTTTTTTTGGATAGTTCGTTGTTTATACGATGGGTTGTATACACCTCAAGCAGGGCCGCGACAAGCAACAGCACTACCCACTTATTGTACACTATCTCTATGTAATCTGTTATATTGTCGAACATCGGCCTGAAAAAACCATAGGCACTGTCGGCCATCAGCACTCCAGAGATGACAAACAGCAGGCTCGCCAGACCCTGTATGTTCTTCAGGCGGCGCAGTACCAGCTCGGTTCCAGTATACACCTGCATGGTCTGCATGAGGCTGAACATCACTGAGCCGACAAGGAATATCCAGCAGACCACACGCTGCTGCCACATCATGACATAGCAGCCGGCACCGGCTACCATGAGCATACCACCGAGAAGGAATATCACCGTCTGTACCCTATTTAACTGTCTCATCATTGCGGTCCTCCGTAAACTGTATGTCATCACTCAGGACAAAAACGTCCTCATCATCCGTTTTCATGAAATACTTCTCACGCGCTATCTTCTCTATAGCACGCGGATTGTGCTTCAGCTCCCTCAGAGCCTTGGCATCCTTCTCGTGTACCTTATTATATTGGGCTATCTGCTCTTTCAGGTCCTCTATCTCCATGTCGTACTTCACCCTCTGTACAAAACTGTTGTCGTCAACAAAGCCTACGACAACAATGCCCACCACAATGACAATGACATATTTGTAGCGGGCGAGAATGTTCCATACTATTCCTATTTTCTTACCCATAAGTATAATTTGTTGATACGATTGGCAAAGTTACGACTTTTTCACGAAATCCTAATATCTTTCACATAATTTATGATTGTGCTATTGAGAGCGAAGGGCGAAGGTCGAAGGACTGAGGGCAAAGGGCAAAGGGCAAAGGGCAAAGGAGTAATTATCGCGCTGTAAGCGCAAAAGCGCATAGCCCAGGGTAGAGCGTAGCGGCACCCTGGGTTATTTCATGTAGGTGATGGTCGCGCTGTAAGCGCAAAAGCGTAGATAACAGAAGGACAAATAACGCTTTTGCCCTTTGCCTTTCCTTGCAGCCGGCGACCTTTGGTTCAGGGCGTTGCTACTGATTTTTCTCACATCAAACTGTACACCCTAATTATTAAATGAAGTGGGTGAAACCGTTTGCCATAGGAGATGAATACGTTTGCATCCCTGATAAGGTTAATAACCTTACAGCCTTAAGGTTATTAACCTTGCAGGCGTAAGGTTATTAACCTTATCGGCAATTATATATATGCATTGACCACGCAACAATATATTGTCACTCGAGATATAGCATGAACCTTACGCCCGAAAGGTTATTAACCTTATCGGCAATTATATATATATGCATCGACCACGCAACAATATATTGTCACTCGAGATATAGCATGAACCGCAAATATGAATACGCCACAGACAAGATTTATAACCTTATCGGCAATGAAGGTAACAAATACAGACCACACTGCTATAAATGGTAATCACTCGAAATGTCAGATGACCCAAAATGCCTTTGACTTGCAACAAAGATTCAGTACCTTTGCATTCGAAAAGTAAACTCAGAAACAAATATTTGATATGCAAGAGGTTTTAAATCTTATCAATGAGATGTCTCCCTATCTTCTTTTGGGATTCTTTTTTGCAGGTATGATGCATGCTTTTGTTCCAGGCATGGTGTATAACCGCTATCTCGGTGGCAAAGGTTTCAAGTCCGTGTTCTATGGTGCCTTGTTCGGTATTCCGCTACCATTGTGCTCTTGTGGAGTGATACCAACAGCCATGTCGCTTAGAAAACAAGGGGCATCCAGGGGTGCTACGGCTTCTTTCCTCATTGCTACACCAGAAACGGGTGTTGACAGTATCATTGCCACTTACTCTATCCTTGGACTTCCGTTTGCCATTATCCGTCCTATTGCAGCTTTCTGCAATGCCATAATGGGTGGTTGGCTGATCAACAAATTTGGAGATAAGGAGGAAGTAGTTTCGGCTGATATATCGGCAAACACTTGTTGCTGTCAGCATGAGCACAGTCATGAAGAAAACACTTGCTCCTGTCATCACGTTCAAGGAGAGTCCCATCACGATGGCTTCCTTGGCAAGATGCGTGAAGCCCTGAGATTCGGATTTGTTGAGATGATGGAGGATATAGGCAAATGGCTTGTGGTGGGTCTTGTAATAGCAGGACTGATAACGGTGTTTGTGCCAGATGATTTCTTTGCCTTGTTTCGTGGCAACACCCAACTGAGCATGCTTCTCGTGCTTTGTATAGCCATTCCCATGTACATTTGTGCAACAGGCTCCATTCCGATTGCTGTTGCACTGATGATGAAGGGGCTTACGCCTGGAGCTGCACTTGTACTGCTCATGGCTGGTCCTGCATGCAATATGGCATCAATCCTGGTGATTAACAAGGCTTTAGGCCGCAAATCATTGGTGCTTTACCTCGTTTCTATCATCACCATGGCCATTCTCTGGGGACATGCAGTTGATTATCTGCTTCCTGCCGAGTGGTTCCATATATCATTGACTACCGGCAGTTGCGGTATGGAGGAAAGGGCTTCGTGGTTGAACTGGAGTAGCACCATAGCACTTGGCATATTGCTGCTCAATGCCCTTTGGCAACACTATCACAAACCGCATTGTCATTGACAGGATAAGAGGAAAGTTATGAATCAAAAATATGAAGAAATACTAAAACAGGCAGGCATTCGTATGACAGCGAATCGCCTGCTTGTGCTCCAAACCCTGCATGAAACCGTGCAAGGAACCTTTTCGTTTTCGGACATTCTGGCGAAGATACCTTATATGGATGAATCTTCTGTCTATCGTACACTGACATTGTTCGCAGAAAAACACATCCTTCACCATATTGATGATGGCTCTGGCAAACAGAAATATTGCCTGTGCCGATGCGAATTGAAAGAAGGCGGGCATGAACTCCATCATCGGGGACATGTTCACCTTACGTGCATCAAATGCCACAAGACCATCTGCCTTGATAACATCATGATTCCGCAAGTACCGATTCCAGACACCTTTACTGTTGTCGAGTCTGAATATGTCATAAAGGGATTGTGTGAGAAATGCAGAAAGAAACTTCTCCCAGCGATCAAAGGACGCAATTAGATTTCCGAAACAGGGTGAATATTACTTCCGAAACTTTTGTCAGTTAATAATTCATAAATGATTGTATTGTAAATTGTTGGTTATAAGCAATAGTTTCCTAAAGGTTACTAACTGCCTCGGCTGTTAGTTCTTGCTGGAATCAGGATAAACAAGTAACTTTGCAGCGTTAAAACAATAAAGGAATCAGTATTATGAACCAAGCAGAATTACAGACATCGTCAGAGGGCTATAGCATCGCCACTGTCGGAGACATTGCCTCTTTTGAGGGAAAAGCATTTGTGAAGGATATTCTTAACACAACATCCATGGAAGTGTCGTTCGGCACACTTGCACCGGGATGCACAGTACCGTTTTTCCATCATCACAAACAGAACGAGGAAGTATATGTGGTGTTGAGCGGAGAAGGCGCATTCATTCTTGACGGCAAGGAAGAACCTGTCGCTTCGGGCAGTATCGTCAGGGTTGCGCCATCTGTAAGCCGCAATACCAAATGCACGGGCAACGAACCTTTGGTATATATTTGCATCCAAGCAAAAGCCGGCTCACTCGAACAATATACCATGGGCGACGGTGTAGTGGAGCAATAACTCCCTTACAAAGAAATCAAAAACGTGAAAGACAATAATCCTGATGCCTTTCACGTTTTATGGTATATGGATAAAAACAACAATATCTGTCTGGGCGATACTTTATTCCCCGATTGTCCCGTACGCAACATTCTGGCGCGGATAGGCGACAAATGGTCACTCTTGCTGATGCACCAAATGATGCACCACCAAGAGCCTATGCGCTTCTCTGACATAAGGAAGGCCATTCCCGACATATCCCAGAAGGTGTTGACATCGACATTAAGAAACCTTGAAGCCGACGGTTTCCTCGTGCGTAAGGTTTATGCCGAAGTGCCGCCTCACACCGAATACACGCTTACTCCACGTGCCCATTCCTTTATGGCTGCCTGTCGTCCTATGGTGGATTGGGCTATCGACAATTTTGCGGCGATAATGAAAGACAGAATCAAAACTTCTGCTCGTCGGACACATTGCGAAGGTGCTTCAGCATAAGCAAGCCTGTCATCAGGCGGATTGGCTGGGAGGACAGCCGTTGTCCGTACAGAACAGCGGAGTGAAGGTGTTTTCGAAGAGTGACCAATCGACCATGTTTGCCAACTTGAACAGCGGATGCTTGGAATCCAGCATGACTACACAACCAATACAGTTCTACTTGTGCTGCTCAAATAGCCAGTCTTGCACTCCTTCAATACCGTATGCAACAAACCAGGTGGCACGATGGTTTCCACCTTACGTCCGTCGCCCAACACGCGACTAATTGCCGTGGCCGACTGCACATGTCCTTCTGTATTGGAGGTGTTTTGGGCATTTGCCATGCCGAGGAGTCCTGCCAGAACCATAGTGATAATCATTGTTTTTTTCAAAAATTGCAATGTTTTGTTCATCAACATCTCTGATTAATACCAGAGAGTCAATTTGTTGAATGAATCGACCCTGCAAAATTACTCATTCTAATGATTCATGCAAATTTTTCCTCCGCACTTTCACCACCAAAAATCAACTGTTTGCCACTATTTAATGCCACTATGCGCAATGCAAGGTACTATAAAGAACGATGTGAGGCGAAGGTTACACATAAGAATACATACAAAACGTTTTGACCATTTTTATTGTAAAAAATGGGAAATCCTTAGGGCTGCCATAATAGGAATTCTCATATTATCTTGTAGGGAAATTCCCTTGCACAATATGCCAACAGGAATTACCTTTGCAGAAAAACAAAAATGGCAATTATTATGAAAAGGAATCTGTTTGTTTTTCTGTTGCTCTCCTGTTTGACATTGGGAGCTGTTGACGTTCAGGCTCAGAGGCATAGACGTATGCATGCCCCAAGTGCGATGGTGGAACTTCGTCTCAGCGACGATAAGTTCGCTATATTATATAATAAGGTAAAAAACACCAGCTTCGATGACCGCAAGATGGATCTCATCGAGGTGGCCAGTCTTGGGGCGTTTTATTCCTGTGAGCAGTGTGCGACAATGATGAGTATATTCTCGTTTGGCGACAAGAAACTTGCGGCACTCAGACTCATGGCACCACGCATTGTCGATCCACATCGTGCCTACATCATATTCGACCAACTCTCATTCCAAAGTGAGAAAGATGAGGCGGCAAGGATTATTGGAGGTTGCAGGCGTTAGGATGATGTATAATTTTTCGGCGATAATGAAAGACAGGGTCAGAACCTCTGCTCGTCGATGACCTTGCCTTCATTATCCACTGCACGCCAATGCGTGATATTTCTAACCTCTGAGGAGATGGCAACTCCGCATTTTGTTATTGTGCGCCCGTCGGCTTCGTAGGGGATGGCGTATCACTTGGAATCTATATGAGCCAAGGCATTATCCCCAGAGTCGTCCACCTTCAGTTCGAGGACATAGATGTTGTCCTTGGTCTTTATGACCACATCGGCACGACCGAAAACACTTTTTACCTCTGTGTCCACCTTGCTGTTGAGCAACGAGAACACAACGTACATCAACAACTTATAAAATGTCTCCTTTTTCTTGGCTCAGTAGAAATTTCCTGTGGGCTAAGTTCCCCTAGGGTGAGTATTTTCCCACTTTTCTCTTATCCAGAATAGGTCAGATATTTCTGTGCCAGTTCAGCCCAACTCTCACGCAAAGCTTTGCAACTGCCCACGCAAAGCATTGCCTTCATTTAGGAGTCCCCATCCGTCACTCCATATTTCTGATGAACCGTTTTTTCACTGAGCCTTTTTCTTCTTCGCCATCCATTCCTTGCGGGTGATGATGTCGTAGGGCAAGGAAGCTATACACCATGCCTTGGCACACCTCGTAGTTGGGAAAGTGAAGTACATATACATCGTCCTCCTTATTATAATAATCTATAGTAAGATAGCCACTCTGATAAAGCATAGGGACAGGTGTCGAGGCATTCTCGCAAGGCACATTAAATTCCTCCAACGACAATTCCACACCGCAAAAATACGAAAAGAAACTGATATTGCAAATAGATAGAGAAGTAATATATCTATGAGATATGTTATTTGCAGAACGGCTTAAGAAGCTCTCGTCATTGTTAAGTAATCGTAATATTACGATGATTGTTTTGCGTAATTGAATATTATCGTTTACCTTTGCACAAGAATTAATTATTCATCATTGATTATGGCTGAAAAGAAAACATATTGTATCAAGACTGAGACATTGGCAAGGTTTGCCAAGGCTCTGGGACATCCTGCCCGCATTGCCATCATGAAATTCCTCGCCAAACAAGAGACTTGCTATTTCGGCGACATTCATGAGGAACTGCCCATAGCACAGGCCACGGTGAGCCAACATCTTAAGGAACTGAAAGATGCAGGACTTATACAAGGGGAGATTGAAACCCCCAAAGTAAAATACTGCATAGTGCGTGAAAACTGGGAGTATGCCAAGGAACTCTTTACCGAGTTCTTCCAGACGGAAATCTGCAAGGACAAGGATTGCTGCCAGTAAGACTAAGCGTATGCCTGAGCGAAAACAACGGCATACGCTATTATTTGGAGCTATATAATCGTTATTCTACGATAAACAATAAATAATAAACGAAAACGATAACGAAAACGATAACGAAAAACAATAAATATTCATTTATAAAAGACGTTTAATTTATGAAAGACGTAAAGGTTTTAGTAAGCAGCTGTGCCTGCAATCAGAAGTATCTCGCCCTTGTCGAGAAGGTAGTAAAAGAGAATGGCATCGACGCGAAGGTGTCGGCTGTGAGCGACATCATGGAGCAGATGCAGTATAACGTGATGTCGCTGCCAGCACTTGTGGTGGACGGCCAGGTTGTGGCGCGAGGTCAGAAGAGTGAGAAGGAACTTATACAACTATTGAAATAATCCGTATTACCATGAAAAGAGTATTGTTGTCAATGGTGGCTTGCATGATGGCACTCGTCATGCAGGCACAGCGTGTGGAGGTTCGCTATTTCCACGGCAAGCAGCGTTGCATCACATGCCGCAGCATAGAGAAATGTGCGAAGGAAGTGCTGGACGAGAGTTTTGCCTCCTGGCAGAAGAACAAGAAGATAGGTATGAAGGTCATTGATTTCTCAACAGAGCAAGGCAAACCTGTCGCTGCTGACCACAAGGTGAGTTTCTCTTCGCTCTTTATCGTGAAGATTGACAAGAATGGCAAGGAGACCCGCACCGACCTCACTCGCCAAGGCTTCCAATACGCCAAGAGAAATCCCGCAGAATTTAAGAAGATAGTGAAAGAAGAAATCACTAAAGCATTGAAATAATGGATTGGCTATATTCGTTACTCGACAGCAGTTCGGTGCCAGTGGTCACTGCCCTGATATTGGGGATTCTGACCGCAGTCAGTCCATGCCCGCTTGCCACCAATCTTACTGCGGTGGCCTATCTCGGACGAGAGATAGACAACCGACGGAAGGTCTTCTACTTAGGTTTGCTTTATACCTTAGGGAGAACTGTCGCCTATTCAGCCCTGGGTGCAGCCCTGATATTCCTCATCCGCAAGGGCAAGGATGCCTTTGGCATTCAGGATGCGATAAGCACCATCGGAGAATGGATTCTTGGACCGGCCCTTGTTCTCATCGGCCTGTTCATGCTGTTTGGTCATCTGCTCCATTTGCCGAAGTTCGGCTTTTCGGGTCAGGCATCAGGCAGTTGGACACAAGGAGCATTGGGTGCCTTCATCCTCGGTGTGCTCTTTGCCATGGCTTTCTGCCCCACCAGCGGCATGCTCTATTTCGGCATGCTCATCCCCATGTCGGCAGTAGAGTCAGGCGGTTACTTATTGCCCGTGGTCTATGCCATTGCCACCTCCCTTCCTGTGCTTGTGGCAGCATGGATTATCGCTTACAGCATGCAGTCGTTAGGCAGGGTGATGGGCAAGATAGCCATTTTCCAGCGTTGGTTCAACCGTCTCGTAGCCATCCTCTTCATCCTTGTAGGCTTATATTATACTGTCACGATTATTTTATAGTATTTATCAAACAAGACTTATGATACAGCAATTCGCCGATTGGCTTATATATGATATATGTGGCATAGATGCCACCACTCATCTGGGAGAGGCACTGAACTTCTTTGTGTATGACACATTGAAGATTGTCATTCTGTTGTTTGTAATCAGCATCATAATGGGCATTGTCAATGCCTTTTTCCCAGTGGAAAGACTGCGCAACTTCCTCACATCAAGGAAGCTCTATGGGATGCAGTATCTGCTTGCCTCGCTGTTTGGAGCCATCACTCCCTTCTGTTCCTGTTCAAGCATACCGTTGTTCATCGGATTTGTCAAGGGAGGCATCCCCTTGGGCGTGACCTTCTCTTTCCTCATCACTTCGCCTCTTGTCAACGAGGTGGCAGTGGCAATGTTTGCTGGCACTTTCGGATGGAAGGTCACCACGGTTTACGTCGTCAGCGGAATATGCCTTGGCATGATTGGCGGTTATGTTCTGGGGAAGATGAAATTGGAGAAACATCTTAGTCCCTGGGTACAGCAGATGCTACAGATGAACAATATCCCGCAGGAGGAAATGGAAACGTCGCAATCTTCCATTATCGGACGATTGCCTCAAATTGCCAAGGAAGCATTGGGAATAGTACGCGGTGTACTCCTCTATGTCATCATTGGCATAGGCATCGGGGCCGCCATACATGGTTATGTACCAAGTGGATTCTTTGAAGCCTATCTGAGCGGCGAACATTGGTATGCCGTCCCATTAGCAGTCGTGCTTGCCGTTCCGATGTATGCCAATGCCGCTGGCATCGTACCTGTAGTGCAGGTATTTGTAGCCAAAGGGGTTGCATTGGGCACAGCCTTGGCGTTCATGATGTCGGTAGTAGGTCTCTCCCTGCCAGAAGCCACCATGCTCAAGAAAGTGATGAACATGAGGCTCATAGGCATCTTCTTCGGCACCATTGCCCTGTTCATCATCCTGCTGGGATGGTTGTTCAATATGGTATTGTAGTTGATTCAGATAATGAATATACTGATTGCAAATAACACACGAAGCTGGTTTCCTGCTACGAAGTCAGGTAATCCGCCTTGCAATTGTCCTGTACATTGACCCGTCCCCTGTCCTTTTGCCATCGCCCCCTAACGTACTATAAAAACTTTAATGTTTGAAAGAAATTAAAGTCTTTTCTTGGACATATTGAAATCCACGTCACGTCCCTCCTATGACGACTTCCTTGCTGTAGGCATAAAGGCGAAGATTCCCCCCAGCCCGTTGCCGTGAGTTATCCCCTATTTCGCCACTCCAGTCTCCGTGTCCTTCAAAGAGTTGGTGTCGCGGTCGATGCCTTTGAAGTTGCGGCCTTTCGACAATTTCCACGTCAGTTTTATGCCGATGGCATTTGACGTGTCGCGGTTGCGGGCTACAAGGAGCTTGTGGGCGAGGTGGTTGTGGTTTTCCACTTCTTCAATCTTGGCATTACGCTTGAACAGGTTTTGGCAGAAGAGACCTGCCGTGATATTCTTATATTTATAAGAAACACTTACAAAGTCGGAGAAGATGTTGCGGCTCTCGTATTCGTTTTCCATGAAATGATAACCGTTGTCCATAGTTGCCATTATCGTCCAATTGCCAAGCCAGGCAGTGAGACCTATGTTGAAGTTGAACGACGTGAGGCGGTGGCTATAGTCCTGTCCGTCATTCCAGATGTTCAACATTTCTGCTGATATATAGGCATTGAGATGCTGTGGAATGATGTCGTAGTTGGTGTAGCTCTGCAGCATGAGCATGTCAATGCGTCTGCCTTCAAGGAAGGTCTTGGCGAAGCGTCCGTCCTCCGTGCGAAGTACGTGTTGCATGGCGGGATGGTCGCAGTGGCGATAGAATGACATCAGTTGGGTATATAGGCGTGGCGACTGATAGCTGAGGGTTAGCGTGTGGTCGTCGCGCCTTTCCATAATCAGTTCAGGATTACCCTCTGAATATTCCATACCATTGGTTATGATGGACATTCCGCTCATGTTCTGCAGTTTTGACGAGGCAGGCGCGGAGGTGAGGGTGTAGTTGAGCCTAATATGTTGGGAAAGAGGTAGGGAAAGGTTCAGTTTCGGACGAAGCCACACTCTGTCATACATGGTCTCTCCTTGGCGATAATATTCACGACTAAGCCCGAGTCCCACCATATAACCGATTTTCCACAATGAGCCTTGGATTTGCGAGAAGGCATAGATATTGCTTGAATGAATTTGTGACACGAGAGTGGCATCGCCCGAATAGTCGTTGTCGATAGATTTCTGGGCATAGCGAAGTCCAGCTGAGAGGGTGAAGGGCTTCATGCGGTTTTCGTATATCGCCTCCGACTTGAGCGACCAAGCCTTTCCGAGTGTGTTGTAGCCAAAAGAAGTATCGTCGGATGTAAACAGATATGCATAATCGGTATGTGTGTATAAGCCTGTCGCATTGGCGATGAGGCTTTGGTTATTGCCAATTTTAGTTGAAAAATACAGGTCGAGCAGAGGGCTTAAGGTCTTCTCGCTTTTGTCGGTGGTTTCTGTCGCGTTTCTCCCATTGGAATATGCAACATCAGTTTTGTTCAAGTCTCGAGGATTGTTGTCAATGGATGTAGATAGAGTCGTGAGGAATGCTGTGCCTTCGGCGTTTATCCAACTGTATCTTGCCTGTATATCATGCATTGTGTTTCTGTTGATGATGTCGTTGGTATTTCTTTCCACCTTATTATATGTATTGTCCGACATGAGATAATCGGCATTTTCCACTGTACTCATTCCGTTGGAGTGGTTGTAATATCCGGAATAGTTTATCGATAACTCGTTATATCCGTTGTTTATCTTGGTATAGGCATTGCCCTTAACCATATCAGCCTTTGGGACGAGAGTGCCGCTTGCCCCTACTACATATCCACTTGTGACCTTTCGTGTTATGATATTCAAGACAATGCCTACATTCTCCCCATACCTAACTCCAGGTCGATCGATTAGTTCCACCTTCTCCACCTCTTTCGGTTGCAGCGACTGCATATCGGCAGTAGTGGCTTCCACGTCATTGATTCTCACTTGCACATTGCCCATAAGAGAGTTGGCGGCGGATACGGTCTCGTTGATGTCGTCAACTTTCACGTTTGGCAGAGGCAACATCTTCAAGAGGGTGTAGCCTGAGGATGCGGACTTGGTCATTTCCTCGGATGGGAAAATCAGTTTGCCGTCGGTGCGATTTACAACCCTTGCTCCCTTTATCACCACTTCCTCAAGTTGCACGCTGTCGTTAGGGGCATCTGTCTGCGCTTTTAGCTCAGGCGATGTCCACATTGTCAATAATACGAAGATTAATGTACTTTTCATCTTTTGCATTCCTTTTTTACATTAGCGAGGAACCTTCCACGCTTTCGGAATGCAAAAGTAGTAAGTATTGCTAAAAACAAAAGATTTTTCATGCTGACAATTGTCTGACAAATAATCTGTCAGAAAGTCAACTCTCTGATTTTCTCCGCTTTAGGATATAAGCCCTACCTCGGTCTGATATGATGTCGAAACTGCTTGTCTTGTCCAATTCGCGTTTCAATCTGCTTATCAAGGCATATAATGTCTCGCTGGCATCGTCCTTCTTTGGCCAGAGAGCATCACATATTTCATGCTTTGACAGGCGGTGGGAGCCGGAGGCGACAAACATCTCCATGAGTTGGCGCTGCATGGGAGTGAGATGGGTTGCACTGAAACTATCCATCGTGATTGGTTGGCTTTGCCTTCTGCCCCTGAACGACAAGGCGAGCGAAAGCAATGCCATGACGGTGAGCCATGCAGATAGCCTTTGGTCTGACAGGCTCCATATCATGGCAGCAGAGCACTTAGCCTCGGTATTGAACGTCACCTTCCATCGTCCTCTTTCGCGTCCTACGGTATAGGTGATAAAAGCCATCTCGCCCAACTGCTGATTACGAAGATGTCTGCGCAAAGTTTCGTCACCCACAGCGATAGTCATCATCTCTCCCTCTGTGCGGGCAATGCTTCGATAGGCGCGTATAGAGTCTTGGCGCATTGTTTCCACACCCTTCTCGTTGATGGTCTTGGCGAGAGCCTGTTGCAGGTCACTCTCGATGTTTCTCTGTGCCTTGCGATAGCTCCCATAGCTTGTTGCCACGGCAGTGAGGCAAAGCACTATAAATATAAGTATCGGCAGTTTCTTCATATTGTTATATCCTATAAATCAGATGTCATTCATACTTCTGCTCGTCGATGACCTTGCCTTCATTATCCACCGCACGCCAATGCACAATGTTTCGAGCCTCTGATGAAATAGTCACTCCGCATTTTGTTATTGTGCGTCCGTCGGCTTCGTAGGGAATGGCATAGCCCTTGGAGTCTATCTGGGCCAAGGCATTATCTATGGTGTCATCGACTTTCAGTTCGAGGACATAGATGTCGTTCTTGGTCTTTATTACCACATCGGCTCTACCGAGCACGCTCTTTACCTCAGTGTCCACCTTGCTGTTGAGCAAAGAGAACACCACATACATCAGCAACTTGTAAAATGCCTCCTTTTTCTTCTTCGCCATCCACTCCTTGCGGGTGATGATGTCATAGGGCAAGGAGGCTATGTAGGAGCGGAGTTCGGTAAGTGCCGATGGCAGGTCGCCTTTTACCAAAGCACGGGCCATATCAAGGATGGTGGCATTCCTGTCCCAATCGGAGATATCCATCAAATAGCTTGTCAAACTATACACCATGCCCTGACGCACCTCGTAGTTGGGGAAGTGAAGTGTGTAGGAATCCAGCAGCTTATCATAAGATGCAATGGTAAGATAGCCGCTCTGATAAAGCATCGGAACAGGAGTCGAAGCGCTTTCACATGGCACATTGAAATCCTCCAACGACATCTCCACCCCATCGAAATCGAGAGGGTTAAAGTTGGGGAAGTGTTTAAGATGTTCAATGAGCGATGCCGATGTACCCGACTCAAACCAGTAGTGTCTTGTAGCCTTGTCGTTGAGTGCATTCAAAAGACTGTATGGGGCATATACATCCTGACTGTTTTCTGAGAAATGATATCCGTCATAGTTCTTTTTGAGCACGGCGTATGCCTCGCGGGCGCTAATGCCAAGACCTTCGGCATATTCCTCAACGCAAGGACGCAAGACGGTGTTGAGTTCTTCCTGGGTAATTCCACACAGACCTGAATACTCATCAAACATAGAAACTTGTTTCAAGTTGTTAAGCTCCGAGAAGATGCTCATCTGAGAAAACTTCGTTACTCCAGTGATAAAAACAAACTTAAGATATGCGCCCTCATCCTTCAGCACCTGGTAGAACTCACGTAGCATCATGCGCATTTCTTCCATTTGTTTTGTGTCGTAGAGCAATCGCATAACGGGAGCGTCGTATTCGTCGAGGATGACCACGACACGCTCGCCTGTCTTTTCACAAGCCCTATGAATCAAGCCACGGAAGCGGGCTCCTGGAGTTTCCTCCTCCGTATTACGCCCATAAAGTCTTTCGTAGTCGGCAATAAAGTTTTCCAATTTTGATTTCGCCTCGCTCACTTTAAGATTCTTCAGTCCGCTCATTGTGAAATGCAGCACGGGATATGTCTTCCACTCCTTTTCCATGTCCATAATATTCAGCCCCTCAAACAGTTCTTTCTTGCCTTGGAAATAAGCCTTGAAGGTGTTGCATAACAACGACTTGCCGAAACGGCGGGGACGGGCAAGAAAGACATATTTATATTTATCGACAAGGTCAAACATTATGTCTGTCTTGTCAACATACACTAAACCCTTTTGGCGAATCTCGGCAAACTGGTCGGTATCTACAGGGTACTTGAATTTGCTCATATCATCTGCATTTTATCAAACAAACATTTTCATGCTGCAAAAAAACGAATTTATTATGGAATACGCAAGTATAATATCCTAAAATATGTCAACAATGCGCAAGTTTGAAGAACCTCATCTTTCATTCCTATATGCAGACGGAGTCTTACCGGTATGCGACTTGAAGAAACGGACGAAATGCTGGGGATATTCAAAGCCGAGACGACTGCTGATAATTGTAATGGTCAGCGCCTCATCATTAAGGAGTTGTTTGGCATAGGCAAGAACATGATCAGAGATGATGTCCTTGGCAGTACGCCCCGTTTCCACACGCACCAGATTGCCGAAATAGCCGTTAGACAGGCAGCATTTGTCTGCAAAATAAGCTACCGTTGGCAAACCGTCATGCAGGGCTTTTGTGGAGATATAATCGTCAAGTAGTTCTATGAATTTCTTTACCACAGAATGGTTTATCTCCTCGCGGGTTATGAACTGGCGGTCGTAGAAGCGGAGGCAATAGTTCAGCAGCAATTCTATGTTGGAGACGATAAGTTCGCGTGTATGCTTGTCGATGGCTCGGTGCAGTTCCTGCTCTATCATCGCAAGCACACCCCGAAAGACTTCCACTTCCTGGGCGGAGAGATGTAAAGCCTCGGTACTGGAATAGCCGAAGAACTCGTAGCGGTTGATCTGCCTGCCTAATGCGGTGCGGTTGAGAAGGTCGGGATGGAACACCAAGGCCGTGAACTTGGCAAAAGGCACATCGGGGTTTGGTTCCACATTAACCACCTGCCCTGGGGCAAAGCTGGTCACGGTCATCTCGTCGAAGTCGTAGGGTGTGCGACCGTAAGAGAGCTTGCATCCCTTGTTCTCCTTGAGATAGATGGCATAAACGCCATAGTGCATCACACACTCCTTGATGTGCTCCGTATTCTCCACATGCACCACGCTCACCAAGGGATGAAGTGTCTCCACCCCCTGATAGTCGTTGAAGTCTTGTATGGTATTGATAAAAATCTCTTCCATATTATTTTATTGTTTCTGAAACCCAAGCTTCCATCTCTTTCTCACTGACATGATTCAGCAGCTTACCTGTCTGCCACTTGATGTTTGGATAAGACTGTTTCAGTACGGCAACACTGTTGGCGATGGTGCTGCTTCCGGACGTTGCAAAAGGAATCACAGTCTTGCCTGCCAAGTTTGCTGTTTCAATGAATGTGTTGACTGTTCTTGGTGCGAGGTCCCACCATATAGGATAGCCCAGAAAGACGTAGTCATACTTACTCACATCCACAGAAACGGCTTTTATTTCAGGCCGCGCCTTAGGATTATTCATCTCTACCGAACTACGCGACTGTTTGTTTGTCCAGTCGAGGTCGGCACTGGAATATGGTTTCGCCGAAGCTATCTCACAGATGTCGGCATCAGCGATTTTTGCAATTTGCTTTGCCACTTGCCTTGTTGTTCCCGTTGCCGAGAAATACACTACCAATACTTTTTTCTTTTCCATGATGTTTTGGGATTTGTTTTGTGAACAAGCCGATGCCGCAAACACTGTCAGCACAGCCAAAAGCAAGTATTTCAGATGATTCATAATGCAAAGTTATCGTGATTATTTTCCTTTGACCTTCTCATACTCAGCGTCGGATACCGGTTCCAGCCACTCATTGGATGCGTTCTCTCCCTCTATCTCAAAGGCGAGATGAGCGAACCAACTGTCGGCAGCGGCTCCATGCCAATGCTTCACGCCGGCAGGGATGTGAATGACCGTCCCCGGGAGAATCTCCTGTGCAGGCTTTCCCCATTCCTGATACCAACCACGTCCAGCCACACCGATAAGCATCTGTCCTCCGCCTTTTGTGGCATGGTGGATGTGCCAGTTGTTGCGGCAACCAGGTTCGAAGGTGACATTGGCAATGGGAACCTGCTCGCCGGAAATACGTGCCAGATAACTGTTGCCCTTGAAATACTGGGCATAGGCAGTGTTGGGTTCGCCAATGGGGAAAATCATCTCTTGTTGGAAACGAGTCTTCGCATCTTCCAGCGAGGTGTCTTCTTTCCAGACATCCTTAGCCTGACGAAAAGCCGCCCATGCCTTGGGCCATCCTGCATAGAAAGCGATATGTGTGATGATTTCCGATATTTCCGTTCTTGTGATGCCGTTCTTCTTCGCCTCCTGCAAGTGGTAGGTTAGTGATGAGTCGGTGATGCCCTGACTAATTAGTGAGGTGAGAGTGACAAGGCTGCGGTCGCGAAGGCTTAGCAGGTCGTTGCGGCTCCACACTTCGCCAAAGAGAATGTCGTCGTTGAGCCGGGCAAACTCAGGGGCAAACTCGCCCAACTGCGTGCGGCCTGCCGTCTGTACTATTTTCTTCTGTGCCATAACGTTTAGTGTCGTTATTGTTATGAATGATATGAATATGATAAAACGTGTCATTCGCATACTGTAATAATCCCCCCTCGCTGTCAGACCCCTTTACCCATTTCATAGGCCTGCATCAGGCTGGCGTTGCCTTCAATATCTCTCGCATCGGTTACGCCTCCGCAGAAGAGATGTCCCTTGAGTGAAGACTTGCCGTAGCAGTCAATCCAACCTGTCAGACCAATCTCGGCACGTCGGGGAGTATCCTCTTCAGCTTCGGCAGCTGTGGTGAGCAGATAGATGTCGCGGAAACGGTAGTTTTTCCGGTACATAGCATTCATGCGGTCGATGAGAGTCTTCATCTGTCCGCTCATCTCATAATAGTATATAGGTGTTGCCCAGCAGACCACATCGGCATTCAGCACCTTCGCCATAATGTCAGGCACATCGTCCTTGAACACACATGCACCCGTTTTCTGACAACTCAGGCAACCCACACAAAACTTGATTTCCTTTCCACGAAGGGAAATCTTCTCTACCTCATTGCCCGATGCCTTGGCACCTTCAGCAAACTTTTCTGCCAGCATATCGCTGTTAGACCCAGCACGAAGGCTGGTGGAAATAACTATTACCTTTTTCATCTTTTGCTTATGCTAAAATTTATATAACCATTACCATTCACTCTTCTTTCATTACTTTTTATCGGATAATCTTTAAAACATCCTCTACGATTTGCTCATCCAGCAGACGATTGTCGCTGAGTAATTGTTGCAGGTCGAAGCGGTCGTAGAGATCTTTCTTGATGCCACCAACCAGCACTTTCATGTCGGATGTGCTGTAATAAGAGGCGATGCGTTCACCGAATCCGCCATCCTTCGAGCCGTCTTCAAGAGTCACAACAAGCCTGTGGCTTGCCTTGAGAGCCTCCAGTGTGCCGGCATCTACTGCATTCAGGTAACGAGGATTGATAAGCGTAGCATCGATGCCTTGCTCTGACAGCAGACGAGCCACATTCTCACCCTTCTGATAGAATGATCCGGCAGCAATGATTGCCACTTCAGAACCTTTATGCATCACTTTATAGCGTGACTCATAACAATACTCCGTATCAACCGTTTCGGTAGTGTGAACTACGCCATTGCTTGGGACACGGATGGCGATAGGTTTCTTGTCCTGAATGATGGCCCAGCGAAGCATGGCAAAGTATTCCTCACAGGTGGTCGGGGCAAGATATATAAGTCCTGGAATACTGCACAGCATAGGTATATCGAACAGACAGATGTGGGTGATGTCATTCATCGTACCTGCACCTCCCCAAACCACATTGATTACAGCAGGATTGGAGTTGATGCAAAGGTCTTGCGCTATCTGGTCGTATGTGCGCTGGATGAAGGTGCTGTAAACCGTCCAGACGGGACGAAGACCACCCTTTGCCATACCGCTTGCCATGGCGCAAGCCTGTTCCTCGGCAATGCCCATGTCGATGTGTTGCTTGCCTGCCTCTTTACGCTTGTCTGGAGAAAAGCCTGCGGCTGCAGGAGTTCCTGCTGTGACTGCGATGAGTGTAGGATCGTTCTTCATCTCACGGAGCATCCAGTTGCTGTAGAGTTCTTCATAGCTCTCTGCACTATTAGCACTATTTGAACTTCTTGAACCATCTTCTACGTTGAATGGCGCACCCCAATGCCATGCTTCCTTATTATCGATAGCAGGTTGGAAACCATGTCCTTTCTCCGTATGAATGTGTACGACCGTTGGCTTGTCTGTATCCTTGACCGACTGGAACACCTCGATCAGTTTCTGCAGGTCATTGCCTTCTTCCAGGTATTTGTATTCAAATCCCCACGCCTTGAACCAGTTGTGCTGGCACTCTCCATTGCTTTCCCTAAGGGCACGAAGATTCTTGTAGATGCCACCATGATTCTCTGCAATTGACATCTCGTTGTCATTCACCACGATGATGATGCCTGTGCCCAATTCCGATGCCTCATCAATCCCCTCAAGAGCCTCGCCGCCTGAGAGCGAACCGTCACCTATGATGGCAATGATGTTCTCACTGGTTCCCTTGATGTCGCGAGCCTTCTGCAAGCCTGTAGCCAGACTTACGGATGTGGAAGTATGACCCACTTCAAAGTTGTCATACACAGGACTTTCGGCTGGCGAAGAATATCCGCTGATGGCGTTCATGTCGTCCACGTCGCCCAGAAAACCCGATGCACGACCAGTAAGCACCTTGTGAGGATAGCATTGGTGTGAAACGTCAAACACAAACTTGTCCTCTGGTGCGTTGAATACATAATGCAGAGCCACCGTTGCCTCCACGAAACCCAGGTTAGGTCCTACATGTCCACCATGCTTACTAACACGGTTCAATACGGCAGTACGTGTCTCTTCTGCCACAACTTTCAATGCCTCCAAATCCAGCTGTTTCAAGTCGGCTGGCGACTGTATCTTTTCTATATACATTGTATTTTGTTTTAAATTCGAGTACAAAGGTACTCACATTATTTATATTCTGACATACCTGATTTTGGGGAGTTATAACCATTTTTTAGGTTTTCATCGCCGTCGTTGCTATGAGGAATTACGTCTGCTATACTCTGTCTGTAATCAGAAATGAATTAAGCAGACCCTAATTTAATATTATGAAACACCCCCAAATTCCACTATTCAGTCTCTTTTTATTACAGAGAAGTGGTATTTCCCGGATTGAAGTTCAAGCATAGCATAGCCTCTATCAAATTTTATATCAACAATACCTTTTGATCCTTTACCAATTATTCGGCCTCCTTCACAAATATCTTTTAGTCGATGTGCAGGGAGAATCAATGTTGTGGTTGTATTTGAAGGTACTGTTATTTCATATTCTGTTCGACCGGACTCAACAGTCCATCCACTCTCTATTCTTCCATACGGTGAGTCGTAGTGACCTTTTGCATATTTTAGTTTTCCTGTTGGGTCAACCTCCGGTTTAATTATAAAGTGCTTGAATCCTGGCGAAGTTTCATCACGTCTTATACCAAGAGAATAGTTGATTAACCAAGCCCCAACGGCTCCAAAAGAATAGTGATTGAATGAGTTCATGCGATTGTTCCCGCCAAACCCGTTGGAGTGAGTGTATGAATTCAACCTTTCCCAAATTGTCGTAGCACCTTGCTTCACTGGGTAGAGCCAGGAAGGATACTGCTCGTTGAGGAGAAGATTATAAGCGATGTCACTCCTTCCACCGTCAGACAGGGCCTTGCTAATCCATGCAGTACCGATAAATCCTGTCAACAAAGCGTATGGAGCGCATACAGAACCATTATCCATGGTGCCTTGCCGTTCAATAGTTTCTGCCAGGTTAGAGACACAATTGTTGTAAGTTTTTCCATCCAACACACCAAGGGCGATAGGCAATACATACGATGTCTGTGTATCGACAAGTTGTCCCTTTCTCCTTCCTCCAAATCCAGAAGATATTGTTTTTCCTGTTGCCTGTTCAAGGTATGTGTTGTTAAAGAACGCTATTCTTTCCTGTCGCTTGTCCGCAAAGTATTTCTCGTCGTCTGCTTTCCCAAGGAGAGCCGCGGTTTTTCGCATTATGTCCAAGTCATATATCAAGTATGCTTCCCAAAACAGCGACTTGTCGTTTTTCTCGTCTTCAAGCCCCAGCCAGTCGCCGAGATCGCCCCATGCGTTGTCCTGTACGATAATGTTGGTTTGGGGGTCTATTGTCTTTTTAAATATAAAATCAATGTATTTCTTCATCGCGTCATAATGTTCTTCCAGCATCCTTTTGTCATTGTATTGCTGATAGCTCTCCCAGGCTACTGTTATGGCCGCACTTCCCCAAAGAAGCCCACCAAATCCTCCACCAAGAGGAGCTATGTCGGGCATTCGTCCGTCCGCACGCTGCACGTCCCTCATGGATTGCAGATACCTGCGCAGAAACTGGGGAATGGATGCCATATAGGAAGCAGTTCGTGAGAATACAGAAATGTCGCCTGCCCATCCAAGCCTTTCGTTTCGTTGTGGGCAGTCTGTTGGTATTGAGACGAAATTTCCGAGTGTTGACCACGTTATGTTGCTCCACAACTTGTTGACGAGCTCCGACGATGTTTCATATTGAGCATCTATGCCTTTGATTGAACTGAGCACTATCCCCTCTACATTGTCCAAGGGAAGTTCTTCTTCTATGCCTGAAATTTCAATGTATCTGTAGCCATGATTGGTAAATAACGGTTTAAATGTTTCTTCTCCACCTTTAGCAATATAAATATCCTGCGCCATGGCCGCCCTGATATTCTCAAGCATTAATGTACCTTCCTTTCCTTCATATTCAGGCAGTTCGGGATATAATATCTCCGCGTAGCGGAAACGTATTTTTGTGCCTGGCGTAAGCCCTGAAAACTTTATCTGCGGAACACCCACCATGTTCTGACCCATATCATATATGAACGATTTCGGCGTTGTCCTCTTTACTGCTTGTGCCCTGATGGTTCTGTTTTTGCTTATTGTCTGGCCATACTGGGCAACAAGTCTAAAATGACTGTAATCATCAACAGCAGGCCCATTGCCCCAACCCGTCGAACTGACATGCCCTATGGTAGGAATCACTACTGCTTGTTTCCATGTGGCGTCAGCATAGCCTGATGTGGTCCAGAGGGAATCGTCTTTCCTTGCATCATACACCTCACCTTGAAACAAACTACTGTAAATCAAAGCACCATCAACAGAATATTTCCAGCTATGCGGATCAGTAACAATGTTTTCAACACTTCCGTCCTTGTAATATATTGTCAACTTTGCCAATAGTGACAAACGGTCGCCGAAATAGTTCCAATTCTGACCTTCGAATGTAGCGCCTCCGCTCCACCATCCTTCGCCCAAAATAGCTCCGATGGCGTTCTCCCCCACCTTCAGCATGGGGGTGACATCGTAAATCTGATAAAGATGTGTCCTGTTGTACTGTGTTATACCTGGATTAAGCCAATCGTCACCAACCCTTTGTCCATTGACATAAAACTCATATACGCCTCTTGACGTAACATAAAGTCTCGCCTTGGCTATTTCCTGGTGTATCGTAAGGGCTCTTCTCAGTCGTGGCATTGTATGAATAGAAGGGTCAGTCATTACAAACAATCCTACTCCACATGTGTCGAGGCTTGCGACCTTTCCGATCTTCCCCGATGGCGAACGATAATTAGATATTACAAAATCTGAAAACCTTGCCTTTTGTCCTTTCTCTAAATATACTCCAACTTCGCCAAGAACGGGAAAGGCAATAAAATCTCCTCCCTGTCCCAACGGATTCAGGTTGGCACGTCCTAAATGTTTACCATCTATCTTGATGTTTGTGTCACCAAGATTTGACGACAGTTCTATTCTGTGTGAACCAAAGACATTGTCATTGTTCACAATCCCGTCAGGTATTTCCACCGACCATATTCTTTTTTCGCCTGTTTCTTTGTCGCCATATCCTTTGCGAAAGATGTTCAGATGCGCCAGTTCTCCATTTTCAACTCTTGAAGCATCAAGTTCAACCCTAATATAAGTTGAATCTATCTTGTTCTTGATTCCCATAATATTGAGGTGCGAATCGAGCAGTCTTTCGTCGTTACCACCATAAAGAATTGAGGCCTTTGTCGAATGGCGCTGTTTGTCAAGAGTTACAGAACATCCTATACTAAAGACAGGCAAATACTGAGAATAAAGAAACTGGTCATCGTCATCTGTACCAATCCATTGTGCTCCATTCCAGATGGCATCATTCTCATCATTTGCCATCAATCCCGTTTCAAAGGTCGATGAAGCCGTATGCACATTGTCCTTATTATCCCAGACCTCAACGGCCCAAGTGTAACTTGTGGCTGGAGCAAGTTTCTCACCGCCAAAAACGATGTTGAGCGACTCGTCCGACTCAACCTTGCCACTGTCCCATACTCTCTTACCATATTCATCTTCAACAACGATTCTGTATGCCTTCTGACATTGTCCCTTACTATGATCCTTGTCAGCCATCTGCCAAGAAAAGCGCGGTCGTAGTGTCTCAATGCCCATCGGTCTTTGTTCGTATTCAACCAACAGATTTCTTATTGTTACGTCTTCAGCAACAGCCAATGACATATTGGCTGTTATGAATAATAAAGCGGTAAGAATTTTTTTATATGTATTCATAAGGATAAAAATATGACACACATAACTACTGGTCTATGTGATTAACAATCTTGTTTGCAGAATTTGTGACTTTCGCTTCTTGGCGCATACTACACGAAAGAAAAAGGAAAACAAATAGGATGAGCGCTACTGTATTTCTCATTTCATGTTCTTTTTGATGAAATCAACTAGCTTGTCCCAAGGAATCCTATTTTTTGCCATGCCCTTACCTTCCAGTTCGGTGTAGCCTCCATCGTAGAGGTCGCAATGGCTGGCATCGGGGATGATGAGCAACTCCTTGTTCCCTGGCACAGGATTTGGCTTGCGGACTGCATCATATCCAGTGGCTTTACCCTCTACCATATACTTGTAAGCAGCCTCGCCGAAGTAACGGGAATGGGCTTTCTCGCCATGCATGATGAGCACCGCCGAACGTATCTCATTGATATAATAGAGGAAGCGCGCATTGGAATAGGCCTGACAGCCAAAGGTATGCCAACCGTCGTTGCTGTTGCCCGAATGAGGATGGTAGCCACGACTCGTCTTGTAGTAGTCATAATAGTCCTTGACAAACTGCGGGGCATCGGCAGGCAACGGATCTACCACTCCACCTCCTTGCGTCAACTTGCCCGTACGTGCAGCCTTTGTGCGTTCGGCAGCCATGGCCTTGCGTGCGGCATAACGGGCTTCCTCGCTGTCGTTCTCATCAAAATAGCCGTTGCCGTTCACTCGACACATGTCATACATAGTGCTCGCCACCGTGACTTTGATGCGAGGGTCAACGGCAGCCGCATTAAGCGCTATGCCGCCCCATCCGCAAATACCGATGATGCCTATCTTCTCCTCGTCCACATCTGGAAGGCAGGAAAGAAAATCCACCGCTGCCAAGAAATCTTCGGTATTGATGTCAGGTGAAGAAGTGCGCCGGGGCTCACCGCCACTTTCCCCTGTAAAGGAAGGGTCGAAAGCACAAGCGACAAATCCTCGTTCCGCCATCCTCATGGCATAGAGTCCACTCGACTGCTCCTTTGATGCTCCGAAAGGTCCGCACACAGCAAGCGCCATTCCGTTACCTCCACTTTTGGGTGTGTATAGGTCTCCCACAAGTGTGATGCCATATTGATTCTTGAACTCCACCTTCCGGTGATTGACTGTCTCGCTCAACGGGAACACCTTGTCCCATTTTTCTTCTGTTCTTTTGTCCTGCACATCCTGTGCCGATGCATTGGTTGTAATTGCCATCGCCATCGAAATTAATAATATAAATACGTTCTTTTTCATAATCACTTGGTGAATAACTTTTCGGTTGCTTCTTCGCAACCGGGAATAGGGCTTGTCATGATGATGCGGAGCGGAGCGTAACATCGGCATGGTGCCTGTCTCTGATTCCCGGTTGCTTCTTCGCAACCGGGAATAGGGCTTGTCATGATGATGCGGAGCGGAGCGTCGCATCGGCATGGTGCCCGTCTCTGATTCCCGGTTGCAAAATTACAACAAACGGATCAAAGAAGCAATACCTGAATCGTGGAAATGATTACCATTAGTCATGTTTTGCTCAAAAGTCATTTTCATTGGTTTTTTATGGTCGTACGACATGGGGTGCTGTGGACGTACGTTAAAAGGGGCTATGGACGTACGGTGTTAGGGGGTAAGGACATATGCATGGTTTCTGAACAGTTCTTGAACGGGAATGAATAGGCTTAAGATCGCTTGTCTTATGTGGAATCTTTGCATCAGAAATAAGAGATAAACGGTATCTAATGAGGTCTTTGACTTACTGCAACATTGATTGTTTTTGTGAACAGCAATTAACATAAATGTACCAGCAATTATCAAAAAAATATTTTCTTTAATTGCTGATTAATTGCTGGGAATTGCTGTTCCAGCATAATAACTACTCTTAACTTGTTTTCTTTTGAACAGCAATTTACAGCAATTGGACGGCAATTTTCAAAAATTATTGTTCATCCGACATTTCGAGTGATTACCATTTATAGCAGTGTGCTCTGTATTTGATACCTTCATTGCCGATAAGGTTATAAATCTTGTCTGTGGCGTATTCATATTGGCGGTTCATGCTATATCTCGAGTGACAATATATTGTTGCGTGGTCTATGCATATATATATCATTGCCGATAAGGTTAATAACCTTACGCCTGCAAGGTTAATAACCTTAAGGCCGTAAGGTTATTGT
>NZ_NPJH01000008.1 GCF_002251365.1 Prevotella sp. P3-122
GCCATCTCACCTAGCAAGCTAAGTGAATGCTGCCCCGCGACTTGCATGTGTTAAGCCTGTAGCTAGCGTTCATCCTGAGCCAGGATCAAACTCTCCATTGTAAAATATCATTTTAACCGCATATAAACGCGGCCGAATTGTCTTGTCCCAAGCCGGATGCTCCTTGATTTACACCTGTCTTAATCTAATCTCTAAAGAATAGAACGGTTCGTTTACCCAAGTACCTCATACTTCCCAATAAAATCGGAAAGACTCGGCACTCGCTTCTTGTACTACTTCTCTGTCTATGTAATCTTTTCAAAGAACTCTTTTGCTTCAGAAAGAACCAATAGAATAGGCTCAATCATTCTATACCTAAAACTCCAGTTTTGAGGTGAAAGCGTTTGCAAAGGTACAACAAATATCTTTATCACCAAAAGTTTCGGGCACTTTTTTCTCAAACAGGGACACAATTTAACATTTATAAAGAAAATCTTTCGTTTAAAGAGGCTGAAATCGTATTAAAGCAATATTATAGCTACAACAGGAATGAGCAAAAAAGGAACAAATATTCATATAATGGAAGATATATAATAAGGTATAACTACTCGTAAACCTCATCAATTTCCATCATGTTATCTTCTATTTCTTCTTTTTTGCACGGATTGAAGTCCTCTGGTACATCAAATGTAGCGGTAGGATTATATCCGAGCATGCCATCACGTAATACCCTCGTCATATAATATGCCCATACAGGCAAAGCCATTGTTGCACCTTGTCCCATCTGAGTAGAGTCAAAATGTATATCCCTATCCTCTCCTCCGACCCAGCATCCACTAACCAACTCCGGTGTGAAACCTATGAACCAGGCATCAGAATTACGGTTTGTTGTGCCAGTCTTTCCTCCGATTTCACCTTCGAAGCCGTACTTAAACCTCAGCCTCCTACCCGTTCCCTCATCAACGACAGCCATAAGTTCCACAATCATCTTGTATGCACTTTCGGAACTGATAACCTCGTT
The DNA here is from genome assembly GCF_002251365.1 of Prevotella sp. P3-122. Classification (GTDB taxonomy): domain Bacteria; phylum Bacteroidota; class Bacteroidia; order Bacteroidales; family Bacteroidaceae; genus Prevotella. The sequence goes on from NZ_NPJH01000008.1 coordinate 1,001, forward strand.
CATACGTGGTTGAAACTTAGATATGACGTTTCCTTCATTGTCTTCGATACGAGTAACGAAAACAGGTGCGCATCTAATACCATTATTGGCAAAAGCTGTATATGCGCTAACCATCTCAGCCACAGAAACGTCGCAAGGACCAAGACAAAGCGACATGGAAGGGTGTATATCAGGATTGTTAATTCCGAAACCATGGAGAAGCTCTACAAACTGGTTGGGATTAAGTTTACTCATAAGATAAGCCGAAATCCAGTTGTTTGACTGAGCTAATCCCCACTTCAGGGTTACCATCTGGCCATACCTGCTATGGCTGGAATTCCTTGGAGTCCAACGCTTACCAGCAACGATATACGTTTTCTGAACATTAGGTGCCAAGTCACATGGTGAAAAACCGTTCTCCATGGCGAGTGAATACAGGAAAGGCTTGATTGTAGAGCCGACCTGCCTTCTTCCCCCCATAACCATATCATATTGGAAATGAGAGAAATCAAGTCCTCCAACATACGCTTTCACATACCCCGTTCTTGGATCCATGCTTACGAAACCACTTCTAAGGAATGACTTGTAATACCTAATAGAATCATATGGAGTCATAATAGTATCAATGTCTCCATGGTATGCATATACGGTCATATCGACAGGCTTATGGAACGACGCAAGTATCTCTTCCTCGCTAAATCCTGCCTCTTTCATTGTGCGATACCTGTCGCTCTGAACCATAGCTTTCTTCATTATCTGATTAACCTCTTTCGAACTCAGCTGATCTGTAAACGGTGCATTAGGTTTCTTTTTGTTCTCTGCATTGAAGGCCGGTTGCAGATACCTTGCCACATGGGCGTAGACAGCCTCTTCAGCATATTTCTGCATACGCGAGTCTATGGTAGTGTATACCTTCAGACCATCTGTATATATATTGTATGGTTGTCCATTCTTCTTGCGATGTTTGTTACACCATCCATAGAGCGGATCAGTCTCCCAAGCTAAAGAATCAAGTACATACTGTTTCTTATTCCACTCAGGATATTCCCCTATCGCAGGCTTCTTGGCGGTCATATACCTTCTGAGGAATTCACGGAAATAGGCAGCTGTACCGTCCTTATGGTCGGTACGATGAAAGTTTAACACCAGAGAGTCGCTCTTAAAGTTATTAAACTCCGACGATGACAGATATCCGGATTTCTCCATTTGCGCAAGCACCACATTCCTTCTCTCTGTACATCTCTGATGATACCTTACAGGATTGAACAACGAGGGGTTTTTGCACAAACCGATAAGCGTTGCAGCCTCATTAACGGTAAGGTCTTTTGGCTCCTTATTAAAGTATGTATTAGCGGCAGTTTTTATCCCCACAGCACCATGCAGGAAATCGAAATAATTCAGATAAAGTGCGATAATCTCCTCTTTAGTGAAATATCTCTCAAGTTTTATCGCAATTACCCACTCTATCGGTTTCTGCAGTAATCTCTCAGCCGTTGTCCGTACTGGATGTGAGTAAAGTTGTTTTGCAAGCTGCTGAGTGATAGTGCTGCCGCCTCCCGCACTTGTCTGTCCGAGTATTCCTCTTTTAATAATCGCCCTTCCCAGAGCATAGAAATCGATTCCCGAATGCTCATAAAACCTTTCGTCTTCCGTTGCAACAAGAGCATGTACAAGATGTGGCGAGAGTTTGGAATATGGTACAGGTATTCGATTAGACTTATTTATATTCCATGTACCAATAACCTTCCCGTCAGTTGAATAAATCTGAGTTGCGAACCTGCTGATAGGGTTCTGCAAATCTTCCATGTCGGGCATGTAACCAATAGCTCCATTCCAAATAAGAGCAAATACCACTACAACCACCACTACAACCGTAGCTATGGCTGACCACAGGAAGATGATTAATTTCTTTCTCATTAGACGAATACTTTTTGATGGCAAAAATACAACTTTTTATTTGAAAACGCCAATACTTTGGAAAATAATATGTAACTTAGCGGCGATTTTAGGACCATCAACCACCACATAGTATGAAAAAACATAATTTTGTAACTATTGCTGATCTGTCCCGAGAAGAAATAATGTACCTCATCGAGATGGCACAAGAGTTCGAAAAGCATCCCAACCGTGAGCTTCTAAAGGGTAAAGTTGTAGCTACCCTTTTCTTTGAGCCTTCCACCCGCACACAGCTTAGTTTCCAAACAGCAGCCAACCGTCTTGGTGCACGCGTCATAGGTTTCTCGGACGCAAAGACATCAAGTACCACAAAGGGTGAAACTTTAAAGGATACTATCCTTATGGTGAGCAATTATGCAGACATCATAGCCATGCGCCACTACATAGAGGGTGCAGCACAGTATGCCAGCGAGATAGCTCCGATACCAATTGTAAACGCAGGAGACGGAGCGCACATGCACCCTTCACAATGTCTCCTCGACCTTTATTCTATTTACAAGACCCAGGGTACGTTGGACAACCTAAACATCTACCTTGTCGGCGACCTGAAATACGGACGCACAGTACACTCGCTCATTACTGCCATGCGTCATTTCAACCCCACATTCCACTTCGTAGCCCCCAAGGAACTTGCCATGCCGTCGGAATACAAGCTTTACTGCAAGGCACACAACATCAACTACCAGGAACATACAGCATTCAATGAGAAAGTAATCGCTGACGCAGACATCATCTACATGACGCGAGTACAGAAAGAGCGTTTCAGCGATCTGATGGAATACGAGCGCGTGAAGAACGTATACATCCTCAAGAACGACATGCTGTCCAACGTCAAGGACAACCTTCGCATTCTACATCCCCTTCCCAGAGTTAACGAGATAGCATACGATGTAGATGATAATCCACATGCTTACTACATTCAGCAGGCACAAAACGGACTCTATGCACGCGAGGCCATCTTCTGCTACTGTCTGGGCATAGACATAGATGCCGTTAGAAATGACACGACCATTATAGAATGACGCATCGTGGTTTATCGAAAGAGACATAAGAGTTTTAGCGAAAGAGACATCGACAATAATAGAAACAAGATATGGACAAGAAAGAACGTCTGGTTGCCGCTATTGAGAACGGCACCGTAATCGACCATATACCAGCAGACAAGACCTATCAGGTTGTCACCCTGCTCGGGCTGGACAAGTTAGATACCCCGGTAACCATTGGCAACAACTTCGCATCAAAGAAGGTCAAGAAGAAGGGCATCATAAAGGTGAGCGACAAGTTCTTCACCAACGAGGAGATTAGCCGCCTGTCGGTTGTAGCCCCCAAGGTGGTGCTCAACATTATCCGAGACTACGAGGTTGTTGAGAAGAAAACCGTCGAGACCCCTAATGAGCTTACGGGTATCGTCAGATGCAACAACCCCAAGTGCATCACAAATAACGAGCCAATGAACACCATCTTCAACTTCGTTGACAAAGAGCGCGGCATCATCAAGTGCCACTATTGCGACAAGGAGCAAGATATCAGCAAGGTTGAACTTTGCTGACATTATCCTTGGCTATGCGCATTTTTTTGCGTACCTTTGCATCCGTCAAGAGCACGACGGGTACTCACACCCTACCCTATCCTGTATCGCGGCAACCGCAAACATTTGTAACACTATAAACATTCTGCAAAAAAAATGAAAAGAGATCAAGAGATTTTCAATCTTATCGAGCAGGAGCACCAGCGTCAGCTCAAGGGCATGGAGCTTATTGCCTCAGAAAACTTTGTCAGCGACGAAGTGATGGCAGCCATGGGCAGCTACCTCACCAACAAGTACGCCGAGGGTCTTCCCGGCAAGCGCTACTATGGTGGATGCCAAGTAGTAGATAAGGTCGAGGACCTGGCACGTGAGAGAGTGAAAAAACTCTTCGGAGCAGAGTTTGCCAACGTGCAGCCCCACTCAGGTGCGCAGGCCAATGCAGCCGTTCTTCTTGCCGTGCTCAAGCCTGGCGATACCTTTATGGGACTGAACCTTGACCATGGCGGCCACCTTTCTCACGGCAGCCTTGTCAATACTTCCGGCATACTCTATAAACCAGTAGGCTACAACCTCAACCGAGAGACAGGGCGTGTAGACTACGACGAGATGGAGCGCCTAGCCTTAGAACACAAACCAAAGCTTATCATCGGTGGCGGTTCTGCATACAGCCGCGAATGGGATTACAAGCGCATGCGCGATATTGCCGACAAGGTTGGAGCCTTGCTGATGATAGACATGGCTCACCCAGCCGGTCTCATCGCAGCAGGAGTGCTCGACAACCCCGTTAAGTACGCACATATCGTAACCTCCACTACCCACAAGACCCTCCGTGGTCCTCGTGGTGGTATCATTCTTATGGGCAAGGACTTCGAGAATCCATGGGGTTTGACTACCAAGAAGGGCGAGGTAAAGATGATGAGTACCCTGCTCAACTCAGCCGTATTCCCAGGCACACAGGGTGGTCCTCTCGAGCATGTAATAGCCGCCAAGGCCGTAGGATTTGGTGAGAACCTGCTTCCCTCATGGAAGGAGTATGCCACACAAGTAAAGACCAATGCCGCTGTACTGGCCCAGCACCTTGTAGACCGTGGTTTCAGCATTGTCAGCGGTGGTACCGACAACCACTCAATGCTTGTAGACCTACGCAGCAAGTATCCAGACCTCACAGGTAAGGTTGCAGAGAACGCCCTCGTAGCTGCCGACATCACAGTTAACAAGAACATGGTACCGTTCGACAGCCGTAGCGCATTCCAAACAAGCGGTATTCGCCTTGGTACTGCAGCCATGACCACACGTGGCGCCAAGGAGGACATGATGGCCCTCATCGCAGAGCTTATCGAGGAAGTACTCAACTCACCAGAAGATGAGAAGGTTATAGCCCGCGTACGCGAGAAAGTTAACGCGACAATGAAGGATTATCCATTGTTCGCATATTAATAAAGACAGCAGCCTGACGGAGACCACAACATATTCATGTTATTCCGTCAGGCTGATTTCACTCAAACAATTGTACTTATTTGTTCTTGATAAAGAAGCTGTACATATACCTATTATTACTTATGCTGCCATGTTTCAGCGTGGAGGCAAATAATCCTATTGAGAACAGGATATCTTCTGCCAAGAAATCACTTCCCAAGGGAGCACGCATTGTTGTATCATATTCTGACACCAGACGACACAAGCTATATTTTACGGTCCGCGACCGCCTGTTCAGCTATGATGTAATAACAGGAAAGAAGTGTGACGAGACATTCGCTACAACAAAATACTCCAAGATCAAGGAGTGCTGGCTCAGTCCCGACAGCACATATATCTTCATGGCTGTTGACAACGGGCCGTTCTCATCCTTCTACCTTGACAACGGACAGACCCTTTGGCGTCTCGACACACGAACCAAACGTTCGAGACGTATCGGCGAGGGATTCGAAATAATTCACAAGAAAGGGTGTATCGTAATCCGTAAAGCCTCACGCTGCCTCAATCCCAAAGCACAACAGAGCCGCCAAAAGTGGATGGGGCAAGACCACTATTATGACTTAAATGGGAAAATCATCTGGGCAAAAGACGAATACAAGATTAAGTAATAGTTTGGCCCTAACTCTACCTCATACTCTCATCAACAAAGCACAAAGGCAGTAATTCTCTTACACTGTTAATTATATATACGCCATTCGTCCCATATAGAAGTATGCGGACTGGGCATTTGTATCGTTGCTCAACCTCAAGAATAACTTGTCGGCAAGCCCCACATGGCGAGACTGGCTCAGCAGTTAGTCCGGCTTCGTTGCGTGCTGCAATAGCCAACGTCGTTACAGCCTGGTCGGGATGTGTGGCTCCAGCGGCAAAAATAGCAGTACGCTCAGCACATAATCCTGAGGGGAAAGCTGCATTCTCCTGATTTGAGCCAATAACTATAGTACCATCAGTCAATCGTAAAGCAGCCCCCACGGCGAAATGGCTGTAAGGAGAATACGATGAAGCAGTAGCCTCGATAGCACGCTGGACAAGCAGGCGGTCTTCTTCACTCAGCTCTTCAGACTGGGCAAGTCTAATTGTGGTTTGCAGTTTGATTTCCTTCATGCGATATAGTTGAATTATGTCCTTGGGTATATGCCGTGCCAAAGACAAGGAACCATCTTTGGTTTCCAGGCACGCCCAAGGCGTTTGTTGTTAGTATTTCCTCTTTCTTCTTACTGCTGTTTTCTGTTCTTCAGCATCAGAGTTTGCCTTTATTGGGTACTCGTAAGCTCCTGCATCAGGGGTGTCATCACGAAGTGTTCCGTTACGGTCTGATGGAGCCGCCGACTCAGCATCAGCAAAGCCTACGGCCAAAGAAAGGCTGTCGAGCCTGAAGTCATAGTACAGGTTTTCCTCGTCGATATTCACGAAGTGACGCTTGCCTACGGCTGTCGTGTCGTCAGGAAGTTCGTACAGAATATTTGTAAACCTTATACTATCTGCCGTTGTCTCAACGGGAGTCCGCATAATGCAATGGTCAAAGGCGAAGGCGTAAGACATGGTTGAGTCTGGCACTACACGCATAACCACATCCTCAGCATAGCCTGTTATGATGCTATTAGTACAACGAAGTGTGTCAAGGCCGTCACCCTGCTCAAATCTAAGAGCCATGCCGCGACGTGAGTCGAAAGGATAGAACTGTGCCAGAGTGCAGTTGTTGACAAGTACTCGTCCACCCCCTACATACAGGCAATCATCCAAGGTGTTTGATATTACACAATTCTCCAACGTTACATTTGAATTGTCAGTATACATCCCGTATCCTTGACAGTTATGAATGGTAACGGCCGACAGTGTAATCTTATTCTTTGACACATCCGAAGAATCTATCAGGACTCCATTGAACGTACTATGTATATCGGTAAATTCCAATATGTTATCATAAGATGATGATGTAAAAGTTAAGCCCTGCCATTGTCCTGAAACCCTATCGTATGGCAGGTAGTCAAACATATTGTCAAGCCTGTCGCCACGTAGTATGACAGGGCTGTCCGGAGTACCTTTTGTCAATAGTCTGCCATACACTTTCATTCCTGCATCAGCATGGAAATATAGAGTCGTTCCTGCCTCTATGGTCAACGTAGCTGTACTATCAACAGTAATTCCTCCATACACCACATACGGCTTTCCAGGCCTAATAATAGAATCTTCTGAAACATACAGGTTTCTTAATGCAACGGCATCCCACGACCATGCCCTTAGGTTTACCTTCTGAACGACCCCACTTTCCAGAGTGAACAGTAGGTTGTCCTGAACCAGCTGTGGTTCCGTCTTTCCGTTGAGGGGTGATGTCAGCTCAACAAACACACGTATGCTGTCTTTGTTTCTGACTTCAATATCATTAGCTTGCCATCCCGCATTCTGGCCAAGAAAAGTGCCATTTACGTTCACCCTATATCCTGTCTGGTTGCCACGCTCGAGTCTCACGTTCGACAGCCTCAGGCTCTTGCCCGAGCGGTTGTACACCCAGAAAGTCTTAGTGGGCGTTGGGGTAGCCGAGAATGTTGTATCAAAACTTATAGTGTCGCTTCCCATTGTCAGAGACAGGGACGATGATGTAGAGAAATCATCATCGTCTGAGCACGATACAACAAGGAAGCATAAGCTCACCACCATCATCACAGCCATGGTCGAGTGTTTAACAGTTCGGGCCTGACTTCTCAAGTGCATAAACAGACTTTTGCCTGCTTGGCTATGATAAAAAAAATATTTTTTGTTATTAGTCATTATCTATCAAATATTAATCTCATACTACCTGTTGCGGTGTTCCATATACCATTGATGTAGGAAACTGTTGTATACAAACATGGCTATGACAGCCAGCGACAAGGCTGTTATACATATCGCATATGCATTACGTTCGAGAACCCCGTGACCCAGGGCGAGACCAGCAGCAAGTCCACTCTCCCACCCAAGAAGGAATGTGCTCTGACTCGTTCCTCTCTGACAATGTCGCGACAGTTTGATGAAAAACAGCAGAAAGCGTGTGCCTATAAGGGCTATGCCGAAGGCCAGCAAAACGGGTATCACAGCCTCAACGACAGCCAGACGGCTTGTCATTAGCATAATCACAGCTGCCGAAATGCAGATTAACCCCGTTACCACCTCGCTTTTGAGGTCTGCGTCAACAAAGACAAACTTCTCGGCAAGCAACGCAAGCACAAATCCCAAGAGCATGAATGCGTAGAAGCTGACTCCGATGCCAGTTGTAAATAGCGCACCTACCACGGCCGTCATCATAAACAGCACCAAGAACAGCGGCAATCCACGAACAAGGAAGAACCGGTCAGCCGACCACAGCCTGACATTGTCCTCTGGAGCCTTGAATGGGAAATGAGCCATCAGGATTAACAGGATTGCTGCCAGTCCCAGTCCACACGACAAGAGGATTGTAGGCCGGAAGCCCATAAGTTCATGGCAACACAGGCCTACCGCAGGTCCTATGGCCAAGGCCATTCGTCCAAACCATGTGGCACTATAATTAGCTTCCGTGCGCATGAATGACTCACATGAGTCAATCACCAACGTGCTCATAAGTATCATCTTCGACAGTCCGTACAACGCTCCTACAACAACAGCAACAACAATTGCCAAGGCAACCGTCACGTCATGCCCCACGGGCAGGTGTTCATTGAAATACAGCTGGCTAACGGCCAATACGAGCAGCGCTATTGTCCATAGGCATACCCTGTTCCTGCGATAGCGTTGCACGAGATAGGTGGTAAATCCGCCAAGCAAGTAGAGCCCGACCGCATACGAAACAAATGTCAGTCCAATCTCCATGGGCGTGATGCCGTGACATGCCGCAAGATGTGACGGAAGAACAGGCATGAGCATATATACCATCACGGTCAGCGACAGGTTTGCCAACGATAACAGCCAGAAATCGAGATGCCACAGCCGGACGTGTACTGGTGTGTTCTGTGTATCCATAATTATATATGAAGTCCCTTGTTGTGTGCAAAGTTACGAAATATTTGAGAAATGAGTATAATAAATGAAAAAAAACTCTCTGTACTAATGTTTACTAAACTAAGTTTTCGTAACTTTGCAGTCAAAATAAACTTATCATGACAGAACAGATTTACAAATACTTCGGAAATCTGACCGAACGGCAGAAGGAGCAGATTGAGCTTCTTGACAAGCTTTACCGCGACTGGAACTCAAAGATAAACGTTATCTCCCGAAAGGACATAGATAATCTTTATGAGCACCACGTGCTTCACTCTCTGGCCATAGCCAAGGAGACGAGCTTCACCCCTGGTACAGATGTCCTCGACTTCGGTACAGGTGGTGGTTTCCCAGGTATTCCTTTGGCCATACTCTTCCCTGAGGTGAATTTCACTCTCATCGACGGCACGGGTAAGAAGGTAATGGTGGCATCAGAGGTTGCCAAGGCTCTTCAGCTGACCAATGTTACGGCCTTGCATCGACGAGGAGAAGAGGAAAAGGGAAAATACGACTTCATTGTCAGCAGAGCCGTCATGCCCCTGCCTGACCTTGCCAAGATTGTACGCAAGAACATCTCCAAGACTCAACGCAACTCCCACCCCAACGGCATATTCTGTCTAAAGGGTGGTGACCTCACGCACGAGCTTGCCCCATTTGGCCGTCAGGCTATGTCTACTCCCATAACCAACTATTTCAAGGAGGAATGGTTCAAGGGTAAGTTCATCGCCTACGTGCAGATGTAAGCACCCAGCCGACTCCCAACACCAGACACCCCTGCCGTGACTACATAAACAAAAGAAACAAAGAGGATAAATATCTATGGAGATAACAAGATTTGCCTGCAACATGCTGCAGGAGAACTGCTACGTAGTAAGCGACGACACCAAGGAGTGTGTAATCATCGACTGCGGAGCTTTCTATCAGGAAGAGCGCAAAGCCATCGTTGATTACATCAGGAGCAACGGACTGAAACCCGTACACCTCCTGGCAACGCACGGGCATATTGACCACAACTTCGGCAACAACACCATATACGAGGAGTTCGGACTGAAGCCAGAGGTAGACGCCCACGACGAGAAGTTGATGGGAATGCTCGTCGATCAGTCCATAGCCATAGCCGGAGTGGTGCTTGGCTACGACATGCCACCCGTCGGCCACTACTTCCGGGACAAGGAGGAAATCACGTTCGGCAGCCATACACTAACTGTCATGGAGACTCCCGGACACTCTCAGGGAAGCGTGTTCTTCTATTGCAAGGAAGAGAACGTAGCCTTTACTGGTGACACCCTCTTCAAAGGCAGCATCGGCCGTACAGACTTTGAGGGAGGCTCAAGGTTCATGCTCATACAGAGCCTCAGAACTGTATGCCAGATGCCAGACAAGACACGCATCTTCCCGGGACATGGTCCAGAGAGCACCATCGGTTACGAGCTGGCACACAATCCCTATCTCGACAGATAAAAAAAACGACCATACTTGGAAGTCTACGAAGATGAAGTCCAAGTATACCAACAACGGAGCATGAACAACAAGGAGCGAATAATATTGGGCATCGACCCGGGAACCAACGTCATGGGCTATGGTGTCATCAAGGCTACGGGCAACAAGGCTGAGATGATAGCTATGGGAGTCATTGACCTGAGAAAGCTCAGCGACCCATACATCCGACTGGGTAGGATATTCGAGCGAGTGACAGGTGTCATAGACGAGTACCTGCCCGACGAGATGGCCATCGAGGCTCCCTTCTTCGGCAAGAACATACAGTCCATGCTGAAACTCGGAAGGGCACAAGGCGTAGCCATTGCCGCCGCCATACATCACTCCGTGCCCATACACGAGTATGCTCCAATGAAAATCAAGATGGCCATCACAGGCAACGGCTCGGCAAGCAAGGAGCAGGTAGCGGGAATGTTGCAGAGAATGCTCCATCTCGACGAGAAGGAGATGCCAAAGTTCATGGACGCTACAGATGCCTTGGCCGCCGCCTACTGTCACTTCATGCAGATGGGGCAGCCTGTTACCGACACACACTATAGCGGATGGAAAGACTTCGTCAACCGCAACAAGACGAGAATTACAAAACTCTGAGACATCACACACATCATCATGCAAAGGATAATAAGCATAGAGAAAGGCGTAACCCGAATGCCCGAATGGCGAATGGCCGAGCCGGTCGACTTTGAGACTCTCGACGGAGAGCATTTAGCTATCGTAGGCCCCAACGGCGCAGGCAAGTCAATGCTCGTAGACATCATAACAGGCAGGCACCCTCTGCTCATGCACGACCCGGAATACAACTTCGCACCGAGCACTAGGCCTCTGGTCAGCGACAACATAAAATATATAACTTTCCGCGATACCTACGGAGGCGACAACGACCGCACATATTACCTGCAACAGCGATGGAACCAGCAGGAGATAGACGCCGAGACTCCTACGGCAGGCAAGATACTTGAGGAAACCTTCGCCATGACAGGCGAGGATAACGGCCAACGACGGGCATGGCAGAAGCACATATACAAGTTGTTCCAGATGGAGCACTTCCTCGACAAGTACGTCATCATGCTGTCAAGCGGCGAGCTGCGGAAACTCAAGCTTGCCGAGACTCTCTTCGCCAGTCCCCGAGTGCTCGTTTTAGACAATCCGTTCATTGGTCTCGACAGCGATACGCGCCAGCAACTGCGCACCCTGCTCGACGAGCTTAGCCACGAGGCAGCACTACAGGTGATACTCGTAATGTCGAAACCCGATGACATACCAGACTTCATCACCCATATCGTTGAAGTCAAGGACATGAAGGTTGGCAGAAAGATGACACGTAACGACTACCTCGCCTCCCTACGTCCCGTCCCCGAAAGGATGCTTAGCGAGAGCAAGGAACAGGCAATCGTCAATCTGCCCGACAAAGATGGCGACTATGATGCTCACGAGGTTGTAAGGATGCACAACGTTAGCATTGTCTATGGGGAGAGAACCATTCTCAAGAACCTCAACTGGACCGTAGAGAATGGCGACCGATGGGCACTTGGAGGACAGAACGGAGCAGGAAAGTCAACGCTCCTCAGTCTGGTATGCGCCGACAACCCTCAAGCCTACGCCTGCGACATCACGCTCTTCGACCAGCAGCGCGGCTCAGGCGAGACCATATGGCAGATAAAGCGGCATATTGGATATGTGTCGCCAGAGATGCACCGCTCCTACCATCGTGACATGCCCTGCCTGCGCATAGTGGCAAGCGGACTAAAGGATACGGTGGGGCTCTATGTACGGCCAGACGACGGTGAGTACGACCAATGCCGTTTCTGGATGGACATCTTCGGCATTGGACATCTGGCCGACAGAAGTTTCATGAAAATATCCTCGGGCGAGCAGAGACTCGTTCTTCTGGCCAGGGCTTTCGTCAAAGATCCTCAACTGCTAATCCTCGATGAACCGCTCCACGGCCTCGACTCCACTAACAGCCAGCTGGTGAGGGAAGTTATAAACGCCTTTTGCCGACGCAGGAACAAGTCGCTCATCATGGTATCACACTATCAGGAAGAGCTGCCCACGTGTATCACTAAAAGCATTTACTTGCAAAGGAGTTAGAAGGAAGCTAAAAAAGGCTGTTGGTAAGAATATATGCAAAATCCATAATAATTGAAACATAAATATAATAAAACATATCAACATGAAAAGACTATTCTTTTTCCTCGTCCTGACACTTTCCATAGTGGGACAGGCAGCTGCACAAGATGTGGCTAACGAGATTATAAAACTGTCAAAGGCTATTGTTGATGACCAAAAGCAGGACTTACAGACACGACGCATAGCTTACTTCAAGGTGAACGTCGTAAACTACATGAAGATGAAAGTCAGGGACGAAGTACTCAGGGACACCAACGACGTCAAGGGCTTTAACGACCAAATCAAAATGCTCAACGAGCAGTCGTATGCCATGTACCAGTTTGTGAACCTCTTCGTAAAACGACTTTCCGAGTCTACCAAGAATGAGGCAAAGGAAGTGGTCATGACGCGCTTCCGCAATGCGTCCATAAACAATCCTTTGTTCAACGACATGGACCTCGACCTGGTACTCTCCTACTACAACAACCCCGAATACCTCACCCGTTTCTCGCTCGATACCGATTGGGTGAAAGCCCTTGATGAAGTAAGAAGCAAGAAGTGGGACTAAATAGTGCTTTTATAACGAGACGTCAATACAGAAAAATATATTGCGTCCTCTCACTATTCATCATGTCTTAGCAATAAAGACAAAATGTGCAGGGTTATAACCACAGTTAAGGTATAATCCTGCACATTATATAATTGTGGGGTATATTAATACCCATCATAAACGTTTGTACCAAACTTGCATTTTTATACTTACGCTACTCGTCAATAAATCTCATCAGGAAGTCCACCGCTCCATTCACTCCGAACTTCGAGACATCCAACGCTATGTCGTAATTGCGGCAGTCGTACCAGTCGCGGCCTGTGAACGTCTTTGTGTACAGCTCGCGCGTATAGTCATTGTCCTCAATAAGTATTCGCGCTTTCTCCTCGTCCACTCCATAGCGTTCCATAACCCTGTCTATTCTCCTGTCGAGGTTGGAATGAAGAAATATTCGAAGCTTGTTAGGATGTGACTTGAAAACATCAAAGCCACAACGGCCCACAACCACGCAGCTCTCCTCGTCAGCTATCTGGCGCATGGCAGCTGCCTGGGCATAGAAGAACTGACGGCTCGTGACCTCCCTCTCCACAACACGGTAGGGATGTACATCAACGAAAGCCTGATAGAAACGTGAGAAATCCTCCCACCACGACGGACGGCGTACCTCCAGCTGTGCTGCCTCGCTCTCCGTGAGGTTGAACTTGCGGGCTACAGCCTGCAATATCTGCTTGTCTATGAGCTTCACTCCGAGCCTGCGTGCAAGCTCCGCACCAATCTCATGTCCACCCGTACCAAACTGTCTGTTGACGGTAATGACAAATCGTTCGCTCTTATCCATGGCTGATAAAGTTTAAAAGGTTACACAATAGATTTATCATTGGCAAATATAACGAAATAAATCGGTAATCCCAACTTTTTTTGCTTATTTTGACACACTATCCGTAGCAGTACAAGTATTCCCTTGACAGCCCTTGACTGTCATTTTCCGTTTCATCATACATTTAGATTGATTACCACTTACCGTTGCGTGGTCTGTGTATATTATTTACATCGCTGATAAGGTTAATAACCTTGCGCCAGTAAGGTTATTAACCTTAAGGCCGTAAGGTTATTAACCTTATCGGCTGTGCAATAGTATTCGTAGACTAATACAAATAGTAAGACTGACTATAAGAATAATAATCTATAGCCATCACTCCATATTTCGGATGAGCCCTATTTCCTCAGCGCAAGGTTATAGTTGTAGTATGCGGCATCGCCCGTGATGTCACGCACCACCTTAATAAACGGTGGAAACTTCACATCCTCGTCGGCCGTTATTCCTTTTGTCTCAAGTATCATCAGGTTGTCCATGGGCTTCTGATAGCTGTCCAGCTCAAAATACTGTCCCCTCCAGATGAAGCTCTTGCGCATCTTCCTGATGGTCGTGCGGTATGGGTCAGCCTGCTGCAGTAGCGAGTGATAGAGATTGGAACTAATCTGCCTTTCGGTCTCAAGCTGCTCAGTAGCCGAAATCCGTTGTTTGTTGGTGTGTACATATACATACTTGCCGTTCCATCCACGCTTGCGCAGACGTACCTCGCATCCAGGGTCGGCAGTAAGATAAGTCTGCGTAATCTCACTGTCAATGCTTCCCTCTACCTCGCCCGTCAGCTCTACAATATACTTGCGTTCCTCCTCTATGGGCTGCGGCAGCTCCAGAACAGACGATATTTCCTTCAGCACACGGTTGAGTTTTTTATCGAAGTCCTCGTGGTTGTTTATTACCCTCAGGTGAGAATGCCCCGTCCACGCCTCTATGACCTTCTTGTCGAGCATCCTCGCTATCTGCAGTCCCTTCTCGTCTGCTTTTTCCAATCTTTGGGCGTTATTGCTTGTTGTATAGAACTGCTCGGCACCATCGGCAGCCGATACAAGATGCAGTACTGCATCATAGCGCTCGTCCCTTAGATGTTGTGTCGTAACACCCACAGCAGCCGTTATCTCCTCCCACATTTCGGGAGTCATATATGCAGAGATATCCATCGCTCCCCTGTCACAGACTATGACAACCGGCTCCGTGCATGTCTCGGCCATGCGCATGAACTTATCCTCCAGAGCAAGCTGTATCTCCAGTGTAGCCTTCTCTCCCTCGCGGAAAAAAGCTGCGTTCTTAGTAAGATAGTCCATACCAGCCTGAGTGAACATGGTTGGCACCTCGGGGATAGTAAACACCTTGTAGCCAAGACTTGAGAAATGCTCAATTACCTTGACCAATGCGGTAGTCTTACCAGCGCATGGTCCGCCAGTAAGCACGATTTTCTTTATGTTGCCCATATATTGATAAGTTTCCAGTTAATTGTGCAAATTTACATCTTTTATCTCAATAATGCAAGCAATGAGAGCGAAAAGAAATAAGGAAATGCCACACGGCAAGTATACAATACTCTCAACAAAACTTTGCCTCGGATGACAACCTACGACCATTAGCGTCAACTCCACATAAACCCAAATCGGTCATTAGAAAAAAAACTATCTTCTGAGACAACCTGATTGGCGAATTAAGAATGTGGTTTCATAACCAGATACCAAATTGAGGTATGCGGTTTATAAAACCAGTTCCCTGATTTAGGATGACGGTTTGCTCAGATGTTTCTACTTGATTAGGTATATTCAAAGATATAGACTATTGCTCAAATTTTAGAATAAAAGTTGCGTGATAGCCCGCATCTGCTTTTTCTGAGAGTTCAAGCAAGCCACCCAGCATGGTCATGATTTGTCGCGATAGCGCAAGACCTATGCCTGTACCTGTACTTTTAGTGGTGTAGAATGGAATGAAGATGTCCCTCCTGACCTCTGCAGGAATAGGTGTTCCGTCATTGCTGATGCGAAGGGCAGAGTCACGCCATGTGCATTCTATGTTCTTGGCACCAGCTTCGGCTGCATTTTTGATGATGTTGACGATGACCTGGCGCAGGAGTGATCCATCCGTGTCAAGGACAGTATCGGCAGGAATACCTATTTCCCAGGTTATATTGTGATATAATTCCATAATCCCTTCAAGGAAGTCTTTCAGTCGGAGAGTTGAGATTACAGGTTCCTGAAGCTGAGTTAGCTTGCGATAACTGTCCACAAAGGTGACAAGGTTGCCAGCAGCATCATTGATGGCACGAACACCCTTCTCTAACGATGTACCTACAACCTTTGGGTGTTCAAGGTATGCCTGGCTAATACTCTGGATCGGAGTGCTAACATTCATTATTTCATGGGTAAGCACACGCGTAAGCTTTTGCCATGATTCCACTTCCTTCTGTGCCACCAGCTTATTGATGTCTTGTCCAAGATCATTCAGTGCCTCTTGCAATGCCTTTTCTCCGTAGAATAGTCCTTTGACTGGTAGATGAAACGTAAACTCATGGTTTCTTACAGCTTCACGCATCAGTCGGGCGCGTAACTTCAGTTTGTTCTGGTGGTGAAAAAAGAACACCATACCAGCTGGGATAAGGACAATGATAAAAACAACAACTATTGTCATTTGCCTAACTTTTTGTATAGTCTTTGACGGGAAATCTCAAGTAGTTCTGCTGCCTTGCTGATGTTGCCATGGCATTTGTCAACCACCTTGCGCACATGTTCTTCTTCCATCTTTTCCAAAGGTATGACCTCGGTATTGGCATCGATGGCATCCTTCAATACACGGACAAGTTCGTGGTTATCCCAAGGCTTAGTGACGAAATCAACGGCACCACTCTTCAATCCTTTGACAGCAAGTTTCACATCTGCGTATGCAGTCATCAGTACAATAGGAATATCAGAATGGCGGCGATGAACTGCCTGCACCCACAACAATCCCTCCTGTCCATTATTAACGCCAAGGGAGAAGTTCATATCGAGCAGAATGATGTCAACTGCCTCCTGCTCCAATGTGGTTAGTATATTGTCTGGTTTAGTAAGTGTCAGTATGCGGTCAAACACACCATCCAGGCATATTTCAAGTGTTGTAAAGATAGACGTATTGTCATCTACAACGAGTATTGTTCCGTAGTTTGCCATATATTCCTTAATCTTTCAGACAACCGATAGGTACAACTAACACTCCATCCTCAGGGCGCTTATATGCATAGTCACCTACGCCAGTAAGAACCATCAGGAATGAAGGTTTCTTCATCTTAGTAGTATCTAATTTGTTCGCTAATAATTGCAAATTCTCTGCACTTTCTTTTATCAAAGTGTCGCCTCCCAACTTGATTTCTATGAGTCCGTAAGAACCATTTTCAAGATGAACTACGGCATCACATTCAAGATTACTCTTGTCGCGATAATGATAAACAGTGCCGCCTAAAGCATCTGCATATACTCTTAAATCGCGAACACAAAGCGTCTCAAAGAGCAATCCAAAAGTGTTCAAGTCATTGATAAGGTCGTCAGGACCGAGACCGAGAGCAGCAGTAGCTATGGAAGGATCAATAAAATACCTTGTATCAGAAGTGCGAATGGCTGTCTTGGAACGTAAGTTCGGATTCCATGCAAGTGAATCTTCAATTACGAATATCTTTTTCAGAGCTTTGATGTAAGAATAGATAGTGTTTTCGCTAAGTTCATCACTTTCATTAGCCCTGATGTCCGCCAGTATAGTACCAGCACTTGCCTGAGATCCTTGATTCCTGGAATAAGAACGCATAAGTCTTTTCGTCAGTTCCGGATCACGCTCAACATCATCAACTCTGGAAATGTCATAACGGTATACAGCTTCATAATATTCTTTTGCTTGCAACAATGCAGCCTTTTTACTTTTCTTTAGAGTTGCTTTTGGCCAACCTCCTCTACAAGTCAGAAATGCCAACTGGTCAATATCTATCTTGCTCGCTCCATCTACGGAGTCTGCGTTTTTAAATAAAGCACCAAGACTAACATCACCCGAAGAGTCTCCTGATTCCCACAAACTCATCGTGCGAAGTTTAAGCCATGACATACGCCCCGTACCAGAATGGAAAATCTCATCCTGTTTTGGTGGTACAGCCGAGCCAGTAAGCATAAACTGTCCATCTTCATCTCTCTTGTCCACTTCATTTCTGACAGCATCCCAGAATTGGGGAGCCAGCTGCCATTCATCGATGAGTCTCGGCGTCTCACCTTGCAGAAGACGTTTGATGTTTGTTTGTGCCATGGCGAGGTTCTGACTCTTTGTTTCAGGATCAGCCATATACAAAATACTTTTTGCTTGCTGGGTTGCAAGCGTAGTCTTTCCACAATATTTAGGTCCTTCAATGAGAACGGCACCCATTGCTTCAAGTTTATCTGCCAAAATCTGATCGGCTATACGATTCTTGTATTCTTTCATCTTGATGATTTTTTCTTGGGTGTAAAGGTAATACTTTTCTATGAAAATCATGCATATTTTAATAACAAATGTGACGTTTGGCTTGATTTTAATGTGGCATCTGGCTTAATTTTGATGTTACACATGGCAAAACACTCGTATTACACATGGCATTAGTGTGTTTTTGGGATAATTGCACAATTTCGTTCATTTTTCCCAGCTAGTAACGTGAAAGTGTATTATTTTAATACAGAAAAGTGTATTGTTTTAATACAATCGTACTTTGGCGAGGTAAAAATCCATTGGTATTTGTGACCATGATTGTAATTTTGCAGTACAAAAATCAGCAAGATGAAAAGATTCGCGTACATATTATCATTTTCAATCTGCCTTACAGCACAGGCACAAAAGCTATGGACAGTCGATGAATGCATGCAGTATGCTGTCATGCATAACCATGAGGTGCGACTGCAAAGCATAGGGCTTGATGACTATAAAGCAGAAAAGGTAAGAGCAATTGGTTCGTTCCTACCTGCAGCAGAAGGAAACATTGGAGGCCAGTACAACTTTGGTCGCGCCATTGACCCTGAGACTAACACCTACACCAATGTCAGCACATTCTACAATTCGTATGGGCTGAGTGTAGGCATTCCTGTTTTCGATGGATTCCAACGTTACAACAACTTGCGTGCTGCAAAGGCGAATGTACTGATGGGCAAGAGTCTGTTGATGGCACAGAAGGATGCCACGGCACAGAAGGTCCTGGAAACTTACACGCTCTCGCTATATTATAAAGGATGTATAGAATTTGCTACCCAGAAGAGAGCCGAGAGCGAGATGCTCCTTCGCCAGACCAAGGTTATGGCAGAAGTCGGACAGAAGGGCGAAACAGATGTGGCACAGATGCAAGCCACATACGCTGCTGATGACTACGAGGTGACTCACCAGCAAGGGTTGTACGACAATGCTATCTTGACATTGAAACAGTTGATGAATTACCCGATAAATGATACACTCGAAATTACAGATTGCAAGGAAGAATCTTTGGAGGTTACCTGTGCTGAGGTCTTTGATATTTATGAGCATGCAAAGCTCTTTTATCCAGACATCAAGCAGGCTGAATACAATTTGCAGTCAGCCAAGTATGCTTATCACTCCAGCAAAGGTGCCTTATTCCCATCCATATCTTTAGGAGCTGGTGTATCTACTACTTACTACAAGCAGCTGAATGTGCCACATACTACCAGTTTTAGGGAACAGTTCCGCAACAATGCCGGTCAGTATATCTATGCCACGCTCTCCATACCTATTTTTAATAGATTGAACACACTTACCAATATTCGCCGACAGCGCAACAATGTTCGACGAGCAGAAGAAGAATTAGAGTATCGAAGCAATGAACTGCAAAGGCTGATACAGGAAGCCGTTACAGATCAGGAGAACAGCCGTAAGGAAACTATGAAGATGACGGCAAAAGTGGAGTCAGACAGCATTGCCTCACGCTTGACCATCCGAAAGTACGAAGAGGGATTAGCATCTTCTATTGATGTACAAACGCAGACAGTCACTTTGCTACAAAGCAAGGCTCAACTGTTGCAATGCCAACTTACATATTTATATAAGACACGCATGTTGAATTATTACAAAGGAACACCACTATGGACAGAATAATAGAAAAGAAACGAGGGCTGCAGAAGAAGCACATCCCTTACATAGCAGGAGGAGCATTCGTGCTGATAGTTCTGTTGTGGATTGTATTCGGCAATCACCAGAGCACCTTGCAGGTTGATGCAGAGGATGTCACCATCAGCAATGTCACACAAGGCGAGTTCAAGGATTATGTCCGACTGAACGGGACGGTCATCCCTATCCAAGTGGTGCAAATCTCTCCCGAAGAGGGTGGCATCGTGATGGAGAAGGTGGCAGAGGAAGGTCAGAAAGTAAAGAAAGGCGATGTCATCATCCGTCTCTCCAACAGCAACCTCGACCTGCAGATTCTCAATGCCGAAGCAGAGTTGGCAGAGAAGCAAAACCTCCTTCGCAACACGCAGGTAGCTATGCAGCAAGACAAACTGAACAACGAAACGGAGAACGCCTCATTAGAGATGGACGTAGTACGCAAGCGCAGAGCCTTCGAGCAGAACGAACGACTCTACAAGGAAAAGCTTATCTCCAAGGAAACCTATCTTCAGGCAAAGGAGGATTATGAGCTATCCCAAAAGAAGCAGACACTCATTGGTGAGCGACTAAAGAAGGATGCGCAGTACCGCAGTATACAGATGGAGCAGATGGAGGACAACCTCTCCAATATGCAGCGTAACGTGGTGTTGGTGCGCGAACGTAAAAGCAAGCTTGAGGTGCGCTCCACGATTGATGGTGAGTTAGGATTGCTGGATGTGGCACTCGGACAGAGCATCACCCCAGGGCAGACGATAGGTCAGGTGAATGACCTGAGTGACTTCAAGATAGAGGCGCAGATAGACGAGCACTACATCGACCGCATCAAGGTTGGTCTCTCTGCTACCTTCGAGCGCGATGGCAAAGCGTACGACCTTCTTGTTCGTAAGGTTTATCCTGAGGTTCGCCAAGGCAAGTTCCGCACAGATTTGGTGTTCAGTAGCAACCGCCCTGGCAATATCCGCTCTGGGCAAACCTATTACCTGAACCTTGAATTAGGCAAACCCACGCAAGCGGTCCTCATACCTAAGGGCACCTTCTTCCAAACCACAGGTGGTAATTGGATATTCGTGCTTGATAAGAGTGGTACCACAGCCTACCGTCGGAATATCCGCATCGGTCGTCAAAATCCTCAGTATTATGAGGTGGAGGAAGGACTGGAACCTGGCGAACGAGTCATTACAAGTGGATATGAAGTATTTAAGGACAATGAAATATTAAAACTGAAATAAAAAAGACAAAATGAAAAGTTATTTTACATTCTTATCAAGAAACAAAGTCTATGCTGCCATTGAGATGTTGGGATTGGCTCTTGCATTCGGATTCATCATCATTCTTGCAGCTTACGCAAGAACAGAATTCGGCGTAGGTACTAAGCAACCACTTTCCAAGCAACTCTATGCCATCGGTATGGAAAACAGTTTTGGCATGACGCTCGGCACGGCAGAGGAGTTCTTCCCCTCGATTCCGGAAATCAAGTCATGGACAAGAATTGCGTATCTGGAAGACAAAGACATTACGATTGGTGACAATTACTATTCGGTGAAGGCTGTGGCTGTGGACAGCAACTTCTTACAGCTGTTTGACTATCGCTTGAGGGGGTGCAACAAGAATAGAATTCTAACATCTGCTGATGAAATCCTTATCTCGGAGAACTTTGCCAAGAAGGCTTTTGATGGCGAGGATCCTATTGGACGTACCATCACCCAAAAGGACAAAAACTATACTATCGCAGGAATCATAGAGGACTTCGGACCGTGTGACGTGTTCAATTACTGTGATGTCTTTATGTGCATGAGTGTCATGGAAGGCATTGTGCCAAAGATGGATCAGTTTGGCTCGACTCAAACTTTTGTCACCTTAGCTGATGGTGCAACCCCTGACAGCATCGCCCTAAAGCTCCTTGACAAGTATTGTGGCTATTGGGACTTCTACAAGCGTGATGCATCACAGGGTGACTTATTCTATGGTTCTTCTCTTACCCGTCTGGATAACATCTATTTCAGCGGATTTGAGTCGTGGGGCGACATCAGGGTTGGAAAGAAGAAGACTGTGGAAATATTGCTCGTCGTTGCATTAGTGCTACTCGTCTCCGCTATCTTCAATTACATCAACCTCACGGTTGCGCAAGCAGGAAAAAGGGCGAAAGAGATGGCAACACGAAGGCTTATGGGAGAATCACAGATGGGCATTATGCATCGCTATATCCGCGAGTCCTTTGTATTCACATTTGGATGTTTTGCTCTTGGTTGTGTTCTCGCATACTGCCTAAAACCATTAATGAATGAGCTGCTCACTACTGACATACAACTTCAAGTTGACTGTACTTCAGCCATTCTTGCCTTTATGCTCATCTGTATTATTTCGTTGATTTCAGGAACTCTTCCTGCATTGATTTCCTCACGATTCAAACCAATCGATGTAGTTAAGGGCAGTTTCCGCTTCCGTAACAAGATGGTGTTTAGTAGAGTATTCATCGTGTGTCAGAACGTTATAAGCACAGTGCTGATAGCGGTCGCCTTGACCATGGCCATCCAGATGCGGCATCTTGTCAATCTTCCTTGCGGATACAACAACGAAAACCTGATTGAATTGTATACGTACACTTTAGGATTCCCAGATATGGATGCACCAAACGAACTCGCCAAACGTCTGAGAAGTCTTCCCTGTGTTGAAGAAGTCGGCAGGTATATACACAATCCTTTTAATTGTTCCCATAACGGCCTCGAAGAAAATGAAAAGACGTCATGGATATCCTTGTCCTCTCTTGATTCAACAAGTTTCAAGTTATTAGGATTCAAAGTCGTTGAACAATATTCTGCTCCGCTTAATGGAACTTGTTGGTTCACAGAAGATGCAAAAAAGCGTTATGGCATTACTGAACAGAATAGGGATTTAGGATGCATGAGTGAAGGTGTACCAGAATACCAATGTTGCGGTATCATCGCTGATTACCGATCAAGAGATGCGCTAACCACACCGGTGAATGATTCTCATAATGTGGTGATGATCAAAAATGATCTATGTGCAGGATTGCTAATCAAGGTAACGGGCGATAGGAAGAAGGCCGCTGATGCGGTGGCTGACGTTTGGCGCAAGGTGGCGAAGGAATACCTGGGTGTTCCAAAGGAACCACAGATGAATTACCTTGATGACCAACTCAACAATGCCCTCACAGGAGAACGCAACACGATGACACTTGTCTGCATCTTTACGGGATTGTCTGTCCTTATCTCCGCTCTTGGGCTCTTCGCCATGTCCATCTATTACGCCGAGCAACAAAAGAAGTCAATTGCCTTGCACAAGATAGCTGGAGCAGAGACACATCAAGCTGTACTCAAACTGTCTCGCCCATTCGTGGTTGCCTCGCTCATAGCCATAGTGATTGCGACTCCAATAAGCATAAAGTTGATGCAGCACTATCTTGAAGGTTTTTATAACAGAATACCGTTCCCATGGTGGGTGCTGATTGCCGCCGCGATGATTTCTCTTGCGATAAGCGTATTCAGCATTCTGAGTCAAATTCTCAAAACAGCTTGTGCAAATCCTATAGACAGTATCAAGACCGAATAATTATAAAATTCAAGAATATGATTAAGTTAGAAAACATTCAGAAAGTATTCCGCACTGAGAATGTGGAGACAACAGCATTGAATGGCGTAAGCCTGGAAGTGAAGGAAGGTGAGTTCGTGGCTATCATGGGCCCTTCGGGTTGTGGCAAGTCAACACTCCTGAACATCCTTGGTTTGCTCGACAATCCCGATAGTGGCAACTACTACCTCGCTGGCGAGGAGGTGGGACACCTCAAAGAGAAGGATCGTACCAAGTATCGCAAAGGACGTATCGGCTTCGTGTTCCAGAGTTTCAACCTCATCGACGAACTGACCGTGGAGGAGAACATCGACCTGCAGCTCAAGTACCTCAAGGTGCCAAAGGCAGAGCGCAAGGAGCGAGTGCTGGAAATCCTTCGTAAGGTCAACCTCTCTCAGCGTGCTACCCACTATCCTCAGCAACTCTCTGGTGGTCAGCAGCAGCGTGTAGCCATTGCCCGTGCCGTGGTGGGCAAACCAAAACTGATCCTTGCCGATGAGCCAACAGGTAACCTCGATTCAAAGAATGGTCTCGAAATCATGGAACTGTTCTCGCAGCTCAATGCCGAAGGCACAACAATCGTGATGGTAACCCACAGCCAGCACGATGCAGCCTACGCCAATCGCATCATCAACCTCTTCGATGGTGAGGTGGTAGAGAATACCATATTGTAGTCCCCTCCCATCCCCTCCCGGCCTCCCCGAGGGGGAGGAGTGTTTTGATTACTTATATTCTATCTGAAAACATAATGATTACAGAAGCGTGAAAAGTTTATTGTATCTTTTTCGATGCTACAAATTAGCATCATCGCTCAACCTTATTGGGCTTGTCCTTGCTTTCCTGGGAAGTTATATCCTGCTTACGCATATCAGCTTCATCGGTCGGTTCAACCATGGTATCAATGACTATGAGAATATCCGTCGTGTCTACATCGGCGGTATTATGGAAGAGGATACATGGAGTTCAAGTTGCAGTCGATTGTTGGCAGACAATTTCAACAAGTGCCCTCAGGTGGAGAGCGTGGGTTATATGCGCAGATATGGCGAGATTCAATTTGATAAGGATGGAAGCACAATCACCTCTCTGGAATATCTGATTAGCGACGACATGCTGCAGGTTGCTGGTGCAGAACTCGTCGATGGCACACTGGATGTGTCCAAAACCATTGATGGCGGCGTCATCATTCCATCATCGTTGGCAGAAAAGTATTTCGGCGAAGCGATGGTGGCAGGCAAGTCGATGAAGTTATCTACCGGAGTAGAAAGAACTATTGTGGGCGTGTACAAGGATTTTCCTCTTAATTCCAATTTTGCCAATGCTGTCTATATCTCACTGGGCAAAGAAAACGAGGGCAATCTCAACAATTACAACTACAATGTCTATATTCGCACCAATAACAACGTGGAGGAAAGTGCTTTAAATTCTGCAATGAAGAAGATTTTGAGTGATACGATGGTGAGTGTCTATGGAGAATCGAATCAGGTAAAAGATTACCTGAAAAGGATTCGTTTCTCTTCGCTTTCGCTGGACAAAACTTACCTGAACGGACACGATCCGGAAATTGACAGAGGCAACAAGACTGTGTACTACATCCTCTGGCTGGCTGTCATACTGCTATTGCTCGTAGCGTTCATCAATTTTGCCAACTTCTCCATGGCTCAGGCACCCATTCGTCTGCGCAGCATCAATACGCGCAAAGTGATGGGCGAGAACTCTCTTTCACTCAGAATGCAACTGATGGGAGAGGGCATCATTGTCTGTCTCTGCGCATTTGCAGTCTCATTGCTATTGTCAGAATGTATAAGCAAATGGGCTTACATTAAGGAATATACACTGGGGGATGTTGCCATTCTTGCCAATCCAGACATCATACTAATTCTGGCAGTCACTGGTATCATCGTTGGCATACTTGCCACCATGTACAGTGCACGTTATATCACCTCTTTTCAACCGGCATTAGCCTTGAAGGGGAACTATGGCCTTAACCCTCAGGGACGAATCCTGCGTCAGGTTATCGTTGACATGCAGTTGGTGATGGCATTTGTAATGGTTATCTTTGTCAGCGTCATCTATTGCCAGCGGCACTTCATCTATAATTCTGATTATGGGTACAACAAGGATGAGGTGCTGATAGCAGATATTATTGAACTGCCGTCGGTGCAGTATGGTGCCTTGCGCAGCGAACTGGAGAAAATTAATGGGGTGGAGAGCGTGTCTTTCTCCTTCGGTATTCTTGGAGCAGACGACCAGCACATGCGTTGGAGTCGCGGAAACGATGATGAACAATATTGTTTTGTAGCATGGCCTGTCGATTGGAAAATGCTGCGCACTATGGGCATTGACATCATTGAAGGACGCGACTTCAAGGAGACGGACAGCGATGTGTATATCATCAATGAGGCGATGAAGAAGAAGTATCCCAAGATAGAAATGGGAAAACCGCTCTATGACAGCGACCTCACTGTGCTTGGTGTGTGCAATAATTTCCGTGCCAGCACTGTTCGTGTGGATAGCAACGAAGAGCCTCTGGCGTTCGTCATCTTCGGAGAAAAGTATGCCGATTGGGGCAATAAGACAAATGTCCTGTATGTACGTCTAAATGCCAACGCGGACAAGAAAGCCCTACGGAAGAAGGTTTGCCAGACACTTGTGTCGTTCTACAAGGATCACCCCATACCCGACGTAAAGTTCATGGATGAGATTCTCGAACTTGCCTATAAGGACGAGATGCGTTTCATGACACAGATAGAGATCAGCACCATCCTGGCCTTCCTCATCACCATCATTGGTGTTTTCTGCCTGACGATGTTCGAGACGGAGTATCGTCGCAAGGAAATTGCCATCCGCAAGGTGATGGGCAGCAGCGTGAGCGAAGTCCTGTCACTCATCACCAGGCGTTACGCCCTGCCGCTCATTCTCTCTTTCGTGATGGCTGCTCCCATCGGATACTACATCAGCGAGCAATGGCTCCAGAACTTTGCCGAACATACACCTATCTACTGGTGGCTGTTCCCCGTGGCATTCCTCGTTGTCAGCACCGTTGTCATACTCACCGTCATCATTCAATGTTGGAGAGTAGCAACCATGAATCCTACAGAAAGTATCAAAACAGAATAAACAAAATTAAAACAATATACAATATGATCAAGATTGAAAATCTCACGAAAGTATTCCGCACTGAGAATGTGGAGACAACAGCATTGAATGGCGTAAGCCTGGAAGTGAAGGAAGGCGAGTTCGTGGCTATCATGGGCCCTTCGGGTTGTGGCAAGTCAACACTCCTGAACATCCTTGGTTTGCTCGACAATCCCGATAGTGGCAACTACTACCTCGCTGGCGAGGAGGTGGGACACCTCAAAGAGAAGGATCGTACCAAGTATCGCAAAGGACGCATCGGCTTCGTGTTCCAGAGTTTCAACCTCATCGACGAACTGACCGTGGAGGAGAACATCGACCTGCAGCTCAAGTACCTCAAGGTGCCAAAGGCAGAGCGCAAGGAGCGAGTGCTGGAAATCCTTCGTAAGGTCAACCTCTCTCAGCGTGCTACCCACTATCCTCAGCAACTCTCTGGTGGTCAACAGCAGCGTGTAGCCATTGCCCGTGCCGTGGTGGGCAAACCAAAACTGATCCTTGCCGATGAGCCAACAGGTAACCTCGATTCAAAGAATGGTCTCGAAATCATGGAACTGCTCTCGCAGCTCAATGCCGAAGGCACAACAATCGTGATGGTAACCCACAGCCAGCACGATGCAGCCTACGCCAATCGCACCATCAATGTCTTCGATGGTGAGGTGGTGGAGAATACCATATTATAAAAAGTATGTTTTGAAGATAATTACGGTTGCCTCCCTTATATCCATCACGATGCACTTCCATTGCTCCCTCAAAACAGTAATAGCCATCTGCTCCAAAACACAAGCAATGCTCATCATTATGCTAATGACCGATATGGGATAAAAGCTAACACACAAGAAAAGCCGTATCAAAACTCTACGAGGGAGAGATGATACGGCTATTTTGTTTACGGTGGTTTCTATAATATGCTCCACCTTACCATAAAGGATTATGGACAACTATCCTTTACGGGCATAATTAGCGATTACAGACGCTCGTGAGCCTGGCGTGCTATCACGTCGAGCTGCTGCTCACGGGTGAGGTCGATGAACTTCACGGCATAACCGCTCACGCGGATGGTGAAGTTGGCATACTCAGGCTTCTCCGGATGTTCTATGGCGTCCTTGAGCTTGTCTACGCCGAAGACGTTAACATTCAGGTGGTGGGCACCCTGTGAGAAATATCCGTCCATGACATTTACCAGCGTAGCGGCACGCTCGTCATCATCATGTCCAAGAGCATCGGGGCTGATGGTCTGGGTATTAGAGATACCGTCGAGGGCATACTCGTAAGGCAGCTTGGCTACAGAGTTGAGTGATGCCAGCAGGCCGTTGCGCTCTGCTCCGTATGACGGGTTTGCACCTGGAGCAAGAGGAGTTCCGGCCTTACGTCCGTCGGGCATGTTTGAAGTGTACTTGCCGTATACCACGTTCGACGTAATGGTAAGAATACTTGTCGTAGGCTCAGAGTTGCGGTATGTATGGTATTTCCTTATCATCGACATGAATGTCTTGAGCAGCCATACGGCAATCTTGTCTGCACGCTCGTCGTCGTTGCCATAGCGTGGGAAGTCGCCCTCTGTCTTGAACTCAAGTGGGAAGCCGGTCTCGTCGCGTATGATGTTTACCTTGGCATACTTGATGGCGCAGATAGAGTCAACAACATGGCTGAAGCCTGCGATGCCGGTAGCGAAGGTACGGCGCACGTTTGTATCGATGAGAGCCATCTCGGCAGCCTCGTAGAAATACTTGTCGTGCATGTAGTGGATGAGGTTCAGGGTCTTCACATATACGCTTGCCAGCCAGTCCATCATATCCATGAAGCGCGGCAGGAACTCCTCGTATGTCAGCACGTCGCCTTCTATTGGACGGTATGCCGGTCCACACTGCTCGCGGGTCTTGGAGTCTACACCACCGCTGATGGCATAGGTAAGACACTTGGCAAGGTTTGCCCTGGCTCCGAAGAACTGCATCTCCTTACCAGTCTGAGTTGCGGACACGCAGCAGCAGATGCTGTAGTCGTCGCCCCATATCGGACGCATCACGTCGTCGTTCTCATACTGTATGGAACTGGTCTTCACGCTAATCCACGCAGCGAAACGCTTGAAGTTCTCAGGCAGGCGCTTGCTGTAGAGCACGGTGAGGTTTGGCTCTGGCGAAGGTCCCATGTTTATAAGTGTGTGCAGGAAACGATAGTCGTTCTTTGTAACCATAGAGCGGCCATCCTGACCAAGACCTGCAACCTCGAGCGTTGCCCATACGGGGTCGCCGCTGAAGAGCTGGTTGTAGGATGGTATACGTGCGAACTTCACCATGCGGAATTTCATTACCAGATGGTCTATCAGCTCCTGTGCCTGCTCCTCAGTCAGAGTTCCAGCCTTGATGTCACGGTCTATATATATATCAAGGAATGTAGACACGCGTCCTACCGACATGGCGGCTCCGTTCTGTGTCTTCACAGCTCCCAGATAGCCGAAGTATAGCCACTGGACGGCCTCGCGCGCATTGGCAGCAGGGCGTGAGATGTCGAAGCCGTAGGAGGCAGCCATCTCCTTGAGTGCCGCCAAGGCCTTTATCTGCATTGAAACTTCCTCGCGCAGGCGTATAACCTCATCAATCATCTCGCGGTCGCCCATCTCTGAGAGCTCACGCTTCTTCTCTGATATAAGGAAGTCGATACCATAGAGAGCAACACGGCGATAGTCACCCACGATACGTCCGCGACCATAAGTATCTGGCAGACCAGTAAGGATGTGGTTGTGACGCACGTGCTTCATTTCAGCAGTATAGGCATCGAAAACACCATCGTTATGCGTCTTGACATAGTTGGTAAAGATGTCATGCAGCTTCTCGGAAGGCTGGTAGCCGTAAGTGGTGCATGCCTGCTCAGCCATCTTGATACCTCCGTATGGCATGAATGCACGCTTGAGGGGCTTGTCTGTCTGCAGACCTACCACCGTCTCAAGGTCTTTCATACCCTCGTCGATATAAGCAGGCCCGTAAGCGTTAATGCCGGAGACCACCTCTGTCTCCATATCCAGCACGCCACCCTTGGCCCTTTCCTCAGCCTGAAGTTCCTGCAGACGTCCCCAAAGCTTCTTGGTAGCCTCAGTAGGACCAGCGAGGAACGACTCGTCGCCATCAAAGGGAGTGTAGTTGTTCTGAATAAAATCTCTGACATTAACTTCATCTTGCCAAAGGGACTTCTTAAATCCCTGCCATTCTGTTCTCATAAATGTGATTAATTGGGTTATGAAATGAGTAAAATCCTAAAAATAATCATTAACGAGTGCAAAATTACAAAAATATTACGAGATAAAAGAACTTTTGGCTATATAAATATCTATAGTCTCTAAATAAGCTGTCCAGTTTGATGTACCCAAAATGGAACTGTTCCTGATTTACTCTGACTACTCGCTCGCAGAAAACACATTGACCAGCACGCGCTGTAAGCGCAGAAGAACATAGCCCAGGGTAGAGCGCTTCTGCGCCTACAGCGCGACAATTACCGACATGAACTTCAGAATTAGGATATTCAATTTTTGCACATCAAACTGTACACCATACAAAGTGAAATAAACAGGAGGACTACAGGCCAAGCTCTTCGGTCTCCTCAATCTCCTCCTCGTCAAACCATTGGGACAGCTTTGACTTAGCCTTGTCCTTGACATCATCGGACACGTCGCCCCACACTTTTTTCACAACATACAGCAGGACGGTAAGGTCATCGGTAAGACCTGCTATGGGAAAGGCGTCTGGAATAAGGTCGAGGGGGCTGATAAGATAGCCCAGC
This sequence comes from Prevotella sp. P3-122, assembly GCF_002251365.1. GTDB lineage: Bacteria > Bacteroidota > Bacteroidia > Bacteroidales > Bacteroidaceae > Prevotella. The sequence goes on from NZ_NPJH01000008.1 coordinate 31,562, forward strand.
GCACCAATGATGACAGCTTTGTCCTTGACCGACACCTTGTCACTCTGTAATGTGTAATATAACACGAGTGCCACGTAGACAAGCTTTGCACCTGCGCGCTTGGCTATACGTGAGATTTTCTCTACAAAGCCATTTGCGCTGAACTTGTCCTTATAACTCATGAAATCCGGTAATTTGTTCTCTTCCATTTAATATATATAATGTTTGTGTTTCTACTATATTTCCTCGTGCATCCTATTTCTCAATATTCCTCTACAGCCCTCAGGTATGCTTCTATCTCTTGATTGCATATGGCCTTCAACTTTCTGTTCACCCTCCAGGAATTCAGTCCCCACCAGCATGCAGCCAGCACTACTCCACCGAGCATGGACACCAATGAGGTCTTATCACCGAATGGCGATTGGGTATGGTCAAAGCCCGAAGCTATGAGAGCGGGTACAAGTATCAGGCAACCAACCACGGTAAACTGCCTGGTCTGACTGCCCCGAAGGTTCAAGACGTCTTGCTTTTCCGACAGATAGTCCTCAACACTTTCCTTGTCAACTCCAAAATCTGTATATTTCGGAAAGCCGTCCTCAGACGACCGTAGAGCTATTTTCCTCAACATTTGCTGCTGATAGCTGTCTTCAATCAATGGTCTCATAATTCAATATTATATATAAGATGTTCGATGGGGCTCGATATGTGATGTACAACTATTGTAACCAGCATACGCACATGTCCCGTTATACCCATAAAAAAACAAGGCAGCGCCCCTATAAGCCGGGTTCTGTCCCGCAAGGCAAGCCATGCGGTGCTCTGTCATCTATCTAATTTGCAAGTCACCCTGCAACTTAAGCGTTCTACCCTCCATCGTCTCTGCAGAGTCGGGCGGGCACCCTCAAACGATGGTTTACACGAACTTGCAGCCTCCAGCCGGCACAGCCCGAATGGTCACCCATCGGCTGGTGGTCTCTTACACCACCTTCTCACCCTTACCGGCACATGTCCGGCGGTCGTTCTCTTCTGCCTGAGCCTACTGTCACCAATAGCTTCTATTTTCGGAAGTGGAGCTCCCTGCGCTGCCCGGACTTTCCTCTCGCACAAACATATGTGCCAGCGACAAAGCCGGGACACTGCCTTTATTGTGTTGCAAAAATACAAATAAATTCCGAATTACAAGCCAGCTGACAATAAAAATTTCAATCAACTCCTTTAAAGAAACTGTTGGAGCTATAACATGAAATTAAAAACGTCACTCACAACCCGACACTATGCTTTCACCATTGTTAACGGTTTAAACGAATGTAAAAACATATATCCTTCGCTTTAAGAGCCGTTAAGTGTGAAAATAGAATTGTTAAATTCAGATAAAGAAACGGCCGTTTTTGACAATTTCCAAATTTTTACTTCTATATTTGCAGACAAATTCCTGTGGATGCTAAAATCCTACTGCCGTATGACCCACAGCAGAGACATACCGCAACAGGAGCCGGTCAGGCCACAGACAACAAGAGGAAATTAAAACATATAAAAAGTATCATAAAACAATTAGTAGACATGAAAAAGTATTCAAACTATCTGCTTGCAGCCTTCTGCATCATAGCAATGGCTATTTCCGCAGGCACATTCTACAAAGTTAACGCAGCAGGTCCCGCAGCTCAGATTGCCGGACAGCCAGTAGACCTCACTTATGCTGCCGAGAAGGCTCTGCCTGCTGTCGTACATATTAAATATGTGCAGAACTCCAAGGTGCAGACCATTGAGGTACAGGGTGACCCGTTCTCCGACTTCTTCTCCGACCCGTTCGGCTTCTTCGGAAACCCACAGGGTGGCACTCGCAAGAGACAGGTGCAGACACCAAAGAAGGAAGCCACAGGCTCGGGAGTCATCATTAGCCCCGACGGATATATCGTCACAAACAACCACGTGGTTGAGGGAGCTGACGAGCTTACGGTAACGCTGAACGACAACCGCGAATTCTCGGCACGCATCATCGGCACAGACAAGACCACCGACCTTGCCCTTATCAAGGTAGACGGCAAGAACCTGCCATGCCTCAACATAGGCGACTCTGAGAAACTGAAGGTTGGTGAATGGGTAATTGCCGTGGGCAATCCATTTGGACTCAACAATACCGTTACGGCCGGCATTATAAGTGCGAAGGCACGCTCACTGGGAGCAAATGGCCTTGAGAGCTTCATACAGACCGACGCTGCCATCAACCAGGGCAACTCCGGCGGTGCGCTCGTAAACACACAGGGAGAGCTTGTGGGCATCAACGCCATGCTGTACTCCCCTACCGGCAGTTACAGCGGATATGGCTTCGCAATCCCTACTACCATCATGAACAAGGTTGTTGACGACCTGAAGAAATATGGTAGCGTACAGCGCGCATTGCTCGGCATTCAGGGTGGCGACGTTCTCAACTATATCAACAGCAAGAAGGACAAGGGCGAGGATGTTGACCTCGGAACCAACGAGGGCGTATACGTAGCCAAGGTTGATGACGACGGAGCTGGAGCATCGGCAGGGCTGAAGGAAGGTGACGTTATAGTATCTGTAGACGACAAGAAGATTACCAAGATGGCAGAGCTGCAGGAAATAATGGCAAGCAAGCGTCCTGGAGACAAACTCACCCTTACTTACATGCGCGACAAGAAGAAGACTACCAAGACCGTGACGCTGAAAAACGAACAAGGCACAACAGCTGTAGTGAAGCCTGCCGACCTTGACGTGCTCGGTGGAAACTTCCGCGAGATTACAGCCGACCAGAAGAAACAGCTCAACATAAGCTACGGACTGGAGGTCATCAAGGTAAACAACGGAGCCCTGAAGAACGCCAACATAACACGCGGCTTCATAATCCAGAAGATCAATGACGAGAGCATGAAGACCATCGACGACCTGCAGAAGATTGTCAAGGCCGCATCTACAAGCAAAGACCCCGTGCTCTACGTCCAGGGTATATACCCAACAGGCAAGAAGGGATATTTCGCCGTACCTCTCAACGAAGAGTAACGTAAACCCCGTCTGACTGATAAGGCTGACAACCACTTTTAAAAGGTGAGGAAAGTGATACCGATTACTTTCCTCACCTTTTCTTTCATCATCAGTCAAAGTCATTCGTCAACAGCATTGAGCGGCGTTATTGCCACAGGCCATACTGTTAACAAATACAAAAAACAAAAGCATTATTCTTTATTTTCAAAATAAAGCCATACCTTTGCATCGCTTTTGAAATAACGGGTGGTTACCAGAGTGGCCAAATGGGGCAGACTGTAAATCTGCTGGCGATGCCTTCGGTGGTTCGAATCCATCACCACCCACAATAAAAGCGTAAGGGAAGAACAGTTTACTGGTTCTTCCTTTTTTGTTATCAGCAGCTTCCATGATGCAGACACACACATCATCGGGCCGGCAATAATGCGATGGCAATACTTTGACAAGAACAAGACAGGTATGGACCGACTATCCGACAGCCAACGGCACAACAACATGGCTGCCATACGCAGCAAGGACACCAAACCGGAACTGACAGTAAGAAGATTTCTCTTCGGACGTGGTTACAGGTTCCGGCTGAACCACCCACGTCTGCCCGGACATCCCGACATCGTGCTGCGCAAATACCATACGGTGATCTTTGTCAACGGCTGCTTCTGGCACGGCCACGAGGGATGCCGCTTCTTCAGGATGCCGAAAACAAATGTCGACTTCTGGCAAAGGAAGATAGACCGCAACAGGCAACGGGACGTTGAGGAGCAGAAAAGGCTTGCTGACATGGGATGGCATTGCATTACTGTCTGGGAATGTCAGCTGAAACCCGACAACAGGGAACAGACCCTCAACGCCCTCGACCATACACTCACACATATATACCTCGCCGACAGAACCGTCAGATACAAGCTGCCTGAGGATGATGCCGGAGCTATGGTTGCGGAAGACTTAAGGACAGAGTGACAACTATAGGAAAATCACGGAACATAAAACACATCAGACACAATATGAGTAAAGTTGCAAAAGACCCTATGGAATGGGAGGTTCTCGAAAGCGAGTACTTGTTTAATAAACCTTGGCTTACGGCCAGGCGCGAGCATGTAAAACTGCCCACGGGAGCGGAGATACAGGACTTCTACGTCCTGGAATATCCGGAATTCTGCAATGTCATTGCCATCACTAAGGACGGGAAGTTCCTCATGGAGAGGCAATACCGTCATGCACAACACCTGACAGGCTACGAGATACCAGCCGGCTGCGTAGAGGACGGCGAAGACCCTATGGAGGCGGCCAAGCGTGAGCTGTACGAGGAAACGGGATTTGGCGGTGGAGCATGGAGGCACTTCATGACCGTAAGTCCGAACGCCGGGGCATGCACTAACTACAGCCATACCTTTATTGCCAAAGGAGTAGAGAGACTTTCAGGGCAGCACCTGGAAGAGTCGGAAGACATAAAGGTAGTACTGATGGACAGGGACGAGGTGTTGCGCTTGCTGCAAAACGACGAGTTCCATCAGGCCATGATGGCTGCTCCGCTATGGAAATACTTCGCAACCAACATGGATGGTGAATAAAAAGGTGGGATTGCGCTCAGCCCGCCTATAATAAATAGCTTACTGCTCTACGTTCCCTCATAGACTGCGGAACGTCTATGATACGTTGGTTGGAGCTGCCACGGAAAGGCAAATCAAGGTTGCGGAGCGACAGCACGAACTGGCCGTCCACCAGCACGTCTATCAGACTAAGCAGCCTGTGCTTAGTCTCATCGGCAAGAAGTTCCTCAAAGGTGAAGCCGGTATAGCACCATATTGTTTTGTCCGTATCACGCTTGATGGCGGCTGCAAGCTCTGCAAAGCCGTCAGCCTGATACATAGGGTCTCCACCAGAGAAGGTAACATCGGCAAAAGGGTCGGCCTTGATAATGTCCATTATCTCTTCTGTAGACATCAGCCGTCCCGCGCCGAAATCCCACGACTGGGGATTATGACAACCCGGGCAGCGGTGTGCGCAGCCAGCAGCATAGATGCTGGTGCGCAGCCCTGTTCCGTCCACCATGGTGTCTTCTATTATGTCCAGTACCCTGATCATTCGCCTATGGGATTGCAGTTGTCCACATGCGTCACACGGTCGTTAAGCTCCGAGAGCTTGGCATGGTTCCACCTGTCCGTAGTACCCACCAGATATCCCGTGATGCGTTGCAGCCTGTCTATATTATTGCTTCCGCAATGCGGGCATTCCGCCATCTCGGCCTGGGCATTCTCATATCCGCAATCCATGCAGCGGTTGCGGTTATGGTTGACAGAGCCGTAGCCGATATTATACTTGTCCATCATGTCGACAACCCTCATTATCACCTGCGGGTTATGAGTGGCGTCACCGTCAATCTCAACATAGAATATATGTCCTCCCCGTGTCAGGTCATGATATGGTGCCTCAACCTCAGCCTTATGCCTTGCCGCACACTTGTAGTATACAGGTACGTGGTTGGAGTTGGTATAATAGTCGCGGTCTGTCACTCCCTCTATAACGCCAAAGTCTTTGCGGTCGCCTTTTGTAAACCTGCCACTCAGTCCCTCGGCAGGAGTTGCCAGCACGCTATAGTTGTGATGGTACTGCTCGGCAAAGCCGTTGCACCGGTCGCGCATATATGTCACAATCCTCAATCCCAGCTCCTGCGCCTTCTCGCTCTCTCCATGGTGAACGCCTACAAGTGCCTTCAGACACTCGGCAAGTCCGATGAAGCCTATGCCAAGAGTACCCTGGTTGATGACGTTCTCTATGGTGTCACCAGCTTTCAGTTTCTCGCATCCAAGCCACAGCTTCGACATTAGCAGTGGGAACTGCTTTGCGAAGGCCGTCTTCTGAAACTGGAACCGCTCGTCGAGCTGTCGCGCCGCAACCTCAAGCAGGTTGTCAAGCTTGGCAAAGAAGCTGTCTATGCGCTCCTTCTCGTCTGCTATATCCATACATTCTATGGCGAGCCTCACAATGTTGATGGTTGTGAACGAGAGGTTGCCGCGTGCCACGGAAGTCTTTGGACCAAAGCGGTTCTCGAATACCCTCGTGCGGCATCCCATGGTTGCCACCTCATGCAGATACCTCTTCGGGTCGTCAGCCCTCCACTCGTCACTCTGGTTGAAAGAGGCGTCGAGGTTCAGGAAGTTGGGGAAGAACCTGCGTGCCGTCACCTTGCACGCCAGCTCGTAGAGGTCGTAGTTGGGGTCGCCGGGCAGATAGTTCACGCCACGTTTCTTCTTCCATATCTGTATTGGGAAGATGGCAGTCTCACCGTTGCCCACTCCCTCGTAAGTCGAATTGAGCAATTCCCTCATGATGCAGCGTCCCTCAGCTGACGTGTCGGTACCATAGTTTATGGAGGAGAACACCACCTGGTTTCCACCGCGTGAGTGTATGGTGTTCATGTTGTGGATGAACGCCTCCATCGACTGGTGTACACGTGCCGTGGTCTTGTTGATGGCATGCTGTATGGTGCGCTCGTCTCCCGTAAGCCCGTCGAGCGGCCTGACAATATAGTCATCGATGGGAGTATGATATAGCCTGCTGAGGTCCTCTCCCAAGAGTTGTTCCAGTGACTTCACCTCCTCTATGAAGCTCGTCCTTACGAACGGTGCAAGGTAGAAGTCGAATGCCGGTATGGCCTGTCCGCCGTGCATCTCATTCTGCGCACACTCAAGGGATATGCATGCCAGTACGGCAGCCGTCTCTATGCGCTTGGCCGGACGCGACGAGCCATGGCCGGCCGTAAAGCCGTGGTCGAGGATATTGTCGAGAGGATGCTGACAGCAGGTAAGCGACTTGGTGGGATAATAGTCTTTGTCGTGAATATGCAGATAGTTGTGCTTCACGGCGTCACGTACCTCCTCTGACAGCAGGTAGTCGTCAACGAAAGGCTTTGTGGTCTCCGAGGCAAACTTCATCATCATTCCCGCGGGAGTGTCGGCATTCATATTTGCGTTCTCACGCGTGACATCGTTGTTCTTGATGTTCACAATGTCGAGGAACACGGCACGGGTCTTGGCCTTGCGTGCTATGCTGCGCTGGTTGCGATACTGGATGTACTTCTGTGCCACATCCTTGCGCTTGCTCTTCATCAGCTCCACCTCCACGGCATCCTGTATGGCCTCTACGGTCATCTGTGACTTGCCCTTGAAACTTATGTGGTCGGTTATCTGCTGCAACAACTGCGCATCCTCACCCTTATCCGTGTGCATCATCGCCTTGCGGATGGCACCCATGATTTTTTGCTCGTTAAAGCCCACGACCCTACCGTCGCGCTTTACTACCGTCTGTATCATACCATTATAAAGATAATAATTAGATAATTGGATATTTGTCTTAATTTGGGCAACCATAACATACTTACGATTGCACCGCAAAGTTAACCAAAATACTCGTATAATTTTCATTTTGGACAACTTTTCTTCTGTTAATTTATGTCAAGTCACTATAACACAATATTATACAAAACCATTTTGGAAAACTTTCTATCTAAAACAACTTATCTAATTATTCGTTTTGGGATAGGATGGAGGGCGAAGGAGTGAAATCAAAGGGCGAATAACGAAGGACAAATCAAAGGTCAAAGGTTAAAGGACAAAGGTCAAAGGAGTAATTATCGCGCTGTAAGCGCAAAAGCGCATAGCCCAGGGTAGAGCGTAGCGACACCCTGGGTTATTATCATGCAAGTGATGGTCGCGCTGTAAGCGCAAAAGCGTAAACAATGACAGGTATATCAGACTCTCTTTAAGCTTAATTCTATAAGACATCACTCCATGTTTCGGATGAGGTAAAAAAAACGAAGGGCGAAGGTTTAAAGTCCCTTCGCCCTTTGTTCTTTATGACTATTTACCTCCCCTCTCCCCTTGGAGAGGGGCTGGGGGTGAGTCTATTTCACAACAGCCTTCTTGCCGTTAATCAGGTAAACGCCCTTCTTCAGGCCATTGAGTCCCTGACCGGCGTTGCGAACCTTAACACCATTGATGGTGTAAACCTCGGCGTTGAACATGTTGCTGATGTTCTCATTAGCATTGATGTCCTTGATGCCTACGGTCTTAGCATCCTTTACGAACCATATACCGAAGAGGGCAACGTCGGCACCCTTAACATGCGACTCGTCAACACCATTGAACGAAACGATGTAGCTTGCTTCTGGGTCGAGAGCAAGTGTTGCCACACTGGTTACGTTAGGAGCATTGTCGGCAATAGCAGTAGAAACGCTGTTGTCCTCGATGTTCTCGGCAGAGATTTCCAAAGCACGGTTGTCAGTGCTGCTGGTAGAAGCTGCGAAGCCCCTGATTTCCTGCAAGCCAGTTACATAAACGGTAACAGACTTGGCGGCATTACCCTTCTTAACACCAGCGTATTGCATTCTCGTAGCGTCACAGCCAAGACCTGTAGTAGGATCTATGGTACCATTCTTGTTGTTGTTCAGAGTCTGTCCGCCCTCGAACCAGCCTTCTGAAACGGCCTGTGCTACAGCATCGGCAGTAGGAATAAAGATCTCGTTGTCGGCGAAATTCTTGAATACCACATACTCTATAGCGAGCGGAGCAAGAGTGTTAGGAGTAGCAGGACTCCAATCTGTTTCCTCAGAGCCTTCGATTATGATACCGGTAACTGACTTGATAAACGGTATCTCCAATGGGTTGTAAGAAGCGTCATACTCCAATTTTTGGAACATGTCGTAGATGCCTACAGAGTCTGTACCCTGTACGAAGTATGGCTCAATATTAACATAGCCATAACTTTCTACTTCCTTGTTTGCAATAGAGAGTTTGTTAACCTTAAGCAGTCTGTTCAGATAGTTGTTGTCAAGAACCTTGTTTAGATCAACAACAGTTGGGTTTACAGCTACCAGCTCTGGGTTGACGGTATACTGAGACCTCTCAAGGGTACTGTCGTTCAGAGCAATCATACCTTTGCTCTCCATGCGGCAATAAACGGTACCGGAAATCTCAAGACTGTCGCGTGTAAGTCCAAGTGCGTCTGACAATCCCTCTGTTCCAAACCATGCGTTAGAGCCCTGCACCTGAATACCACCTGTAGCATCCTCGAGCAACATCACTGAACCGCTGTGGCCCATTACGTTCGCTGTAACAACAGCCTTGTCAAGTGTCAGGGCTATGTCCTCACCTTCTGGTACATCCTTAAGAGCACCTATATTGGCTACAGGTATTGCCGACTTCACAACAGGATCGTTTGCACCGAATGGATAGAACGTAATGGTACCATCATAGAACTTCTCAACAAAACCGTTGATACTCTTGAAGCTCAGGAAGTTGGGCAGGCTTGCCGGGAACTGGTAGAAGCCGTCATAAAAAAGGATGGAGTCGCTTACCTCTACGGCAGTCTCTCCCTCGCCCTCAGTACGTGTTGCTATAAGGTAATAGTCATTGCTATAGTCATCAGACTTCTTGCCCCATGCCACATTGGTCAGCTGTACATACTTGCCGTAATAACTGTTGAAGCCTTCCTCGGTATTGACGTCGCTGACAGCCACCTCTGTAGGAACAATCTCGCAAGGAGTAGCCTCGAGAGCCGACGATGCAGTCTTTGCCGTTACGCTGAAGATAGGACGTCCATAGGTATCAAAAGCGAATGAGCCATAGAGAGTACCTGTATAAGCCTGGTTTCTTACGATGTTCGGAGTCAATGATGAGGCAACTTCGCGTGCGAGAGCCATAGAGCCTGTCTCATCCTCGATATATGAATAAGAAGGAGAAAAAATCTCACCATCATTGGTAACAGAAGAGAGCGAAACCTTTGCGCCAGTGAGTGTCAGGGCTACAGGAGTACCATTGGTCAGAGCCTTTGCGTCAGCAATGTTGCTCACTTCTACATAAGGAACCTCGTCGCTCACTTTCTGGATATACAAGTAGTCAAGACCCCAGTTGGCGTTTCCACCTTTCATCCATGACAAATAACCGTCTTTAGCAACAACAAGCTCCTTTGTCTGCTCGGAAAGGTTCACAGCATTAATTGCAAACTCAAGAGCGACAGCCCTGTTGAAACCGAAACGAACAGTGTCAGCAGAAGTCTCATAACCCTTGCTTGCGTCAAACAGACCGGCTGTTACATTGTAGACACCTGCTGTTAGCTTCACAAGCTGTGCATCGTAATCGAGGTAAGCAGCCCTACCCTGTGAGGCACGTACTGCTGCGTTGCTTGTGGTGAGTTCCTTCAGATAGTACGAAGAAATATCCTCTGCCTCGGTATAGTATACTACGTGATTCTTGTCGGTTGCAGCATAAGTGATGTTCACTACCTGATTGTTTTCCGTGATGGCAACATCCTTTCTGTATTGGCTGCTTATTGCTGATGTCGAATAGAGCAATGTGTCGGCAGGTGCGTCAGCTGTTGCAGCCACCTCTACTCTGACATAGCGTGGGAATCCAATCGTTACGTTATCGCCTTCGAATGTTTCGCCCGTTGCCACATTCTCTTTCAGAATAACGCCTTCACCGTCAACGGCATTCATCGACCAGGCGTATTTCTCGGCAGCCTTATATGTAATGTTGTAGACAGCACCTTCTGCAAGGGTACCATTCACATCGTCGTCCATATAGATGTACTTCTGCCCGTTGGCATCATACCATGGAGCCTGCGGCAGTGTAATGGTAGCACCTTCGATGTTTGTTGCTGTGTAGCTGTCGAGCACTGTCTCGCCCAACATTCTGTTCACAGTATAATCAACAAACTTCACTGTCGACTCGTCAGAAGTGATCTTCAGCTGGTTGATACCCAGCGAGCGGTCGGCGTTGGCGCTGACATTGGTGATGTTGAGAGAAGCGAGGTCAACCTTGAATCCGTCGGGCAACATCGTTGAGTATGTTTTGTCGATGCTACGCTTTTCGTTCTTCAGGTTTATTTCCACATATCCCTTGCCGTATACCTTTACAGTTACTACAGTGTTGTTGGCATTGTCTGCCAGATATGCCTGTCCCGTCTTTGCAACCCATCCGTTTGCACTCTTTGAGCCTACATATCCCTGATCGGAGAAAGCCTCAAACAGAGGTGCTGTCTCGCCGCCAATCTGTACATCAGTTATGCTACAGCCATTAAGGTCGTACGAATAACCGGCTACAGTCTTGCCCTCACTGTTAAGGATGGCAACATTGTCGACTTTACTGTTAACCCATCCTTGATATGATACCCATGAGAATGTAACCACCTCGTTTTCAGCTACGGCGTATGCCTGTACGCCTTCTGCATCAGGGTCAGTATCAAGTGAAAGAGTAGCTGTACCCTTACCACCTGTTGCTACGATACCACTGACATTAGTACCCGTCATAAGCACGGCATTGGTGAACGAGCCTGTGTTTTCAGTCAGCGGTTCGTTGATGGGCAACAACGACTGCTGCGTCTCTTCCTGTGCATTGACCGAAAGGGTCATCATCAAGCAAAGAGACAGAGTTGATAAGTATTTCTTTATCATACTGTTTTTTGTTGTTCGGCATGCGTGCATCCGTTGCCATGCCATGTTTTTAATTGTTTCTGTTTTGATTTGCCTTATCGCCAGTGCTGCGGACGCATCATTCCTCCCGTCTCAGGGGTAAGAACAGCTCTGGCATCAATACTCGTGCTGTTGTTTGTTTCTTTGCGTTTCAGATATATTATACATTTGTCAAATTTATAATTGTCTAGAAATAGTCTATTTGCTCTTTTTTATTATTAATAATTGCCAACATCAATACCAGATGAGTAAGATAGTCACACCCCGTTGTGGCGCAATCACTCATTGCAAAGGATATTTATATGTTGACAAATAAATTAGATAGTCACGAAAAACGCGACTAAATTACAAATTTTAACCGAATAGACAATTGTTTCTTTTATGCATTTAAATATTATTAACAACCCACTGGTTATAAGTAACTATTCAGCGAATACCGTTGTATGTATGCGTTGTAAGCGTAAAAGCGTTATCTGCACTTGCTATTATCTATGCTTTTGCGCATACAGCAGTTCAGTAGAACTGCTCTTGGGGCTTCAGCAATCCGTATGGTGCGTCTTTTCCCCTTTTATCTTATCCAGAATAGGACTAACGATTTCTGTGTGCCAACTTTGCCAATCTCACGCAAAGCATTGCATCTGCCAACGCAAAGCTTTGCAACCGCCAACGCAAAGCTTTGCAACCGCCAATGCAAAGCTTTGCATCCGCCCACGCAAAGCTTTGCATCTGCCCACGCAAAGCTTTGCATTTAGTCTATCCCCATGTTTCTACTGAGCCATAATAACAACTGGTGAGAGCGTATATAAAAAAGAGGATGCACCATACGCAATTATGGCACATCCTCTTCACATATTAAAAATATAGTACTACTCTTTCTTTTTATCCGTCTTTGGACCCTCATCTGGTTTCTTCTCTCCTTCCTTGGCCAGATACTCGGGGAGTTTCAGACCAGCCATGTCGAACAGTTCGTTAAGTGGAGGTACCGACTTCATAAGTCCGGAAAGGAAGTTGGCTGTAGAGCCTTTTCCATCGGCTGTATTTCCACCATCCCAAACCGTTACATGATCGATGTTAATACCCTTGACGGCCTCCACTTGCGTCTTGACAAGCTCTGGCAACTTCTCGAGCAGCAACAGCATATATGCCTTAGTGGCATCACCACCGGCGGCGACAACCATTTCCTTGTAACCGGAAGCCTGCTTTGTAAGAATCTCATAAAGACCTTTGGCCTCGGCCTCCATCTTGGCATAGATTGCGTCGGCATCACCTTTGGCATTGACACGTATCTTCTCGGCCTCGGCCTCGGCCTCGATAATTCTTCTGCGCTTTTCTATCTCCTGTGGTACAAGGATGTTGGCATTCTGTGTTGAGCGCTCACGCTCCGCACGTGCCTCCTCGGCAACTTTCTGTGCTGCATAGGCTTCCTCAAGAGCCTTGGCCTCTTGCACCTTCTCCGAGGCAGTGGCCCTGCGCTGTGCCTCAGCCTCACGCTCGCGGCGGTAAGCCTCTGAATTGGCAATGGCAACCTTGGCCTCGTTCTCACCCTTTACAGCCTCAGCATTAGCCTCTGCCGTACGGATACGTGTCTCGCGGTCGGCCTCTGCCTTACCAATCTCTCCAACCTTGTCCTGCTCTGCTACTCTCACCTTAGCCTCGTTGATAGCCTTGGCTGCAGCCTCTCGGCCAAGAGCCTCGATATAGCCAGACTCATCCTTGATGTCGGTAACGTTAACGTTTATCAGACGCAGACCAATCTTCTTGAGCTCCACCTCAACGTTTGTGGATATGCTCTCAAGGAACTTGTCACGGTCGGAGTTCAGCTCCTCAATGCTCATTGTGGCAATAACAAGACGCAGCTGACCAAAGAGGATATCTCTTGCAAGCTCCTGTATCTGGGCTGCCGACAGGCCGAGCAGACGCTCTGCTGCTGCTGTCATGCTGTCGGCCTCGGTAGAGATACCCACAGTGAAGCGGCAAGGAACATCCACACGGATATTCTGCTTTGAAAGAGCATTTGTAAGATTGGCATCAATAGAGATTGGTGTCAGACTCAGATACTGATAGTCCTCTATTACCGGCCACACGAAGGCACCACCTCCATGAACGCATTTTGCCGACCCTTTACTTTTGTGACCGCCATAGATGACAAGTATCTTGTCGGACGGGCAACGACGATATCGGTTTATAAGACCAAGGATGGTACCAAAAACCAATATTACTAATGCTAAGATTACATACATTGATTCCATAATTATAATTTATCGTTAAATACTTATCCCATATTTTCTCGCGCTACTGTAACTGAGAAACAAGCAAGACGGAATCCTCGACTACGGAAACCACCTTCACCATTGTTCCTGTACGCAACTCCTCGCCATCCGTGACAGCAGGAAATTCATGCACAGAGCCTCGAATGCTAACCTGTACCTTGCCATGTCCCTTTCTCTCTGCAGGAATGCGCAGATACACGCTTGATGTCTTGCCAATGGCCTCATTGATGGAAAAGGCACCATTGCGCTCAAGTTTTAGCAACTTATTCATCAAGGCCCTTACAAGCCACGCAAAGAACAGGCCGACCGCAAAGCTCACAACGTAAAGCACAATATCACTGGATATTGCCGAACGAAGGCTCACTCCTGCCCATCCGAAACCTACGAGGAAGTTGACAAGCGCCCTTACGGAGAACAACGACATGCCACCCCCCATGTCAAGAGTATTGGCACCATCGAAATCAACCTCAACATCGCTTGCATCCATACCTATCAAGGTACAAGCAAGCTGTATCAGGAAAATGACCGACCCTATGATGGCACAAGCCCAGAACACTTGCTCCGTTGACGAGAAAGCCGAATACCATTCAATAATACCATTCATAATACAATTGTTTCGCTATTTTTAGAAAAAAACGCCCAACAATGAAATGTTTCATGCCAGGCGTTAATAGATTAATACTTTCAGAATTCTAACAATTCACCATTACTCTTCCTCCTCAGCCTCATGTGCCTGGATGAGCTGTTGCTGGATGTCGTTCGGAACAAGCTCGTAGCTTGCAAACTTTGTAGTGAACGAAGCACGTCCACCTGTGAGCGAGCTAAGTGCAATGCTATAGTTGGAGAGCTCCTTCAATGGTATCTTGGCCTGAAGCTTCTGATAGCCAGCCTCGCTGTCCATACCCATGATAAGGGCACGGCGTCCCTGAAGATCGCTCATCACGTCACCCATGAAGTCGGAAGGCACATATACCTCAAGGTCGTAGATTGGCTCAAGAATCTTTGGACCAGCCTCCTTGAATGCTGCCGCAAAAGCATGACGTGCAGCGAGCATGAACGAAAGCTCGTTAGAGTCTACAGGGTGCATCTTGCCATCATAGACGATTACACGTACGTCACGGGCGTAGCTACCTGTGAGAGGACCAGACTCCATACGTTCCATAATACCCTTCAGGATGGCAGGCATGAAGCGCGCATCAATGGCACCACCAACTACAGAGTTGATAAATACGAGCTTGCCGCCCCACTCAAGGTTGATTTCCTCACGACCCTTGATGTTCATCTTGAACTCCTGACCATTGAACTTGTATGTTGTCGGATCTGGCATACCCTCAGCATATGGCTCAACGATGAGGTGAACCTCACCAAACTGTCCGGCACCACCACTCTGTTTCTTGTGACGGTAGTCTGCACGTGCCATCTTGGTAATGGTCTCACGATAAGGTATCTTCGGTTCACCGAACTGCACCTGTATCTTCTCGTTGTTCTCCAAACGCCACTTCAATGTGCGCAGATGGAACTCACCCTGACCATGCACAATGGTCTGGCGCAACTCCTTGGATTGCTCAACAACCCATGTCGGGTCTTCCTGACGCATCTTAAGCATGGCTGCCATGAGTTTCTCAGTCTCTGAAGAATTGACAGCCTTGATGGAGCGTGAGTACTTGGAGTTAGGATATTTTATGAAGTCGAAACGCTGCTCAACGTCTTTGCCGTTCAATGTATTGCCCGTCTTGACATCCTTCAGCTTTACAGTACAGCCAATATCACCTGCGCACAGCTGGTCTACAGGAATACGATTGGCACCTGCACATGCGTATATCTGTCCGATGCGCTCCTTCGAGCCGCGGTCTGCATTGGCGAGGTCGTCACCAGGCTTAACGCTACCGCTCATAACCTTGAAGTAGGAAACCTCACCGATGTGTGGCTCCATACCAGTCTTGAAGAAGTAGAGCGACTCTGGGCCGTTGGTGTCAGGAGTAACCTCCTCACCACGTGTGTTATGCAGCTTTGGCATCTCGCTGACGAAAGGTACTACGTTGCCAAGGAACTCCATAAGTCTCCTGACACCCATGTCCTTGCCCGCACAAACACAGAATACAGGGAAGATGGAGCGGGTTACAAGTCCCTTGCGTATTCCCTCACGGAGCTCGTCCTCCGTAAGCGCCTCCTCCTCGAAGAACTTCTCCATCAGTCCTTCGTCGTTCTCGGCAGCAGCCTCAACAAGAGCCCTGTGCAATTCCATGGCCTTGTCCATCTCCTCGGCAGGAATATCCTCGATGATAGGAGCACCACCCTCGGGTTTCCATGAATACTTCTTCATAAGCAGCACGTCGATGAGTGCATTGAAGCCTGGGCCAGTCTCTATAGGATATTGTATCTGAATACACTTCGGGCCATAAATCTCCTGCATATTTGAGATAATGGAATCGAAGTCGCACTTGTCACTATCAAGCTGGTTAACAAGGAATATTACGGGTTTCTTGAGTTTCTCTGTATATCGGAAATGGTTCTGTGTTCCAACCTCAGGACCATACTGACCATTGATAAGTATCACGGCCTCGTCGGTAACGTTAAGCGCAGTAATGGCACCGCCAACAAAATCGTCTGAACCAGGACAGTCAATTATATTGAGTTTCTTGTTGTTCCATTCTACATGGAACACTGTTGGGAACACCGAATATCCATATTCTTGCTCAACCGGGAAATAGTCACTCACCGTATTCTTGGCTTCCACTGTGCCACGGCGTTTGATGATACCGGCTTCGAACAGCATACTCTCGGCAAGAGTGGTCTTGCCTGAACCCGCACTGCCAACGAGGGCAATGTTCTTGATTTCATTAGTCTGATATACTCTCATATCAAAAGATTTAAGTTGTTAGTAATAAGTCTTTCTACTGTCTGGAGGAAGAATACTTCTCCAAAATCGCCGTCTAAGTTAGGAATTTTTTATGATACTGCCAAAGAAAAAGTCATAAACCTTGCAATATTTTATGACTTATTAGTATTTTTGCATCCACAAATGACAGGATTATACATACACATACCATTTTGCGCAAGCAGATGCATATATTGTGGCTTCTACTCCACGACATTGCTGACTTTACAAAATGACTATGTCTCTGCACTGTGCCGAGAGATGGAAATAAGGCAGAAGTCAGCAGGAAATCGCCTGCATGTCGACACCATATACCTTGGTGGCGGCACTCCCTCGCAGTTGTCGGCATACAATCTTCAACGCCTTTTCTCATATATATATAATATGTATGACGTAGACAGCGAGGCAGAAGTGACCATGGAATGCAATCCCGATGATGTTACACAGTCGCTGCTGTCGGGCTTGCCCGTCAACAGGGTCAGCATGGGAATACAGACTTTCTCTGATGACAGGTTGCATTTTTTGCGCAGGAGGCACACTGCAAGTCAGGCTGAAAGGGCCATAGAAATACTTCGCAAGACAGGGATTGGCAATATAAGCATCGACCTGATGTTCGGTTTTCCAGACGAGACTTTAGAAGAATGGAACGATGACATCAGCAGGGCTCTGGCTCTCAAGCCGGAACACATTTCTGCCTATAGCCTGATGTACGAGGAGGGCACAGCGCTTGGGAAGATGCTTGAAAAAGGAGAAGTGAAAGAGATAGATGAGGAACTGAGTGCCAGTATGTATTCCACACTCATCGACAGGCTCTGTGATGCCGGTTACGAGCATTACGAGATAAGCAATTTCGCACTGACCGTTAACGACGGCAAAGGGCAAAGCAAGTCCCTACGCTCCCAGCACAACAGCAGCTATTGGCAGGACAAGCCATACATAGGGATAGGCGCCGCCGCACACTCCTACGGAAATGGCATCCGCAGTTGGAATGTCTCTGATATAAGAAAATACATGGAAAGCATAGCAGAGGGCATATTGCCAGCAGAAAGTGAGGTTATCGATGACGTTACTCATTACAACGACATCATCACAACCGCCCTACGTACAAAAGAAGGCATAAATATTGATGAGTTGCCTGACACCCAACGTCAATATATCTTATCAGCGGCAGACAGGCATATTGCCGGGGAACTGTTGCAGCTCCACGGCAACATGCTGTCGCTGACACGGAAAGGACTATTCATAAGCGACTCCATAATGGCCGACCTCATAATGGAACATGATGACTGAGGTGGGGACAGGAAGACTTATCAAAGGAGTTCAGTCGAGCTTGCCCGTTTTCTCATACTGCTCGCGGCACCTGCGCTTGATTTCCTCTTCCACCTCAACAGGAGAGCGCATACCATTGACTACCGATTTAATATATACGGCCACAACGAACAGTACCACGGCAATGGCAGCACCTGCCAGCCAGTTAAGCCACTCGTTGCCTAAGGGAGAATAGTCAAGAAACACTATCGCCGCAACCACAGGAGTGCCAAATAGCAGCCAGTCGGCACCGCTTGTCATCTTGTAGCCCTCGGTAGCCTTTCTGTATTCGTCGTCAGCAGCAAGGAGTTCCTTGCGCTTGGCAAGCCACAACATCTCAAAATCATCAAGTTCCCGCATAGTTGACAGGTCTATCTTTCGCTTATTGGTATATAAGTATTACCCTCCAATATGTTCTTATATGCCGGACGTATTATGCGGCGGCTCTCGAAGTTCAGTTCTTCTATGCGATGCGCCGTCCATCCGACGATACGTGCCATGGCAAATATTGGAGTATATATTTCCTGCGGCAGGCCTATCATCTCGTATATGAAACCGCTATAGAAGTCAAGGTTTGCACATACCGGCTTCACCCTGCCCCTGGCCGTAAGGCACTTTATGCCTTCCTGCTCAATGAGCTTCAGGAACTCGTACTCCTTCTCCCTACCCTTCTCACGTGCCAGCTCGCCTGCAAGCTTCTTCAGCTCTACAGCTCTTGGGTCGCTCATGGTGTAGACGGCATGTCCCAGTCCGTAGATAAGTCCGGAGTTGTCGTAAGCCTGCTTGTCGAGCATACGGTTGAGATAAGTATCTATCTCGTCTACGTTTGTCCAGTCGGAAATCTGGTCTTTCAGATGATGGAACATGTTAATGACCTTGATGTTCGCACCACCATGGAGGGGGCCCTTGAGAGAGCCTATGCCTGCAGCAATGCTGGAATAGGTATCAGTACGTGTCGAGCTTGTAACCCTGACAGTGAAGGTAGAGTTGTTACCTCCTCCATGCTCAGCCTGAATGACAAGCAGCAGGTCGAGCATACGTGCGTCAAGCTCAGTATAGTTCTGATGCTTCAACATGTACAGGAAGTTCTCTGCAATGCCCAAGTCTTCCTTCGGGTGTCTGATGTGCAGGCTCCTGCCCTGTACGGAGTGGCGGTAGATGTTGTATGCGTAGGCAACGATGGTCGGAAACTTAGCAATCAGCTCTATCGACTGCCTCATGAGGTTGTCGCGCGATATGTCATCAGGATTGGGGTCGAAAGTGTACATCTCCAATACGCATCGTGCCAGGATGTTCATGATGTCTGAGCCCTCAAGGTCGATGATATGCACTATCGTACGGTGGTCGAGCGGCATATTGTCGTTGAGGAGGCTTTGGAACGCGGACAGTTCCTCCTTGTCAGGAAGATTTCCAGACAACAGCAGGAATGCCACTTCCTCAAACCCGAAGCGTTTCTCGGCGAGCAATGGCGACACTATGTCGTCAAGCTCGTAGCCACGGTAGTAGAGCTTTCCCTCGGTAGGTTGCAGCGTGCCTTTGTCGTCACGCTCATAACCTACAACATTACCTATGTTGGTGAGACCCACGAGGACACCGCTTCCGTCCTCGTTTCTAAGACCTCTCTTCACACCAAACTTGGTGAAGGCGTCCCTGTCTATCTTGCACGAGTTCTTAACCTCGTCGCTCAGTTTATATATTAGATATTCTTTCTTCATGGTCAATTATTCACTTACTTGTTTTTACTCAGAAGATTAAGGCAACTGCCAGCCTTGAACCACGCTATCTGGGTATTGTTATATGTATGTTCAGCCTCGAAAGACTCGCTTGTACCGTCAGCATGCTTCAGCGTTACTGTGAGCTTGCTGCCAGGTGCGAGGTTCTTCAGTCCATTAACAGAAATGCGGTCGTCCTCGCGCACCTTGTCGTAGTCGTTCCTGTCGGCAAATGTCAATGCGAGCATACCCTGCTTTTTGAGGTTGGTCTCGTGTATGCGCGCAAAGCTCTTGGCCAGCACCACCTTCACGTTCAGGTAGCGTGGCTCCATGGCTGCATGCTCACGGCTTGAGCCTTCACCATAATTATCCTCAGCAACAACTATGCTCGATATGCCCTTTGCCTTATAAGCCTTTGCCGCTGTCGATACCTCAACATAAGTTCCGTCCAGCTGGCATTTCACACTGTTTGACTTGCCGTTGAAGGCATTTACAGCACCCATAAGCAGGTTGTCCGAGATGTTCTGCAGATGTCCGCGGAACCTCAGCCATGGTCCAGCCATGGATATATGGTCCGTTGTACATTTTCCCTCGGTCTTGATAAGCAGTGGCATGTCCTCAAGCTCGTTACCGTCCCATGGTGCAAAGGGCTCCAGCTTCTGAAGTCTCTCTGAGTCGGGATTGATTACAACTGATACGTCAGCAACATTATCATCGGGTGCCACAAATCCCTTGTCGCGCACATCGAAGCCACGTGGGGGATATTCATATCCTGATGGTTCGTCCAGCTTCACGCTGTTTCCATTCTTGTCTACAAGTGTGTCGGTGGAAGGATTGAAGTCCAGTCTGCCTGCTATGGCAAGCGCAGTAGTAAGCTCTGGGCTGCCGATGAAGGCGAAAGTATTGGGGTTGCCGTCAGCACGTCGTCTGAAGTTTCTGTTGAATGATGTCACAATAGCATTCTTCCTGTTGTTGTCATCCGTATGACGTTTCCATTGTCCGATACATGGACCGCAGGCGTTGGCCATAATAATTGCCCCAAGCTGCTTGAACACATCGAGTATGCCGTCACGCTCTGCCGTGAACCTTATCTGCTCAGAGCCGGGATTGATAATCAGCTGACCCTTAGGCACGATGCCTTTCTCAAGAGCCTGACGGGCAACAGAAGCGGCACGGCAAAGATCCTGATAGCTGGAATTGGTGCAAGAGCCGATCAGTCCTACCTCTACGTCCATAGGATAGTCATTGGCTGCTCCCTTAGCCTTCATCTGCGAAATTGGTGTCGCGGCATCTGGGGTAAAGGGACCGTTAAGATGGGGTTCGAGCTTGTCAAGGTCTATCTCTATAACCGTATCATAATACTTCTCCGGACAAGCAACAACCTCGTCGTCAGCCCTCAGCTCGGCGGCGTTCTGCTCTGCCATGGCAGCCACGGCAGTTCTTCCAGTCTCCCTGAGATACAGGCTGGCATTGTTGTCGAATGGGAAAAGTGAGCATGTGGCGCCCAGCTCAGCTCCCATGTTGCATATCGTAGCACGGCCCGTTGCCGACAACGAGCTCAGTCCGTCACCGAAGTATTCCAGTATGGCGTTTGTTCCGCCCTTCACGGTAAGCATGCCCAATATCTGCAATATCACATCCTTTGGCGATGCCCATCCGCTGAGCTTGCCATTGAGCTTGACGCCAATAAGCCTTGGCATCTTCAACTCCCACGGCTGCCCTGTTAGCACGTCTACAGCATCAGCGCCACCGACACCAACTGCTACCATGCCAAGTCCACCGGCATTAGGGGTATGTGAGTCGGTACCAACCATCATACCTCCTGGGAAGGCATAGTTCTCAAGCACTACCTGATGGATGATGCCTGCTCCTGGCTCCCAAAAGCCGATATGGTATTTCTCCGATACTGACTTTAGAAAATCATAAACTTCCTTATTGGTGGTTCTTGCCGTTGGAAGGTCAATGTCTGCACCCTCATCGGCTTTAATAAGATGGTCGCAATGCACGCTTGCAGGTACTGCGACCTTGTTCTGTCCTGCGTTCATAAACTGCAGAAGTGCCATCTGTGCCGTAGCATCCTGCATCGCTACCCTGTCTGGCCGGAAATCAACATAGTCTGTGCCCCTACGCTGTGGTTTGAGTCCTTCTGCTGAAAACACATGTGCGTACAACACTTTCTCAGCATAGGTCAACGGACGCTTCATCACTTCCCTTGTGGCTTTCACTTTGCTGGCATACTGGCTATAGAAAGCCTCTAACATTTCCATATCCAAAATCATCATTTTACCTTATTTGAATTTAAACTGCTTGCAAATATACTAAAAAATCTGCTCACCATGAAACTTTTTCGCGGAAATAATACACAAAATGTTGTATTTTTACCTGTTTTTGCATAAAGATGCGAATTGAAAACAAGTTATTAAGAAGCAAAATGCAATTATTACAAATAAGGCGCAGCGCCTGACTGTTCGCTGCGCCCTAAATGAAATTACTTCTTTCTTGCTATGAAGAAGCTATAACCATAATACTCATGATAACGCTCGAATAGAGCAGCCTCATGGCGCTGGTTGGCAATCAGACCTGCCGCTGTAGCATTGTCTGGATAGCGTGCCAGGAAACGTCGCTGAGCCTCACATTGTGGCTCATAGAAGTTCTCTGTCCAGCAGTTATCAGGAAGCCGCATGGTCTTTATCTCCTCATAACCGGCCATCCGCAACTGCTCCACCTTATTGGCAATAGTATCAATCTCTGGATAAGCATCATGCCAAAACTTGCTAATCTCATCGGGACGATCTTCTGTAAACCAAACAGCATCGCTGACAACAAGCCAGCCATTTTGCTTGAGATATTGCCTCCACAAGTTTATGCCATGCTGGAAACCTATATTATATATGGCGCCCTCACACCATATCATGTCGAGTGATGCCGGAGCGAAGGGCAAATCACCCATATCGCAGGCTATCGCCTCAAGACGGTCGCCCACACCAGCAATGGCGCTTCTCTCAGACAACTTCTTTAAGAATAGCGGAAACAAGTCGACGGCTTTCACAATCGCCTCTGTGCCATGCAGTAGTTGCAACGTCTGACTGCCCGTACCGCAGCCCAAGTCAGCCACGACACATCCCTTACCAATAGCAGGGACAGCATTCAAAGCCTTGCGTGTCATCATGTCACTACCTGGACCTTGGCGGTCTAAACAGGAAAAATACTCACATATAATATTAAAGTCAAAGTCATGGATAGACTTCACGTTATCATTATTTTCGTTTTGATTGTTGTTCATTATTGTAAAATTTTGAGTAAAAAGTAATTTTTCCTGAAGCATAATGCCGTCTCAGGAGCCTATGAATGATGGATAACCACACGTTGCCTACAAACATGGCAAATGGGGTTATTTACTTTACAATATCCGTATAATTCTTTGTCATGTGTTGCAAAGTTAATAAAAATATCTCTTACCCCTACATATCACCACATATTTTTTTTGTCTTCTCGAAACTTTTTCTTATTTTTGCCGCATGAATGACATAAGGGTAAACATAGTCAACAGAAGCGAGGAGTTGCCCGACATGACATGCAACAACTTCTTCCATAGCAAGGAATTGTTCGGTATCATTGAACGTACGTCCGGGCAATCTCCATATATGGTGATTGCCACTGACTGTAACAATAATGTTATTGGGCATTTGCTTGCTATTGTCCGTAGACGCGGGTCGCTCTTTCCGCCATACCTTTTTACCCAAGGGCGAATCTATGGAGAAGGAGAATATGCCGAAGGCTGTAACAGCGAGGCGGTTTTTGGTCTTATGCTTTCAGAGATAACGAAGAAGTTCAAGCGTAGATTCTGTCTTTTTGCCGAATTCAGCGACATATCCCACAAAATGTTCGGATATAGATATTTCCGGTCAAATGGCTATTTCTGCGTCCATTGGCAGGAAGTACACAACTCTCTTCATTCCAAGCCTCCATACGAAAGGCTTACAGCGAAAGCCCGCCGCCGCATAGAGCATGCAGAGCAAGAGGGTGTATCAGTAAGGCTTGCAGTAAATGATGATGACGTACGTTGCTTCTATCGTATATTGAAACATTCCAACAGGCTGAGCCTCAGGCGGCTTGTGCCTACGTATGAACAATTTCTCGAGATGCTTGTCAGCAAGAACGCCAATGTGTTTGTTACGGTATACGAAGACAAGATTATCGGAGGATGCGCTTGTGCATATTCGCAGGGCAATGCTTATCTGTGGTATCTGGCCACACGCAACAAGAGGTATATTCACTTGCATCCCGACCAGATTACCGTTTGGTGTGCTATCACCCATGCCTATGAGCATGGGTGCCAGCACTTCTGTTTCCTTGATGCGGGATTGCCCATGAGGGGTAATCCTTTCCGCGATTTCATCCTTAGTTTTGGTGGGAAACCAGTAGCGAAATACCGTTGGTTCCGCTTCTCGTTTCCATGGCTTAACCGGCTGTTCTACTGGATGTTCAGGGACTGAAGCAAAAAATCACTTCTTGCCCTTCAGTTTTAATGCCGGAATATTCACCTTGTCACCAACAGCAACGGTCTTTTTGCCGCCGTTTACAGCCTCCACGTAACATTCCATGCCAGGTCCCAAATGGCTTTTGCTGATACTGGCAATGGTTTGTCCCTTTCTGACAGTTACGGTCGACGCTATTCCCGTGATTATATATGCACCTGTGCGCACACGAGGATCTTTGTTGTATTCGGCATTGTTGACCACAGGCTTGGATGTTTTTGCAGGTGCTGCTACAGTTTCAACCTTAGCAGCAGGCCTATCCACTTTAGCTTGCGAAGCAGAGGCCTCTTTCTTATGAACGGGGTTCACTTCGGCAGATTTCACGTTTGCAACTTTCTCTGCCTCAGCTTTCTTTGCATTCATTTCCTCCTGCTGTTTCTTTTGTTCCATCATCTTTCTAGCCTCCTCGATGCTGTCTCTTCTGGCCTTTGCGGCAACAGAGTCTATAACAGAAGCCTGGCTCTTAATCATGTGGTCAACCATGGAAGATGTCTGAGCCTCAAGATGTTCGATACGTTTGTCACGCCTCTGCAGTTCGTTGTTGAGGAAATAGAACAAGGACAACATGGCTATGACAAGGGCTACAATAATATATATGTATATACGCGCTTTCACATTCGCTGCCCTCAAGGCATCGTGAAGCCTGTCGTTGGCCTGTACAAGGTTGTCATTCTCAGATATAATCCTGTCAGCTTGCCACTTGGGAAGTAACACCTCGTCTTCGTTGGGTGAGATTGTTTTTTGTAATACGGAGGCAGTTATGCCATTGTCTTCCGTACGCGCTTCCTCATTCTTGACATCTTGGGGCTCATCTTGCGGGGTTTCTTCTGCGTCAGGAATCTCTTCTGCGTCAGGAGTTTCATCTGCGTCAGGAGTTTCATCTGCGTCAGGAATTTCTTCTGCGTCAGGAATTTCTTCTGCGTCAGGAGTTTCATCTTGTAAGTTTCCCTCATCGTTGTTAGACGTTTCTTCACTCACAATATCGTCTTGGCTCTGGTAGTTCTGAGAATTCTCTTCCTTATCAGTTGTCTGAATCAACCCACCAGGGACACTAACTTCTATTTCCGCAGTTACAGTTTCCTCATTCCCTTCATCAGAAGCCACCATCTCATCCTTGTACTTATCGTCTATACCCGAGAAATCAACTCCATCGTTGACTACAACGGTCTCAAACTGGGCAAAAGGAGCATTGACGATATCCTTCATCACAGAGTCTGCGGTGAAACTAATCTTATCACGACCTTCAATAATAATAGCTTCACCTGTATTTACATCCACACTCTTTCTGGCACTTACGGATGTCACCTTGAATGTGCCGAGTCCCTTTATCTTAGCGAGTTTCTCGTTCCTCAGTCCATCATTGATGACATCAAACACCTGGCGGACAAATATTTCAGCCTTTGCTTGTTCCAGCCCATGCTTGTCTGCAAGCACGGCAGCAAGTTCGTTGATGCCTATCTTACTCATCTTGGTTTCCTCCATTGTTTTTCAGTATTTCCTTAATAGAAGAAATAGGCCGGAAACCCAGTACCAGCTTCGGGGGAACAAGCATCCTTTGCTGCGTGCCAGGGTTAACGACAACCCTCTCGAGCCTCTTCTTCACTTCGAAAGTTCCGAAGTTCTGCAAGTACACAATA
This sequence comes from Prevotella sp. P3-122, assembly GCF_002251365.1. Taxonomy (GTDB): domain Bacteria; phylum Bacteroidota; class Bacteroidia; order Bacteroidales; family Bacteroidaceae; genus Prevotella. Next base: position 57,354 of record NZ_NPJH01000008.1, read on the forward strand.
TCTCCTTCGGAGAACCTATCCCCCATCTCGTCAATAAGGGTCCTCACAAGTTTCTTGGTGTCGGTCTGTGAGTAGCCAGTCCGTTGGGATAGCTCAGCTATAAATTCCTTGTTGTTCATGATTAGTATAGTAGGGAAAACATTCACACTAATTGTCCATAAAGGTCGAACTCCTCACTCGACGTAATCCTTACGTCGTACAGCGTGCCTACTCTCAGCTGTTTGTCTCCAGCCTTTATCAGCACTTCCGGATCAACCTCGGGTGAGCAAAACTCTGTTCGACCCACATAATAGTCTCCTTCCTTGCGGTCGATGACAACCTTCATTATCTGGCCTATCTTCTCTGCCTCTATCTCCGCGCTGATACGCTGCTGAACAAGCATAAGCTTATCGAGCCTGCGCTGTTTCTCCTCAGGGCTGATGTTGTCCTGAAGATGCATTGCACTATATGTGCCCTCCTCCTCAGAATACGCAAATGCTCCCATGCGTTCGAAACGTGCCCACTTGGTGAATTCCAGCAGTTCCTTGAAGTCTTCCTCTGTCTCGCCAGGATAGCCAACCATGAGCGTGGTACGAAGGTGGATGCCAGGCACGGCTGCCCTTATTTTCTCTATAAGCTCCATGGTCTCTTGTTTGGTGACATTCCGGTGCATAGCCTCAAGCATGTGGTCGGAGATGTGCTGCAAGGCTATATCAAGATATTTGCACACGTTAGGCTTCTCGCGCATCACGTCAAGGAGCTCCATGGGAAACTGATTTGGATAAGCGTAGTGCAGTCTTATCCACCTCACACCCTTGATGTCGGAAATATCCCTGATGAGATCGGCAATATGTCTCTTGCCATCTATGTCAACGCCATAGTAGGTCAGTTCCTGAGCAATAACCTGAAATTCCTTAACGCCCTGCGCAACCAGCTCCCTGACCTCTGCCAGTATCTCCTGCTTTGGTCGGCTTACATGCTTGCCCGTGATAATGGGTATGGCACAGTAAGCGCAATGACGGTCGCAGCCCTCACTGATTTTCAAGTAAGCATAATGCTTTGGCGTTGTAAGATGTCGCTTGCCCGTGCACGACACTGCCTCGGCCTTGCCCAAGTCTGCGAGAAGTTGCTTGTAGTTGAACTTACCATAGAACTTGTCCACCTCGGGAATTTCTTTCTCCAACTCATCCTTATAGCGCTGTGACAGACAGCCCATAACGTAGAGTTTGCGCAATCTTCCTTCTGTCTTTGCCTGAACAAACTCCAAGATTGTGTTGATGCTCTCCTCCTTTGCGCTCTCGATGAAACCGCATGTATTGATAACAGCTATCTCACCCTGAGGGCGTTTCGGATCGTGTACGCAATGATATCCGTTGGCTTCGAATTGCTTCATTAGTATCTCGCTGTCGACAAGATTCTTCGAGCAACCCATTGTAATTATGTCAACTTGGTTTTTCTTCATCTTTGAGCTCAGTCTAATCGTTGGTCTTGAACAGGGAGTCTACAAACTCACGTTTGTTGAACAGCTGCAAATCTTCCATCTTCTCGCCTAATCCGATGTATTTAACAGGCACCTTCAGTTGGTCACTGATACCGATGACTACGCCTCCTTTTGCAGTTCCGTCAAGCTTAGTGATGGCCAAAGAGGTAATCTGAGTAACGGCAGCAAACTGCTTTGCCTGCTCAAAAGCGTTCTGGCCTGTTGAGCCGTCAAGAACCAGCATCACTTCGTCTGGAGCCTGAGGCAGAACTTTCTTCATAACGTCCTTAATCTTCTTCAGCTCATTCATCAGTCCCACCTTGTTGTGCAGTCGTCCTGCCGTGTCTATAATCACCACGTCTGCGCCATTGGCCTTTGCGCTCTGCAGGGTGTCGAATGCAACCGAGGCAGGGTCTGACCCCATCTGCTGCTTGATAACAGTCACACCTACCCTCTCGCCCCAAATGCATATCTGCTCAACTGCAGCAGCGCGGAATGTGTCGGCTGCACCGAGGAATACCTTCTTTCCTGCATTCTTGAATTGGTATGCAAGTTTGCCGATAGTAGTTGTCTTGCCCACTCCGTTTACTCCCACAACCAGAATGACGTAGGGGCTATGATCGGATGGCAATTCCCAGTTGTCATTGTCACCAGTATTGTTCTCGGTCAACAGAAACGCTATCTCGTCACGTAGAATGCCGTTAAGCTCGGATGTGGACACATACTTGTCCTTGGCTACCCTCTCCTCTATTCTTCTGATAATTTTCAGGGTGGTGTCAACTCCTACGTCACTTGTTATCAGCACTTCCTCCAGATTGTCCAAAACCTCGTCATCAACCTTGGATTTGCCCGCGATAGCACGGGTTAGCTTACTGAAAACGCTCTGTTTGGTTTTCTCCAAACCCTGGTCAAGGGTTTCCTTCTTCTGCTTGTTGAATAATCCGAATATTCCCATGTTAATAAAAATTTTGCCACAAAATTAACAAAAAATGAGCAGATAACAAAACGAAATCGTTCATTTTTGAATATATTACCCGATTTAATCGATTATCACACCTCTCAAAGGACTATATTCCATTGTACCACCCTCTTATAACCAATTAATGATTTATAAATTAAAGCTTTAGCTCACGAGTGGTGATGGTGGCAAAAGGAAGGTTTATTAACCCGAATTGCACGCAATTTTAATGCTAAATCATCTTCCATCACCAGCACACCCCCCAAAAACGGTCCCCAATGCGTTATGCCGGATATACAAAAAGAAACCCCGGCACGCAGTATCACTACTCTTGCCGGGGGCCTTTTAACCTTTAAAAAACTAACCTTAAACCTATTGAAACTGTAAATGTGTACTTAATGTTATGTGTTGTAACTAATATGCATCTTAATGCAGTTTGCAAAGATAAGAAAAACTTCTGTAATTCACAAGCAATTGGCCATTTTTTTCTTTTTTTTGTATTTCAACTGCATTGTTTCACTTAACTCATAAAGTTGGCGGAACATATGTCATAGCGATGCCGAAAAGCCAGAAAGTTTTGGCATGGTATTTGCTTTTAGACGAACGGACATTAAACAAAACAACATAATACATCTTTTATATTAATATGAAGAAAGGTAATATCGGGGTTACTACGGAAAACATCTTCCCCGTCATCAAAAAGTTCCTGTATTCAGACCACGAGATTTTCCTTCGCGAGATGGTATCCAATGCAGTTGATGCCACCCAGAAGCTGAAAACGCTTACTGCTCAAGGCGACTTCAAAGGCGAGCTTGGCGACCTCACCGTAAAGGTTAGCGTTGACAAGGAGAATGGCACCCTGACCATCAGCGACCGCGGTATAGGCATGACAGCCGAGGAAATAGAGAAATACATAAACCAGATTGCATTCTCTGGCGTAAACGACTTTTTGGACAAGTACAAGGACAACGCAAACGCCATCATAGGCCATTTCGGTCTCGGCTTCTACTCTGCATTCATGGTAAGCAAGAAGGTAGAGATTGTCACCAAGAGCTATACAGAAGGAGCACAGGCTGTAAGATGGAGCTGCGACGGCAGCCCGGCTTTCGAGCTTGAGGAGGTTGAGAAAGCAGACCGCGGCTCAGACATCATACTGCACATCGATGAAGACTGCAAGGAATTCCTTGAGAAGGCACGCATCGAGAGCCTGCTCAACAAATACTGCAAGTTCCTGCCCGTACCAGTAGCCTTCGGCAAGAAAACAGAATGGAAGGACGGTAAGCAGGTTGACACTGAGGAGGATAACGTGATAAACAACGTTGAGCCACTTTGGACCAAGACTCCAAGCACGCTTAAGGACGAAGACTACAAGAGCTTCTACCGCACACTGTACCCCATGCAGGACGAGCCACTATTCTGGATACACCTGAACGTTGACTATCCGTTCAACCTCACCGGTATACTCTACTTCCCACGCATCAACAACAATATCGACATACAGCGCAACAAGATACAGCTCTACTGCAATCAGGTGTTTGTTACAGACCAGGTGGAGGGCATAGTCCCCGACTTCCTGACACTGCTGCACGGAGTCATCGACTCACCGGACATTCCACTGAACGTCAGCAGAAGCTATCTGCAGAGCGATGCCAACGTGAAGAAAATCTCCACCTATATTACTAAGAAGGTTGCAGACAGACTTCAGAGCATCTTCAAGGAGGATCGCAAGGCTTACGAGGAGAAATGGGACAACCTGAAGATTTTCATCAACTACGGAATGCTCTCGCAGGAAGACTTCTACGACCGCGCAAAGGATTTCGCACTGCTTAAGGACACCGAGGGCAAGTATTTCACATACGAAGAATACAAGACCCTAATCAAGGACAACCAGACCGACAAGGACGGAAACCTCGTCTACCTCTATGCCAACGATGCCGAGGAGGAGTACAGCTACATAGAGGCCGCCAAGAACAAGGGGTATAACGTGCTTCTGCTTGACGGACAGCTTGACTCGCCAATGGTTTCTATGCTTGAGCAGAAACTCGAAAAGTCACGCTTCACACGAGTAGACTCTGATATTGTAGACAGGCTCATAGTAAAGGACGACGTCAAGAAAGACGAATTGTCAGAACAGGAACGTGACAATATGTCACAGGTATTCCAATCGCAGATGCCAAAGCTTGACCATGCGGAGTTCATGGTAAACATAGAGGCACTCGGAGCTGACCAGCAGCCCGTAATGATTACCCAAAGCGAGTATATGAGGCGAATGAAGGAAATGAGCAAGTTCCAGCCCGGCATGAGCTTCTATCAGCAGATGCCAGACAGCTACACTCTCATCCTGAACAGCGAGCACCCGCTGCTCAAGCAGATACTCGAAGATACTGCCAAGGCATGTGATGACGCTCTGAAACCTATCGAGAGCGAGCTGAAGGGCCTGGAGGCAAGGCTTGCAGCACTGAGACAGACACAGAGCGGAAAGAAGCCTGAGGAAATCACACAGGAGGAGAAGGACGACGTCAGCAATACCGAAAAGTCCATCAGCGAGCAGAAGAACAAGAAGAACAGTATCATTGCCGACTACGCAAAGGACAACAAGGTCGTTCACCAGCTCATAGACCTCGCACTGCTGCAGAACGGCATGCTTAAGGGAGCCGCTCTCAACGCATTCCTCAAAAGAAGCGTTGAAATAATAGGAAAATAAAAAAAATAGCAACCAACGTAGCAAAAAGTAGCGATAAAATTTGGCCAGTTCATATTTTATCGCTACCTTTGCACCCGCAAACAACGAAAACGAGGCTCCGTAGCTCAACTGAATAGAGCATCTGACTACGGATCAGAAGGTTACAGGTTTGAATCCTGTCGGAGTCACTGCTTTCGTAATCATAATGTATTTTGGCTCCGTAGCTCAACTGAATAGAGCATCTGACTACGGATCAGAAGGTTACAGGTTTGAATCCTGTCGGAGTCACAGAAAGAAGTTCCACACACACGGAACTTCTTTTTGTGTTGTATACCCCCACAGCCAAGCAAGATGAAATCAATTATTAAATCTCGGACATTTAATGGTTCTGCAGAAATTTTCTTGAGGCGGCTACAGTGACCCGTATGGTGGGGCTTTCCTCCATTTTCTCTTATCTAAAATAACGTGAGTTCGACGAAATATAAGTGCTTGAAAATTTGGTGATTAGCGAAAATTGTTGTAACTTTATAGTGTTGAAATACAAAGAATTACAAACAACAATCGCTATGATCACCGAGGACAAAGTTACAGAATTATTTTGTATTGCAGATGATTTTTGCATGTTTTTTGATGCCATGATGGAAAAATATACACTGAAAGCAGATAAGAAACGGAAATATCACCGCAAGTCAACCATGTCAAAGGCAGAAATTATGGTAATCATGATACTGTTTCATGATTCAGGCTACCGTTGCCTGAAACATTTCTATATAGAAAAGGTATGCAGACATATGCGTCACCT
>NZ_NPJH01000080.1 GCF_002251365.1 Prevotella sp. P3-122
TCACCAAACTTAAAAACAACATGAAAGGTGCCTTGATGAGCGTGTCTGACAAGCTGCTGCTTAGGAAACGAGCAATAATAGAAACGGTAAATGACGAGTTGAAGAATATTGCACAAGTGGAACATTCAAGACACAGGTGCTTTGACAATTTCATCGTGAACCTGCTTGGAGCTATCGCTGCTTATTGTATGTTTCCTAAGAAGCCGTGTGTCAATGTACAACGTACAGTTGATACACAGCTTTCATTGTTTTGAATTCATCGAACTCACGTAGATTTACAAAACGGTGGAGTCATATTGAAAGAAACGTGTACTGAAAAAAATGGTTGCATAAGATTGAACCATATTCCTACAGGTTGCTACGCTATCACCATGTTTTTTAATAATCACAAGATAAAGGAGATAAAATGGAATAAGAGATAGGCAAAATATGCTTTAGGGATGGTCCATCATTCTGAACAATTAGGGATTTCCCTATCGTCTATTAGGGAAATTCCCTTTTAGTCATCAAGGGATACGCCTATCTTTGCGGCAGAGAACTTTGCCCGACGTTTTCGATAAGCCAGATGAGCAATGATGAGATTGCTCAGTCATTGCCATGGCGAGAAGACAAAGGATGAAATCCAGCAGTTCTTTTGAGATAAAAACAATTATTCTCCCCAAAAGGGGGATATCATAGTTTTGGAATGTAACATTGATTTTTAGCCGATTAAATGTATAATTAACTAAGTATTGAAAAATGAAAACCTTTAGATTATTCTTATTGCTCTTGGCAGACATGTCAATGGTTTCTGCCAACGCAATGGCAGGAAATCTGTCGACACTTAAAGACAGAATACTTCAAAACCTTAAACAGCAAAAACAAGAGAAGGTTTATCTGAGTTTTGACAACATCAGCTATAGCAGTGGTGATACTATATTCTACAAAGCCGATGTGGTGGAAGATCCATATCGGACTGCCACACGGCAAAGCTCTGTTCTATACGTAGAGATACTCTCTCCGTCAGGCTGGATAATGGAACGTCAGAAACTACACATTACGGACGGGCATGCAGAGGGTGCATTTTGCCTGTCGGAATCAATAACTGGAGGGTTTTATGAGATAAGGGCTTACACGGCGTGGATGCTTAATTTCACGAATGTTACAGAATCAAAGACTGGCAAGGCGAAGAAAGGCAAGAAAGAAAAGGTTCCTAAATACAACAACAGCAAAGAGTGTTGGGGTATATTTTCCAGGGTGCTGCCAATATATGGTGAAGACAATTGGTATGGTGGCACAAAAAATGTCAACAACAAGAAAACCAGTAAAGATGATGTGTCGCTCAGTGTCAGTTTTTACCCGGAAAGTGGTAATATCATTAAAGGGGTTCCTGCAAGGGTTGCCTTTGAGGTAACCGACTGTCTGGGAAGGTACCAGGATATTCACGGATGGATAAACTCAAAAAAAGGAAAAATTAAGGAGATACGGACCGCTCATGACGGCAAGGGCGTTTTCTGCTTAAGCAATGAGGAAACATCTGAAATGCTGACAGCGGAGTTCAAAACTGCCGATGGCACAAAGAAGTTCCGCCTGCCTGCTGCACAGTCTGAAGGATATGTTATGAATATCCTCAACGGGAAAGATGTAAAGGTGAGAATAATGCGCAATTCTCAGACCAAGGGCGAGGAATTGGCACTGGCTGTATGCTCGTACGGTAAAATGACCTCTTTCGTGGAGTGCGACATGAGTAATGACCTGCAACAGGAAATAACTCTAAAAAAAGACTCGTTGACTACAGGAGTTAATGTCGCAACACTTTATAATTGCAACGGACATATAATAGCGCAAAGAGTTTTTTTTGTCAACAGGCACGACATGGCGGTAAATGTTGAAGTGGATTACCCAAGAGACGTAACTGTTAAACCACACGAAAAAATAGACATAGATATCAGGCTTACAGAAAAAGACTCTGGCAAGCCGCTTGCCGGTGAAAGCTTCTCTATTGCTGTGACAAAGGACTGTAGTGGCAACGATGCAGGCAGAACAGATATAATGACATATCTTTTACTTTCTTCTGAGATTAGAGGATATGTGGCAAATCCGCAATATTATTTTGCAGGTAACGATATTGGGAGAGCTGAGGCTCTGGACGTTCTAATGATGGTGCAGGGATGGACAAGGTACGACTATGCGGGACTTGCCTCAGACGAAGGAAACATGCTGATATATGAGGCCGAGAAGGGGTTGTCGCTCAAGGGCAGGATTCTCGATACACATTACAACTCTGACATATACTACAGCTCCGCATACAACGGCAACGGATATACCGAGAAGCAGACTTCGGACGGTGAGGGATACGGTGAGCGCAGATATTGGACCGGTTGGAATAATAAAAAGAAGAGATTCTGGCTGAGAATGGATCTTATGACAGATAACGATATCCGCATAGACGAGAAAGAGATATTCTCATCCGACGAGTTCTCTTTCGATATACCCGCTTTTTGCGGCAAAGGCTATGCATACCTCATGATGAACAGGCAAAGCCTGAGAGACGCAGGAATAGAGGCAACCGATAGGAGCCACCATCACATAGGAAACGGAGACGTAAAAGACAATTCTCTTGAACGGACCTACATCATAGACTACAAGATGCCTATTGCGCCTTGGCCAAGAAAAATCAGCTATTACGAGACAACACACACCGACAGGAATTTTGCCGCAAACGCCTCTGTCAACAGGATGCCTGTTTGTGAGACTGATTTTCATAGCTGTAAACCGACATTCAGCATGGATATAAATAGCCTGATGGCTTATCTTTCTGTCAGGAATGGAAGAATTGCCGACTTTAGGACAAATTCTGTCGCTGTAAACAGAAGTATTAATCTTGTTAACCCAAATGCCTTGGAAATATTACCAGTGCTGGGTATTTCTGGCGATGTGGCCATGTTTGTAGACGGCAGGCCGGTATCAGAATACGACATGGCGAATATGGGTGCCAATTCAAAAAAAGCCAAATGGCCTGCCGATATGTCTTTCAAACGCATTGACGTTTATACATGCCGTCGGGCACGTGCTGCCTGTTTGACAGAAACAGGAAACGGTAAGATAAACCTGGCGGAGCCTTCGGTAAACATGCCGACAGCTGTTAATTTTATTACTGATCAAACGATTAAGGGGCTTGTTGACATGCCTCAATTCACAGGCAACCAAATAGAGTTCAACGGTTTCAGTACTCCTGTCGATTTTTATCGGACAGACTGCCTTGGACAGAAATTGCAAAACCTAACAGACAGAAAAAGTGGAACACTGCTTTGGATACCGCAGGCAGTCACAGATGACAACGGTATGATGAGGCTTTCATCATTTAATGGCTCTGAAAATATAAAAATCAATGTCAAGGTAGAAGGAATAACCAAAGATGGCAAATTTATCATTGGCAAGTAAAGGGGGAAGCTGCATAGCACAGGGGATTCTGCTTGTGACGGGCATTCTGACAGTTACAGGGTAAGGTGTACAGAAAAATTGAATATCCTAATTCAGAAGTTCATGTCGTTAATTGTCGCGCTGTAAGCGCATTGACAATGTTCCCTTACACCCAGGGTGCCGCTGCGCTCTACCCTGGGCTATGTTCTTCTGCGCTTACAGCGCGTGCTGGACACAGTATTTTTTTGATAACATATATTCAAAAAATAATCCTAATTTATTGGAAAGTAATAAATACAGTTTCTTCCCTTGCTTACATCCTTTCCATCAGTCTGCTATCCCAGCATTGCGAGGGCCTTGTTTTCGGCAGCTTCCATAATCTCACGTTCTCCCGGGCCCTTGTCGTTGATGCCGCACAGGTGGAGTATGCCGTGGATAATTACTCTATGTAGCTCTTCATCGTAGGTTTTGCCGAATTTCTCTGCGTTGGTCCTTACGGTGTCGAGTGATATTACAAGGTCGCCGTTGATGACGTCGTCCTCGTCGTAGTCGAATGTTATGATGTCGGTATAGTAGTCGTGTCCCAGATACTCACGGTTCACCTCCAGTATCTTCTCGTCGTCGACAAACATGTAGCCTATGTCGCCAACCTTTCGTCCGTATGATGCCGCAACGGCCTTTATCCATGCCGACGTGTCCCTTTTCCTGATTTTGGGCATCCTGATGCCCTCTGCGTTATATGTAATCATAATGTTACAGAATTAATTCTTTGGCAAAAGTAGCAAAAAAAATATGTAGCTACCATGCTTAATTATAATTATTTGCTTTTTGGCAGGAATTTATCTACATCTTTGCCGAAAGCTCGCAATTCTCTTACCGCACTCGACGATACGCAAGCCAATTCCGGTTCGGAGTATAGCAGGATAGTCTCTATATTGCCCACAAGGCGGTTTATTTCCGCTTGGTCGCGTTCAAACTCGAAGTCGCGTACATTTCTTACCCCTTTAACAATAAAGCCTGCTCCGACTCTTTTTGCCAAATCCATGGTGCAGTCGCTAAAAGCTACTACCTCTACCTTTGGCTCGTTGGCATATACATCCTGTATAGCCTTTACCCTTTCGTCGGTAGTGGTAGTATATTTCTTCTTGTCGTTTAGGCCTACTCCTATCACGAGCTTATCGAATAGAGGCAACGCACGGCGCACTATCGAGTCGTGACCAATAGTGAAGGGGTCGAAGCTGCCAGCAAAAAGTCCGGTACTCATATATTGTGTCTTTTGTTGTTTCCTGCAAAAGTATGCAATAAAATCCGTTCCTGCAAGTGATGGCGCAAAAAATATACTTTCGCTCTTGTTTGCTACCTGTTGGCGTATTTCGCTTTTTTAAGTTAAATACATGTGCGTTAATAGTTTTTTTCTATATCTTTGCACACTAAACCAATTATACTAAATATACAGATGAAAATTATCAAGACTATCATTGCAGCCTCTGCACTTGCGGCAACGCTCGCATCGTGTGACAAAGCCGAGCCTACATCTTACTACACCATACAGGTAGCACTGCCTTCTACAGGCGGCTATCCCATAGGCTATGCATATGCCACCGATATGGCCGACAGCCTGAAGTTCCTGTCCACAAGTCCATGGAAAATAGAGCACGTTGACGGTGACAACTCGTTCGTGACTATCGACGGCAGTATGACGGGCAAGGCCAACGTGATAGTAGCCTACGGGGTGAGGTTCAGCGAGAACACCACAGGCAAGCGACGCTTTGCCACCTATCGTATCGTAGACTCCGAGGATGCCGGCAATGCACAGGCCTCGTTCCGCTTCGTACAGTATGCCACACGTCCCGACGGCTCGCTTGGCACGGCTGCCGAGGTGAAGTCCATAAAAGGCTCCGATGGCAGCACCATCGACATATCCTACGATACTAAGCACAGGCCTGTGGCGATTGCCATGAGTGCCGGGAGCATGGAGCGGAAACTGACGTTTAGCTACGATGACCTTCTGAATAAGGTGACCGTCAGCCAGCCACGCTATCAGTTTACGTATGCCGACACCCTCTATACCCTGAACAACCTTACCCTTGAAGGCTCTTACGAGGACCGATACCTGCCTAACCTCACGTCCTATATCTACCAGCCACGCATGCTCATGGACCTTACGTCCAACGAGTCATCGCTCGTAAATACCGTTACTGACTCCAGAACTAATGTATCGCAGACCATGGCCTACAAGGCGTTCTCCAATGGATTATATGAATACAGCTTCTCCAATGGCTTCATGGTTCAGAACGCCATCGGCAGCAAGTTCGTACAGGCATATGGCTACTATTACAACGGAAAGGGCTCGCTCATGGTAGACAGCCTGCATTGTGCCGACAGCATAGCAGTGGAGCGAGTGTTCCCTGACTATAGCCACAAGGCAGAGACCTTCAAGATGACATATTCAAGTATAGACAACCGCATGACCTCGGTTGACGTAAACCAGCTCATCGGCGGTGTTGCCAACTGCGACCCTTATCTGCTGCTGTCGTTCTACAAGCTGGCCCGTCAGACGAGCGTTGTGGCTAAAGCTGAGGGTAAGAAGGGCACCACATATACCGTTTCTACGGAGACAAATGCCAACGGCTCTGTCAGGACCATGGCCGTTACTGACCATAAGGGCAACAAGATAACCTACACCTTCGAGTATTGATGAAGATAGGAAATATAGACTTTGGCAGCCGCCCCGTGTTCCTCGCACCAATGGAGGATGTCACCGATATAGGCTTCCGTATGCTCTGCAAGCGGTTTGGCGCCGCCATGGTATACACTGAGTTTGTATCGGCTGAGGCACTTGTGCGTTCGGTGAAGTCAACGGTCAGCAAGCTTGCCATCTGCGACGAGGAGCGTCCTGTGGGAATACAGATATACGGACGGTCGGTAGAGGACATGGTTGAGGCTGCACGGATAGTCGAGCAGGCATCGCCCGACATCATCGACATCAACTTCGGTTGTCCTGTCAAGAAGGTTGCCGGCAAGGGAGCAGGAGCAGGAATGCTCCGCAACATACCGCTGATGCTCGACATTACCCGCGAGGTTGTCAAGGCTGTCAAGGTGCCCGTAACCGTGAAGACGCGATTGGGATGGGACTGCGAGAACCTTGTCATTACAACCCTTGCCGAGCAGCTTCAGGACTGCGGCATACAGGCTCTCACCATCCACGGGCGTACGCGCAGCCAGATGTATACTGGTAAGGCCGACTGGACGCTCATAGGCGAGGTGAAGAACAATCCGCGCATACATATCCCCATCATCGGCAATGGAGACATCACCAGCGCCGGGGAGGCCAAGGAGGCGTTCGACCGCTATGGTGTCGATGCAGTAATGGTTGGACGTGCCACTTTTGGCCGTCCTTGGATATTCAAGGAGATAAATGAATGTATTAACGGTCTGCCGCCACAGCCTCTGACGGTGGACGAGAAAATAGACCTGCTGGAGGAGCAGCTGCGCATAAATGTCGAGCGCATCGACGAGTATAGAGGCATTCTTCATACTCGCCGCCATCTGGCCGCAACACCAGTCTTCAAGGGCATACCCGACTTCCGGCAGACACGCATCGCCATGCTTCGTGCGTCGACAGTTGCAGAACTGACATCAATACTTGAGGACTGTCGGGCGATAGTAAGGGTTTGAGAGGTTTATTCTGGATATTATTCATTTAGGTAGGGTGTACAGTTTGATGTGCAAAAATTGAATATCCTAATTCTGAACTTCATGTCGATAATTGTCGCGCTGTAAGCGCAAAAGCGCATAGCCCAGGGTAGAGCGTAGCGACACCCTGGGTTCTTCAAGTAGGTGACGATCGCGCTGTAAGCGCAAAAGCGTAGATAACAGCAGGATATATAACGCTTTTGCGCTTACAGCGCGCAAGGACAATGTCCCATTACACTCAGGGTGCCGCTTCGCTCTACCCTGGGCTATGCGCGGGTTGCCCCTTCAGGGCGTTATTACTGATATTTGTACACCAAACTGTACACCCTATCATTCAGGTTTTATTCTCATCTGCTTCTCCTTTCTACAGAAACCTCGATGCTCATGGAAGGATTCACGTTGTATCTTACCGATGCGCCAATCCTGTCACCCAGTTCTTGCATGTCGTAGAGAGGGTAGGGCATGCGCAAGCCGTTGACAACCGATTTCTGTCCATATAGGAATGCTTCCCAATGCTCATCAAAGCGGTAGCCCACCATGGCCGTCAGGCCAGCATCGCGATAGGAGTCATGTGCCCAGTTGATATTGCTCAGATAGCCTCCTACAGCTACGGAGAGCCTGTCGGTGAGCGGAACGGCATATAGTGCGGAGATATCCTGTGTGAAGCCTACGCCGCTGTACGAGTGCTTGCCAAATTGTGCAAACACTGACAATCCGAGGTTTACGTTCAGCCCCTCGTGTAAGTCCCAAGATGGTGCCCATCGCCAGCTGTAAGGACAATATCCCAGAGACTCTACCCGTCCGAAGGTGTTAACGTTGGGCAGCACTAAGGAGTCCAAAGCGGTATGTCTCGCCGGTTCTAAATAATCCATGCCTATGGCGGCATCATCCACGGTAGCCAGCCTGTTGCTGTCTGCCTTCTCAACATTCTGCGCATGCGATGCTGTCGCCATGCACATTGCCGCTATAGTCATAATTGCCTTGATTGTATTCATTGCTGCAAACTTACACAAAAAAATACCGAATACAATACAACATGGCAGCTTTTTAACTAATTACTACATTCTTTATCATTCGTCCTTGCGTCCGAACATCTTGTTGATGATTAGGGCTATTGCTCCGTCGCCTGTCACGTTGCATGCCGTACCGAAGCTGTCCATGGCTATATACAAAGCTATCATGAGAGCCTGTGCGTCGGCATCGAAGCCGAGGATGCTTGCCAGAGGCGCCAAGGCAGCCATGATGCTTCCACCGGGAACACCTGGGGCAGCGACCATTACTATGCCAAGTATGAGAATGAAGTGCAGGAATGTACCGAAGTCGTGAGGCATACCGTTGAGCAGGCATATTGTCAGCGCACAGCATGTAATCTTCATTGCCGAGCCCGACATATGTATGGTAGCGCATAGTGGAACCACGAAGCCTGCCACTCCCTCGCTGACCTTGTTCCTGATGGTCTGTGCAAACGTCACAGGAATGGTAGCTGCCGACGATGACGTGCCCAGGGCTGTAAGGTAGGCAGGCAGCATGTTGGCAAGCAGTCGCAGCGGATTGCGCCGTGTTATCGCTCCGGCCACTGCATAGGAGTAGAGCAGTATCAATATGTGCAGCACGAAGATGACCATTATGATGTATGCGAATACCACCATTATGCGGTACACCTGCCCGCTGCTGGTCATATTGAGGAATATGCCGAAGATGTACAGGGGCAATAAAGGGATGATGGCCTTGGCGATGACTCTCGCTACGACATCCTTGAATTCGACTGCGAGATTGCGCAACGACTGCAGGTTGCCGTAGTTTATGCCCAGACCCATTATGAACGAGAGCACCAGGGCGCTCATCACGTCAAGCAATGCCGGTATCTTCACTGAGAAGTAGGGCTGTATGTCTACTGGCTGCGACATTCCAGCCATGGCATCAGCATTAGCAACCATCGAGGGAAACAGCCATTCGCCCACGCCGTAACCCAACAATGCGGCAAGCGACGTGTCGGCATATGCTATTGCCACCGTAGCCAGAAGCATGGAGCCTACGCCCCGTCCTATCTCGGCTATGGCTGGCGTGACAAGTCCTACGATGATGAGCGGTATCATAAAGCCAAGGAACTGGCTGAAGACACTATTGAAGGTTACGAATACCTTAACGATGCCCTCATGGAGGATATCGCCCAGCAGCACGCCAAGGATTATGGCAACGGCAATGCGGAACAGCAGTCCCGAGAAGATGGTTCTAAGCTTGATGTTCATGGTTATGGAGCTGAGATTGGTCAGTCGTCAGGCAAGTTTCTCCGCCATGGCCTTGCCGAGAGTCTCGCATTGTGCTTTCACCTCTGGTGTGAGGGCCTGCTTCATGTCTACAGGCTCGCCTACCATCTCGAAGTGCAGGCGGGTGTCGTTCCACTCCACAATCTTCCCAACGGCTTTCGAGGCCCATGCGTGTGAGCCGAAGCAACCGAACAGACGCTTGCCCTTGATGTCCTTGTTGGCAATCTCTGAGAGCAGTACCTCCATCTCGTGGTAAAGTCCGGCATTGTATGTCGGAGCACCGACAATGAGGCCCTGGTAGCGGAAGATGTCGCGTAGGATGTATGAGTGGTGGGTTTTCGATACGTTGTACATGACGATGTCCTTCACTCCAGCCTGCGATGCGGCACGTGCTATCTGCTCTGCCATACGCTCGGTGTTGCCGTACATGGTGCCATAGCAGATGACGAGACCCGGCTGTGCCTCGTATTTTGACAGGCTGTCGTAGATGCCAATCACCTTGTCGATGTACTTATGCCATACAGGGCCGTGGGTGGAGCAGATATAGCTAAGCTTTACTCCAGCGAGCTTCTTTAGTGCGTTCTGCACGGGCGTGCCATACTTGCCGACAATGTTGGAGTAGTAGCGCACCATCTCAAGCCAGAAGGTGTCGCAGTTTATCTCCTCGTCGATGATGCCGCCGTTGAGAGCACCGAAGCAGCCGAAGGCATCGCCCGAGAAGAGTATGTCGCCCAGTAGGGTCACCATGGTCTCTGGCCAATGTACCATTGGCGTGAGCACAAAGCTCAGCTCGCTGCTGCCGAGTGACAGCGTGTCGCCATTGTTGACAACCATGATGTCGTCACCAATGCCATAAAAGCCCTGTATCATGGAAAAGGTCTTCTTGTTGCCGACAATCTTTATCTCCGGATAATACTTCTTTACCAAGGCCAGCGAGCCGCTATGGTCGGGCTCCATATGGTTTATTACGAGATAGTCAACCGGCCTGTCGCCGATGACCTCGCGTATATTCTCGATATACTGTGTGAAGAAATCCACCTCTACGGTGTCAATGAGGCACACTTTCTCGTCCACAACCAGGTAAGAGTTGTAGCTTACTCCGTTGGGAAGTGGCCATAAACCCTCGAAGAGACTTTTGTTGCGGTCGTTAACGCCTACGTAGAAGACATTGTTGCTAATTGGTGTCATGATTAAAAAATTGGTTTAATATGCTGTTCTTTTTATTCTTTACTGATTTTCTCTCCAAACTCCGGTGACACGAAGTTGTATATGTCCTTGCAGCATTCTGCCGAGAACCGTTGTCCGTACGATATGATTTTGTCCCATTGCTCCTCCGTGAGCCCTTTGTCGATGTCGTCGCGTGTGATGTTCTCGTGTATCAGTCCGAACACGAATCCGGCATTGAAGTTGTCGCCAGCCCCGATGGTGCTCACCACCTGCGTCTCTGCCGTGGGATATTCTTTCCTGAATGTCTTGTCTGCCCTTACAATGATGGGGTTGGCTCCTCTGGTACAGATAAATTTCTTGCAGTAGAAGGAAATCTCTGACTGATAGACCTTGTCTGCGTCGGGGATACGGTAGAGTATGCCAAAATCCTCGTCAGAGCCTCTCACGATATCAGCGTATTCAAGGTTTTCTATCAGGTTAGGGGTAATCTTCATTATCTCGTGCTTGTGCGACGACCTGTAGTTGATGTCGTAATAGAGTATGGCTCCATGGTTGTGGGCATATTCCAGAAATCCTCCCACCTGAGGTCTGACAACAGGATTTATGGAGAAGAACGAGCCGAAGACCACGATGTCGTCGCGGTTGATTTCGGGATAAACAAACTCCAGCTGGTCGTGTGGATGGTCTTTGTAGAATATGTAGTCGGCATTGTTGTTCTCGTCGAGGAAAGCCAGTGAGATGGGCGACTTCGAGTCTGGGAACACGTTGACGTTGTCTGCGTTTACTCCGTTATCCTTCAGGAAGCTGATGACATATTTGCCTATTCTGTCGTTGCCTGCCTCCGAGATGAATGTTGTGTTGACGCCCGCTCTGCCAAGGGATATCATAGCATTGAAAGCCGAGCCGCCCGGCACGGCCTCTATGGGCTTGCCGTCTTTGAATATGATGTCGAGAACAGTCTCGCCAATTCCTATTACTTTTCGCATGTCTGTAGTTATATATGTGATTGCAAAGTTAGTGCAAACGGATGAGAATACAAAGGAATTGATTTTATTTTTTATACTTGCTCAACTATCGGAAGAGGGATAAAAGGTGATAAATGACGCTTCAGAATGATGGGAATGCAGGCTGGAATACTAGCGTGCGATAACTGTGTCAGCTACATGAGCAGGCCATCACACCTGCTTGTGTTGGTCATCACACCTGCTTGTGTTGGCCATCACAGCTACGTGTGTATTTGAGGCTGGTGTGACTTGAAAATGAGGCAAGTTGAATAGTGATATGGAAAAATATCATTGCTTATTTGCATGGTTTGAGAAAAAAGAGTATATTTGCACCACAATGCAGGAAACTGCATTCTGCAAATCTCAAATAACAAAGCCATAATGAATAAAGACTATAAGAAACTCCGTAATGTTATATTTGTTCTCTTAATCATACTGGCGGTATTGATTCTCGCAAATAATGGAATGTTGCCATCTGTGAAAATCAACCGTGATGACAATTCTGGTTATTTTGTCGATATAGGTGATGGCGGCATGGAATTTGGGGATGAAGACGAGGAAGAAGGCAACGCACAGCAAAGCCCATCATACAAGGCCATGGATGATGACAGGCTGATAGAGATAAATAAGAACATTCATTGACACATGGAATATAATACGGCGCAGCTTCATAACGGACTGCGCATAATACATCTGCCCAACGCTTCAAAGATTGTTTATTGTGGTTTCCAAATAAAGGCCGGTACACGCAACGAACAGGCAGGCGAGGAAGGGCTGGCTCATTTCTGCGAGCATGTCACCTTCAAGGGGACTGCCCATCGCAACGCCTTTGCCATCATCAATAGTCTTGAGAAACTGGGTGGAGACCTAAATGCATTCACAAACAAGGAGGACACTGTCTTCTATTCAGCCATTCCGCACGAGCATTTTGCCTGTGCCGTAGACCTTCTTACAGATATTGTGTTTAGAAGCACTTACCCCCAGAGCGAGATAGATAAGGAGGTGGAGGTTATATGTGACGAGATAGAGAGCTACAACGACTCTCCTGCTGAGCTTATATACGATGAGTTCGAGAACCTGCTCTTTGCAGGACATCCTCTTGGACACAGCATCCTTGGAACGGCCGACAATGTCAGGAACTTCACGTCGGCTGATGCCCTACGGTTCACACAGCGGTTCTACAGACCAGACAATGCGATATTCTTTGCTTACGGCAACATCAATTTCCGTAAGCTTGTCCGCTTGCTGTCTGCCAAGACACCATCTTCCTTGCCCTGCCCCCAGGCTGTTCCCGCACAGGTGCCGGATATCTCAGAACTGGCATTGCCTGCCCCCAAGACCATCCTTCATCATGAAACCCATCAGGCGCATGTCATGATGGGCAACAGGGCTTATGCCGCTGGCAACCCGCAGCGGATGGCCCTTTATCTGCTCAACAACATCATTGGAGGACCGGGCATGAATGCGCGGCTTAACCTCATCCTCCGTGAGAGGCACGGACTTGTCTATTCTGTAGAGAGCTCCATGGTGTGCTATGGCGACACAGGCATGTGGTGTGTCTATTTCGGTTGCGACCCTCACGATGTCAACCGGTGTGTCGCCCTTGTACGTCGTGAGTTGCGCACTTATGCCACTAAGCCATTGTCCGCACGCAGGCTGGCGGCGGCAAAGAGGCAGATAAAGGGGCAGTTGAGCATAGCATGCGACAACAATGAGAGCTTTGCCATAGACTTCGGCAAGAGCTTCCTGCACTATGGCAGCGAGAAGGATATTGACCGCCTGTTTGCAAAGATAGATGCCGTAACGGCCGATGAGATACAGCAAGTGGCAAGGGAGGTCTTCTGCGACGGCTCCCTTGCCACTCTTGTCATCCAATAGGTGTGTGGTATGTGGGTTATCTTACCACCACTTTTTTCCCACCTATTATATATATGCCCTTGGCGAGACCTTCTGTGGAGTTGGTCTTGCGGAGCTGTGCGCCATTAATGGAGTATACGCCCACCGTGGCAACCTTGTCTGATGTCTCGATGCCGGCAAAGTCTATGCCCAGTGTCTCTGCGTCAACAAGTGGCAGTTCCTCCTCCGACAGTATAAGCCAGCGCTGCAGCAGTCCATTGCCGTCGTTGGCAAGGTTCAGGCCTGTGCTGCTTATGGTGGTGCCGGCAGTCAGACATGCCGGTGTCCAGTTGTTCAACTCGGGATGCAGAATCCAATACCCGCGCAACTTGTTCTCCGTCACATCCACGCGTCCCCTCATCATCTGCAGGTCATAGTTGTAGTTGGATGCTGTTGATGATGTGCTGCGGAACGCCTTGGCTGATGTGTCGTAAGACATGCGGTTGCCTGTGGCAGCGTTTGTCAGCTGATAGTACTGGTTCTTGGGATTGAACGAAACATACCATGCGGCACTGTCGTTGAGCGCGGCCTCGCTGGCAGTCATTTCCTTCATGGCAAGTCTGTTCACCTTGCTTTCGGTAAGATATTTGGTCAATCGGCCACAGTCCTCCGATTCCGCCTTCAGGTAGTATTTCACACCTGTCTCTACCTCTTTGGCGTAGTATGGAGCACCATGATGCTTGTAGCTTGTCTCCAGTCCGTCCTCCGCAAGTGCCTGTATCATTAGACCGTTGCTGAGGTACAGCTCTACGGCGTGAGTATCCTCGTTGGCGCCGTTGATGCCAAATGGCCACATGTGCTGATAGTCGCCATGCAGTACGTCTGTAGTGTTGTTGTTCCAGAACTGTGCCACTGCAGTAGCCCTATCACCGAGCCAGTCACCAGAGCCGTATGTGCCGCCTTGTGCACTTTGTTTTGATTTCCTGAGCGTGAACTGGCTCCATTGTCCACCAGCCCATGGTATTACGCCTACGCCGTGCAGCATCTCGTGCAGTAGGGTTCCTGTTGCCTGGTAGGCCGAGTTGGAGCCTACCCTTATCCATCCGCCATATGAGCAGTCGGCAGTGGGCACGCCATCTTCGAATCCTGCGCTTATGCGCACGTCCTTGATAGACGTAAGGTTGTTCCAGTAGTTCACGGCCTCTATGGTGGCGTTCTTTATCCTGTTGTATTGCTCATCAGTACCTCCGCTGCGTACCTCGTAGCTTATGGTTCCCTTTGGAATGGTGTAGAACATTTTCTGCTCACCATATGCTACAGAGCCGTCGGTAGACTTAACGAATGGACGGAAGTAGTATTGTGTGCCTGGCTCCAAGTCCTTCTTCCAGAAGATGGTTCCGTTCTTTGACAACTCTTCCTCGTTTGCCTGGTCAGCTATGGTCGGCATAGGTGACTTGCTGTAGACGAAGCCCTTGGCGGCAATCTGAGATGTGGTAACACCAGTGACGGTCATTCGGGTAAATGCCATTGTGGCTCCGCGCAGATACCTGCTGTCTGCGTTTATTGTGACCTTCTGTGCCCAACTGTAGTTGTTTATGGCTGTGTTGAGGCTCAGCGAGGCATCGTTGAGATCCAACAGTGTGGCCTCTGCATTGTCTGCTACAGCCTTTGCCTTGTCAATGGCGTCTTTCAGTTCTGCCGCAGAGACACCTTCGCCGTCACCATACAGTCCTGTAGCTGTCTCCAGCAGTGTGGCAAGCTTATTGCGTTTGACTGTGAAGTCGGCATCGCCCAACGGGGTGTCACGGTATAGCTTTATCCAGTCCATGAAGACAACCGTGCTTGCAGCCTTGGTCGTAGAGAAGCCCGTACATATCTGTCCGTCTGCTGTCTCCTCGATAGTGAACGTTATGGCGTCTGTTTTCCATTCGTTCTCGGGAAATAGCCTTGTCGTTGATGACACGATGCCTTTCTTCGGCCTCCATTTGAGCTGTGATGTCACGGCCTCTTGACTTGTGGTGTTGAGGCTGGCGTTCACTATAGTGTACGTGCCTGGTGGAAGTGTTACCTCTTGAGAGAGTGTGTAGGTGGCTGTTGACTTAATACAGAAAGCAGCAAGCCCGCCTTCTGTCTCACCGTCATAGCCTTGTGCTGGCACGGCGGAGCCGTTGATGGTTGTCTTGGTTCCAATCTCTACTGTGGCCAGTACTCCTGCCTTGTTGGTTGTGGGAGTGATGAGAGTCCACCCGGCAGGAACAGAATTGGATGTAGGGACAATGTTGCCCTCGTCGCTTGCCGTATAGTCGAAATAGGTGTCAAAAGAGCTGTTTCGCAGATAGCCCTCTGTGATGTCGTAGATCTGTGCAGAAGCTGTCGCGTATATACCTGCTCCTGCTACTGTAAGAAGTAATGATTTGAGTTTCATAAGCGTTGATTGTAATAATGTGTAGTTTCTGTTATGTTAGTGCTTGTATCAAGATATTCGTAGGATTGTGCAAATATAGTCTAAAAGAATGGAAAAAACAAACAAGGTGCCAGTTATTTATTTTGTTTTTGGATAAAAACATGGCTGGTCTCAGTTTTTTTCCCTATTTTTGCACTATCGCACAATAACTTAAAACTCAAAATATGAAACTAACTAATCATTACCTGCTCATGGCTGCCACTGTTGCTGCAGCCATGTTGCTCAATCCACAACGTTGTTTGGCAGATGATGACCTTGTAGAGGCATACCAGTTTACCGCTACCACAATGACGGGTAGCTCAGTCAGCGTAATCCTTGCAAAGAGTGACGACAAGGAGGGACCGCGCATGTTACATAAGGATAGGGTATTCCGTCTCGACGGAAAGGAAATCAATGCATCCGACATTCAGTATATCCGCATTGCCAAGACCATGGTCAGCGCAATCAGGGAGATTGACGTACAGCCTGTGCCGCACGTCGACAACAATGTCTACAGCATCAACGGACAGCTTGTGCGCCGTAATGCCGATACTCTCGACAACCTGCCCAAGGGCATCTACATTGTAAACGGAAAGAAACACATCGTTAAGTAAATCATGGAGGACTGACTTATGAGAAGACTTCTACTTTCTGCCGTTGTCGCGGTTGCATCAGTCACAGCCGCCATGGCTCAGGACACTTTGTGGGTGCAGTACGACAACAGGTTTGCCGACAACAAGTTTTTTGCTCTCAGTTCCAAGGTTGACTCTGTGGAGTTCTGCCTGACGGGACTTAATATTGCAAATCCTTATCCAATATTGAAGTTGTACAACTCGTCGCTGACAAAGGGATATTCAGAGTACCGTATATCCTCTCTTGTCAATGCCGACTTGTCTGGCAGGATTATGTTCCAGAACCCGGGCCGAATACTTTTCAAGCCCTCTTCCCTGTCGTCTCTCGATTTCATGAATGAGGCTTCGCAATGGTGCTTCAAGCGTTCCATGGAGAGCGAGCACTTCGTGGTGTTCTGGGAGAAAGGGTTTGGTGATGACCCCACAAAGGCTGCATCGGGCTATGCCTTCAACCCCAAGACCATGCTTAACAATGCGGAGAAGTATTGGGACAAGTATGTGGAACTGGGATTTATAACACCGGGAAAGTCAACTACCGACCAGTACAAGATAGAGATGTTCGCCAACTACACCTCTGACTGGATTGCCAATGGCGCAGGCCAGGACTTCAAGGTTGGCACGCTAAATGTCAGCCCGTGGGCCATCGGCTCACGAGGAGGTTCTACCGTAGCACACGAGATTGGGCATACATTCCAGTATCTTGTGTCGTGTGACCTTGGTACCACCCACGGTTTCAACTATGGTTATGGTGCTGGTGCCTCCGGTGGCAACGGATGGTGGGAGAGCTGTGCTAACTGGCAGGCATACAAGTGCTATCCGGCAATGCAGTTTACCGATGGCGAGAACTTCGAGGGACATCTCAATTACCATCATCTGAACCTGTTGCACGAGGATTGGCGTTACCAGAACTGCTTCATACACGACTACTGGTGCATGAAGCATGGGAACGACTTCATTGGCCGCCTATGGCGCGAGTCTATAAAGCCCGAAGACCCTGTGGAGGCATACAAACGTCTTAACGGTCTCGACCAGGACGCTTTCTGCAACGAGCAGATGGAGGGCTACATGCGCATGGCGACATGGGATATCGACGGCGTGCGTGATGCTGCCAAGCACCGTATAGGCCAGCATGTCACTCACCTGCACCTCACTGCCGACAACAATGGCACCTGGGAGGTAGACTCTGCATACTGTCCGCAGAACTATGGCTATTCCATCATCAACCTCAACACCGTAGCACCAGGAACTGTCGTCAAGGCCAACTTCAAGGGCATAGCCGGAGCTGAAGGCTACAGGGCTATCAACGTCGACAAGGCCGGATGGCGTTATGGCTTCGTGGCCTATGCCAATGATGGTACCCGTACCTACGGCAATATAGAAAGTGCGGCAGACGGCGTCGCCACGCTTAACGTTCCCGAGGGCTGTACCCGTCTGTTCTTCGTCGTTATGGGTGCTCCCACAGAGCATTGGCGACATCCTTGGGACGACAATGCGTCGAATGACGAGCAGTGGCCTTATCAGGTGAGGTTTGAGAATACTGATGTCTATGGCAACTTCAATGAATATCCAGCCGACTATGTGCCACGCGACACCACTATATATATAGATGCTGAGCTTGCTGTAAGCAACTCCTATAGCAGTACCCGTGTGCAGTACGATATGGCTGCTGTATCTCAGGCTCTCGGACTCAGCACCAAGCAGATGCAGAGCGTAGGCAGAACGGCAACAGCCAATCCCCGCTTCGTGGGCATCGATGCCAATGGCACCATACATACCGGCACCACCACCAGCACGTCTTCGTCGACAGTCTTCGGTCATTGGTTCAACTCGGCAGGCAACGTCTGCAACTACGATGGCACCGCATATATCTTTGCCGAGTTCTATCCTGACAAGTACGGCTGTTATGTGGGTCAGTACCCCTCTCGCCTCACCAAAGGCAAGACATACACCATCAAGCAGGGTATACAATACCAGAAGAACGGCAAGTGGTATACGGCTACCATGGTCGTAAGGCTTAAGGCTATATAAATATTGTCGGCCTGTATGTCTTCCTGTTGCCTTGTCAGCAATATCGGGAAAGAATAATAAAAGCAGCGGAACCAGACAGAGGTTTCGCTGCTTTTTTTGTTCTATTGGCTGTTACAATCCTTTGCCCTTATCATCTTTATTGTTTCAAAGGATGGGGGGGGTATTATTTCAAAAGATGCGTGAAGGTCTCTTACCTCGATGCCCAAAGCATGCTCTGGCCTGTAGCGTTGGCAACTTGGTATACACCGCTTTCGTCAAGTGCTACGTCCATAGTCTGCCCGTTGAGGTTAAGCTTGATAGTGCCGTCGTTGTTGAAGCGGAATATCTCGACAACCTTTCCGTCCTGCATCTGTGACCAGGAGTCGTTGGTCTTGTCGTAGATGAATGCATATACCTCGCCGGTAGGAGCTTTTACCTCATAGCCGTTCTTCAGAGTCTTTACGGCATAGTATCTGCCGTCCTGTCCCATAACGTTGACTGATTTGCCAACATTCTGGGCCATTGGGTTGCTACCGCTCCAGAACTCGATAGTGTTCAGCACCAGTGCGTCAGCTGTCAGGCAGAAGACATGGGCTGGAGAGAGCACGAGGAAAAGTATCTCGTTCAGGAACTTGGAGTTTGTGGCACGGTTGTTCCAACTGGCGAACTTATTGAACATTGCAAAGGAACCCACGCATGAGTTTGTGAGCATAGCTCCGCACAGGAGCACAGCTGCTACGGTAAGTTTACTTTTTCTCATAGTCAAATAATTTGTATTTAATAAATAATGGTTGGTAAAGATAGAAATAATAGTTGATATTTTGCTCTCGTATAGAATTATTTAACTAATGTTTAGAACGTTTTCAATAAGCCAGATAAGCATAGCCAAGCCCTGCTTGAGCTATGCCATAGCGAGAAAACGGTGGTAGTTATACCAACTATTGCCTATTACAATATCAGTACGGCCTCGTTTCCCTCGTTGAACAGCAGGTCGAGTATGGAGAGGTTGGGAAGGAAGCCGTGCTTGTGGCGGAAAACCTGATAATAGGGCTGAGGCATAAAGTCATCATCAGGCAATGGGTGCTTTGGCCGTATGGTATCACGGTAGTCTCTGGTGGCAGTCTCAGTAAGTTCTTCAACGTGGGCATAGCCTTCAGACAGCTGTATGTTGGGTGATATGTCGAGCAGCTCGCACATCTTGCACGTTATTTCCATGTTGAAGTCGAGCAGGTATTTCCATTTCTTCTCAAAGAACGGGCGCAGGTCATCCTCGTAGTATTCAAAGAACGGGCTCTCTCCGTAAGCTGATGCGAGAGCGTTCCAGTGCAGGTGCCGCCAGTTGCCGTGGTCGCTTATCATGGTATCCCTCATCAGCATCTTGCCGCTGGCGTTCCTTGCTGGTTCCACAGGCACCGACAGTACCTGTGTGCCCTGTGTGGCTGCTATGACGCATCTGTTGCGGTAAGTCTGCTTGATGAAGTTGTCGTATTGCTCTATCACGCACCTGCGGTATCTGAAAAGTTTCTGATACCACTGCACGGGGCCGAAATAGGTTGCAGAGAGTAGGGCTGTCTCCTGTGTGGGGAGCCATTTGTTGTCAGTCGTAGCCATCATGGTTGTATTTCGTCAAGCAGTCAGAACAGCTTCCATGCCTTGCCCAGCACCTCGTGTTTCTGAATGAGCGTCTCGCCATGCCCGGTGTCTATCAGGAAGGTATGGCAGTCGGTGCTCTTGCAGCGTTTGCAGCATTGCTCCGGTATTCGGTATCTTGTTCCTTTCACCGTTATGCTGTCGCCGGGCATCGCCTTTATGCGTCCTATGGTCTTCACCGTGTCTCCGTATACCACTATGTCTCCCCTGTCCGGGCTGGAGCAGAGCCAATGGAGCACTCCCACACGGTCGCCCTTCCCGACGTTGTCGTCCAGTCTCACGGGCACAGTGTAGATAGTGAAGACATAGGCGCGGATGACCATCATTACCGTAGCGGCCACCAGTAGCGCCAAAAGAGATTTAAGCGCCTGACGCATGTTCTACTGCCTGCGTGTCATTTTATATTGTCAACCAAATTAAACAGCCTTGACCAGCGTATGCCGCTGAAGCCATTGCGGTCGGGGTCGCTGGACCACCATATGAAGATAGGCTTGCCTACCACGTGGTCTTCGGGAACAAAGCCCCAGTAGCGTGAGTCGGCGGAGTTGTGGCGGTTGTCGCCCATCATCCAGTAGTAGTCCATCTTGAAAGTATAGCTGTCGGCAAGTT
Source organism: Prevotella sp. P3-122 (assembly GCF_002251365.1). GTDB lineage: Bacteria > Bacteroidota > Bacteroidia > Bacteroidales > Bacteroidaceae > Prevotella. Next base: position 20,714 of record NZ_NPJH01000080.1, read on the forward strand.
TGCCGTTGATGTATATCTGTCCGTTCTTTACCTCAAGGTCGTTGCCCTCATACACCTTTATAGGTCTCTCGTATATGGCGATGTTGCTCATCGAGAGATGTATGCTCTCGCCCTTCTTTGGTATCCATACCGGACCGTAGTTGTCGCGTGTCCATCCTGTTACGGCGTTCATGGGGTATAGAGAGCCTGAGTATATGTCACGGTCGGTAACGGGGCGTACGGCCGATACTATCTTTCTCTTCTTCAGTTCTGCCACGGCCTTCTTTGTCAGAGGCATGTAGCCGTCAAACTGCTGCAGCAGGGTATCATTGAGCAGATAGTGGCTGTCCACATCGAAGCCATGAAGCCTTGACAGCGACTGTACGTCCTCGTTGGTTATTCCAAGCTCCTTGCGCAGGTCATCATACTGTATTGACAGGAAATCGGCTACCGACATGCCGTTCATCTTCACGAAGTATGTGTACTGCACGTTGTCCGGCTCCTTGTTGGGCTTGCCGTCGAGGTATACAATCTTCTCCTTTATCTGCAAGGTCTGTCCAGGCAGTCCTACGCATCTTTTTACGTAGTTCTCCCTTCTGTCCACAGGACGTGAGTCAATGCTGCCGAACTGTACGGGGTTGTTGACGATGTAGTTGCGTCCCAGTGCGTAAGCGAATTTGTAGAAGTCGTATTGCTGGTCGGTATTGAGGTCTGCAATGGCCGGCGCATCGGGGTTCATCTGTCGGAATAGGTCCTCGCCGAAGTCGTAGCACATGGTGTAGTAGTCGTTGGCAAAACGTTCCTCGGTGAGGATTGAGTCACCGGCAGGGTAGTTGAATACCACGATGTCGTTGAGCTTCACGTTGCCAAGTCCTTTCACCCTTCTGTAGTCCCACTGTGGAAACTCTATGTAGCTCTTGCAGTTGAATATAGGCAGTGTGTGCTGCGTGAGCGGCATGGTAAGTGGGGTCTGAGGTATACGGGGGCCGTAGCTGATCTTCGATACAGCAAGATAGTCGCCTGTGAGGAGGCTCTTTTCAAGCGATGACGATGGAATGACGAAGTTCTGGAAGAAGAACAGGTGGATGAAGTACACTGCCACGAGTGCGAACACCAGGGCGTCTACCCACGACATTATGAATCTCACGGGGCCTTCGGCATCCTTCCACCACTGCCATCTTATCTTCTTGGTTATGTAAACATCATATATGAAAGGCACAACAAGCAGTCCCCACCAGCTCTCTACCCATAGCAGGAAGAGCAGGTAGAGGACGAGTACTCCGATGAATTTGGCCCACTGCACCTTCATGTTCAGTTTCTGTTTTCTCTTGTCTATCATAATATGTGTTGCTTTTTATTCTTAGAATTTGAACAGGTCGCTCGTCGTCAGCAATCCGTTGTGTGTGGCGGTATATTCTGCGGCAAGCACTGCGCCGAGTGCGAATCCCTTGCGCGAGTGGGCACTGTGGCAGATGGTGATGGTGTCGGCCTCTGAGTCGTATTCAATCTCGTGAATGCCAGGCACCTCGTCACGTCTTATAGCGTCTATGACAACGTTCTCTGCAGTAGCCTCTTGTCCGGCCTCGTCCTTCTCTGGAGTCTCCGGCCATGTCACGGCTCCCTTTACCCATGATGTCTTCCTGTCGATATTGTCCACGATACCCTCTGCAAGTGTTATGGCTGTACCGCTCGGAGCATCAAGCTTGTGTATATGGTGAGTCTCAGTCATTCTGACATCATACTGTGGAAAACCGTTCATTATCTTTGCGAGATATTTGTTTACGGCATCGAATATAGCCACGCCGATAGAGAAGTTGGAAGCCCAGAAGAGTGTCTGTCCACCCTCGGTACACATTCTCCTGACGTCGTCGCCATGTTCCTTCATCCATCCTGTGGAGCCGGAGACTACTTTCACGTTATGGCTGAATGCCTTTAGGTAGTTGCCATAGGCAGCCTGGGGTGCTGTGAACTCTATGGCCACGTCGGCCGATGCAAACTCTGGGGAATCGAAATCCTGCTGATTGTCAATGTCTATGATGCTGACAATCTCATGACCACGGTCCTTGGCTATCTGTTCTATCATCTTGCCCATCTTGCCGTAGCCTATCAGTGCTATCTTCATATTTGTATGTTTTTTACTTGTTCCAAGCTGCAAAGATAGTGCAATTTTTCGATTAACCGAAGAGAATACAAAGTTTTGTATTCTTGAGCAAGAGAAATTAACCAAAAAGAACTGTATGACAAAAGAAAATACCGCAAATGGTGGGATGTTTGTCTTTTTTTTATTAGCTTTGCATCAACAAAACGAAAGCCCCATAATCCAAATAATACTTCGGTGGGAATTTATAGAACCCGCCTTATATCCTACTGCTGATGGAGCAACTGCTACACTACTGCTGGAAACACAAGCAATTACCGCTCTACGGACTGGTCACTACCACAGGACAAGACGTTGAGATTATTGATGTCGGACTGCACAACCATGATGCAGGCCCTGACTTTTTCAATGCCAAGGTGAAGATAGGTGGAACCATGTGGGTGGGCAATGTTGAGATACACAGCAAGTCAGGTGACTGGTATCTTCATGGACATGACAAAGACCCTCGTTATGATAATGTCATACTGCACGTTGTGGAGAATGCAAATATGGATGTTAGGACGAGCAGCGGAAACTTGTTGCCGCAGGTTGTCATACACGTACCAGAACATATACGCGACAACTACCAGGAATTGTTGTCTACAGACAGCTATCCTCCTTGCTATAAGGCCATCCCCGATATTCCTCGTCTCTCCGTGCACTCATGGATGAGTGCACTCGTTACAGAGCGTCTGGAGCGTAAGACCGAGGACATCAGGCAGAGGGTCGGCAGATGTGGAGGCTCCTGGGAGGATGCTTTTTTCGTTACCTTGGCACGCAGCTATGGTTTCGGCATCAATAGCGATGCCTTCGAGACGTGGGCAGAGAACATTCCTCTTTCCTGCGTCGGGCATCATCGTGACGACATAATGCAGATAGAGGCTATCTTCCTGGGGCAGGCCGGACTGCTCGACCTTGCAGCCATGCCGGAGCGTTACCGTGAGGAGGCTTCAAGGGACAATTATTACAACCGGCTTCTATGCGAGTACAGGTATCTTGCCCACAAGTTCTCGCTAACGCCTATGAACCACACGCTGTGGAAGTTTCTGAGGCTTCATCCCCAGAACTTCCCTCAGATAAGAATCTCGCAGCTTGCCAGCCTTTATTTCTCACGCCGTGCCAGCCTTGGCAATATTCTTTGTTGCCAGACGGTCAAGGAGCTTGAGGCCGCTCTCTCTGCTACGGTGACTCCATACTGGCAGACACATTATAATTTCGGTCAGGCAAGCAGCAAATCTTCCAAGACCCTTTCCCGCCAGTCGCTCCACGTGGTCATCATCAATGCTGTAGTCCCCATGCTCTTCGCTTATGGCCGGTACAAAGGAAACGACGAGGTGTGTGCCCGCAGCTTCAGCCTGCTTGAGGAGTTGAAGGCCGAGCAGAACAACGTTGTGAAAATGTGGCACAACGCAGGGCTTGATGCCGCCAATGCGGCAGACTCCCAAGCCCTGATACAGCTCAAGAAAGTATATTGCGACCGCAAGGACTGCCTCCGTTGCCGCATAGGCTACGAATATCTCCGCAAGAAGACCAAGCCACATCCCCAATAACATCTATCCTCTATCCATCCATCTATCTATCTATCTCCTCTATCTTCTCTATCTCCTCTATCCCCCTATAAAAAACTCCGCTTATGCCAAAATACATCTTTGAGACCCGCATAGAGGTCCGCGATTACGAATGTGACATCGAAGGAATTGTCAATAATGCCAACTATCTCCACTACATGGAGCACACCCGTCATCTGTTCCTGCGTCATGCAGGACTGAGCTTTGCCGATATGCACGCCAAGGGTGTTGATGCCGTTGTTGCCCGTATGAACCTTCAATACAAGGTGCCGTTGCGGTGCGATGACATCATGATATCCAGGCTCTGGATGGAGAAGCAGGGACTGAGATACATATTCCATCAGGACATCTTCCGTGAGTCCGACGAGAAACTCTCATGCAGGGCTACCGTTGAGCTGGTATGTCTTGTCAATGGCAAGCTCGCCTCCAGTCCCGACTACGATAAAGCCTTTCAGCCCTTCATGCAATAACTACTATGCCATATATGACAAACTCACCATATGCAACTGCGAGGACAAACGATGTTGAGGCCCTCAGCGCTATGATGCTCTCGCATATAAGCTTCTACAACATTGCAGGCTTGAACAGCCTATACCATGCGGCAGGCTCGGCAACAGCTGTCATGGAACACCACAATGACATCAGGCAGCTTGTCCCTGAAGCCTCGCCACGGCTTGTGGAGACTTTCAGGAATATCGACGAGCACAGACGATGGGCTGAGGACCAGATGGCATGGGCCTTGAGCAAGGGCATCACGCCGCTGCCACTCTACTCCGCAGACTATCCGCAGAGGCTTAGGGAATGTCCCGACGCTCCCGTGGTGCTCTATTACATGGGCAATGGGCAGCTCAATGCACAGAGGGTGATATGTATTGTTGGAACTCGCCATTGTACCATCTATGGCAAGGACCTTGTGGCGGCGTTTGTCAGAGATTTGAGCAAACTATGTCCGGGCATCCTTATAGTAAGCGGGCTGGCATATGGCGTCGACATTTGTGCTCACCGCAACGCACTTGCCGAAGGACTGCCCACTGTAGGAGTCCTTGCTCATGGCTTGGACACCATCTACCCGTCCAGCCATAGGGAGACAGCTGTGGAGATGCTGCGGGAAGGAGGACTGCTCACAGAATATCCCTCAGGCACCAATGCGGACAAGATGAACTTCGTAAGGCGCAACCGTATAGTGGCAGGAATGAGCGACGCGTGCATACTGGTGGAGAGCGCGGAGAAGGGTGGGGGACTCATAACCACAGATATTGCCAACAGCTATGGCCGTGAGGTGTTTGCCTTTCCCGGATATGTTAACGCAGAGTACAGCAAGGGATGCAACAATCTCATTCGTGACAACAAGGCCGGGCTGATAACGTCGGCTGCCGATTTCGTAAAGGCCATGGGGTGGGAGAGTGATGCCGTGTTGCAGCAGGCTAAGAGCAAGGGTATAGAGAGGCAGCTATTCCCGGACCTAACGACAGAGGAGGCACGGGTGGTGGCAGTGCTCGAGAAGACCAACGACCTGCAGATGAATATGCTCTCAAACATGTCGGGCATTGGTATCGGTCAGCTCTCGTCGCTGCTCTTCACGCTGGAGATGAAAGGGGTCATCAAGACGCTGGCTGGTGGAGTGTGCCATCTGTGCCAGTAAAAAACTGTTGATAAAATGTCCTGTTCTCACCTTTTTGCTGTATCTTTGCATCCGGATATAAGGAGAAAGATCCCCTCAAAACTCATATGACAGAAGACTTTGACATACATGAGCAGCGGTTTGGTAAGGGCGAGAAGGAATTTGAGAACGCTCTTCGCCCATTGCGTTTTGCTGACTTCAACGGTCAGCAGAAGGTAGTGGAGAACCTTGAGATTTTTGTTGAGGCTGCCAAATACCGCAGGGAGCCTCTTGACCATACCTTGCTCTATGGTCCGCCGGGCTTGGGCAAGACAACGCTTAGTAATATCATCGCCAACGAGCTTGGAGTAGGATTTAAGATTACCAGCGGGCCTGTTCTTGACAAGCCTGGAGACTTGGCGGGAATTCTCACTTCTCTCGAACCCAATGACGTACTGTTTATAGACGAGATACACCGTCTCTCGCCCGTTGTCGAGGAGTATCTGTACTCGGCAATGGAAGACTACCGTATTGATATAATGATAGACAAGGGGCCTTCGGCACGCAGTATCCAGATAGACCTGAACCCCTTTACGCTTGTTGGCGCAACTACCCGTAGCGGTATGCTTACGGCACCACTAAGGGCGAGGTTCGGAATAAACATGCACCTCGAATACTATGACCCTGACACTCTCTGCAAGATTATCCGTCGCAGTGCCATGCTGCTAAAGGTGCCCATACACGACGAGGCGGCAATGGAGATTTCCCGTCGCTCACGCGGTACGCCACGTATCGCCAACTCCCTGCTCCGCAGAGTCCGTGACTTTGCGCAGGTGAAGGGCAACGGCACCATAACCTCTGACATTGCCAGTATGTCTCTCCGGGCATTGAATATCGACCGTTACGGACTTGACGAGATAGACAACAAGATACTTCTCACCATCATCGACAAGTTCCGTGGCGGACCTGTTGGTGTATCTACCATTGCCACAGCCATAGGCGAGGACCCCGGCACCATAGAAGAAGTCTATGAGCCATTCCTCATCATGGAAGGCTTCATCAAGCGCACGCCCCGTGGACGCATGGCAACGCCCTTGGCCTATCAGCACATGGGCCGCAACCAGTTCTCTGGCAGCGGTGTCGAGCCTTCGTTGTTTGATTAAGGGGGGAAATCTCTAAGTTGTAAGGTTCTTGCCTTTGCTCTATCTTCTCTATCCCATCTGTCTCCTCTATACCGTCTACCTCCTTATAGCCCAAACTCCATAGCAGCTTATCAGAACGAAGCATATCAGTGGGAGGCAGAAAGATACATTCACTGCTGGCATACCGAAGAGAGTTCCCTGATCGATGATTAGTCCCTGCAATGGGGGCATCAAAGCTCCGCCCACTATCGCCATGACGAGGAAGGCTGCACCGAGGGTTGTGTCCTGAGAATCAACCTTTTCCAGTGCAATACCGTAGATTGTCGGGAACATTATCGACATAAAGAGGCTTATCATCACGAGGCTGTACAGTCCGGCCATGCCCTGTATCACAACAGTACCTAAGGTGAGTATGCTTGCGCACACGCCGAAAATGGCAAGCATATTCCTTGAGTTCACATACTTCATGATTGCCGTTCCGGCGAACCGTCCGCATAGAGACAGGCTCATTGCGCAGATGTTATACATCTGGGCTGTTGCCTTGTCGATGCCGAGATTGTCGGCATACTGTATGATGAATGTCCACACCATAATCTGTGCTGCTACGTAGACCACCTGCGATATCACTCCATATCTATATAGCCTGTTATGCCAGAGGTTTGATAGCGTTATGCCAATCGGACGGGTGACGCCATTGTCGTTCTGTTGCTCGCCGTGCGTCTTGGGCATGCGTGTTAGCGCAATGACGACAAACATTACCGTTACCACTATGCCAATGGCCACGTATGGATCCCTGATAACAGCCAGGTCATGCAGTCTGATATTGGCTTTCTCCATCTCGCTCAGCGTTCCGAAGATTATCTGTCCGGCCTCGTCACGTTTGTCGGAGAGCAGGTTGGGCAGTACTATCATCGATGCTATGGCCATTCCCGATAATGAGCCTACGGGATTGAAAGCCTGTGCCAGGTTTAGCCGTCGCGTAGACGTGCTCTTGTCGCCCAACGACAGTATATATGGGTTGGCTGTTGTCTCAAGGAATGCCAGTCCGAAGGTCAATATGTACAGTGACACGCAGAAGAACGTGAAGCTCTGGCACTCTGCTGCGGGGATGAAAAGAAATGCTCCCGCCGCATATAGCCCCAGACCGAGCAGTATACCGCCCTTGTAGCTGTGCCGCCTTACGAACAGGGCGGCAGGTATGGCCATGGTGGCATATCCGCCATAGAAGGCAAACTGCACCATCGACGCCTTGGCTGCCGACAGCTCCATAAGTGTCTGGAATGCCGCCACCATGGGGTTTGTGATGTCATTGGCGAAGCCCCAAAGGGCAAACAATGATGTGGTCAGTATAAACGGAATGATGAACTTTCTATCTACAAGTTTCGTTTTCATTATTAAGAGTTTATTGTTATATCTTCTTTTCTTTCCCATACTCCGATGGCGACACACCGACAATGCTCTTGAAAGACTTTGTAAAATGCGAGTATTCAGAAAAGCCGCAGTCGAAGGCGACATTCTTTAGAGGTATGCTCTTGTTGTCCTCAATCATCTTCATGGCCTTCCTTATCCTTAAGTTCATGATGAAGGTGTTGGGAGTGATGTCTGCCACTGCCGTCAGCTTGCGGTGCAGTTGTCTGGCATTCATGTTGAGTTTCTCGGCCAGTGTAGACACTGATACCACCTCGTATCTCTCCAGCATGGCGTATATATAATCCGTAGCCTTGTTCAGGAAGGCATCTGCCATCTCCATGGTAGCCATTGCCTGACGGTCATCCGCTACAACCGTTATGTCCTTGATGTCCTTGCCTGCTGCCTTTGCCTGAGAGTACTTATGTCTGAGCACTTGTCTTTGCTCCAGCAGTTTTGCTACTCTCAGCCTCAGTTCGTCAGCATTGAAGGGCTTCGGCAGATATGCGTCAACGCCTGCCTCCAGTCCTTTCAGCTTGTCTGCCTCTGTAATCTTGGCCGTGAGCATTATCACGGGTATATGGTTCACCTCCTCGTTGGACCTAATCTTACTGCACATCTCCAGTCCGTCCATCTCTGGCATCATCAGGTCAGATACTATCATGTCGGGTATCATGCTGATAGCCTTCTTCAGACCGTCGTTGCCGTTGACGGCATATGCCACGTCGTAGTCGGCAGACAGCTGTGAGCCAATGTACTTGGCAACGTCTCTGTTGTCCTCTATTACCAGCACCACCTTACGCTGTTGGTTGCCCTGCATACCCTCCTGTAGGTCTTCCTGCATGTCTGCTTCAGTGCTGTTGCCATTGTCGAGTCCTGCCATGGCTTCAGTCTTGGCCTGTGCCATATCGTAGTTTGCGGGATTAAGCTTCCGCACGCCCTTCACAGCTTTTCTTACAGGTATGGTCAGTGTAAATGTTGAGCCCTCGCCTTCTGTACTCTCCACGGTAATCTTGCCCTCTAAGGAGTCGGCAATCTGTTTCACCAAGGCCAGTCCGACACCTGTGCCCTTGTTTCCTGTTGCTGACGAGTAGAAAGGCTTGAAGATATTATTCTTTTCCTCCTCGCTCATGCCTTTGCCGGTGTCGGTCACAGCCAAGGTCAGCAGCTTACCGTCCGATGCCGTCTTTATTGTGATTTGTCCACCTGTGGGAGTGAATTTGAGAGAGTTCGACAGCAGGTTGCTCACCACATTATTTATATAGTCGGGCACAAAGTCAATGTCTATATCCCCCTGCGCCTCTACGGCCAGTTCTATGCCCCTGCTTGCGGCATAGTCGTTGAAAGTCTCTGCAATCATCTTCACCTGAGCAACGATATTGCCATGCCGCCAGTCGGGCTCACCCACTCTTGATTTGATCTTTGCTATGTCTAACAGCTGCGTTACCAGTCTCAGCAGACTGTTGCCATGCCGGTAAATAGCCTCGCACTTGCTTCGCCATTCCTCATTGTCGCTCTTTTCCTTCATCTCGCCGCTCAGTCCGAGTATAACGGTCAGTGGAGTCCTGAACTCATGGGTAATATTCGTAAAGAAGTCTTCCCTCATCCCGCTTGCCTCCTGCAGGGCTTTCATGCTTGCGGCTTTTATGCGCTGCACGTAGGTCATCAGTCCCACTGTCAGAACAGACACCGTCAGCAGTATCACTCCTCCCCACAGCCAGAAGGTGCTGCGGCTTTTTTCCGCTTTCAGCTCCGACTTTGTCCTTGCCAGTATCATTTCCTGCCGCCTTCTCTCTATTGATATTCCTATGTTGTGAATGCGGTTGTTCTTGTCCTGGTCCATGATGCTGTCTTCCATGGCCTTGGCTTTCTCATACCATCTCAGAGCCTCGCGGTAGAGTCCCTTGCTGTTGTCCATCCTGTAGTGCAGAGTGTAAATCTCGCTCTCATGTTCTCTGGAGTTGAGGCCCTTCATCTCTTTGTCCACCTCCTTTAGCCATGCCTCCGCCTCAGCCATGTTGCCCGTGTCCAGTCCGAGCTGTACCAGTGCCATCATCGGCTCCAGTGTGTGCCATTTGTCCTTCGAGTCCTTGATAAGCTCATATGCTGTCATATATTCCTGCCGTGCCATGTCATATTCTTTTGCCTGTTCGTGCAGGTTGCCGAGATAGGTGTGGCAGAGCGATAGTCCCAGCGTGTTGCTGTCCTTCTCGTTCATCTTCAGTGACATCTCGTAGTATCGTCTGGCCTCCTTGTAGTTTCCCTGTGCGTTGTATATGGCACCAATGTTTGCGTAGTTGATAGCCTGTCCCGTTGCGCTGCCCAGTTCTCTTTCTCCTGCTAATGCCTGTCGGAATGCGCTGTCGGCACGCACATAGTCTTTTATGGTAAGATATATATTGCCCAGTCCGTTCAGTGACACAACCCTGTTTTTCCTCATGGTTCTGCATGTGTCGGCAGACTCCTCGCACATCCTCCATGCCTCGTAGTGGTATTCCTGTGCTATGTCCAGCATTCCCATCCGTCGGTAGTCGGTACCGATGTTGTTCAGAGCCTGTACCCACTCGCACGTGTCGCCGGTGCTCTTGGCCAGCGTCAGTCCGTCGTTGTGCAACATTAGAGCCTCGTCATACCGTCCTTCGTCTCTCAAGTCCTTTCCTCTGTTGCGGAGCGACACCAAACTGTCGGTGAATTCGTGCGTTTTCGCGGCATTAGAGTTTTTTTCCTCACCACAGGACATATTTGTCATTGTAAGGCATATCAACCCTGCTTGTAGTATCTTTGTAGCCGCCATCCTTGTCATCTTTATATTGATTAGTATGTATAAGTATCGTAAATCCAACTCTGTTCTATATAGCCGGAGGTATTGCCCACCTATGATTCTTGCCGTGAGGCCGTTGTCGTCCAGTACACACCCCTAAGCTGGAGATGATCCTGTGGCTGCTGAGGCAAAATCTCCATTTTATCGTGTTGTTGTTTTGTGCAAAGATAAGAAAAAAGTAAAAAAGTGAAAAGAAATATGGTGAAAATTACCATGAATGTAAAAAAATACATATTAAATTGTTCCATATTGTCCGAAATAGACGTGTTGTTGTCCGAAACTGCCATGTCGGTTGGCATTTATTGTTTTATCTTTGCACTGGAAATGCATATTTTAGTTATTACCCAATTATTCACTGATGTCAAGGGTGGCACCAGACTATCTCACGAATGGAAACTAAATAGCCAAGGTTACTATTGCCAACGGCGTGGTCATCTGAAAGATGGAGGCAAGAAACCGCTAATACTCATTTTTTTAAGGCCGTTGCCCTCTCTGTAGAGCAGGGCAACGGCCATTCTCTTTATTATGGGTCATCCGACATTTCGAGTGATTACCATTTATAGAAGTGTGCTCTGTATTTGTTGCCTTCATTGTCGATAAGGTTACAAATCTTGTCTGTGGCGTATTCATATTTGCGGTTCATGCTATATCTCGAGTGACAATATATTGTTGCGTGGTCTATGCATATATATATCATTGCCGATAAGGTTAATAACCTTACGCCTGCAAGGTTAATAACCTTAAGGCCGTAAGGTTATTAACCTTATCAGGGATGCAAACGTATTCATCTCCTATGGCAAACGGTTTCACCCACTTCATTTAATATTATAATATACTTCAGGAATAATATATTATTATGCGTACCTCCATATTTCTGATGAACCTAAACAACTTCTGATGCAAGAAGAATAGCTTGGAAGGCTGTACCTACATCACTATTGATGGTGATGTTTGGTACAGCCTCCTAAGCTAATTCTCCCACATGTCGGTGGAAAGATAGGCACTCACGGCTTCGTCGACGCTGTTGGCCACAAGGATATAGTCTCGCCACAGTCCCCGTATGACACCTTTTGATTGCAGGTCGTCGAGCATGGTTATGAGGGAGTCCCAGAAGCCTTTGGCGTTCAGGAGTATGATTTTCTTGTTGTGGTAGCCTATGGTGTGTGCGGCTGCCACGGTGAATATCTCGTCAAGAGTGCCAATGCCTCCTGGCAGTGCTATGATGACGTCGCTATGTGCGAGCAGCAGGTCCTTGCGGTCGCTGAGGCTGTCGCAGGGAATATAGATGTCAATATCCTGGAAGGCGCGCCCTCCCTTCTCGATGATTTGCGGTACTATGCCGATGCACCTGCCCTTTGCCGCCTTGATGCTCTTGCCGAGCTGCTGCATAAGTCCGAGATTGCATCCTCCCCATACCAGTGTGTGTCCGTTGTTGCCCATCCATGTTGCCAGCTCATCGGCCAGACGGAAGAAATCCGGGTCGATGTTGTTGTTGGCAGAGCAGAATACTCCTATTTTCATGATTGTGTATTTATATGGTTTATACAAGATTTTTCCTCATTTGGCGGATTTTGCTTTGGCCCCTCCTTAACTCCTAATACTTAAAACCTTAAACCTTCATCTTTCACCCTTGCAAAGGTATTGTTTTTTTTCTGAAAACATTGTTCTTTGCATTAAAAGTGTTAACTTTGCACCAAATTAAGCTTAATATCAATTTTGAAGACATTTGAAGAACTGGGCGTTTGCGAGGAGATTCGCCGCGCCATTGAGGAACTGGGATTTGAACAGCCCATGCCTGTTCAGGAGGAGGTTATACCCTATCTGCTTGGTCACGGCAACGACGTGATAGCTCTCGCGCAGACAGGAACGGGCAAGACTGCCGCCTACGGCATTCCTACGTTGCAGAAGGTAGACCCGAAGAACAAGATGCCGCAGGCACTGGTGCTCAGCCCTACTCGTGAGCTGTGCCTGCAGATTACAGATGATCTCAACGACTTTGCCAAATACATAGACGGCCTGCATGTCGCTGCCGTGTATGGTGGTGCGTCGATAGAGACGCAGATACGCACGCTCAGGCATGGCGTGCAGATTATCGTTGCTACGCCAGGCCGTCTCATCGACCTCATGCACCGTGGGGTGGTGAAGTGCGACAATATAGAGAATGTGGTGCTCGATGAGGCCGACGAGATGCTCAATATGGGTTTCGCCGACTCCATCAACGAGATATTCGAGAATGTTCCTGCCGACCGTAACACCCTGCTGTTCTCGGCTACTATGAGCAAGGAGGTGGAGAGGGTTGCCAAGAGCTATCTCAACGACTACAAGGAAATTGTCGTAGGAAGCAGAAACGAGGGTGCGGAACATGTAAACCATATATATTATATGGTACACGCGCGAGACAAGTATCTTGCCCTGAAACGTATCGTGGACTTCTATCCGAAGATATTTGCCATCATCTTCTGCCGTACAAAGGTGGAGACACAGGAAATTGCCGACAAGCTGATAAAGGACGGTTACAACGCTGAGGCACTCCATGGTGACCTGAGCCAGCAGCAGCGAGACCTTACGATGCAGAAGTTCCGGCAGCATACCGTGCAGTTGCTTGTAGCTACCGATGTGGCAGCAAGAGGACTTGATGTCGACGACCTCACCCATGTCATCAACTACGGACTGCCCGACGACATAGAGAACTATACCCACCGCTCCGGACGTACAGGCCGTGCAGGCAAGAAAGGTACGTCGATATCCATCATCCACTCGAAAGAGAAGACTAAGGTCAGGAACATTGAGCGGGAGATAGGCAAGGAGTTTGTTGATGGCACCCTGCCAACGCCTGAGGAGATATGCAAGAAGCAGCTCTACAAGCAGATGGACACCATCATGAAGACCGATGTCGACGAGGAGCAGATTGCCCCGTATATGACTGACATCATGCGCCAGTTCGAGTATGTCGACAAGGAGGATATTATAAAGAAGATGGTGACGATGACCTTTGGCCGCTTCCTCGACTACTACAAGGATGCGCCCGTTATTGAGAAGCCATCGGCAAAGAGTGGAAGAAGCGGGAATGCTCCAAGGGCAAAGGTGTCGGGCGGAAGGCGCAAGCACGAGTCGGAGCCTGGTTACAAGAGACTGTTCATAAACCTCGGCAAGGCAGATGGCTTCTATCCCGGTGAGATAATGCAGTTCCTCAACCGCAATATGAAGCAGCGGCAGGATGTCGGCCACATCGACCTGCTGTCGAAGTTCTGCTACATAGAGGTGCCCGAGGCCGATGCCAGGAGAGTGATGAAGGCTCTCAATGGATTGGAGTACAAGGGACGTGCCGTAAGGTGCAACGATGCAGATGAACCAGGGCATGGAAGAGGAAAGAGTGAAGAGAGAAGAGGCAGGAATGAAGAGCGAAAAGGCAAGAGCAAGGCTGAGCGTCGTCGCGAAAGTGCAAATGGCGATTGGCGTGAGCTTATGAAAGGCCGTCCGTTCAAACAGAGAGACGATGAGCCCGACTTCTCTGAGGAAGGATGGGCAAGGAGAAAGCCGAGGAAGAAATAATTAGTCTACCCCCTCTATCTCCTCTATTATATCTATCTCCTCTATTATATCTATCTCCTCTACCCCCTAAAAAAACTACACAAGAATAACTATATGGCTAAACCTAAACTAACTGACAAGAAACCTTTTATGACGACAACCGCCCTGCTGTCATGGATGCTGCCTCTGGCGGCACTCCTGGCAGTGGGGATTTCCCTTGTTGTCTTCGAGTCAGACTATCTTTTCAAGGTACAGGAGCTGAATTTGTTCCTGTATACCCCCTTGTTTTTCAAGCAGCAGCTTGTTGTGTCAGGAGGTTTCCTGACATGGCTGGGGTGTTATTTCACGCAGTTTTTCTATCATCCAGCTCTTGGCGTGACATTGCTGTGCCTGTGGTGGGCATTGCTGATGTGGCTCTTCAAGAGGACATTCCGCATCGCCAACCGCTATAGTGCACTGTTGCTGTTGCCGTTGGCACTGATGGTGATTACCGATGTAGACTTGGGCTACTGGATATACTACCTAAAGTTCCGTGGGCATTTCTTTGCCACTACGGTAGGCTTCAGCCTGTCGCTCGCCGTGGTGTGGGCATACCGTTGCCTGCCCGTAAGATGGCACCTGCGCACAGTCTTTATCCCTGTTGCCGTGGCGTTGCTCTATCCTGTGGCGGGTGTCTATGCCCTCATAGCCGCCATAGTCATGGCTGTCATGTCCTGGGTTGTCAATGATTCCGTGGCATCAAAGGTCACCGACTGCATAGTGGCTTTGCTGTCTGTCGCTGCCGTGCCATTGCTCTTCTACCGTATGGTCTTTTGTCAGACGAGCATTGAAAATATATGGTTCACGGGTATGCCGCTGTTCCTGATGCCTGACAGATACCCCGCATACTATACACCCTGGATAGTGATGACAGCACTAATGGCGGTATTGGCCCTGACAGTCAGGGTGAGCGTGCCTGCCAAGCCTCGCCGTCCGCTTCTGTTCTGGTCGTCACAGCTCGTGCTTGTTGGCTGCGTGGCTTTTGCAACATGGCATTTCTGGTTTAAGGACCGCAATTTCCACCACGAGATACGCATGTACCACTGCATAGACAACCAGGACTGGGAAGGCGTGCTCAGTGAGTACCGCTCCATGGATGCCGACGAGGAGCCGACACGAATGATGTGGATGATGAAGAACCTTGCGCTCACAAGGCTCGGACGTGCCGGCGACGAGATGTTTAGATACAAGAATGGTGATGCGCCTTGCAATGCTCCGTTCCTGGTAAGGCTTACGCAGACGGGCGGCAAGCAGCTGTATTTCAACTACGGCAAGGTTAACTTCTGCTACCGCTGGTGCCTTGAGGACGGTGTGGAGTACGGATGGAGGGTAGACTTCATAAAATACCTGCTGAAATGCTCGCTCGTCAATGGTGAGCTGGTGGCAGCAAAGAAATATATGGACATACTGAAGCAGACAAAATATTATGCCGGCTATGCTGAACGTTATGAGGCGTATATCCGAAATCCGAAGCTGATAGCCAAGGACAGCGAGTTTGCTACCATTGCCCATTACATGGATGCCAAGGACGTGCTGACCTCCGACAACACCCTTGTGGAGATATTCCTTCTCAACATGTTCTCCAACGAGGACAGCAGCGACCCGCTATATCAGGAGCAGACACTGCTGGCAGCCCTGCAGCAGAAGGACATACAGCTCTTCTGGCCCCGCTTCTTCCATTACGCACAGATACACCAGGGCGAGAGGATGCCCACACACTATCAGGAGGCGGCATACCTCTATGGGCATCTTGAGAACCAGGTGGACATCTCCAACATGCCTTTCGACGAGGAGGTGAAGAGCAACTACGAGGGCTTCATGGCATTGGCACAGCAGAATGCAGGGCTTACGGAGGAACAGCTCAAGCCTATCCTGTACCCCATGTATGGCGGCACCTTCTACTACGAGTATTTCCTGATACGCAACCAGAAAAGCTATTAAAGCATAGTATAAATCTATAATGTCTATAACGTCTATAATATCTATAATATCTATCTCCTCTATCTCCTCTACCCCCTCTTCCCACCCCCATAGCAAGAGGTTCTAAGAACACCCAAAAAAAACATCAACTATATACAATGAAGAATATCTTTTCCATAGCATTAACCCTTCTCCTGCTGGCCTCATGCCATCAGGCTGAGGTGCCCACGCAATATGCCGACAGCAAGGCTTTGCCAAAAATCTACCCCGACTATATCGATGTTACCGTGCCTGTGAACATCGCCCCACTGTCCTTGCAGCTCATGCAGGATGCCGAAGAGGTGGTGACACGCTATTCTGCCGAAGGCGAGGAGATTGTATGCGGTGGCCGGAAGGCCATGCCTGACATAGACGACTGGAAGGCTCTTGCGGCCAAGGCGGCGGGCAAGGACATCACCGTAGAGGTGTTTGCAAAGAATGGCGGTGCATGGACAAGGTACAAACCCTTCGCTATACACATTTCGCCCGATTCCATCGACAGCTATATCAGCTATAGGCTCATAGCACCCTCGTATGTCACATACGAGGACCTGACCATCAACCAGCGAAATCTGGAGAACTACGAAGAGAGTGTCATCTACGGCAACATGATGCTCAGCACAGAGGTGGACGGACAGTGCATAAACTGCCACAACTACCAGGCGGGAAACCCGCAGCGCATGCAGTTCCACGCACGACACAACCATGGAGGTACCGTGGTGGCATACGACGGCAAGATAAAGAAGGTGAACATGAAGAATGACTCCATACTCTCTGCCGGAGTATACCCGTCGTGGCATCCTTGGCTCAAGCTCATCGCATACAGCACCAACAAGACCATGCAGAGCTTCCACACCCGCGACATCAACAAGATTGAGGTCCTGGACTCGCAGAGTGACCTTATTATATATGATATCGACAACAATACGGTGACTAACATCGAGAACGACTCTACGGAGTTTGAGTGCTACCCCAGCTGGTCGCCCGATGGCAAGTGGCTATACTATGTCAGTGCACACTTCGAGTTCCGTGGCCTCATGAGTCGTGATGCGGAAAGTATTATGCGTGCCAAGGAGATTAAGTACTCAATCTATCGCAAGCCGTTCAATACCGAAACCCTGCAGTTTGGCCCTCGTGAGCTGGTGTTCGATGCTGCCGCCTTGGGGAAGAGTGCCACGCTGCCCCGTCTGTCGCCCGATGGACAATACCTGCTCTTTACCATGGGTGGATGGGGATGCTTCCATATCTGGCACCGTGACGCAGACCTGTATATGTTGCGCCTCGCAGACGCTAAGGTATGGCCACTGACGAAAGCCAACTCCCCAATGGCTGAGAGCTTCCATAACTGGTCGAGCAATGGCAAGTGGATTATATTCTCCTCAAGACGCACGGATGGCGTATACACCCGTCTGTTCTTCTCTCATGTCGATGGCAAGGGCAATGCAACTAAGGCGTTTGAGCTGCCCCAGGCAGACCCTGACTACCATCGCCAGTTTATGAAGAGCTATAATGTCCCCGAGTTTATGCGTGGCCCGGTAACAGTCAAACCACAGGACTTCGCGGATGTGCTCAAGAATGATAACGTGGAGCCGGTGAAGTATAAGTAACTATGGTGTCCAGTTTGTTGTACCCAAAACAGGAACCTGTGTAGTTACCAGATTTAGGTTGACTATTTGCAGCAAATACATACCCGGCACGCACTTGCAGCAAAATAAGAATGCTCCAAATTACCGATCGGTCACGGATGGGTAACTGGAGCATTCTCTCTAATGAACAGTGTGATAATTGTTAGTTAAAAAACAGTGTCACAATCTCTTAATCTCTAAATAAAACTTATGAAAACGTTTACTTTCTTTTATCGCTGCAAAGGTAAGTATATAGTTTCTCATTGATACCCACTTATCATTATTTGACACCCATAATTCGTTAAAATACCTATATCAGGCAGTTGTTTCGACTTTATTCCTTATCTTTGCATTCTATCAGCCATATTTATCTTGGCACTTATCCCTGGTATGTGATTTGGCATTTTTACCATTCATGAAGAGAACTATCCTGTTTGCGCTGAGTCTGCTCCTGACTCTGACAACGACCAAGTCCAAGTCGTTGCCATATCGTGTTGTCTCCACCATTAAGCCCTCGCAGTCTGACGAGTTGCGATGTTTGCTTTTCGATAAGGGTGGTCTGTTGTGGATAGGAAGCAGTTCGGGACTGAAATCATGGGATGGATATGAAATGGCCACCTACCGCTCGACGGCATTCTCGCCGGGCATACTTCCCAACAACACCGTTATAAGCATTACCGAGGACCACAACGATTGTCTATGGCTTGGTACCCGTAATGGACTTGTGAGGATGAACCAGAGGACGGGCGAGTTCCGCACCTTCTTCCTTTCAGATGACAGACAGAGGATTATCTACTCGTTGTTTACCTCTTCCGACGGTACTGTATGGATAGGTACCGATGGTGGCCTTACGCGCTTCTTGCCCGAGACTGGTACCTTTGAGAATTTCACCAGTGAGGACTGCACATTCCTCGACCCCACTGGAAAAAAACTCAGCCGCTATGGCTATAGTGTGAAGTCAATGGTTGAGGACCGCGAGGGAAACCTGTATGTTGGCACGTGGAACACCGGACTCCTGCACTTCGACATCAAGCGCAGGATGATAAGGCAATACCGGCCGCTCAATGCCCTGAACTCAGCCTATTCGTTGCTGCTCGACAGCAAGGACAGGCTGTGGATAGGCACATGGGGCTATGGCTTGCTGATGATGCCGCAGCCAGACCGTTGGCCAGAGGCAGAGGTGGTCACTGTGGCTGGGCAGGGCAAGGACTTTTCCACTTTCTATAAGATTGTCGAGGACCCAGTGACGAAGAAACTATGGGGAACCACCATTGAAGGTATCAGCATCATAGACCCAGAGAAGAAGACCTTGGAGAAGTACACCGATGCGGCAGGCTATTCCATAGGACTGTGCAACGATATCGCTGTCGATGAAACGGGCAGAATATGGGCCACAACAATCTCTGGCAGGCTGTTCCAGTTCTCTACCCAGCCGTCGCCCTTCCGCACGTCGGCGCTTCATCTTGAGGACAGGCTGGCGTCGTTGGGGGCCGTGTGCTCATTGTATTCTGCCGATGGCCAGTGGTTCTGGATGGGAGTCAGTCCCTACGGTCTCGTGCTATACAACCGTGCCGACGGTACCTCTCTGTTCAATAAGGATATTCCCCTCTTCGACAATGTGCTGGACAAGGGACTGTCGACAAGGATAACATCCATCATCAGGCGGCGTGACGGCACACTGTGGATGGCCTCGAACAGCTATGGCATCATCTCCAAGAAGGCCGGACAGCAGGCCGAGATGATAGATGCGCAGTCATGTTCCTGGATGGGCGACAATTACGTAAACAGCCTGTTCGAGGACAGCAAGGGAAATGTGTGGGTGGGACAGCGCTCATGCCTCTCCCGTGTGAGACCCGACAACAGTGGCGACATAATGAAGATGGCGGATGGACATGGCGACTTCAGCAACTGCGATGTGAGGGGCTTTACCCAGGACAGCAAGGGTAATATCTGGGTGGCAACCGATAATATGGGCATCGTCAGGATTAGCGACAACAACGGACGCTATGGTTTCTCAAGATACTATCCCGGCAATGGCAAATACGCCGTGGACGATGCCGTCAGCTGCTATGCTGACTCCCATGGCCGCCTGTGGGCGATAAGTGTCAGCGGAGGACTGTTCCGCTACGATAGTGTCAAGGACTTGTTCATCGCCGTGAACAAGATATACAATATCGATGGCGACAGGGTGTTCTCTATCAATGAGGATGTATACGGCAACCTATGGCTCGCAGCGGATGGGAGTCTCGTGAGACTTACCATCGACAAGCAAGGAAGCGTGATTCCGTCCCATTTCACCGATGAGGACATCCTTGGTGCGGCAACTTTCTATCCCAATGCCACCTACCGCCTTGGCAAGGAGATATACTTCGGCAGCGACGGAGGGATGATATCCTTTGAACCTACAAAGGCTATGGTGAGTGAGAAAAGGAATAAGGCAAGGCTGTTGGTAACAGACATACTGCTCGACGGAAAAAGATATATGGAGCTGGACTCCGCCCAGAGACATAGCCTCACGGAGCAGACACCAAGGTACACACGCAGCATTGTGGTGCCACATGGCGTGAGCAAGCTGTCGGTGGAGTTTGTGCTGCTGAACTATTCCGGCAACAGCCGCACAAAATATGCCTATATGCTTGAGGGACATGACAACGACTGGCGGAGTGCCGACTCACGGCTGCGAAGAGCTACCGTGGAGAATATCCCGTCAGGATCTTATACCCTGCACCTGAAGGCTACCGACAACTTTGGATATACCGTGGAGTTGCCTTACGCCATATTTATAAAGGTGTTGCCCCCATGGTACCAGACGTGGTGGGCGTTTGTGATATATTTCCTGATAGTGGCATGTGGCATATGGCTGTCGGTAAAATGGTACAAAGAGCATATCAAGACCAAGAACAGGTTGCAGATGGCAGTGGTATTCACCAATATCACCCATGAGTTGCTTACACCGCTCACCGTTATCTCGGCAGCCATAGACCAGCTGAGGCAGAAGGCACCTGGCAACGAGCGGCAATATATGCTTATGCAGAACAACATCAGCAGGCTGACGAGGCTGTTGAGGCAAATACTGGAGGTAAGGAAGTCACAGGCAGGACAGCTGAGGCTGAAGGTCAGTTGCCGCAACCTGGCCGAATTTATTGAGGCGGCATGCGACAACATCCGTCCTATGGCAGAGGCACGCGGACAGCAGTTGGTATTCACCTGTGGAGAGGGTACGAGGGCTAACGTGTGGTTTGACCCCGACAAGATGGACAAGATAATGTATAACCTGCTATCGAATGCCGTGAAGTATAACCGTGACGATGGCAGGATAGAAGTTGGTATGACCTTTGCCGACAATGTGGCAACCATTACTGTAGCCGACCAGGGCATAGGAATATCACGGGAGAAGATGCGGCATCTGTACAGCCGTTTCCTCGATGGGGACTACAGGCGCATGAATACCATGGGTACTGGAATAGGACTGTCGCTCACACGCGACCTGGTGGTGCTGCATCATGGAAGCATAGACTGCGAGAGCAAGGTGGATGAGGGTACCACATTTACCATAAACATCCCTATAGGAAGAGATAAATATCAAGAGGAGGAAATAGACAGCCAGGCTGAGGTACTCATACATGCTGATGCCATTGACGAGCCTGCTGGCACTCCAATATCTCCCAGTGACATTCCCTGTGGCGACTACTCGATACTCATTGTGGAGGACAACGAGGACCTGCTCGGACTGATGAGCCAGCTGATTGGTCAGTATTATGAGGTATATACCGCCAAGAATGGCGAGCAGGCTCTAAACATCATCCATCGGGAGAGCCTCGATCTGGTAGTGTCGGACGTAATGATGCCTAAGATGGACGGCATAGAGCTGACAAGGCGTATCAAACAGAGCGATGACTATGCGCAGCTGCCAGTGCTGCTGCTGACTGCCAAGACACGGGATGAGGACCGCGACAAGGCATACGAGACTGGAGCTGACGAATATATGACCAAGCCATTCAAGCTTCATGACCTCTTGCTAAGGGTGAGAAATATCATTGAGAACCGTGAGCGTATAAGAAGACGGTTCACCATGCAGACAGACTTTGTGGTGGAGGAGCAGCACTATAGCGATCCTGACGAGAACTTCGTGAGGAAGGCCGTTGACTGTGTGAGGGCGCATCTTGCCGACCCTGACTACGACCGCGACTCTTTCGCCTCTGACATGTGTGTCAGCAGTTCAACCCTCTACAACAAGCTCCGCGCCCTTACAGGACAGAACATCACGGGATTTATATCGTCGATAAGGCTAAAAGAGGCATGCAGGATAGCAAAGGCGCATCCGAAAATAACCATTGGCGAGCTGTCCGTGAAGGTGGGCTTCAACAGCCCGAAGTATTTCTCCAAGTGTTTCAAGAAGGAGTTTGGAATGTTGCTCAAGGACTATGTGGCACAGGAGGAGTAAGGTCGAAGGGCTAAGGTCAACATTACAAATTAATAAAAAGTTAAGAAGATGAATGCAATTATCACTATGTTATGTGGGGTTGCCTTTATGTGCATCCCTTTTGGCTGTCAGGCGCAGGCCGACGGCTGGAAGCTCGTGTGGCATGACGAGTTCGATACCGAGGGTGCTCCTGACAAGACGATGTGGCACTTCGAGAAAGGATTTGTGCGCAACCATGAGGACCAGTGGTACCAGGAAGACAACGCCTATTGCCACGGCGGACTGTTGGTGTTTGAGGGAAGGGCAGAGAAAAGCCCTAATCCCATGTGGCGCAAGGACAGCAGGGAGTGGCGCAGCAGCAGGGACTCCATACGCTATACGTCATCATCGATAAACACCCGTGGAACGTTCCAGTTCCTATATGGGCGCATGGAGGTGAGGGCGCGAATACCGGTGACAGGAGGAGCGTGGCCGGCAATATGGCTGTTGGGAACTGGGGTGGAGTGGCCATCCTGCGGAGAGATAGACATCATGGAATATTACCGCATAGACGGTGTGCCGCATATCCTTGCCAATGCCGCCTGGGGCAATGACAAACACTACGATGCTGTTTGGAACTCGGTGCGAACACCTTTCAGCCACTTTCTCGACAAAGACCCGCTATGGGCAAGCAAGTTCCATGTCTGGCGCATGGACTGGGACAGGGAATATATAAGGATTTTCCTTGACGGCGAGCTGCTCAACGAGCTTAGGATGGCTGATATACGCAATGGCAGCATCGGCAACTATGGGAACCCCTTCGACAAGCCGCAGTATATACTCCTGAACCTTGCCATGGGAGGCGACAACGGAGGTGAGATTGACGATGCGTCGCTGCCCATACGCTATGAGGTGGACTATGTCAGGGTGTATCAGAAAGAAGGATTATAGATGGACATAGAACGTAAAAGGCGAAAAAAACTTAAAACATGTGATGAAAGCCGTGGAATATTATAATTATTAGCTAACTTTACAACCAATAAATAAATATTATCATACTAACTATAAAAAATACTAACCCTAACAGAAAATCAGTTTTACTATTACGGCTTCTGTTCTTACTCCTAAGACGAGAAGAATGAAATCCGTCGGCTGAAGCTACGTCAAACATGAAACTAAACAATTTATTATCAGCGTCCACCGCCGGGGATGTTATCACAATTATTACAAACATGAAGAAAATTACATTTTCATTTTTCGCACTCTTGATGGCAGTATTGTTCTTGCCGTCAAGTGCGTTGGCAAGAGAAACCGTAACTTTCGACTTCGCTGCTCATCCATGGACGGAAACAGTCGGTAATATCACTGAACCAATAGTTCAGAGCGAGGTTACGTTGACAACTACTGATGGTGGTACACCCACCAGACTTTATAGTGGTACTGATGGTGTTGACTTGCGTGTTTACAAGAGCGGAGGTTCGTTTACATTTACTGCTCCAGAGGGGCAAGTCATTGAGAAGATAGAATTTTCAGGAACTGTTGCCGCAACAGCAGGAACAGGAACCTACGACTCTTCTACCAAAACATGGACACAGCCTGACAAACAGGTAAATGCCGTTACCTTTACAGCAACTGGTACCAACAAGATTACCAAGGCTGTCCTTACCATCGCCGCCCCGGGCGAGGCACCAGAAGTTGTAGCATTGCCTACAGCGGAAAATATTGCTGCCTTCAAGGCTCTTGACACTGGCACTGAGGCAGAGCTTACGCTTACCGATGCCAAGGTGCTCTATGTCAACGACAAAGACATGATAGTTGAGGACGCTACAGGTGCAATCGACTTCTATAACATTGGCCTGGAAGCTACCGCAGGAAAGGTGCTCAATGGCTCTATCGCAGGAAAGAACAGTCCGTATAACGGTCTGCCTGAGTTTGCAAAGAGCTCCAATACTAATTTTGCTACAGTTACCGTAACAGACGGTGACGCTCCTGTAGCAGTGGAGATGACCGTAGCCGAGGCTATGGCAGAGAAATCATACCTGAAGTATGTGAAGCTTACCGATGCCACACTCGTATTGGACGGAGAAACATACTATCTCGTAAATGGTGACAACAAGATTCAGATCTTCAACAAGTTCTATCTTGACTACACTCTTCCCGAGGCTATCAAGAGCATCGCAGGTATCATCATTCCTTACACAAAGAGTGGTACGACAATCGTAGAGCTTGCTCCTATTGCCGTGAAGGATATCGTGGCTGTTGAGCCGATACCAGAGGGCGATATCACCTCTCTTGTTCTTTCCAATCCTGGCTTCGAGGCTTGCGAGGCTGCAACATCTGATGTAGGCACATCTGGTTCAGCACAGGGTACAGACTATGCTGCACAAGGCTGGTCTCTGATATCATCGGCAGCATGGTCTAATGGTGCCGTAATAGAATATGGCAGCACTGTAAAGCTTAACGGCGTTAATATTCCTGATGTTGACAATGCCGGCAATTCTGGTAAGGCTCTCGGTATTACCGTTGGATGGGGTGGTGCTGTCGTATATAAATCAGCAGAATTTACATTCCCTGCCGGTCATTATACCCTTAAGGCAAACGCCTATAATGCTGGTACTGCTGCACAGTTCGGGTCGAAATTAGGCTTTGAGTCAGCAGAAAAGACGGTTGTAAGCTCCAGACAGAGCTTCGACCTCAATGCATGGGTAGAAGACGTAGTAGAATTCGAGCTTGCATCTGAGACAACAGGTTGTATCACCATTGGTGGAGTAGCCATCAGCGGTGGATCTACTTCAAATGGTAGGATATTCTTCGACAATATCACCATCTCTCATTTCGCTGACCTTCTCTCACAGGCTGTTGCCGCTTTGAACGAGACTATAGCAAAGGCTCAGGCTGTAGCTGATGCCGGTTTGGCTCCTAAGACCGATATTAATGCCGCCATTGCCACAGCTCAGGCTGCTACTACGGAAACAGAAGCTGAAACCGTAATGGCTGCCAAGGAAACTCTTCTTGCTGCCGTTGCTGCTTACAACGATGTAAACAGCCACTTCGTGGCAGTTGCAAACTTCAAGGCTTACTTCGTAGCCGATCCTTATAAATACGCAAGCGAGGAGTCGAAGACAAACTATACCAATCTTGCTGCCAAGACTCCTGCCAATGCTGATGAGGCTGATGCCAACCTTGAAGAACTTCAGCTCGCAGCACGTGCCATTGCCGAGTCTCACGCAAAGGCTGAGGGTGTAGCAGACGCTACAGACCAGACCTCTCTCATCACAAATCCTAACGCTGAGGCTATGGACGGCTGGACAACCGTTAATGGCGAAGGCTCAAATGGCAAACTCGAAGTTAAGACCGCCGAACCATTTACCGATGCAGCAGGCAACACTGACCATCCTTACTTCGATGGTGGCAACTGGGGTGCTTCAGCTTGGGATGTTACATTCCAGCAGACAGTGAACCTGCCTAAGGGCAAGTACATGCTCTCTGCAACGTCACGTGCTTCTGTTGGTATGGTTTCTTTCGCTCTCTTCGCAGGCGAGGCCCGCACAGAGATGCCTCACGTAGGTGCATCAGGCGAACTCTTCAACCGCGGATATAACCTTAGCAGCGTAGAGTTTGAGGTGACAGAAGAGACTGCCGATGTAAATATCGGTGTCCAGGGTGTTGCTAAAACAATACATGAGTGGATGTCGTTCACACGCTTCCAACTTGTCAAGCTCGACAAGAGCGAGGTTGTTGACCCAGAGCCAGACCCAGAGCCGGAACCAGAGCCTGTTGTTAAAGAAGGTTCATACTACATCAAGAACGTTGCTACAGGCAAGTATCTGTCTGCCGGCAGTTGGTGGGGAACACACGCTGTTGTAAACAAGTATGGTCTCGACATTATCGTTACTCTTGCCGACGGCAAGTACACGCTCGACACACAGCTTTACAATAACGATAGCAAGCATTATCTGAATGGTGAATATGCCGATGGTGATGCCTTCGGATGGACATTTACTGCAGCCAAGACATCTGCAGATGCCGATGCCGTAATCATCAATAACGGTTCACAAAATCTCACTGCTCAGGAAGACGGTCTGGTTATTCTTGGCGCTTCTGTAGAAGATAATGCGAAGTGGGTATTTGTGCCAGCTGACGAGTTCAATGCCGCATTGCAGGCTGAACTTGCTACAGCTACCGAGGCTGACGGCAAGGATGCGACAATGCTTGTAAAGGGTCAGGGCTTCCTCCGTTACGACCGTCGTAACAGTGCATGGACAGACAACCCTGGTGTTGGTGGCGGTGCCGGCAGCGGTAATTCCAATACCAATGCAGAAAAGTTCAACAAAACATTTGATGTAAACCAGACAGTGACCGTTCCTGACGGTAAGTACACCGTTGAGATACAGGGCTTCTACCGTAATGGAAATATTGCATCGGCTGCTGCAGCCCATGTCAACTCTACCGAACAGCTGCTCGCTACATTCTATGCAAACAGTGCTGAGGCTCCGCTTCCTTCTATCTTCTCTGAAGCAGGAAAGGTAGATGACGGTGCTACAGCTGAAGGTATCGACGGCAAATTCCCTGACAATCAGGCTCAGGCAGGTTACTTCTTCAACACAGGTGCTTACAATGTTGTTCTTGAGAATGTAGTTGTTGTCGGCGGTGCACTGAAGATTGGTGTGAAGAAGTCTGAGACCGCTGCCGAAGACTGGACATGCTTCGACAATGTACGCCTTACATACTTTGGTGCTGTAGAAGACCTGTCCGCTTACAAGGAGGCTTACGAAGCAGCTCTTGCAGCAGCAACGACAGCACGTGCTGACGAGGCAAACTCTGTTGTTACAGGTGAGGAACTCACAGCTCTTAACAATGCTATTGATACCTACGCTACTGTAGAAGACACCAAGGACGCTTACGTTGCTGCAACTTCAGCTCTCAACGCTGCAACCAGCACCTTCACATCCGCAGTAGCTGCTTATCAGGCTCTCAAAGACACCAAGGCAGAGTATGAGTCATTCGATACAGCTCCTTATCCGTACGCTTCTTCCACAAAGAAAGCAGCTATACAAGCAGCTGTTGACGTAGAGGCAACATCAGCTGCCGACGCAACAGCAAAGAAAGACGCAATCTTGACAGCTGTACGTGACTACGTTGAGTCCAACGCTGTTGCTGAGGAAGCGGGTGCAGTAGACTATACCTCTTCTATCCTCAATCCTAATGCAGAGGATGGCGTGAACTCTTGGACAAAAACTCTTGGCGATGGCTCTGGCGGTGAAATAAAAGTTCTTTCCGGTGAGCCATTCACCGATGCAGCCGGCAACTCTACCCACAAATACTTCGATGGTGGCAACTGGGATGCCTCTGCTTGGGATGTTACATTCTCTCAGGACGTTACTCTGCCGAGCGGTGAGTATCTGCTCTCAGCAACTACACGTGCTTCTCAGGGCATAGCAAACTTCATACTCTTTGCTGGCAACGACACCAAGGAGATGACCCACATAGGTAATACTGGTGGTATCTTCAACCGTGGATGGAACGACAACTTCGTTGTATTCAACGTTCATGAAGACAACACAGCCGCTAAGATAGGTGTACGTGGTATAGCTACAACCCAGCACGAGTGGATGTCGTTCACACGCTTCCGTCTCGTACGTCTTGGCGATGCCAACATCATCAATGGTATCCAGACAGAGAACCTTGACAATGCTACCATCTACTCTGTAAACGGACAGGTGGTTCGCACAAATGCTACTACTACAAAGGGACTCGCCAAGGGCGTTTATGTAGTAAACGGCAAGAAGGTTGTTGTGAAGTAAGTGCTGTAAGACGCTGAAATGTACCGATTTTGGTACATGGAACATAATTAAATAAGGTGACATCGTTGGTGTCACCTTATTTTTTTGTAACTTTGCACCCATATATATATAATAAGGTGGCTGCATGATAGCAGCCGCCATGGCTCATACCTTTTTTCTATGGTACTCAACTATATTTGGATTGCATTCTTTGCCTTGGCCTTCCTGTTCGGAGCCATACAGCTCTGCATGGGCGACACCACGGTCTTTCAGAAGATGGTGGACTCCACCTTCGACACCTCCAAGACGGCTTTCGAGATCTCGCTTGGCCTGACGGGTGTGCTCGCCCTATGGCTCGGAGTGATGCGCATAGGCGAGAAGGCCGGTGTGGTAAACCTTCTGGCGCGCCTGCTCAGCCCTGTCTTCACAAGGCTCTTTCCTGATATACCACGTAACCATCCCGTCATGGGAAGCATATTCATGAATATAGCCTCGAACATGCTGGGACTCGACAATGCAGCCACGCCTACCGGCCTCAAGGCCATGCAGCAGATGCAGGAGATCAACAGCAAGAAGGACACCGCCACCAATCCCATGATAATGTTCTTGGTGCTCAACACCTCGGGACTGACCATCATACCTACGAGCATTCTTGCCTTCCGTGCCTCGTATGGCGCGGCAACGCCAACAGATGTCTTCATACCGATACTCCTTGCCACACTCGTCGCCACGTTGGCCGGCATCATCATCACTGCCCTGTGGCAGCGCATAAACATCATGCAGCCAGTGCTCCTTGCCACCCTTGCCGGTCTTGTGGGCTTCACGGCTCTCGTCATCTGGGGCTTCGGGCAGATGGACAAGGACACTATGGGTGTTGTGACAAGCGTAGTCTCGAATGTCATCCTGCTGGGCATTATCTTAGCCTTCATCCTGGCAGGCTTCTTCCGCCGCGTCAATGTCTACGACGCCTTCATAGAGGGAGCCAAGGAGGGGTTCCAGACTGCCGTGAGAATAATACCATATCTCGTCGCCATACTCGTGGCGGTGGGAGTGTTCCGCGCGTCGGGAGCCATGGACATGCTCATCGATGGTGTGGCATGGTGCGTGGGGAAGTGTGGGCTTGACACCGACTTTGTCGGAGCTTTGCCTACGGCATTGATGAAGCCGCTGTCGGGAAGCGGTGCCCGAGGGCTGATGCTTGAGGCTATGACCAACTATGGTGCCGACTCGTTCGTAGGACGTCTGGCCTGCGTATTCCAAGGCTCCACCGATACCACCTTCTACATTCTTGCCGTCTACTTCGGCAGTGTAAGCATCAAGTACACCCGCCACGCCGTGGCCTGCGGCCTGCTTGCCGACCTTGCCGGGGTGATAGCCGCCATAGCCGTATGCTACATGTTTTTCTAAAACATTACTGGATATTGCACCACCTACCAAACATCAACAAAGAATAAAAGAAAACAAATGGCAAATCTCAAATCACTGGCCAAGGATACGGCCATCTACGGACTTAGCAGCATCGTAGGCAGATTTCTCAACTATCTGCTGGTGCCGCTCTACACATCAAGCCTGTCGGCGGCAAGCGGCGGCTATGGTGTCATCACCAATATGTATGCCTATTCGGCATTGCTGCTCGTGCTGCTCACATACGGCATGGAGACCACCTTCTTCCGCTTCGCCAACAAGGAGGGCGAGGATGCGGGGAAGGTATATTCTACCATCCTTATCGCCGTAGGCTCCACGTCAGTGCTCTTTGTGGCCTTGGTGCTGCTGTTCCTGTCGCCCATATCCTCAGCCATGGGCTATGCCGGCCATCCGTCCTATGTGTGGGTGATGGCTCTCACCGTTGCCCTTGACGCCTTCCAGTGCATACCCTTCGCCTATCTGCGATACAAGAAGCGGCCTATAAAGTTTGCGGCTTTCAAGATGTTGTTCATCATCCTCAACATCCTGCTCAACCTGCTGTTCTTCCTCTTGCTGCCTGCGCTCTATGCATCGCATCCCGACACCGTAGGCGCCATCTACAACCCGGAGGTGGGGGCAGGCTACGCCTTCTATATCAACCTTGCATGTACAGCCACCATCACCTTCTGCTTCTATAAGGAACTTACGGGCTTCCGCTACGCCTTCGACAAAGCCCTTATGCGCCGCATGCTCTCCTATAGCTGGCCCATACTGGTGCTCGGCATAGCCGGCATACTGAACCAGGCTGCCGACAAGATACTGTTCCCCTATATATATAAAGGTGCTAATGCCCACGAGCAGCTCGGCATCTATGGTGCAGCGTCGAAGATTGCCATGATAATGGCGATGATAACCCAGGCGTTCCGCTATGCCTATGAGCCTTTCGTCTTCGGCAAGGCCAAGGACAGCGACAACCGCGACACCTATGCCAAGGCAATGAAATACTTCATCATCTTCACCCTGCTTGCATTCCTGATGGTGGTGGGGT
The DNA here is from genome assembly GCF_002251365.1 of Prevotella sp. P3-122. Taxonomy (GTDB): domain Bacteria; phylum Bacteroidota; class Bacteroidia; order Bacteroidales; family Bacteroidaceae; genus Prevotella. The sequence goes on from NZ_NPJH01000080.1 coordinate 51,159, forward strand.
ATATGGACATACTGAAGCATATCATCGGACGCGACTACTGGAGCGGACTGAGGGTGGTGCCAATAGTGATGGCCGCGGAGATAATGATGGGCATCTACTTCAACCTGTCCTTCTGGTACAAGCTCATCGACAAGACCATCTGGGGCGCGTGGTTCTCGGGCATCGGCTGCGCCGTGCTCATTACCATCAACATCGTCTTCGTGCCACGCTTTGGATATATGGCCTGCGCATGGGCAGGCTTTGCGGGATATGCCACGGCGATGCTCCTGAGCTATCTCGTAGGGCAGAAATACTATCCGATAAGATATAACCTCAAGGAGATTGGCATATATGTGCTCATGGCGGCCGTGCTGTTCGGTATGATGACCTTGTGCAGGGACTTCCTGCCTGTCATCCTGGCTCTTGTTGCCAACACGCTGCTCCTGCTTCTCTTTGTCGCCTACATAGTGAAGAGGGATTTTCCCCTAAGCTCCTTGCCCGTCATAGGAAAGAAATTCAGAAAATAACAACTATACGATTATGAAAAAGAAAACATTATTGCTGGCCGCCATGATGTCTGCGGCTGCTGTCCACGCCGACGAGGGCATGTGGACTATCTACAACCTGCCGCCACAAGTGTATGAGGCCATGCAGGGAGAAGGCTTCAAGCTCACTTATGACGAACTGTATAATGGCGACAACGCCTTGAAGAATGCCGTTGTGAATTTCTCCGGCTATTGCTCTGGCGTTGTGGTGTCGCCCGACGGACTGGTGTTCACCAACCACCATTGCGGCTTCGAGGCCATACGCTCACACTCCACCGTTGAGCACGACTATATGCTCAACGGCTTCTACGCCAAGACCTACGAGGAGGAGCTGCCCAACGAGAATATGTTCGTGAGCTTCATGGTTGAGCAAAGCGACATTACGGGCAGGCTGCAGGCCCTCGGCATCGACAATATGGGCAGCAAGGAGCAGGCTGCTCTGCTCGACTCTCTGCAGAATGTGCTCACAGACTCTATAAAGGGTATCGACTCCACGCTGCATGTCGACATCGACGCATTCTATGAGGGCAACAGGTATTATGCCACTACATACCAGGACTTCACCGACCTGCGTCTTGTCTTCACCGTGCCAAAGTCTATGGGCAAGTTCGGTGGCGAGACAGACAACTGGATGTGGCCCAGGCAGACCTGCGACTTCTCCGTATTCCGCATATATGCCGACCCGAAGACCAACGGGCCTGCAGCCTACAGCAAGGACAATGTGCCCTATCGTCCCAAACGCTGGGCACAGGTGAGCCTGCAGGGCTATAAGGATGGCGACTATGCCATGACCATAGGCTATCCCGGCTCTACCAGCAGGTATCTGTCAAGCTATGGCATCAAGGAGATGCGCGATGCCGAGAATGCGCCGAGAGCACAGGTCAGGGGCGTCAAGCAGGACGTCATGATACGCCACATGCGTGCCGACGAGGCTGTACGCATCAAATACGACTCGAAGTATGCGCAGAGCTCCAACTATTGGAAGAACTCCATCGGTATGAACAAGTGCATCGACTCCATAGGCATCATCAACCAGAAGCGTGCGTACGAGGCACGGATTAAGGCTTACCAGGACTCTACGGGGTATCTCAAGGGCAAGCTCGACTTCGACAAGATGAAGGAGCTCTACGAATTGCGCTTCGAGGATGTAAAGGCTATGATGTACTGGAGCGAGACTTTCCGCCGCACCAATGAGTTCTGCACCCGCGCGATGGCTCTCGACCGCATGGAGGTGATGGGACCGAAGAACAAGAAGTCGAAGCAGTATATACTGTTCAGCGACAACAGCGACGAGTGGGATGAGGCACTTGACAAGGAGGTATTTGCCGTGTTGCTGAAGAACTACAGGGAGCATGTGGCACAGAAATATCTCCCGAAGTTCTATGCCACCATCGATACCCAGTTTGGTGGCGACTATACTAAATATGTGGACTATCTCTACAAGAACTCGTTCCTGATGAAGAGCGAGGAGAAAATCTACGTCAACAGGAAGAGCTATCTCAAGGACCCGGGCGTGCAGCTCGGACTGGACATGCTCGAGATACGCAGCATGCTCCGCGACAACATCATGAGGACAAGCGACAGCATTGCCAATATGGAGAAGTTCCTCTGTGCAGCCAAACTGCGCATGGAGGAGGATATGCCACACTACTCCGATGCCAACTTCACCATGCGCCTGAGCTACGGACAGGTGGGAGGCTTCATGCTCGGCGACAAGCCATCGGGCTATTACACCACTGCTGAGAGCATTGTGGAGAAGATGGACAAGGGCGACCGCATCATCGACTATCAGGCTGAGCCCATCATGCGCGAGCTGCTCTCTGCTCCCGACCACGGAGCATATACCGACCCTGTTACGGGCAAGTTCCAGCTCTGCTTCCTCACCAATAACGATATTACTGGAGGAAACTCAGGCTCACCAATGTTCGACGGCAACGGCAACCTGATAGGTCTTGCCTTCGACGGCAACTGGGACAGCCTGTCATCGGACATCAACTTCGACAGCCGTCTGGCACGCTGCATCGGCGTCGACATCCGATATGTCATCTTCATGATGGACAAGTGGGGACATGCCGACCGCCTGCTCAAGGAAATCAACGCCAAGTAAGGCACTCGGAGATATACCTCGCTGAATGTCTGTAAAGACTTAGGTGAATGTCATTGCTCACCATGGTGTCTTTCCATATTCACCATGGTGACTTTCTTGACTCACCATGGTGATTATAATCCTAATATGAGACTTACTTTTGAATTATGACTAAGACAAGAAGATTTGTCACAACATTGCTGCTGGCTTTCTCCATGCTGGCAGTAATGGCAATACCGGCCAAAAGGGGAGTAAGCAAGTTCGTGACTTTGACTGATGGCTCTACGGTAAAGGTTAGCCTTGCTGGTGACGAACATCTGCATTTCTGGGTGGACTCGTTGGGCAACAGGTATGTTCCTGACGATGCTCAGGAACTTTACAGGCTGGCCAGTGATGACGATATGGCCAAGAGCAAGGCACGGCTGCGCGCGCGGACGGAGGCCACCGCCCAGAGAAGGGCAAAGAAACTGGCTGCCAATGCCGCACAGGGAACCTTCGAGGGAAAGAAAAAGGGCATCGTGATACTCGTGGAATATACTGACGTAAGCTTCACAACAGCAAATCCTAAGGAGCAGTTTAGCAGAATAGCCAACGAGATTTCATTCGCGGAAGGAAATTTCAATGGTTCGGTGAGGGACTATTTCCTTTCGCAGAGCCGTGGCGCCTTCGAGCTTGATTTCGATGTCATAGGGCCTGTGAAACTTGCCAACAACATGGCCTACTATGGTGCCAATGACAGTTGGGGCAACGACCTTAGGCCAGAGATGATGGTCGTGGAGGGCTGTAAGGCTGCGGATGCCGAGGTGAACTTTGCCGACTATGACTGGGATGGCGACGGCTATGTCGACCAGGTGTATATATTGTATGCAGGCTATGGCGAGGCCGACACTTACAACAAGGAGTCTACAGTATGGCCACACGAATGGGCTCTGTCTGGCTCGTCGATAACATCGCCGCAGATGCTCGATGGTGTCATTATAGATACTTATGCATGCAGCTCGGAGCTTAACGGAACTGGGAAGATTGGCGGTATCGGAACGATGTGCCATGAGTTCTCCCATTGCATGGGCTTGCCCGACATGTACGACATCAACTATTCAGGCAACTTCGGTATGGGACCATGGGATCTCATGGACTCCGGTACATACAATGACAACGGATATACTCCGGCGGGCTACTCAAGCTACGAGCGAATGGTGTGCGGATGGCTGTCGCCGATTGTTGTCAGCAAGGGCGATGAGCTGTCGGTTAGCGGCGTGGCGCCTCTTGCCGAGGACGGTGATGCGTATATGTTGGTAAACAGCGGAAACCCAAATGAGTATTTCCTTGTCGAGAACCGTCAGAGGGTGGCATGGGATGCGGCTCTGCCTGCCAGTGGTGTGCTGGTGCTGCATGTCGACTACGATGAGAATATATGGTACTACAATCTTGTGAATACTACGGGGCGTGACTCTTATTCCGGAATTACGAACAGTCATCAGAGGGTTACGCTGATACACGCCGACAACGATGACGACAAGAGCTATTTCAACTCCCGCAATTACTCATACTCCAAGACCACTTACTATGGAGACCCGTACCCGTATAACGGCAACGACAGCCTGACGCGGCTGTCTGTGCCCTCAAACGCACTATATACTGCCAATGCCGACGGAGACAGCTATATGGATGTCGCTATAAGGAACATTGCTGTTGCCAAAGATGGTACCGCCAGCATGTATTTTGGAGAAAATGCTGTCTCTGAGGGTGGCGATGGCAATGACGATGGTGGAGGCAGTGGCGATGACAATAACTATGTGCTGTTCTACGAGTCGTTCGATGGCTGCGACGGCATAGGAGGTACTGATGGCGTTTATGGCGGAAGCTCACAAGTGGGTATCGCAAGTTTCCTACCCGACAATAACGGATGGGAGAGTCAGAAGGCTTTTGGTGCCAACAAGTGCGCGAAGTTCGGTTCATCGAGCATTGCCGGCTCGGTCACTACTCCGGAATTTGTTGTCGACGGTAAGGCGACGCTGACTTTCCGTGCTGTTCCTTGGGACTCCGACAATACGGCACTTATGCTTTTCGCCAGCACGGGAGCTTCGGTCGTGCCGGCCACATTCACCATGTCTACGGGCGAGTGGACGGAATATACAACGACCATCACGGGTCACGGCGCTGTGAGAATACAGTTCCTCCCGTCAAAGAGGTTCTTCCTTGACGAGGTCAGGGTAACGGGTCCCTCAACATCAGTTCAGGGAATCAGCGTTGGCGATGTTGTTCCTGTAGCAGTATATTCCGTTAGCGGAACACAGCGCAAGGCTATAGGCAAAGGCATCAATGTCGTGAAATACTCTGACGGCACAGTGCGCAAGGTAATGCAGAGATGACCGATGATTACGCGCTGTAGGCGCAAAAGAACATAGCCCAGGGTAGAGCGTAGCGACACCCTGGGCTATTGCGTGTAGGTGATTATACCCCCTACAATCTCTCCTCCTGCAACATTTTCTCAACTCCCTTGCGTATGCTGTTCAGGCCAAACTCTTCTGCGACGATGTCGGCGGGTGCTATCCACATGCACTCTGCGGCATCGTCCATTGCTTTTAGTGGGTCGGTATCCTCTACGCTACACTCGAAGAACATGTCGAGCGTGGGTATGTCTATGCCGCTATAATGATAGGTGTTGGGCAACGAGAACAGGTATCTCGTAGAGGTTACGGTGAGGTTGGTCTCCTCCATAACTTCCCTTGCTATGCCCTCCTCGGCGGTCTCGCCAATGTCGGCAAAGCCACCTGGCAGGTCAAGGGTTCCCTTGGCAGGCTCCTCGCCGCGGCGTACCACGAGGATGCGTCCTTGGCTGTCGCGGATGAAAGCTACGAAAGCAGAACTGGGGTTCATAAACCGCTCGAACCCGCAGTTGCCGCACTTCTTGCTCTTCACCGTTGCCACATAAAACTGGTCGCTGCCGCAGCATGGGCAGTAGAGGAATTTGTGTAGTGGATGCATGGTGTCTAATAGAACCAACCTAAACAGGATTAGAGCAGGGCTTTAATCTCTGCCTCAAGGTCTTTTATCTGTACGTCGCGCTTCTGCAGCACGTTGTTCTTGTCTATGAGGAAGTATGTTGGCAGTTCCCTGACATTATAGCTTCCAAGCTCGTGGGCGTTGGGGCCGTCAGGAGTGCGCACGCTCACCCATGGCAATGCTGCCACGCTTGTCTTCCAGAAGTGCTCGTCGGGGTCTACGCTCACCTGGTATATCTCAAATCCCTGCGCATGGTACTTGTTGTAGATTTCCCTCATCTGCATGATGCGGGCGGTGCTCTCCTTGGTTGCGAAGACATGGAAGTCGAGCAGTACCACCTTGCCTTTCAGGTCGGTAAGCCTGCGTATGTTTCCCTTGTTGTCGGGCAGGGCAATGTCTATCACGCCAGTATACTCCACCTTCGAGGGGTCGACGGTCTGCGCCTGCTCTGCCTTAAGAATGCGGATGTTCTTCAGTCCCTCTATGGCTATGTTGTGCAGGTTCAGCCCGCGCTCGGCCTTCGGATAGTATGTGTCCCAGCTTGTTGCCACGGCAGCGAACACCTTTACGTCGTCCTCGTTGCTGCGTGGATTGAATATCAAGGCTGCGTCATAGCCCAGGGATACCGTCTGGAACAGGGCGAAATAGCTGTATGCCCTCATGGGCTCCTTGAAGATGTAGTCGTTCTTCACCTGCTCCTTGTATACGGCAAGAACAGTACGGATGGAGTCGCGAACGTGGTCGGCGTCCAAAGTACGGTTGGCTATGATGCCGTTGATATTGGCCTGCAGGGCCATCTGCCTGATGGCGAGCTCCTTTATCTTCGAGCAGTCGTCAGAGCCTGTCACCTCATAGTCCGTAGCCATGGTAGGGTAGGAGGCTTTCACTGCAACCTCGCCGATGGAGTCAGCGGCAATGTTGATAATCTGGTTTGCTATACGGAGACGATAGAACTCTGGAGCCTCAGGGGCATTGACGGAGAAATCGAACGAGCCGTCCTCGTCCAGTCTTACGGAGTCTACAACTACGGCTCCGTTGAGGCTCATGTTCTCGAAATAGAGTAGTGAGTCCTTTGCGTCGGTGATGTTGCCGCTGACATCAAATTTCTTGTCGGAACATGATGTGCTGGCCATCAATGTTACCACAACGGCAAAGGTAGAAAGTATTCCTGATAACTTCATTTTCTTTTGTTTTGTTTATTTTGCGACAAAGTTACGATAAATGAGTGGAATATCAAAACAAAACTATCGTTTTTTGGATTACCAGTAAAACCATGTGTCAGCAGATAAACACAGTTAGTGGCAATTAAGAAGACAAAAACCAAGATAAACTACCATCCTCTTCAAAGCGATAAACAAGGCTCAGCATACATTTAAAGTGATTACCACTTATGTTTGCATGCTCGGGGTATATGGTATTCATTGCTGATAAGGTTAATAACCTTAAGGCCGTAAGGTTAATAACCTTTCGCGCGTAAGGTTATTAACCTTATCAGTGGTGCAAACGTATTCGTTGGCTATGACATATATATCAGACTCTCTTCGATAATAATAATCTATGAAGCATCATTCCATATTTCGGATAAACCATAAACAAGTAATAAACCTTCTCTTAGGAAGAGGTATATATTTGGCTTCGTGTTTGCCACTAACTGTGTTTCTCTGCTGACACAGTATTTCCCGACTAAACCGTTTTTTTTCTGTTTATCCCCTTGCGGGCCTTTCTGTCTGTGTGTTATTCTTCCTCCAACTCTTACTGTCTCCCCAAAAAGCGTTAAAAGGCAGAAATAAAGTAAAATTATCAACGGCAATATTCTTTTATTAATTATAAATTAGGTATCTTTGCACGATTTATTTTTTTAGATGTTTGATAAAAACAACAAGTTTAAGTTTTTTAGATGAACGTAATTACGAAAACAGTTCAATTGCCTGATGGAAGAACCATCACGATTGAGACCGGAAAAGTTGCAAAACAGGCCGATGGTGCTGCTGTCCTGAGAATGGGCAACACCGTACTGCTCGCAACTGTTTGTGCAGCTAAGGACGCAGTTCCGGGTACAGATTTCATGCCTTTGCAAGTTGATTACCGCGAGCAGTACGCTGCCGCAGGACGTTTCCCAGGTGGATTCACAAAGCGTGAGGGCAAGGCCAGCGACAACGAGATACTTACCTCACGTCTCGTTGACCGTGCGCTCCGTCCGCTGTTCCCATCAAATTATCATGCAGAGGTATACGTGCAGGTGATGCTTCTTTCCGCTGATGGTGTAGACCAGCCAGACGCACTGGCAGGGTTCGCCGCTTCGGCAGCCATGGCTTGTTCAGATATTCCCTTTGAGTACTACATCTCCGAGGTGCGCGTAGCGCGCGTCAATGGCGAGTATGTCATTGATCCTACCTTCGAGCAGATGAAGGAGGCCGACATGGACATCATGGTTGGTGCCACAAAGGACAATATCATGATGGTTGAGGGCGAGATGAAGGAGGTGTCAGAGCAGGACCTCATCGGTGCGCTCAAGGCTGCTGCCGAGGCTATCAAGCCCATGTGCCTTCTTCAGGAAGAGCTGGCCAAGGAGCTTGGCACCGACGTGAAGAGGACCTACGACCACGAGGTGAACGACGAGGAGCTGCGCCAGCAGATTAAGGATGAGCTGTATGCTCCAGCATACGAGGCCACCAAGGCTGCCCTGCCCAAGCAGGAGCGTCAGGAGGCTTTCGAGAAGATTATCACCGACTTCCTTGCCAAGTATGACGAGGCACATGCCGACCTTACAGCCGACGAGCTTGAGGAGAAGCATGCCGAGGCCATGAGATACTATGCCGACGTGGAGCGCGACGCCATGCGCCGTTGCATCCTCGACGAGGGCATCCGCCTCGACGGACGTAAGACTACTGACATACGTCCTATCTGGTGCGAGGTGTCTCCTCTGCCAATGCCTCACGGAAGCTCTATCTTCACACGTGGCGAGACACAGAGCCTCTCTACATGTACGCTTGGTACCAAGCTCGACGAGAAGCTCGTTGACGATGTTCTCGACAGAGGCTACCAGAGGTTCCTACTTCACTATAACTTCCCACCGTTCTGTACCGGCGAGGCTAAGGCCCAGCGTGGCGTAGGCCGTCGTGAGATTGGCCATGGCCATCTCGCATGGCGTGGTCTGAAGGGACAGATACCTGCCGACTTCCCATACACCGTGCGCCTTGTAAGCCAGATACTGGAGTCTAACGGTTCCTCTTCCATGGCTACAGTCTGCGCAGGCACGCTCGCACTCATGGATGCCGGTGTTCCAATGAAGAACCCTGTTTCGGGTATCGCAATGGGTCTTATCAAGAACCCGGGAGAGGACAAGTACGCCATCCTCAGCGACATACTTGGCGATGAGGACCACCTTGGCGACATGGACTTCAAGACCACTGGTACACGCAACGGTCTTACAGCTACACAGATGGATATCAAGTGCGACGGCTTGAGTTTCGAGATCCTGGAGAAGGCTCTCATGCAGGCTAAGGCTGGCCGTGAGCACATCCTCGGCAAGATGCTCGAGACTATCTCTGAGCCACGTGCCGAGATGAAGCCACAGGTACCGCGCATCGTTGCCTTCGAGATACCGAAGGAGTTCATCGGTGCCGTTATTGGCCCGGGCGGAAAGATTATCCAGCAGATGCAGGAGGACACTGGCTCTACCATTACCATCGACGAGATTGACGGCGTAGGCAAGGTGCAGGTAAGCGCACCCAACAAGGAGAGCATTGATGCTGCCCTGGCCAAGATTAAGGCTATCGTTGCAGTTCCCGAGGTCGGCGAGGTATACGAGGGAACAGTACGCTCCATCATGCCTTACGGATGCTTCGTAGAGATACTGCCGGGCAAGGATGGCCTGCTGCACATCTCTGAGATTGACTGGAAGCGTCTGGAGACCGTTGAGGAGGCTGGCATCAAGGAGGGTGACAAGATTAATGTCAAGCTGCTTGAGATTGACCCCAAGACTGGCAAGTACAAGCTCTCGCACAAGGTGCTCATACCGAAGCCCGAGGGATATGTGGAGCGCGAGCGCCGTCCACGTCCGGAGAGAGGCGAGCGCCGCCCACGTCGTGAGGAGCATAGCGACAGGCCACAGGAGCGCCGTCAGCAGCCACGCCGTTTCGAGCACAGAAACAACGACGAGTATCATGACCCAATGGCACGCCGTGAGCCAAGAGACTTCAACGACTCTCTCGACCACATCAGCGACATCGACTAAAAGCAAGCAGGGCTAAGAGCCCACGCAGCTATACCTTATTATATATGGGCATCAGCATGGCCAACGGCTATTGCTGGTGCCCATTTTTCTGTGTTGACTGCAACAGGCGACTGTTGACGCCAAACATACTATCGCGCTGTAAGCGCAAAAGTACATAGCTCAAGGTAGAGCGTAGCGGCACCCTGGGTTGTTTTATGTAGGTGATTGTCGCCCAGCAAGGGCAAAAGCATAGATAACAGCAGGACATATAACGCTTTTGCGCTTTCAGCGCGCATGGACAACATCACCCTATACCCAGGGTGTCGCTACGCTCTACCCTGGGCTGTGCTCTTCTGCGCTTACAGCGCGTGCTGCCTATGGTATTCGCTGAATATCTGCTGCTGGCATGTTTCATGAGGTCTAAGGTCTAAGGTCTGAGGACTAAGGTCAAAGGTCAAAGGTCTGAGGACTGGGGGCTAAGGTTCGAAGGGTTATGGGAGGGTTCGAGGAGTTTATCTTGGTGAAGCCTAATCCTCCTTGAGTTTTCTAATTCGACAAATAATTGCCGATGCAACGATGATTTCTTGGGCGTTTGTCTTGATTTAGATGAAAATTCAGTAATTTTGCACACATACAATATCCAAGTGTGTGACAAATGCCACCCAGCCACCACTGGAAACTCTCATTGAAATCGCCCTCGCATTAAACGTTGGTATAGAAGAACTGGTGAGAATGCCAGAAGAACAATAAAACGAAGCTAATATGAACAAACTCACCTCATTTCTCATTGATGAGCAACAGGCACATCGTAAGGGAGGACTCTATCATAAGACACAGGTGCAGCTCGCCTACAACTCTAATCGAATAGAAGGTAGCAAGCTGACTGAGGAGCAGACCCGCTACATCTTTGAAACCCGCACCATCGGATTCAAGGATCAGGAAGCTGTACCTGTGGACGACATCATCGAGACAGCCAACCACTTTGTTGCCTTCGACTACCTTCTTCGTAACATCGAGGAACCATTGACGGAAGCTGTCATAAAAGAGCTTCACCGCATTCTGAAAACAGGAACTGCCGATGCGCAGAAGTCGTACTTCAACGTGGGCGACTACAAGCAACTGGCGAATGAAGTTGGTGGTCACGAAACCTGCAAGCCAGACGACGTAGCAAAGGAAATGAGTTCACTCCAGACATGGTATCATGCTCAAAAGGACGTTACCATCCATATCCTTGCCGAATACCACTGGCGCTTCGAGAGCATCCATCCCTTCCAGGACGGCAATGGACGTGTCGGTCGCCTTATCCTCTTCCGTGAATGTCTTCGCAACAGCATCATGCCCTTCGTCATTGACAATGAGCACAAGATGTACTACTATCGAGGCCTCTCCGAATTCAAGCAAACACCTGGATTCCTAGTGGGCACTATGCAGTCGGCACAAGACGTGTACGAAGCATGGATCAAGTATTTCAATGCAGAACTGCTTGAAGGGCTGAAAGTGGAATAATTTGAAATACAAAAAGACACTTCAACATCACGTCTATATCTATTGACATACATAAAGAAAAGCAGATAGCAGTCTTTAATACAGTTACCAATATGACTCAACCACAAGCTGTAATAGATGCAATAGAAAGCCTTGGAGGTATTGCACCACTTGGCAAAATCTATCAGGTAACTTTGCAAAATCTTGATTGTACTTGGGGTACTCAAACGCCTCAGGCTTCCATTAGACGTATTGTGCGCCACACGAAAGGCATTTATGTGGTGCGTAAAGGATTGTATGCACTTGAGTCACATCGCAAGCAACTCGAGGCAAATGGTATTGTTGAAGTTACGAGTGCTAATGCGAATTCCAACGAGATTCAGCAGTTTACGCATTACTATTATCAAGGTTTATTGTTGAAAGTCGGTGAACTTAGGCATCTTGATACGTTCGTGCCAAATCAAGACAAGAACCGTATGTTCCTGCAGGAGGCAACACTTGGTGATCTGCGAAGTCTCAATGAGATTCCCAACTACACTTACTCTCAGCTTGTTCAGCGTTCGAGCACGATAGATGTAATTTGGTTCAACGAACGTAAGATGCCTCATTCGTCCTTTGAGGTAGAGCATTCAACGGACATACAAAACTCTCTGCTAAAGTTTTGCGACTTACAGGATTTCAACGCGCGAATGGTGATTGTTGCAGATGACTATCGCAAAGACGAATATCTCCGCAAACTTAACGAAACCGCTTTCCGTGATCTCCGTGAACAAAAGCGCGTCAGTTTCCTTTCATACGGTGAGTTGGATAGGCAATATGAAAACGCGTTGGCGGATTCGCAGAGAGGATTTATACTATAGCACAATCGTATCATCATAGGTAAAATTCAAAAATGGATTATAGTCAACTTATACAGACACTGAACAGCTCACCAAGTGTGAGGCTCTTGAAGATGAGGAGTGCCGAGTTTTTCTTGGTATTCGTCAAAAGTGTTTTTGATGAAGAACGTGCTGTTGGCCAGGAGAAACTGCTTATGTTGTTAGAAAACCAACTTGACAACCAGGAACTTCTTGAGGAAGATGCCAGTATGGAGAGGCTTGTAGAATCTAATGACGTCAAAGCAAAACGACTAATAAAGGATTGGACAGATAGAGGTTTCCTTACCAATTATCAGAATGAGGAAGGTGAAATCATCTATGAGCTTTCGTCTCACTCGAATAAGGTTATTGACTGGATTGAATCACTAAAAAAGGAAGACTATATTGGAACAGAGTCGAAGTTCAAGACGCTATTCTCTCAACTCAAAGAATTGGTAGAATACTCCAACGAGGATCGAGAGAAGCGAATAGAATTGCTTCGTCAACGTAAGGAAGAGATAGAGCGCCAGATAGAACGTTTGGAAATGGGCGAGGAGGTTGAGGTTTACGAAGACTACCAGATAGAACCTCGTTTCAACAGCCTTAACAAAATGGCAAAAGAATTGCTATCCGACTTTAAGGAGGTGGATGATAATTTCAAGGATATAATTAAGCAGATCTATCAACGTCAAACTGATAATGAACAAAAGAAGGATTTGCTTAGTTACATCTTTGATGCATACGCAGAATTAAAGAACTCTCAACAAGGAAAGAGCTTTTATGCTTTTTGGGAATTCTTGCTCTCTGCTGAGTTACAAAAAGAATGGGACGAATTGACGGACACGCTGTATAAGACACTTGAAGATAGACAGATTGAAGCAAAGGATATGTTTCTAAAGGAAATCAAGAGACATCTCTTTGATGCAGGAGAAAAAGTGTCAAAAACCAATGATAGAATGAGCGAGAAGCTAAGTCTTATCATTAGGCAAAACGAGCGATCTAATGTTGAAGCAACGAAACAGATAATCAAGGATATAAAGAAATTGCTTATTGAAGTTTCCAAGAATAAAGAAAAGTCTGATGCATCACTTCGATATGAAACCATAGAGATAAACCTTCCTATTGAACGCCAATTAACTTTCACTCCAACGAGAGAAGTAGAATATATGGATAAGCCCCAAGATTCGGTTATTGGTATAAACGATCTTGAAAGAATAGGCAAATTGTATAATCCATATTACGTAGATAGGAAGATTCTTCGTAAACGTATAGATGAAATGCTTAAAGATAATGGACAAACAACTATTGCAGAAGTTATCGCTAATAATTCTGGTATAGAAAAAGGTCTATCTGAACTGTTTGGTTACATTGGCATTCTAAAAGAATATAAGACAGCCGTTTCAACTGAACATACACAGTATATCACGTTTAGCGAAGATAAATCAATAGAAATTCCTGAAATCATAATAACAAGATGAACAGTTCAAACATAAAACCATATAGCAAGGCCATAGTAAAACTACTGAAAGGCATTGTTGAAAAGGACGATGCCGTTTGGAACGAGGTGCTAAGCTATCAGAGTGACATACAGGATTATATTGCCGTAATGGGTCTGGAACTTATTGTAAAAAAAGATGAAGGGTTCGCCTTTGTGAAACAGTTTAAATTGGATGATGATAAGACTATGAATATGGTCTCGCGTAGGCAATATGGCTTTGAAGTATCGGTAATGCTAATAGTCCTGCGTCAGATATTGGAAGACTTCGATAGTAATCCTACAATGCAGGCAACAGACAAATATGTTACCGCATCGGAAATAAAGGAGGAAACAGAAATGTTTCTGCCCACATCCTATAACAAAGTAAAATTTGAAAAAGAATTGGATTCCAACATTGACAAAATTGTTAAATTCGGTTATCTTATAGAGCCTAAACATCAAGAAGGAGAAAAACGATATAAGATTCATCGTATTATCAAAGAAAAGATTACGTTGGATGATTTGTTAGACTTCAAAAATCAATTGAATAGCTATGATGCCGGAAATGAGCCTATTTAATACGAGTCCTCAGGTAGCGGGTTTCAAACTTGACTATATGGAAGTTTGGAACTGGGGAACGTTCGATGATACTGTTTACCGACTGAACCCACAAGGCAACAATTCGTTGCTTACAGGTGCTAATGCATCCGGTAAGAGTACGATTATTGATGCTTTGCTCACACTTCTTGTGCCCTTGAAACGCCAGCGTTTCTATAATCAGTCGTCTGGAGTTGAGAAGAAAGGAAACAGAACCGAAGAATCCTATTTCTTTGGCAACTACGGAAATCAGCAGCAAGATGGAAGCTCCAGCACAACATCGTTAAAGCTCCGTGGGAAGAATAATCGTTCTGTATTGTTAGCATCGTTCTGCAATGTTGACGATAGAGTCGTAACTCTTTTCCAGGTTCGCTATTATACTGGTGAGGAATTGAAGGTGGTGTTTGGTATAGCACGTAAGCCTCTTTCTATTAAAGAAGATTTTTCAGAGTTCGACCAGAAGGGCGTTTGGCGTAAACATCTGGACAAAGAATTTAATAGCGGGAATGCAAGACGAATGATAGAGTTTTTTGATGGACCTATGGCATACGAGCAGAAGATGCTTGAACTTTTTGGTATGCGTTCAGAGAAAGCATTAACTCTGTTCAACCAGATAGTTGGCGTAAAGGTGCTCGATGATTTGGATAGTTTTATCCGTGACAATATGCTTGAGATGCTGGATGCAGAAGAGAAATATCAAGATCTCAGGGAAAACTTCCAGAATCTCATGGAAGCAAAAATCAATATTGATAAAACGAAAGAACAAATTCGCCAGCTTGAACCGATTGATGCACTAGCAAAAGAAATTCAGGCAATAGATTCTCGCATAAAAGAATTGCAGCATGAGAAGGAAGTGGCAGCCTATTGGTTCGCCTCTAGAACAGTAGAGTTATGTGATGAGGAATTGTCTCGTTGCAAGGCTGAACTACGGAAATTGGACGATGAACTGAAGGCGTTGCATGGAGAGAAAACAAAGCTTACAGATGAAAAAACTCGTCTGAGCATTGCTATTGAGCGTGATGAGGTTGGCCAACAGATAAATGAATTAAAACGTGAAATTAGCAGCAATGAAAAAGAACGGGACAAACGACAAGTTAAACTAGATGGTTATAATGCGCTTGCCCTGAAAGTAAGCCTTGTAGTAAATCCTGATGCGTCTACATTTGATAGTAATCGTTCTAAGGCGAAAGGCGAAAAGGATGCATTGCAGAAGCAAATAGATAAGGAATTATCTGAAACAAAACGTGTAACGCAAAATGCTCTTGATGAAATAGAAAACGATATAAAACAACATGTCGAAACAATTCGCTATTTAAGAGAACATAAGAACAACATATCTGGTCGTGTCGCTGAAATCCGTGACGAGATAATATCTCATGTTGGAGCAACTACGGAAGAAATACCATTTGTCGGTGAACTGATCTCGGTAAAAGATAATGAGCGCGGATGGGAATATGCTATCGAACGCATACTTCACAACTTTGCACTCAGGCTTATTGTGCCAGAAAAATATTATCAGCAAGTTAATGAGTATGTCAATAACCATGACTTGCGAGGAAGAATCGTATATCAACGCTACAGAGGCGTAGAATCTCTTCGTGAGTTTGAGAATAGACAAATATCTGGAAATTCTCTTTTGAAGAAGATCAATCTGAAAGAAAAATCACAGTATATCGATTGGCTTGAAGATAGGCTTTATGCCGAATTTAATTATACATGCGTAGATTCGCTTGCTGATTTTAGTCACATCTCAGAGAAGGCTGTAACAAAAGAAGGACTGATTAAATCAAGAGGTGGAAAGCATGAGAAAGATGACCGCCCAGAAACACAGGGTAGAAGCCATTATGTGCTTGGATGGGATAATCGTGAGAAAATTGCAGAGTTAAAGAACGAGTATGAAGAACTCGTCAATCAGCAGAAATCTAAAAAAGAAGGGCTCAAGCGTCTTGATGCTCAGAAGAAAGAACTTGAAACTCAAAAAGAAGCTTTCCACGACCTTTTTAAGTATGAGAAGTATGACGAAATTGACTGGCAGTCGTATGCTCAAATCATTCAAGAGAAAAATGAGCAGAAAAAACAATTAGAGGAAACTAATGATCGAGTTAAAGAACTGCAAAAGCAATTAGGAAGTGTCAAAGATTCTATAGTCAATATTGAAAAACAGAATGAAGAAATCATTCGCCAGCAAACAAGAGTTACTGACAGGAATATAAGCGTTGGAAAACTTCGAAATGATAATGCTCAAGCTTTAGCATTGATGGGGTATGTCGAAACTGATAGCTTCGAAGAAAATCATTCTGAAATCCTGTTGATAGAGTTAAAAGATATTGGAACAAAGCGTACCTCTATGCAGAATTCTATCGAACAAGACATGAATACTCAACGCGGGCTAAAGAACAAGAAAAATAGCGAATGTCAAAAGTTAATAAGTGAGTTCAAATACCCTTCGGAAGAAATTACTTCGAAATATAGAGACTGGCGATCAGACGTAAATAGTCTTACTGGTGACGTAGAGTATGTGGGAGAATATCAGACATTCCTTTCACGTCTTTATCAGGAGAACCTTCCTAGTTTTGAAGGCAAATTCAATAAATATTTGCAAGAAACTATTACTCACAACGTAAACGCGTTCCGCATGTTCTTCGAGAATTGGGACGAGTCCATACGTAAGACTATTAGCCAGTTAAATTCGTATCTCAGAGATATTGATTTCAACTCACATCCTGACACCTACATTCAACTCGAAGCAACCAGAAAACTCAACGTTGATACCGCTGATTTCCGTAAGTTACTGAATGAAGCGATTCCTAACCTTCGTGAAGTTGAATCAAGCATTGATGGTCGAAAAGTTCATTTTGAACAACATATTGAACCTCTGATGAAACGTCTTCAAGATGAACAATGGCGATCTGCTGTAATGGACGTACGAGGATGGTTCACATATAAGGCTGTTGAATATTACAAAGAAGATAATCAGAAGCGCAATACCTATGAGTCCATGGGACAACTCTCTGGTGGAGAGAAAGCCCAATTGACCTACACTATTCTCGGTTCAGCAATTGCTTATCAGTTTGGATTGACTAAACATGGTTTGGATTCATCGTTCCGCTTTATCGCCATAGATGAAGCATTCCGTGCGCAAGACGAGGACAAGGCTCGCTATCTCATTTCACTATGCAAACAGTTGCACTTGCAATTGCTGGTTGTAACTCCAAGTGATAACATTCACATTGTGGAGAATGATATTTCGTATGTGCATTATGTTGAGCGCAAGGGTAATACATCAGTACTATACAATATGCCAATTAGCAAATTTAAAGAGGAAAGAGAAACGTTTATTGAGGCATGATAACTGCAACGGAAATAAAAAAGAAGGCTGAACGCAAATATCAGGATTATTTGCGAAGCATTGTTGCGTGCGAGCCATTTGAACCAATTATCATCATCTGTGATAAAAAACCAAGTGCTACAATTGTAGAATATGAAAAAGAACTGAGGAATATTCGTTCTTTGTCCAAAGAGGTAAAAGGGTTTGGCTATACTCTTGAATGGAAGAAGGTTAATTCTAAGGCTCTTGGTCTTCAGGAGTTTCCTGACAGAGTGTTATTTGATTCATCAGAGGATTTTGAGCGTTTCTTGGGCAAAACAAATGAGGTCAAGAACTTCCGTAATAATGTATCAAAAATTCTTAACTCATTTCCTGCGTTAAAGAGTTTAATAGAAAAGTATCCTATGAAGGTTGTGGATAATGCAGATCTATGGGATGACTTACTAAAAGTTGTCACATATTTCGCAGAGAATCCTTGTCCCAATTTGTATATTCGCGAATTGCCGATAGAAGTACATACGAAGTTCATCGAGCATAACAAACCTATAATACATGAGTTGCTGGATGTGGTTATAGCACCTTTTGTTTGTGAGGAAGAAAAAGACTTTGAGAGGCGCTTTAATCTTAAATATTCTGAACCTATCGTAAGGATGAGAATCTTGGATAGCGATGTTGCTTCTTCATGTTTTAATGGTGTTAATGACATTTCTGTGCCTGTTAGCCAATTCTGTAATCTGTCAATTCCTGTAAGTAAGGTATTTGTTGTTGAGAACCTGGTCAATTTCTTGACATTTCCACAAGTTTCAGATGCAGTTGTTATTTGGGGTAAGGGGTATGCCGTTTCCGCGGTCAAAGAATCGGTAATGCTTAAATCATCCACACTATACTATTGGGGAGATCTTGATGCCCAAGGGTTCGAGATTCTTTCTCAATTCCGCGGATACTTTCCACAAACTCAAAGCTTCTTAATGGATAGGAACACTTTTGATACCTATTTTGAGGGCGATTCTGGTACTCATAGCAATGTTTCAGTTGAATTACGCCTAACAGAAGATGAAAAGTATCTTTACGATTATATTAAGAAAAATAATTTTCGTTTAGAGCAAGAAAAGATAACTCAATCATTAGTGGTTAAAACTATTAACTTACAGAATTGAAATATGTTCCTCTATCAAAAACTCATAGATCGTTCCACTCTGCGACAGGGATTTCAGATTCCGGTGGAGTTTCATCACCTACTGAAGGCGATGCCTGGGGGTATGCCTCAGCATGGGGAGACGCGAAACGTGAAGGTTGTGATTGATGGTGTGGGCTATGATGCGCAACTGAAGAACCAGGGATTCGACCGCTCGAAATATGACGGACATGCGGACATGATACAAATAAGGTACAGCGAAGGAAGTGCATTAGTGAAGCGATTGTGCGAGGTGTTCTGCTCCACTTGGAACTATGTGGAGAGCATCAAGAACCTGCCAGAGAACATCAACCGTAAGTTCACCATCCGCATCCCCGAGGAACATCAGGAGTTTCTTGCCCTCAGCACCACGGATTTGCCTAACGTCTACGTTGCTGATTGCATCACAACAGCAGTTAAGGCAGAGGTGAAGACAGAGGTAAGCACAATGTCGGAACTTGACTTTGAAACCTTCGAACCACGTGAGGACAAGAGTGCTGGCATCAAACAGGTCACTCGCCTACAGAAGGTTCGTCAGCTCGACCGCTCCATTGGCGACTACCTCAAACTTCTCTATGACTATCGTTGCCAAATGACAGGCGAAAAGGTGGGCGATGAATACAACACCTTGGTGGTTGAAGCACACCACATCATCCCCTTCACCGAGAGCATGAACAACGACACCTCCAATATCATCATCCTCTCGCCATCGTACCATCGCATCATCCACAAGGCAAAGCCTGTGTTTGACCGTACAAACCTATCTTTCCGCTTCCCTAATGGATTGGTGGAGAAGGTGAAGATAGATAAGCATCTAACGAATGGATAAACGAACATGGGATTTCCCTGTCAAAATAACAATGAATATGGAACAACTCGATATACGCCAACTGATAGGCGAAGCGACAGAATACGATAAGAAACAGGCTCTGGAGGTAAAGAAACCGAAGAGCTGGTGCAAAAGCGTGAGTGCCTTTGCCAATGGCATTGGTGGTAAACTCGTATGGGGTATTGCTGATGATGACACACTGGTAGGTCTTGCTGACGCTAAAGGCGATTCGGAGAAGATTAGCGAGGCTATCAAGAGTCATATTGACCCTATTCCCGACTTCAAGCTTTCGTTTGCCAAGTGCGAGGACAAGGAGTTTGTAGTACTCGATGTAATGCCTGGTGCTCAGACTCCTTACTATTACATTGGTGATGGTCAGATGCAGGCTTTTGTGCGTGTAGGTAACGAGAGCGTGGTGGCAAGCGTGGCGAAACACAAGGAACTGGTGCTGAAGGGCAGCAATGTGTCGTATGACAGTCAAGTGTCTCGCTGGAGATTTGAGGACATGGCATTTACAGTGTTGCGTGCTACTTACTTCAAACGTACCAACCGCTCGTTTGAGGATAGCGACTACGAATCGTTCGGCATCGTCAACGAGAAGGGCGAACTGACTAATGCTGGTGCTCTCCTTGCCGACTATTCGCCAGTGCGCCACTCTCGTCTGTTCTGCACCCGCTGGAATGGCGTGGACAAGGCAAATGGTGTGATGGATGCCCTGGACGATGAGGAATATAGCGGCAGTTTGGTAACGCTTCTGCAAGCAGGTATGGACTTCGTGCGTCGTAATTCAAAGAAGGCTTGGCGTAAGACTCCCGACAATCGTCTTGAATATCCTGAATATCCGGAACGTGCTGTGGAAGAGGGTTTGGTAAACGCCCTTATTCATCGCAACTATTTGGAACTTGGTAGTGAAGTGCATATTGATATGTATGACGACCGACTTGAGATATTCTCGCCAGGTGGTCTCATGGATGGCGGTTCTATCAAGGATATGGACCTGATGAACATGGCTTCTCGCAGAAGGAACCCTGTTTTGGCAGATGTGTTCAATCGCTTGAAGTACATGGAGCGTAGAGGATCAGGTTTCAAGAAGATCATCTCTGCCTACAAAGAGCATGAAGGCTACAAGGAAGGCATAGATCCTGTTTTCTCAACCCCATGGGATAGTTTTATCCTAACGCTACCTAAGTTCAATGTTGTTGGTGTAGAAGGTGTCTATGTAAGTGATGTGAATGATGCTGAAGATAATAATGAACGAGGTGGTCAGAAAGGTGGTCAGAAAGGTGGTCAGAAAGGTGGTCAGAAAAATGAAGAGAAGACCATTGACACTATTCTCCAACTCATTAAAAACAACCCAAATATAACAAGAAAAATCCTCGCGCATACCGTTGGTATCTCTCCAAGTGCGGTACAGAAGCATATCAATAGATTAAAAGCGGCAGGTGTCATCATTCGTCATGGTGGAGACCGTGGAGGCTATTGGGAAATTGTTGATTGAGACACGCGAATATAGAATTTACTGATAAGTGTAAAATATGGACTTCCCAAAGGAAATGTATGATATGTTTGACCGCATCCGTGAGCAACAAGAGGCAAATCTGCGAATGTGTACAACACTCGTGGCTGGATTTGTTGCCACGAATGAGAGGGATGTGAACTACATGGATAGTTTCATGGACAGCTTGTTTGACTGCATGGAGCAACAGAACGAGGAAGAACTGCTGATGAGGAAATATATCGATCATATCGCTACTTTTGATGCTCTGGAAGCAAAAGAACGTACTGAGCATTTGGAAGATCTTCTTGGGTACAAGTCTCACGTCGCATGTGCAGCTTGTTATCTTGCAGAAGAACTACATGCAGGACAGGTTGATAAGGGCGGCAAAGACTATTTCATATCGCATCTACTCTCTGTTGGTAAATTAGGTCACGACTGGAAGGAAGAAACTATTGGATTCTTACATGATGCTGCGGAAGATACCCCTCATACCGTGGAAGAGGTAATTGACCTGTTGAAGAAAAAGCTAGCTGAATTGCTCACAAAGTCTAATGATGATTGGAAATACAAGTTCGAAGACTACATACACGTATATCCAGGGGACATGTTTCATAGGCTGACAGAAGTGGAATGGGAGGAAATTGCGAATGCCCTCCATTGCCTTAATCATCATAGTGCACCGACAAGAGAAGAGTATATCAAACGTATTTCGAAGAATCCCCTTGCCCGTAAAGTCAAGATGAACGATTTGGAGAGCAATATGGATATATCTCGCATCCCAAATCCTACGGAGAAGGACTTTGAGCGTCTAGAGAGGTACAAGAAAGAATACAACTTCTTGTTAAACTCCTATCGAAATCAATAAAAAACAACGAAAACAATAACGTTGGTGTTCGCAAAGTGTGTTCGCAAGAGTTTGCTCTGTATTTCAGAGGATTGCATTTTCTCTGCAACCCCAAAGTTTTTTAATTTGAATTTCACATGAATTTCACGCTAAAACAAAATCAAGCAGTTAATTTTGTGTTAACTGCTTGATTTTTAATGTGGACCAGCCTGGGCTTGAGATTTGTCGAGCCTTACGAGACCCTCTGACTGAAAGGAAGAAACCTAGGACCTCCAGATTATGAGCCTCGCAAAGTGATACTCCATGAGATTTTGTTGTTTGTAATCACCCCTGATTATCAGTACTTTACAAAATTATCATCTTCTTTGAATCTCAAAAAATACCCCTAACTGAAATAGTTTGTTTACGCATTGTTTACGCAGAATTGCTGGAAAGAAGTGCATTCGTCAATTCGTCTGCCAAGTTATTATCCGTGACTTTTATCACATTGTCTTCTTCGGAAGTATAGCCAAGCGCATTTATTGCTCCATACCATACTATAGTCTTGTCTATAATAGTCGTGCATAGCGACAAGGTTGGGATAATCTTTACGGATAATCCTTTTCTTTGCAGATATTCAGTTTGTTCGTTGGCGGTATGGGTGAGGACGAGTACTTCAATTCCTTGACTTGACAAATTCATTAAATATTCCACAAGGCTATTTCGCTCTGCGTTATACAATTTGGGAGAGGATAGCACTACGGAGTGCTTGGCTGTTCCGAGATCTGTTTTGTATGGCCGGAAGTATGTCTTACCATTGAATATCTGTCCTTCGTTTATTGAGAACTCTATGTCATTAACATTGTCAAATAGTGTTGGTTGGCTTTTGATGATGGTCTTATAACCTATAGACGC
>NZ_NPJH01000081.1 GCF_002251365.1 Prevotella sp. P3-122
TGGGGATAGAGATTGAGAGCCAAGTCCGAGGTTGGTACAATTACTATAACAAGTTCGGCAAGACAGAATTTGTCAAGGTCATGAACCACTTGAACATGGTGCTTGCCTATTGGATACGCAGGAAATATAAGCGCTTCCATCGCAAGCCCATTGTCAAGGCTTTCGGTTGGCTTCAAGACATAGCGAGCAAAGACCGCAGTCTTTTCTATCATTGGCAGAGAGGTCAGACCCCAAGGTTATGTCTATGCACAAAGCGTTGAGTGTGAAGAGCCGTGTGAGGGGAGACTTTCACGCACGGTTCTGTGAGAGGGTGAGGGTGAAACTCCCTCGCTCTACTCGACCTGTGTTTCCCAAATGTTAAAGATATAACAACCTATGGTGATGTTCAGATTATGACCGAACCTACTTCAATAACGACCGAAAAACGACCGAAAAACGACCGCGGTTATGACTTAAGGTCATTTTCTCCCTTCTCGGTTATTATCCAAGCCTTTCCGGATGGTATAGTATTCAACTGACCATTATCCTTCATCTTTACAAGGAGTCGTCCGATATAGCGCATTTTTGACTCTGGTGAACCTGCCGGGAGACTATGTTGAAGAGTTTCATAGGCATCTTTTCTCTTGAAGCCAGAAGGTCCAGCGTTATGAGCCAACTGTAAGGCAAGTTTTACAAGGGCATCATAAGCAAGTCCTTGTTCCTTTGTGTATCGCCCTATTTGATGAGTCATTTGGGCAACCTTCAAAGATATTGTGTACTTTGTACCTCTCTTTTCTATCAAGCCCTTGGATTTCAGATATTGCAGGGCATCCTTTGTAATTGGGCTGTTTTTCTGAACGGCATCAAGCCAGACACACTCCTTCAAAGAAAGGGATGTGTCGTTTTTGAGCAAATTGGTATAGTTTTCATCAATGACTTTGCCATATATTGTCACGCCGACACTACGTTTGTCGTTGTCAATTTCATAATCAGGCATTGGGAAATAGCGCTTACGCTGCTCGGTAAAAATTTTCTTTATGCCACGACCTACTGTATCAATCATGTTGTAATGAACCATGCCTTTGCAAAGGCACTCGTTGCGATAATGGCGCTGTGGTCCTTTATGTTCCAACGCAGCCTCTATGGTACCAGGAATGAAAGAACCTCCATTACCGTAATACAAGCGATCTTTGCTCTCTACAAAGGTTATGCGCTCCTGCATGGTATAGTCCTGATGTGCTATGCAGTTATGGAGAGCCTCTCTGATGGTGTAGTCATCGTACTGCTTCATGGTGTCTGGGAAGAGAGTGCCTCCGGGCAGTTCACGCATAGTGAGGTTGCGTACCTTGGCCAATACCTTATCGACCGTCAAGATAAATGGGATGGAGAAATGTTCGTAGTCAACGACTATATGGTCTTCATCTTCCAATGTCCATGTTATCTGTGCTACTGCCGGATGGAGTTTCTGTAATGATTCTGGCTTTCCGAGAAGAAGAATGGCAGCACGAGTAAGTTGACCATCTCGCATCATGTCACTGTGTGATAGGAAGTCTTCAACACTCCATCCATCCACTTCTTCCCCGGAAATACTGGAAACATGGACCTTCTTATACATCATACGTGCGGTAAAGATTGCCAACTCGTCAAGGTCTCTGATAGTTGCAGATGGGACAAGATGGGCAGTCCAGTCTGGTATAGGACTTTGCTCACGAATCTCGTCCATCTTGGCTTGATTCAGCGGTTTTATGCTCTCGCCGTCACGACCGTATGCAATGCCTTTCCAACGCATGACTATGTTACGGGGCGAGGCTGGAATCTTGAATATCAGAACACGCTTGTCCTCTACTTGAATAGGGACTATCTCACGGAACACGAGATTGTCGCTCGTGTGCTGACTCATGTCCTGCTTCAGTTTATTAAGAGCAACCTCTCCGTCTTTGTATGATGTGCCGACAATGGTGTGAGTCTTGTCATGAACGCCGAAAACAAGCCATGCGAAATCTCGTCCACGCAGGTTGGCCTCATTGCTTAATGCGGAGAAATAGCGTCCAAGTTCATCGAAGTCAAAATTTGATTCAGCTTTCTTGAACTCGACAATCTCACTCTCGGCATGTTGCCACAGTTGGTCAAATATTTTGTTATAATCTTCCATCCTATATCTTGCTTACAAATAATACAACAAATTCGATTATAAATCAAGCTGTAACTGCTGTTGCTGCGGTTTCTTACCTTTCAAGGAATAATAGACACGGGCGCCAATCTTTTTCTTCTCTACTTGTTGTAGATTATTAAGATAGCGTTTCATCTTGTCATCTTTCCATTCGATATTCAAGCGTTGAATAATATCTTTTGCTGAAATCATGTCAACATTGTTCAGAATTTCTATGATTTGCAAATCGAATTTTTCCTTTTGAAGTTGTTCTGGGGCCTTCTTTTCTTCCACACTCAGAGTCAGTATTTGTCCATTGATATCAACAGCAGAAGCTCCCTTCTGGATAAGTTGAAGATTTGCATTCTTTTCATTCTTATTGGGATATCTAACATATATAGGACGATTCTTGCGAAGTCCATCAATAACACCAGACCATGTTCCTCCCTTATCATCACTTTGAGCAACAAAAATTTCAGATGCCATGCCATAGATGATAGGATTTCGTGCCATCGCAAACTCTACCGACCATGGAGCTTTTGGCGCGAAAGTACTCATTACTAATACGTTTCCTTGGGCCACCTGCTTGTAATACTGCTTAAATCCAGAGCCGAAAGTCATTATTCCCTGGGGTAAGACAATAATACTTTTACCATTAGCCCCTACAGCAGAGTCCAAAGCTTGACGATCAACTCCCTTTGCAAATCCACTAACGACCACCTTGTTTTCAGAAACAGCTTTCTTTGCAATGTTATCTGTGAAGGTTAGAGATAACGTATCAGCACTCCTCGAACCAACAATTGCGATTGAAGCTTCCTGCAAAATCGCCTTATTGCCCTTTGTGTAGATTACCGTAGGAGCATTGTATTGTAAATTCTTCTTTAAGATCTTGGGATATTCATCATGTGTCATTGGAAGAATGTCATATCCTTGAGCAATCAATTCTTCAACAAGAAATGAATTGTTAGGAAGTTGAGCCCTCGCTTCTGCAAACTGACTCTTTTCAACATCATTCAGGCCAACGACATCCCAGTTCGAAGAATCTTCGAACAAGTCAACAATAGATGTCTGAGGTTCATGTTGATAACATTTGACATAAATCTCATTCTTACGCTTGGTCCACATCTTTGGTATCAAAGCCAAAGTTACCCAATATGTTAGTTCTTGCTTAATCATAATGTACCACCTACAGTTTTTGCGATTACAATTGGAACGATGCATTTAGCACCTTTCTGAGTTAACAACTTACCCACTTCTTTGAGGGTTGCTCCGCTATCATATATATCATCAAGCAGAACAATGTATTTATCTTTAACTATATCTTCGTCAATGTCAAAAGCACCAGAAACATTTTCCTGCTTGCTGTATGAATTTTGGAACATTTTCTGTTCTTGTGTAATATGAACTTTTATCAGTTCGTGGCTTATAGGCACACCTATAACCCGAGCGAATTTTGTCGCAAAGTTCTTTACCAAATCGCCCGATTTTGTTGGCGGCAAGTAAAGAACCAAGTCAAAATGAATGCCGCGGAACTTTTTACCGAAGACAGATAATGTCTTTTTCAGAAGGAAATCAGGGAAGTCACCGCCATTTTCGTATTTGCTTCTATGTACAGCAGCACCTACATTTGACACTCCGTAGTAAGATGCTGCATAACCATCAACCAAGCGGGATGCCTTTCCAAGATGCCCCTTAATGATTTCTCTCTCTTCCTGATTATATTCGAGAAGATTAATGTTATTGCTATATTCTTTAATAGGGCGTTCAATGACTTCTCCCATATCATTCTTTACAGTCTTCTCCACCTGAACCTTGCCTGGTGCAATATAGCGCAAACGGAAGCCTCCTTTTCTTATCGTCCAAGACGAAAGTTCAAGACACGGGAAATACGTTTCTCTGAAATCTTCTAACTTTGTCATCCATTCTGGAGTAACAGACACCGTGATTCTTTCAAGATTTGTGTTGTCACAATTTGAATATTCCACAGTCTCATCGCTATCAAGGAAAGAACACAAATATTTCATTCTTGGCATCCCTGTGTATATATACTCTTCCATTGCATGAAGATCCTTCAACTTGGCTTCTCTCAAAGCTTCGAAACTTTCCGTGTTAAGGGCAGGGGCATTATATTGGTATTCATATTTCTTTATCTTGCCATACAATACTTCCTTAATAATACCTTGGTCTATTAGGTCTGCCTTGATAACACGTAATTGATTGGTCTTTAGATTCGCTTGCTTCAGCACTTCTCTTTCAGACAATGGTTCCTCCTGCAACAACGAGATTACTTTTTGGTATTTTTTTGTAGTCGGACGGGAGCCTTCAACGAAAGATAGAGGTAGCAAAGAGTCTGTGGCTACATCGTTTTCATTTTCTTTTTTCTCATTATAGAACAGAATGATACGAGTCGGTTTACCATCTCGTCCAGCGCGACCAATTTCTTGATAGTAATGTATCGGAGATGCAGGCATCTGAGTATGTATAACAAATCGTATGTCCGACTTATCTATACCCATGCCGAGTGCATTGGTCGACACGATACACTTCCATTTGTTTTGCATTAGACCTTGCTCAATAGACTTTCTTGTATCTGCATCAAACCCGGCATTGTAGTCTGTCGCATTGATTCCAACAAACCGAAGCCACTTGGCGTAGACTTCCGTACCAATACGTGTTCCTGTATATATCAGCCCTGTTCCATTAATGGCATTCAAATTCTCTGCCAGCCAAATCATTTTCTCATCCTCCGATTGTACTTTGACAACCTGAAGTTGGAAGTTGGGGCGGATAAGATTACCTCTGATGGTTGTCAAACGACCACCAATCTGTTGTTCAATATCATATTGCACCTTTTTGGTCGCAGTGGCAGTCGTGGCAAGAACTGGAAGACTCTGAGGAAGCAGTTGAACCAAGTTTATGATTCTGCGAAATGATGGACGGAAGTCATGTCCCCATGTAGAAATAGTATGAGCTTCATCCACAACAACCATCGAGAGCTTCAGCTGGCGAGTTGCTTCAATCCATTCTTCGTTTTCTTGCCTCTCGGGCGCTATATATAAAATTTTTATATCTCCATTCAATGCACGTTGAATGGAGTTCTGGTTTTCTTCATATGACTGCTCTGAATTGATATATGCTGCAGGAATTCCTCTTTCACATAGGCTTCTTACCTGGTCTCTCATCAAAGCAATCAAAGGAGAGAATACGACAGTAATGCCATCAAACTGGGTGGCAGGAAACTGATAACATAATGACTTCCCGAATCCAGTTCTTTCAATCATCAGGATTCTTTCTCCACGAAGAATTCTTTCGATGGATCGCCATTGCTCTTCATAGAAATGATCCAAGCCGAAGATTCTTTTGAGTTTAATCTCCGCTTCTGATCTTGTCATTCTTATCTGCATAATTTCATCAACATTTATTATTTAACGTGAGTTCGACGAAATATAAGTGCTTGAAAATTTGGTGATTAGCGAAAATTGTTGTAACTTTATAGTGTTGAAATACAAAGAATTACAAACAATAATCGCTATGATCACCGAGGACAAAGTTACAGAATTATTTTGTATTGCAGATGTTTTTTGCAAGTTTTTTGATGCCATGATGGAAAAATATACACTGAAAGCAGATAAGAAACGGCAATATCACCGCAAGTCAACCATGTCAAAGGCAGAAATTATGGTAATCATGATACTGTTTCATGATTCAGGCTACCGTTGCCTGAAACATTTCTATATAGAAAGGTATGCAGACATATGCGTAACCA
>NZ_NPJH01000082.1 GCF_002251365.1 Prevotella sp. P3-122
AAATCCGCCTCAACTGCAAGTATATTTACAGAACACTATCTGAATATCTAATAAAGAATTTATCCATAGATAATCTTTCCGTTCTCGTCCTCGTAAGGAGTGAGGTCCTTAGAGTACTGGTTCATGGCGCGGAGGCTCATACCCATTGACGAGAAGCCGCCATCGTGGAACAGGTTCTGCATAGTAACCTTGCGTGTGAAGTCGCTGAACATCATGACGCAGTAGTTGGCGCAGTCCTCGGCAGAAGCGTTGCCGAGAGGCGACATCTTGTTGGCGAAGTCCATGAGGTTGTCCATATCCTTGATGCCCTTGCCTGCTGTGGTTGGGGTTGGCGACTGCGAGATGGTATTGATACGTACGTTCTTCTCACGTCCGTAGATATAGCCGAAGCTACGTGCTATGCTCTCGAGCATGCTCTTGGCATCGGCCATGTCGTTGTAGCCGAAGAATGTGCGCTGTGAGGCTACGTATGTGAGAGCCACTACGGAACCATACTCTGCTATGGCGTCCTGCTTCTTGGCCACCTGCAACATCTTGTGGAAAGAGATGGCAGAGATGTCGAGTGTTTTCTGAAGATAATTGTAGTCGAGGTCATCGTATGTACGGCGCTTGCGTACGTTAGGGCTCATGCCTATGGAGTGGAGAACGAAATCAATCTTTCCACCAAGAAGTTCCACCGACTGTGCGAACACCTTCTCCAGGTCTTCAACGCTTGTTGCATCGGCAGGGATTACAGGGGCGTCAAGCTGCTTGCTCAAACCGTCAAGCTCACCCATACGCAGTGCCATCGGAGTGTTGCTGAGTGTTATCCTGGCACCTTCTTCTACAGCCTTCACGGCTACTTTCCATGCGATAGAATCCTCGTTCAATGCGCCGAAGATGATACCGCGTTTTCCTTTCAATAAATCGTGATTCATATATACAAAAATAAATTCGGCTGCAAAATTACACATTTGCAACCGAATTGTGCATATCTTTAAAGATACATTAACAGTTTTTGTACGAAAACCTTTTCATTACGTGCTTTTTCTGCACATACAGAGCGATTTGTGTAATCGGCAAATGCTCTTGTGCCAGATTGGCTTATGCCTGTCAGAGCTTCACCTTCTTCTTTGCCGCCTTGCTCTCGTTGGACATGCGGTCGAGGCTTGTCACCATATATGTATATGATGTGTTACCATCCTCGTATGGCAGTTTGTAGAAGGTGTCGGTAGTAATGGCAACGATGCTACGCTCATTGTTGATGTCGGCCTTTTGTCCTTTTGCAAAGCGGTAAACGACATAGCGTACAGCCTCATCCTTCCATCCGCTACCCTTTGGAGCTGTCCAGAACAATATGTAGCCATCGCTCGTCCATACGGGCTTCACCTTTCTTGGCTTGGCAGGAGCCTTTTCATCTATATTGGGGGTTTGTGGCTGTAGAGCCGGATAACGCCAGTAGGTGTTGCGAAGAATGGTTCCATAGTTGCCCACGTTGTCGGCAACGGCCTTGGCATACCAGAGCACGGTACCCTTGACATTGGGAAGCTGCTTGTGCATGGCATACTTGGCGGGCATCTGGTTGACGGAAGGGTTGGCAAGATCGGGGTATTTCACGGTACGCTCTACGTCCTCACCGATATACAGGGGACACTTGGCAAAATACTTGTTCCACCATTTCATGAGCGTCGCATAGTCTGCCGTAGGGTGGCCTATCTGCCAGTATATCTGCGGCACACAATAGTCTATCCAGGAGTTGTTGGCCCAAAGGAGCACATCGGCGTACAGGTCGTCGTAATTCTGCAGCCCGTTGGTATCGGAGCCGTTCAGAGGGTCGTTCTTCTTATTGCGGTAGATGCCAAAGGGCGACACACCGAACTTCACCCATGGCTTGCGCTGATGGATGGTCTTGGAGAGCTGCTCTATGAAGAGGTTGACATTGTAGCGCCGCCAGTCGCCACGGTTCTTGATGCCATTGCCATACTGACGATACTGGTCATCATCGGGTATCACCTGTCCCGGTACGGGATAGGGATAGAAATAGTCATCGATGTGGAGGCCGTCAATGTCGTAGCGGCTTACTATGTCGTCGACAACCTTGCAGATGTAATCCCTGTTCTGTGGAATACCGGGATTGAGTATGTACAGTCCATCGTAGGCAAACACCCGTTCGGGATTTGTTATGGCTATGTGGTTGGCGGCCAAGGAGGTTGTACCCTTTGTCTTGGCGCGATAGGGGTTTATCCACGCATGCAGTTCCATTCCGCGCTTATGGCACTGGTCTATCATCCACTGCAGGGGGTCCCAGTAAGGCGATGGCGCCTGTCCCTGAACACCTGTAAGGAAGCGGCTCCAAGGCTCGAGCTTGCTCTCGTAGAGGGCATCACACTCTGGACGCACCTGGAAAATGATGGCGTTGACACCATCACGCTGCAGTTCATCAAGCTGCTCCGTCAAGGTAGCCTGCATAGCCGACGTGGACATACCCTGGAACTGTCCGTTTACACACTGTATCCACGCACCCCTGAATTCCCTTTTCTGGGCATAAGCAGAAACGAGGATGAATAACGCTGTCAAGAAAAATAAGGTTCGTTTCATAGACATAAAGTAATTGCAGATGCAAAGGTAACAAAAAAAATGGAGAGTAAAGAATTCCGATGTAAAAATTCCATACTCTCCATTATTCAGCTGACAAGCTGACAACTTAGAACTTATATCCCAATGTGAACAAAAGCTGATGACGCTTGTTGCTTACCTTCACGGCATCGGCATAGTTGTCAATGCTCTCAATGGTTCCGTCGGGATTGTCGAAGTCGCCGTAGCTGTCGAGGAAGGGGTGGAAGTTGCCGTTCTGCGCACTGTACTGATAGGCTACATCAAAGCTGAACTTGCCTACGTTGTAGCCGATACCGCACGTAACACGGTTGGTGGACTCCCAGTTGACATAGTCGGTAGAAGAGGCGTAGTAAGAGCCTTCGGAGGTGATGGTTCCGTCCTTATAGCCGTTCTTCTCGAAGAGTGGCGACACGTAGTTGTAGCCGAAGCGTATGGCCAGCATTGGGTCAGGCTTGAACTCGAGGCCAAGCTTTACGGTGCTCACCCCCTTTAGCGTACGCTCCGTATGACGGTTCATGTTCTTGTCGCTGCTCGACTCATCGTAATAAGTGCCATACCATGTATCATAATATCCGCCATCAATGACACGGGTGTCCATGGATGTGTAGTCGGCATATTCATATCCTGCTCCGATAGCCAGGAAGTTGCCAACGGTATGTCCAAGGCTCAGTCCGAACTTCCAAGGAGTATAGAGCTTGAAGTCGTAGGCCTCACCATTGTCAGGTGCAGCATTTCCATCAGTCATATATGTATAGTTGGTAGTGGTAAGGTCGTACCATGTTGGTGTAGCCACAGACACGCCTATACGGAACGGGCTGTCCTCCACAGGACGGAAGATTACGCCGGCCTTTACATCGAAACCAGTACCGGTAATCTCGCGGTCGTCAACAACGGCCAGTTGGCCGATATTGTCGATGTTGGGCGCGAACTGCTCGCAGTACTCGCTGTAGCCCTTATAGTGGACATCATGTATGCCGACAGTAAGTCCGAGATACACACGGTCATTTATATTGCCGCTAATATTGAAGTCATACTCTCCGATATAGCCTCTCGTGGCCTTGTTGAAGTCGTAGGCCGTAGACTCATAGTAGCCGTAGTCGTTCCCGTATTTTATGAGGTTGTTATAATATAGGTAATCCAGCTGGTTGTTTGTGATGCAAGTTTTGCCCTCATCAGGAAATCCTTCGTTGTCAAGCTCATAAAGCAGGCCGCTGCGTAACTTTATATACGACAGTTTGTTCTGCGATGCACCGTCAAGACGGTCGGAGGCAGCAAGTATCTGGTTGAAATTCTTGCTCTTATGATAGTTGAACGCAAAGTTCACATAAGAGTTACGGCCTGAGCGCTTGGCAAAGACAAAGCCTATCTGGTCGAAGCTGACAGTGTTCTTGTGGCCAGGCGAGAAATTCTCGACATCCTGCTGCGATACAAGGCCAAAGGAGCCTGTCACCTGCGACTTGCGGAAAAGGCCGATGCCGGCAGGATTAGTACCAATGGTGGAGATGTCGGCTCCGAGAGCGTCCATAGCTCCTCCCATACCAACATATCGTGCGGTACCGTTGAGGTCATTATCGATAAGATTGGTATTCTCGTATGTTTCTTGCGCATAGGCAGAGAGCGTCATAAACGACAATGCTGCCAGACTAAATAATTTTGTATTCATATTATGGGTTGAATTTTATCCAACCGTTTCTCGCCATGGCAATGACTGAACAAGTTCATCATTGCTCATCTGGCTTAACGAAAACGTTGGAATATATTTGTTACTACATTATATTATATTATATATATGTTGATACCGCGACGCTGTTATCGTCTGCCACCAAAGTGTCCACCGCCACCGCCGCCTGAGAAGCCGCCGCCGCGGGTGCCTCCTCCAGAGAAGCCGCCCGACGAAGAGCTTGAGCCTATGGAGCGGCTGCCGCTGAACGATGGTGTCGACTGTGAGTTGGATGGAGTATAGCTGTTGTTGCGGTATGTGTTGTTGCGGCTGTCACCGGTATTGTAGCTTCGGGAGCCGAAACGGTATGTAGACTGCGACGTAGCTGTGGAAACCGTTCTACGGTTGCCGAAACGAGAGCTGCCTGTATTCTTGCCATTGCCCAGCCTGCCTGCTACAAGACCATGGTTGCTCGTTCCGCTGATGCTTCCTCCAGGACGGTTGGGACGGACGGCCACACCACCCCATCCTGGATAATGTCCGAACCAAGGGTCATACCAGCCACCATACCAGCCATGCCATCTGTGCCAGCCCCAGTAGCCACCGGCATACCACGGGTCGTACCAGCCATAATACCATGGATCATAGCACCAGTCATAGTACCATGGGTCGTACCAGCCGTAACGGGAATACCAGAATGGCGAGTGCCACCCGTAATGCCATGGAGCGCAATAACCATCCCAACGGCTCATGTAGCGGGTGCACCGATAGTCATCCGAATCGTCATATCCGCCTGCAAAGTCATTGCCGGTATACTCGGAAAAGACGAAAGTGGTGTCAATATACGCTGAGTCGGGATAGACTCCTGCTCCTGCCTCGAAGCTTATCACATCACTTGCCACGGAGTCGGCACTGATGGTCTGATAGGAGCTGCGATAGCGTCCGCGTCGGTTGTACTCATCGACCGGGCGGTTGCTGCCAACATAATATGCGGGCCTGTTGTCATAGACAACTTCCGCACGCTCTGCCTTAGCCGACTTCTTTGGTGTGAAGTAGAGGTCATCGTCCTGCGCCATCATGGTCAGGGGCATCGCTCCACACAAGACTAATAAGAGAATTAACTTTTTCATGTTTTCTACTCCTTTATTTCTGTTTTTACTATTCACGTTGCAAAATTAACTATGATTATATTGCAAATTTACGGAAAAACCCTAAAGAATGATAGGAATTTCCCTATTTTTTATATATTTGCATGTGATTTTTAACTAATAATTATGGAATATATAGTTGCAGATATCAAAATAGAATGCCAAGACGGCATGATACAGATTGCCCGCGACCTGCTAACCGACGACCTGGGCGTAGTGGGCTTTGAGTGCTTTGAGGATACAGAGGACGGCATCATGGGGTATATACAGAAGGACGCTTACGACAGGAAGAAGATGGACGAAGCCCTGAAAAGCTTCATTCTGCCCGACGTAAGCATCACATATACCGTGAAGGATGCAGAATACAAGGACTGGAACAGCGAGTGGGAAGAGGCTGGCTTTGAGCCAATAGACATAAACGGCGCCATCACGGTATATGACGCAAGACATCAGGATGCAGACAGCATAAAGACTCCCATTGCAATAGGCATAGAGACAAGGCAGGCTTTCGGCACCGGCACCCATGAGACTACGCGCATGGTCATAGAGGCACTCCTCAACCAGAAGCTGCAAGGCAAACGGGTTCTCGACTGCGGATGCGGTACCGGAATACTCGGCATAGCGGCCTCAAAGCTCGGAGCAAAAGATATAATAGGCTACGACATAGACGAATGGAGCACGCACAACGCCACGCACAACGCAAGCATAAACAATGTCACTAACATGCAGGTGATGCTCGGCGACGCATCGATACTGAAAGAAGTCAAGGAGAAATTCGATGTCGTCTTGGCAAACATCAACCGCAACATTCTGCTGAGCGACATGCCTGTATTCGCATCGCTTATGACTATCGGAAGCACACTCATTATCAGCGGTTTCTACTCTTCAGACGTACCATTGCTTGAAGAAAAAGCTGCAGAACTGGGAATGGAAATTACAGACATTAGGACAGACAATGAATGGACATGCCTGACATTGAACAAGAAGAAATAACAAAGGTGACCGTCACCGTCTCAATGTCCTAAGGTACGCCTTGTGCTCAAGGCTAACCCTACGGCTTTCAACAGCCTTTTGTATGGACTTGTTGTGCGTCCACACAGGTAATTTGTTGGCTTCTATGTAACGTATGGCGTAGGCATATTGTTTTGCAAGGGCCGTAGCAAAATACCATGCCACCATCATTCGTACATAATAATGTGGGTTGTCAACAGAGCCAACAAGGTGAAGATGACTTTCACAGAAACCATCATCAAGGAAATGTGTCATTAGCATGCCTATTCCAAAACGGCAAACAAAAGGCCGACTATCGGAGAGCCACCGGCAGGCATCAGACTCAAGGCGCTCACTATAACGGCGATTGCGGAAAAGCTTTGGACGAAGCATATCGCATGTTGCCCAGTTATCAACAAAAGGCAGGAACTTGTCAAGCTCAGCCACTACCCTATCGTAGTCTTTCAACTCAGCAATAACAAAACCACGAAGATTGTCCTCCTCAAAATACTTTTCTGGCAGACTCATGCCCAAGACAACGTCTGGACATTCCCTTGCCAAATTCTTGGCAAGAAGACGGAGTTCAGGCGTTCTGACTCCAATAACGCGATCCTTATTGACATCAGGCATCAGAGAGCTGCTGAAATCACGATAACGGACATCCTGCATCTCAAATAGTTTGCGCTCTATCTCTGATATGTTCATGGTATTATATAAGTCATAACGAAGCAATCTGTCACATAATAATTTACTGTTACCATATCGCCTGACTGCATATTCTCGGCTATGATACTTCCTGCGGATGACAGCTCGTAGACGTGGAGACGGATGTCGAGTAAGGCCAGATGTTGTGAGGAAAAGTATTTATAGACAGCCTCCTTGGTACACCAGCATACCAGCTGACGGGTAATGCCATCGTCCTGCTCATCGTCACGTATAAACCGGCCAGCAATCTTGGCAACCCTATTGCTAACATACTCAATGTCTACCGACACATCATGCTGAGGGGACAAAATAACTGCGGCATAGCCACGGGTGTGGCTGATGCTTACATGCCAGCCATCAATAAACGGACGTCCATCCTTATTATGGCTGACGACAAGGTTCCCGTCACCCGTCATAATATGTATAAGAGCATGCACAGACAACACCTCAAGCCGACGGGCATCACGACTATGAGAGTCCAGCACATGCTGCAGTTTACCAAGCGACGGCATCATGGCGAGCATATCGCTGACTGTCTCCTCCATGCGCCATATGCCAAGGATAGCCCCTGACGTCAGATGGTCTATTCTAAGCAACGCCATTCTTCTTGTCGTGTACTATGACCTTCACACGGCTTATACGCCTCTCCTCCAATCCAACAACCTCAAACGAGTAGTTAAGATGGTCTATCTTTTCATGGATGCTCAGGAAATCGCCCTTTAGCTCAAGCAGAAGTCCTGCCAGCGTGTCTGCATCACCCTCGACATCAGCAAACTCGTCATCGTCAATCTGTAAGATGCGGCAGAAGTCACTAAGAAGAGTCTTGCCTTCAAACAAATAGGTATTATAGTTCAGCTTGGAGTAGGTCTTCTCCTCCTCATCAAACTCATCGTTTATCTCACCGACTATCTCCTCAAGAATGTCCTCAAGGGTTACGATACCACTGGTACCGCCAAACTCATCGACAACAATGGCAATATGCACCTTGTTCTCCTGGAACTCACGCAGCAGGTCGTCAATCTTCTTAGTCTCGGGCACGAAATACGGAGGTCTGATAAGGCTCTGCCATCTGAATGACGAAGGCTTGCTAAGATGCGGCAACAAGTCCTTTATATACAATATACCGCAGATGTTGTCAGTGTTTTCCCGATATACAGGTATGCGACTGTAGTTGTTCTCAACTATGCACTTCAGAACATCGGTATAGCTCGAACGGATATCCAGGTCAACAATGTCCTGGCGGCTCGTCATCACCTCCTTGGCCGTTTCGTCACCAAAGCGGATAATGCCCTGCAACATGCTCTTCTCCTCCTTAATCTCATTCTTGTCAGTAAGCTCAAGCGCCTGCTCCAAATCGTCTACGCTCAGTTGCCGTGCCTCTTTCTGCACGACTTTCTCTGCAAGCATGCCGCTGTGTATGAGTATGGTCTCCAATGGCCAGAAGAACTTGCGGCAGAATACTATTCCCGACACAACACGGCGGCAAAAAGCCAATGGAGCCTGACGGCTGTAAACCTTCGGCATAATCTCGCCGAAAAGCAGCAACAGGAAAGTGAGCAGGACAGTGATGAAGAGAAATTCCAGCACTTCAGACTTAAACCAAACCAACGAGCCTATGACGTAATTGCACAGCATGATGATGGTTACGTTGACGAAGTTGTTCGTGATAAGTATTGTAGCGAGTGTTCGCTCAGAGTCATCACGCAATATGGAAATGCTCTTGTCAGCAGGATTCTTCTCTGGATCGAGGTTGTCAAGGTCCTGTGGAGACAAGCTGAAGAATGCTATCTCCGAACCACTGGCGAAGCCAGACAATAAAAG
The DNA here is from genome assembly GCF_002251365.1 of Prevotella sp. P3-122. Lineage (GTDB taxonomy): Bacteria > Bacteroidota > Bacteroidia > Bacteroidales > Bacteroidaceae > Prevotella. The sequence continues at coordinate 8,920 of NZ_NPJH01000082.1, forward strand.
CAAGAAAGCAGCCAGAATGGCTGCTAACAGAACACCCGTGGTAATCGGTTGGAAAACCACGAGATCGCTAATGTGTTGTATGTCTATAAAGTCCAATTTTACTTAATATTTGCTGTTTGCGTTCATACTGTAAATCTGATCAAAGTCAAAATGGCAGCTGCTCATTGAGGTCCGACTCCTGCTGTTGCTGTCGCTGCTGTGACAGTTGCGACGTTTGAGGCTGTTGCTGAGCCTGACTTTGTGTCTGAGATAATGAGCGTGGAGTCAGAAGTTCCATGTTCTCCACCTCTATTTCGGTATATTGATGTCTGATACCACGTTTGTCGTCATATGAACGGTTGCGCAGCCGACCTTCCACATATATCTTGTCACCCTTATGCACATACTGCTCAACTATCTTTGCAAGCCTTCTGCTGAACATCAGATAGTGCCAGTCTGTTCGATCAGGTACCTGAGTGCCATTTGGCAGAGTATAACCGCGCTCAGTTGTGGCTAATGAGACTTTAGCAATAGCCTGATCAGCCTCAAAATAATGTACCTCAGGGTCTTTGCCCACATTGCCTATCAACATCACCTTATTCATATAGCATTTCAGGTTTTGATTAGCAGACAAATATACTTACTTCCACATTCCAAGATACTTGAAATGGAAATTCTTTCCTTTTGCTGACGGGAACTGGCTACGGGCGTCAACACGGTCTCGAAGATTCTCTATGATACGGTTGTAACAGTCCATGCCCGATACTGCCTTGCAGCGAGCTACGAACTTAGTGTCACGATACTCAAACTTTCCTGTTGATGGCACCATGACAACGCGCTTGAAGTCAAGCTCACCCTCATACCATCCCTGTTTCTTTTCGTTTAGACGTGCTAGCGGATTGTCGGCATTCTGCCTGCGGTCTATAGGCATGTTGGCGTTATTGGTGTTTGGATGTATAGCTTTCTTTTGCTTGAAATCAAGCATGGTCTGCGCAAGAGTTTTAATAACGATGAAATAAACTCTTGAACGCACCTTATACCTCTTCGGATAAAAGACATCACTTGCGGCATAGTCACGAATATCAGCCTCAAGTTCCTCAGTCATGTTAATATCTGATATGGAACTAAGAAAATCAATAGCTTCCTCGACACTATGTACTAATGTCTCGTTGTCAAAATAGCGTAAATATAAATTCATTGATTTTGTTATGTTTCTCTTAAAAGAAAAGAGCGGAAAACGGGACTCGGACCCGCGACCCCGACCTTGGCAAGGTCGTGCTCTACCAACTGAGCTATTTCCGCAACACTAAATATAAAATGTGAAGAGGAGGAGACTCGAACTCCCACGTCACAATTGACACTACCCCCTCAAAGTAGCGCGTCTACCAATTCCGCCACCTCTCCAACATTAATCCATTCTGAATATTAGTGCCCAGAACAGGACTCGAACCTGCACGCCTCTCGGCACACGCACCTGAAACGTGCGCGTCTACCAATTCCGCCACCTGGGCATTAGAAGATATTCTTCTTGTTGGTCATATTTCCAGAATGTGAGCGGAAAACGGGACTCGGACCCGCGACCCCGACCTTGGCAAGGTCGTGCTCTACCAACTGAGCTATTTCCGCATTTCCTTGCGCTGCAAGGAGCACTTCTCTTAATGCGGTTGCAAAGGTACAGCTTTTTTCCGAACCAGCAAACTTTTTCCCACTTTTTTTTTAGAAAAGTGCTTTTTTTCCTTCAATCCATCCTATTTTTATAGTCGTCATAGCCATATTGACGCAAGATTTCAAGATTTCCATCCATTCGGAGCAACGCTATGGCAGGATGGTTCACCCCGTTAAACATGTTTGTCTTTACCGTCGTATAGTGGAGCATATCCTCGAAAATGACATTCTCGCCAATATGCAACTCATGGTCGAAACGCCACTGACCCATGAAATCACCACTAAGACACGAATTGCCACCCAGCCGGTAGACATGCTCCATACCATTTACATCCTCGTCATCGCCGACAACATCCGCACCACGTACGGCAGGCATGTATGGCATCTCAAGGCAATCGGGCATATGGCATGTGAAGCTGACGTCGAGTATGGCGGTACGGATACCCCGGTCCTCAACAACATCCACGACCTGCGACACAAGCGGTCCCGTCTGCCATCCAAACGCACTGCCTGGCTCAAGTATAACCTTCAAGTGCGGATATCGCATGCGGAATCCCTTTATTATATTAATAAGGTGTAAGACGTCATAGCCCTTGCGCGTCATCAGATGGCCTCCACCAAAGTTTATCCATTTGAGCTGAGGAAACCACCGTGAGAATTTCTCCTCTATGTGTACAAGGGTACGCTCGAACACATCTGCCCCACTCTCGCAATGGCAATGACAATGGAATCCCTCTATAGCGGAAGGCAGGACGTCAGGAAGCTTTATACTGGTGACACCGAACCGGCTACCGGGAGCGCATGGATTATAAAGTTCAGTACCTACCTCGCTGTATTCCGGATTAACCCTCAGCCCTATACTCAGATTGGAATTGGCCGAGAGGGCAGCCCCATGCAGTCTCTCAAACTGTGTCAAGGAATTGAAGGTCAGATGGCTTGAGCAGCGGGCGACAGCCTCGATTTCCGAGTCAAGGTATGCTGGTGAGTACGTATGGGTGGGAGCACCAAATTCCTCAAAGCCCAAACGAGCCTCATTGAGGGAACTGGCCGTGGTTGACGATATGTACTCCCTGAATATCGGGAACGTCTTCCAGAGGGCGTATGCCTTGAAAGCGAGAATTATCTCAGCTCCCGACTCTTTGGCGACATGGCTTATCAGGGTAAGATTACGACGTAACGCTTCCTCTTCCAAAATGTATGTCGGAACGGAAATCTCACTGAAAGTTTGCTTGTTTACAATCATATTACAACAATTTTAGTGCAAAGATAGCTTTTTATTTCCGTAATAATTGCAAATTTGGGATAAAATCCCTACTTTTGCACTCGAAAACAAGAGAAACGATGAAGCTCGTAATAATGACTAAATCCACATTCTTTGTGGAAGAAGACAAAATACTAACTACGCTCTTCGACGAGGGTATGGACAACCTGCATCTTTTCAAGCCAGGGTCCACACCTTTATATGCTGAGCGCCTGTTGTCTCTTATACCTGAGGATTATTACAGGAAAATCACTGTACACGACCATTTCTATTTGAAAAACGAGTACGACCTCGCCGGCATACACCTTGACAGCGCGGACACTGAGATTCCCAACAACTACAAGGGGAAAATAGGGCGCACGTGCACCGACATACAGATGCTCAAGGAGATGAAGAAGAAGTCAAGTTGCGTATTCCTGAAAAACATCTTCGACTGCATAGAGTTCAGCGAAGAGAAGAAGACTTTCACACAGCAGCAACTTGAGGATGCTGCAGACAAGGGACTCATCGACAGGCATGTGTACGCACTCGGCGGCATGAGCCTCGACAATATCCGTATGGCAAAGACGCTGGGCTTCGGAGGCGTCGTCATCTGCGGTGACCTCTGGAGCCGCTTCGACATACACAACCAGACCGACTTCAAGGAACTCATAGCACATTTCGAGAAACTAAGAAATGCCGTCAGGTAACATTACTCAGCACACTACAATATATAAACACATATAAAAACACCAATAATAAAAATGAGTGCACAAAACTCTTTTTTGGTTTTCTCGGGTACAAGCACGAGATACCTGGCAGAGAAAATCTGCGCAAGCTTAGGATGTCCATTGGGAAACCTCGTTGTCACGAAGTTCTCTGATGGAGAATTTGCAGTGTCGTACGAAGAGTCCATACGTGGCCGTGACGTATTCCTCGTTCAGAGCACATTCCCCAACTCCGACAACCTGATGGAGCTTCTGCTCATGATCGATGCTGCCAAGAGAGCATCGGCAAGGCACATCATCGCGGTTGTACCATACTTCGGCTGGGCACGACAGGACCGCAAGGACAAGCCAAGGGTAAGCATCGGAGCTAAGCTCGTTGCTGACTTGCTGAGTGTGGCAGGCATAGACAGGCTGATAACGATGGACCTGCATGCAGACCAGATACAGGGTTTCTTCGACGTACCTGTTGACCATCTCTACGCCTCAGGGGTGATACTGCCATATCTGCAGAGCCTCCACCTTAAGGACCTCGTAATAGCATCTCCTGACGTAGGCGGAAGCAAGAGGGCAAACACATACGCCAAGTATCTCGGCTGTCCGCTCGTACTATGCAACAAGACCAGGGCCAGGGCAAATGTTGTTGAGAGCATGCAGATAATTGGTGATGTCAAGGGCAAGAATGTTGTCGTTATCGACGACATGGTCGACACTGCAGGCACCATAACCAAGGCTGCCGACATAATGAAGGAAGCTGGTGCTCTGAGCGTAAGGGCATGTGCCTCGCATTGCGTTATGAGTGGCCCCGCATCAGAAAGGGTTCAGAACTCCGCTCTTGAGGAGATTGTATTCACCGACTCCATCCCCTACTCCCACAGGTGCTCCAAGGTTAAACAGCTTTCTGTGGCTGACATGATTGCCGAGACCATCCGCAGGGTAGTAAGCAACGAGAGCATCAGCTCACAGTATCTTGTATAAGACAACAGTATTTATATATGCACCGTACAACGAAGAGCCAATTCTCTGTTGTACGGTGTTTACATATTAAGTTGGGGGCTGTTCCCCCACTCGATAATCTCACCATACCGCTAACCAACATCAGACTATGAACATCGAAGAAGTTAGGGAATACTCTTTATCCCTGCCGGAAGTAACCGAAGATATGCCTTTCGGCGATGACAACATTGTATTCAGAATAAACGGGAAGATTTTCCTGTGCCTCTGTCTAAATGCCGTTGAACCCCACTTCGCTACTAAGTTACGGCCTGAGCGCAATGAAGAACTGAGAGAACAGCTCGAGTGGGTAAGGCCAGCATGGCATTGGAACAAGAAGCACTGGAGCGACATCTACTATGAGCATATAGACGGACGCTGCGTGAAAGAGTGGATTACAGAAGCGTACAACCTCGTTGAAAGCAAAAACAAGAGAAAGTCAAAATAGCCTTCCCATGTTTTCCTACACAGCAGTTTCCTATTACTAGACTGATGGCTCTACCCCCTATAACGATGCTTAAAGTGACTTAAGTTCAAGCCTCAATACCCTTATAGGCCTGTTCTCTCCTAAGTGCAGACTGTTGTCGAATACGGTTTCGCCGGTAGCTACGAAACCACACTTTTCCATTACTCGTCCAGATGCATGATTATCTGTGAAATGTCCGCTGATGAGCGAACGAATAACGGTTGTTTCACGAATATGTGCAATCATAAGCCGAAGAGCTTCAGTACAGATGCCCTTTCCCCAATATGGCTTACCTACCCAATAGCCCACCGTGGGTTCTCCTTCCCGAGCAGGCAGGGAGCAGTCGCACGACGGACCATAGCCAATGGCTCCTATTGCCTCGCCTGTTTCGTTCCATACGATGGCCCATGTTGTAGGATTATTGAACACTGTGCGTATTATCTCCAAACTCTCCTCTTCAGACTTATGAGGCTGCCAACCTGCACGCGGCCCTACCTCAGGGTCACTTGCGTATTTATACAAAGCCTTGGCATCCGTCTCAAGCCAATGGCGAAGCGTTATTCTTTCTGTTTTCATCATGAAATTCAATTCAATTGGAAAATTATTGTACTCTTGAGGGGAATAACTGCCATCAAAAAGATAATGCACATTGTGCCAATCGTTGGAGTGTAAACAACATCAGTTTTAACAAACAAAACTGTTAACCAGAATCAGTACACGTCAAAAAGGATGATGTCAATATTTTCTATCTTAAGTCATGATTATTGAAACCGAGGGTTGGCGGCAATCACATCTTTTGCCGCAACGTGATATATCCTTCCGTTGTCGTCTTGATAAACACACGTCTCTCCCCTTGCCGCCTTTTCGTGCAGCATGTTGCGCTCGGCCTCAAGAAGGCCTGCCCTTACTTTATTACGGAATATCTCAAGTTCTTTTTCTGACATAGCTTTTAATTGTTTCAAATTTCACAGAATTGATTATATCTATTATCTCTTTAGCCCCAACCGCAATTTCTTCTCTATCATTATCACTATTGTCGTATATCATCCAACTGTCAACCTCATTCATAAACAGGTTGAATAGGTTGGAGATACCGGCGGAATATCTTCTGATGATGACGTCTTGAGGAATGTTGTGGCCACCATGGGCAACACGCTCAGCCACTCGCTGCATAGCCAGTTCTGGGGATTTCAACCAAAAGTAAATAAGATGCACTTGGTATCCTTCGGTGTGGGCACGTCTTACAAGATTGATATATGAGCGTGTGGCTAGTGTAGTCTCGATGGAAAAAGACTCTCCTCTTCTAATCAGACAATCAATCCTTTCAAGCATAAGTCTTCCAGCCTCTATTGCTACTCCTTCGGGGTTGAATGGCGACAATCCTTTGGCGATTTCATCAGCATTCACGAATTCCCTTACCAAAAGAGCTTTTGGTAGTATCGTCATGGAAGCTGTGGTCTTTCCCGCCCCATTACATCCTGCTATGATATATAACAATCGAGCCATCGTAACGCAAAATTACAATAAAAATGTGTATTCTCCAAATAATTTCATGAAATCTACATTACTTTAATGCGAAACAGTCAACTACAGTTTGGCTTATTGTTCCGGCATCTCCACATTCCACCATACTAATAGCAGTCATCTCGGCTGACTGTGGCGAAGATGCAGACACTTGGAGGACAATAGTCTCTCCAAGGTCTGTCGTTATCTGTACGTCAAAAAATTCCATTCAGTTTTCTCCTTATAACCTCAATGTCATGATTGTGGTCACGTTTGATTCTTTTACTTTCCCCAAAGTCTGAATAACTAATTGTTGCTTCGATCGTATGTAATACTCACACAGAACATAGACTCGATATCTTCAAGGTCGCGTTCCAATGTCCTTACACCTATCTCCTTATATCCATATATATAATATAGGCTATCGTTGACACGGCTCAAAAGCTCCTGCTTGGATATCCGTTGCCGTTTCTTTATGTTGTTTAGGATAAGCAGCATCCTACGCATCTGTTCTACCTGCTTGCTCATATCATTATCAATTTTGGTTGCAAAGATAATGATGCTTTGCGTCAAAACATGTCGCGACCACAAAAAAATGAATACAAAAATAAAAATAATGGTGAATGTGACATTATTTCAAGGTTTTATGTGGCGGTTGGAATCTTCCCGAAGTGAAGTTGCCCCCATGCCACTATATAGCTTATTTCCCTAAGGAAATTCTGGGCGAGGGGCGACCCACCAACGCCCATTTCTGGCTCATCCATTTAAGCACAGGGGCAGCATGGCAGTAGTCGTAATCCAGTTTTTTCATTATTTATGAAGTTGATGTCATACCATATATCTTCGATATCCTGTCGGCAAGATACAGGGGCAGGTTTAGAAGGTCATCATCCTGGCGGATGTTCCTTGTGGAAAAACGCAAAGACAATGAGGGAGAATAGGCCTTACGGTAAATGGACAGACTCTTAGCCCTGACATTGTTTTCAGACTTCACCTCCACCGGCACTATCTCATTATCTATCTGCAAGACAAATTCCACTTCTGCCGTATTGCCGGAAGTCCAGTAAAAAATACTGTCACCGAATTGCCGTCTCAATGATTGTAATACATAGTTTTCCGATAAAATGCCTTTGAACTCAGTGAATAGTCTGTTGCCGGATATTGCAGATTGAGCAGTCAATGAAAACTTACTGCACAACAGACCGACATCATTCAGATACAATTTAAAGGCATTGCTCTTGCTGTATGCAGACAATGGCAAACGAGGAGTTTCAATCATATTTACCCTCTGTACGATTCCGGCAAGGCATAGCCATTCGATGGCAGATTCATATTCCCTGGCTCTCGCTCCCTTTTGTATGTCGGCATAACGGAATTTGCGGTCTTCCTTAGCCAGTTGGTCTTGCAAACTGTTCCACACTTGGAACACCCGTGGTATGTCTTTGTTGTTGATATGTTTCGAAAAGTCAAGGGAATAGGACTTTAATATATTTTGCTGAATTGTTTGCACTGCCTGCCATTCACGATTGTCGGCAAAATCACTTACTGCTTCCGGCATACCACCCAATGCGAGATATGCCTTATATGCCTCAATCAATCGGCCGTGAAGCACTTCGGGAACAGGCATACTGCCGTCTATCATCATATAAGATGAATACAAACCCGTATCAACAGCTCGCAAATACTCAGTGAACGACAATGGATAGAGAGTCATGAAATCAACCTTGCCTACAGGAAATGAAGCACCTTGACGATTGAGTGCAACACCAAGCAATGAACCGGCACAGGCTATGGCATAATCACGGGCATCTTCACAGAAATATTTCAAACTGTTCAGCGCTTCATTACATTCCTGCACCTCGTCGAATACTATCAGGGTGGTGTCTGGCTGTATGCTCATACCAGATGTCATCTCCAACACCTTAATAATATCCGCCGGACGCTTGCTGCGCTTGAAATCTTCCTTAAGTTCAGGCATTGTATCGAAATTGAAATATGCCAACTTCTCAAAACATGCCTCACCGAATTTTCTCAATGCCCACGACTTGCCCACTTGGCGTGCTCCCTGCATCACCAATGGTTTCCTTCGCTTGCTATCTTTCCAAGCCTTCAGGTCGTTAAATATATCTCTCGTTATTTCCATTCCTATGAATTTGTGGCAAAATTACACATTTTTCCTATGAAAAACGTGACACTTCGCACATTTTTAATATTTATTATCCTATAAGGGGAAGAATGGCTAGCTTAGCAACCGTTATTTGTTGATTTTGACCTTTAGTTAAGGTCTCCTTTATATTATTATATGAACGTTATTATGGGTACATAAGATACTAAACATTATTGCAACAACAAAAAAACGAATGAAAATCTGAAGTAGCACTCCAAATAATCACTCGATTTTACTATATTATTGAATCATGATTACCCTATCTCCTCCCAGAAATAATCTGGCATTTTCGGTGAAAGCGTACGCTCTGATCATCGATCGACATTCTTCCACTTGATGCTCTTCTTCGCTGTCATCAAGAAATTGCTGTGACAGGTACATCTGGTTTATCGTATCAAATTCTTTATCCATAGGCTATTAGAAACTATAACTTTGCCCCCCATTATTCTTAAGGATTATAATTACGCCAAAACACGGTCTTTCATCTATAAGAATGGTACAAGAATACTACTGTGACATATTGAAATTCTGGTGCAAAAATACGAAGGAAATCGAAAATCCCCAAATCTATGTTGCAAGACGTTGCTGAACACATAATTTTGTAACGTTACGTCACGTGTTTCTTTCTCATTTATCCAAAGAACGAGTTCATCGCCCCGTGTGTCTATATCGTGTATCTGTCATTCAACAAACGAAGAGATCTCTATCAAGTTGCCTTCAGGGTCAGCCACATAGCAGGTGCGCTGTCCCCAAGGCTCTGTCGTAGGGGCAAAGACAGGTTGAGCACCCATGCTTACTGCACGATCATACTCCTTGTCTACATCAGCAAATGCGGGAACATCGAAGGACAGTTCCAATGTACCATTAGTACCATCGGGATAGGCATACTCATGAGATGTCATCTGCTCGAAGGCGTCGCGGGGGAAGAGGATGATGCGTGATGTGCCGAGTGTCATCTCTACATTAGAGTCTGTTCCGTTCCATTCCGTTTGGAAACCGAAGATATTGCGATAGAAAGCCACCATCTTGGCATTGTCGGTGGTAAAGAGGCCAACGGTATTGAACGTGAAACGCGGTTTCGCCTGCGACATCATCTTTCCGAACTCCACGAGCCCCATCTTGTAGAACAAACGATACATCTCTATCTCCTTCGGATCGTCGTTCTTGAGCAAGGTAAGAATCTCGCATGCAAACTCTATGCTGGCGCTGCCATTGGCCGTAACTATGTTCCTGTCGCTCACAGCCTGTGCGTTGACATAGCCGGCGGCGTTGGTATAAGCACCACCCCACAGCTGCAACTGCTCAATACCATTGCCCGTGTGGCGTACATCGTTGAGAAATCCCTTGCTCGCCATCCATGAGGCAGCATTGCAGATAGCTCCTACTATGCGCCCTTTCCTGATAGCATCGGCAACGAGCGGAGCGACACGCTCAGCGGCCTCGCTCTTCCAACCATAGCCCCCAATGAGCACCAGGGCTGCATAGTCCTCGGGAATGGAGTCAAAAGTATAGTCGGGCAAAACGCGGAAACCGCTGATAGCCTCAATGGGCTCCATCGACTCAGCCACAATCTTGTTCTCATACTTAGGATTCTCCTTCATTGCCATGCTATCTGAACGCAGCGGTTGCGTAAGATAAGGCAACTCATGCTCAGCAAACTGCGGCAGCAAAACATATAATACTTTCTTCATACTCATTATATATTTTTCAAATTATTCTCTTCACGCCTGGAATCAGTCGAAGCAACCATGTAAGTGCGAATGACAGAAGGGTTGTGACAACACCGACAAACATAAACTTGCCGAAGGCTCCCATCCACACGCCATCAAACATATTCTGAAAACAAATCATCAACGGCAAATGAACTATATATGCTCCGTAGCTCTGGGCTGAGAGCCAAGAGAGCGCATTGTTGCCCATATTGACTTTCTCCCTAAATAGCCACAACAATCCGAAACTGATGAAAATGCACATCAGCGACTCATAGATTCCAAACCATTGCCAAACGAAATCATTCCACTCACCGTCTTGTCGGACATAGTTTCCTATAGCCAAAGCTCCACCTATCAACAATGCCACAATACCCGTCGTCTTGGTCATCTTGTCGAGCCAGCAAAACCTGTAGGCAAGTATGCCCAAAGCAAACATCATAACATACTGAAGATAATGTGCAGGCTCAAATATCCATAAACTAAGACCTATCCAATTAGCTTGTGGACTCACCTGACGAATGAAATAACTGCCGATGCCCATCACTATGGCAGCAATAAACAGCCCTATTAGTGTCGGTCGTGAATCGCAGTCTTTAGATATTGCCGAGCATCTTTTCCTAACTACGGCATAGAAGAAGCTGAATATCAAAAGACTTTCCACAAACCACATATGGGCAAACTCGAACTTGCCTGTAGCGGATGTCAAAAGACCGCCCATCAACAACAATGGTACTCCAAGACGAAGAATTTTCTTCCTGACAAAAGTGCCAAAACCCTGTCGGTCGTAACTGCCTGGTACAAAATACCCGGAAATGAAAAAATACAATCCCATGAAGAAAGCGGCATTGGTAGAGAAGAAATGCCATATCCAAGGCATCACCTCCGCAGGATTTGAAGGAGTATATCCCCACTCGCCACCGTCACCATACGCTTGTCCCGCATGATGGAATATTACCAAGAAGGTCAATACTACCTTCAGATTGTCAAGATAATTCAACCGTACCATGATATTTACTAAGTAAATTACAATAATCCTACAATAGTTCGTGAATCTGCTCGAAATGCAGGTTCAAATGGTTTATATATCCGCATATCATTGCATCGAGAGTCACACGGCAGCCTTCATAGTCCACCCAATAGTTGTTGAGCTTGGTCTTGTCAACAGAGCGGATGACGTGGCAGATGTGCTGATTGTATAGTTTCAGCAGCATAACGAGCTGTTGCCAGTCTTCATGCTGATAGTCCTGAAGCTGAATCCACAGGTCATTGTCCTGAGTATAGTCCGGGAAGACAAGCATTCCCATCTCCGTGTTTGGCATCGAGTGTCCGCAACGGGGTGCATATTGCAGTCGCACTATACGCTGATGGTTGTTGGATGCCGAGTCGATGAGATGGCCCACGAGCATCTTCACTGTACGGTTTTGCTTGTTTCTCTTTATGCTCACCTGCTCGTCAGAAAGAGAGAGAAGTAAGGGTATCTCACGGTTCATAACCTCGTTGATATCATCGATAATTGCTTTGGACTTCATATCATTTCTTTATTTTATTTTCACAAACTAACAGGAATACGAAAATCAATCCCACAACCAACATCCCAATCGAAATTATAAGCGGAGGGGATAAGAGCCCTACCATGAGGGCAAATACAGGTACAAGTATAGACATAACAAAATAAGAATGAAATGTTTAATGCCAATCCATCCAAAGACGAAAACCGTTAAGTTGCCTGAAAGGTTAATAACCTTACGGCTTTAAGGTTAATAACCTTATCAGGCATGAAACTATATTCATCTTCAAAGCCAAATTATTCCTATGACCATGTCTAATATAGGTTGTTGCCATTCCAAACAAATGACAAATAGGCGGTAATGTTATTCTATTACGAAACTACGGGGATAGAAGTCACTGTAGAAGCGGCCCTCTGTGGCCGTGAACTTCAGAACACAATAGTTAGGGTCGGTGACTCCACCGGGATAGTACTGTGTATCTCCCTCACGCCATATCATATCCTTGCTTTGTTGGTCGGTCAGAACCTCCATGGTACCTTTCAACATTACGGCACGGAAGTTACTCTCGTCACACAGATAGATAGATGCTTTCGGGTTTGCCCTGTAATGAGCCACACGAACAGAGAAGGTATTGGTGGTGAAATAGAACACCTTTATGCCCTCGCGCTTGCGTGGCGACAGCATGGCCTTCATACAAGGGTAGCCTTCCTCATCAACTGATGAGATATAGGTAACGGGTAGTTTATCTGCCATGTCTACAATGAGTTGCTTCACTGGAGCAAGTCCAGCATACATCACATCCTGAAACTCGTGCGAGGTGATGGTAATCTCCTTTCTCCAACGTTTCAGATGAGGGAAGAACATCTTCATCTGCCCAATGGCTTCCTCGCGTGTTACCTTATGCTCGGAATCCTTATTGAACTCCCCAACAAACTGAGCGCAATACTCTATCATCTCATCCATTGTGCATTGCTGCACAAACTTTCCGTCAGCGTAGCAGTACTTGCAGTACTCGTCGTTCGGACTTCCATCAACGTTTGTGCCGAAATCGCTGGCATCAGAAAGCGGCATGCCACAACTCTGACAAAATTTCTGTTCTTTTTCCATATTATGTTTGTTACTGTTATTCTTATATGTAATATTCATTATGCAATAACGTGCAAAGATAGTGCTGACGAGAGCAAAAAGACAAGCTTAAGCATATTGCACCTTATTTATTTGCAAAGTTACAAAAAATGTCATGTATGTGATTTGTAAAAAACGGACATGCACACATCATTTCCTACTATTCGGAAATATTCTGTCTGCAGATAGCTAATAAGTCGAATAATTTATGTATCTTTGCCAGTAAATTACTAAACATAGCAATATTTCTAACTACACATTATTATATTATATATGAAGAATATCTTTTTGACACTTGCCTCCATGTTCTGCTGTCTCGCAGGATGTACGGCACAATCAGACAAGTATACAAGTCTTGACGTTGCAGAGTTTGAGAAGGTCGCTGCCAACGACAATATCGTTCTCCTTGACGTGCGGACAGCCATGGAATACCGAGAAGGCCACCTGCCGGGAGCTGTCAATGCGGATGTTCTTCGCGACGACTTCCTTGCACAGGCTTCACTCTTGCTGCCAAAAGAAAACGCCGTGGCACTATACTGCCGAAGCGGAAAGCGCAGCAAGAAGGCTGCACAAATCCTCTCCGACAACGGATACAAGGTGACTGAACTGAGCACGGGCTACAACGGATGGACGCAGGCAGGCAAGGAGGTGAGCAAGCAGGAGGTAGACGTGTTCACCACCGACAATGGTTCTCTCGTCAGGATTTACTGCATCAAGCACGGTACGCTGAGGATGAGCGTTGGCGGCAAGTGGATATACGTAGACCCTGTAACAGACAAGGTTCCACCTGTCACCGATTTCTCGACATTGCCAAAGGCAGACCTCATCCTGCTCACACACGAGCATCCCGACCATTTGGATGCCAAAGCCATCAGCCAGCTCACCAAACAGGACACAAAGCTGATAACCAACCGCAGATGCAGCGACATGCTTGGTGGCAAGGGACAGGTGATGAAGAACGGCGACTCGGCAACCATCGGCGAATGGAACATAGAGGCTGTTCCGGCTTACAATACATCGAAGGGAAAAGAACAGTTCCATCCGAAGGGACGCGACAACGGCTTCGTACTTACTATCGATGGTTTCAGGATATATATTGCCGGAGACACAGAGGATATCGACGAGATGAAAGACATTGCCGATATCGATGTGGCCTTCCTGCCATGCAACCAGCCCTTCACCATGACACCAGAGCAGGTGGCCAAAGCAACCAAGACCATCCATCCGAAAGTGCTCTTCCCATACCACTACGGCAACACGGATATTCGCCAGGTGAGGACATTGCTTAAGGACAGCAGCACGGACGTCAGAATAAGGCAGTATCAGTAGAAGGGTTCGAAGGGTTTGAGGAGTTTGAGAGGTTCGAGGGTTCGAGGAGTTCGAGGAGTTTGAAAGCTATGAACATAAGATTATTACACAACATCGCAATAATTGCCATGCTCACCATGTCATCAGGGGCTACGGCAGACACCACACTCGACTTGCTACCTGGCAAGACGGAGGTTCTGAGCATACTGAACAACGTAAACAGGACATGGCAGGAGAGGAACCCCTCACACGGTAACTTCTTCTGGAACAGGGCCGTATACCATGTCGGCAACATGGAGGCATACAGCGTAACCAACGACAGCCAATACCTTGACTACTCCACGGCATGGGCCGAGCACAACAACTGGTGTGGGGCAACAAGCAACGACACCACAGAATGGTCATCCTCCTACGGCGAGGGAGGCAAGTACGTGCTCTTTGGCGACAACCAGATATGCTTTCAGGTATATGCCGACCTTTACAACTACGACAACCGCTCAGACGAGAGAAAGATACAGCGCGCACTCGGGGTCATGGGCTATCAGATAACAACTGGCTACAACGAGTACCTGTGGTGGGTGGACGGCATGTTCATGGTTATGCCTACAATGGTAAAACTGTACAACATCACAGGCGACAGACGCTATCTTGAGAAGATGCACGACTACTGGCTGTATGCCACAGAGCTGATGTACGACTACAACGAAGACCTATACTACCGAGACGCAAAATACATTTATCCCGGACACCAAACCCTCAATGGACTGAAAGACTTCTGGGCAAGGGGAGACGGATGGGCATTCGCCACTCTTGCACGCCTGCTTGACGAGATGCCTGCAGATGCACCATACCGCAGCGAGTATGCCTACTTGTACTGCCGTATGGCCAAATCGCTGCAGGGTTGCCAACAGGAAGAGGGCTACTGGACACGCTCGCTACTTGACCCGGCACATGCGCCTGGACGCGAGACATCAGGAACAGCACTAAACGCATACGCCTATGCTACTGGCATACGGCTGGGCATCATCTCTGCCGATGACTATGCCTCCACTCTCTGCAAGGCATGGGACTACCTTGCATACACCGCATACCAGACTAACGGAACAGTAGGCTACATACAGCCCATTGGCGAGAAGGCCGACCCAAACCAGACTCTAACAGCATCGAGCTATTACGATTTTGGCGTAGGCGCATTCCTAATGGCTGCCGCCGCCGTGAGCCGCATAGCACCCGACAAGCCATACATAGAGCCGATTGTCCTACGCAGCGCAACGATAGATAACGCATACGAGATTACGCTCACTTTCAATGTGTCACCAAATGCTGACGAGGCTAATGTTGCAGCCAACTACTCCATCGACGGACACATACCTGAAGGTGCGGTAATTTCTTACGACAAAGACAGAAAAATAACCATTACCCTACCCGACTCTTTAGACTACGGAGTACACACAGTGGAAGTAAGCAACATACATTCTGCTGAGGGAGGACGCATGCCAGAGGGACAACAGCAGGCAATGATACGCACCGTTAGCCTTGACTCACCAGAGAAAGAGTTCATAGTCACGGCAACAGGCTCGCAGGAAGGGAATCCGCACACCAACGCCTACGACGGCTCGCTCGACACCCGATGGAGCCAGGAAGGCGATGGACAATGGATATGCTTCGACCTGAACACACAGAAGGAGGTCTATGCCGTGGACATAGCATTCTACAACGGCAACCAACGTGTATTCTATTTCGACATACAGACCTCTGAAGACAACACGATATGGAGCGATGCGGCTACAGGACTTGTCAGCTCGGGACTTACCAACGAACTGGAACGCTTCCCCATTCCGACGACATCAGCAAGATATGTCAGGATTGTAGGCAACGGAAACAGCACCAACAGATGGAATAGCCCTACCGAAATACGCATACGCTACAGCAACACAAACGGTATCACAAACACTATGAAAGACTGCACGACATCCCAGCCACAAATCTACGACCTACAGGGACGCAAGCTAAAAAGCCCTGTAAAGAAAGGCATATACATCATCAATCGCCGAACTCAGGTCAAACAGCATATTCCAACAGGACCGACAACATTATCCAGCAGGTAAAACAAAAAAATCCAGCAGGACAAACATAAAAACAAGCATAAGAAAATGAAAATCGGACTTTTCATTCCATGTTACGTCGACGCTCTTTATCCCAGTGTCGGCGTGGTCACCTACAAGCTCCTGACAAGCCTCGGGCTTGAGGTGGAGTATCCGGAGCGGCAGACATGCTGCGGACAACCAATGGGAAACGCGGGATTCCAGCAGAAGGCAGAACGCCTCGTGGAGGACTATGACCGCCTCTTCGCCCCCTATGACTATGTCGTGGCGCCATCGGCAAGCTGTGCCGCATACGCGAGAATATTCCATCCCGGCATAGCCGGACACGAGTGTGAGGCAGCCAAGAGGACAATGGACGTGGTGGAATTCCTGCATGATGTGGTGAAGGTGAAGTCATTCCCGAAGAGCAGCTTCCCACACGTGGTGAGCATACACAACAGCTGTCACGGCGTCAGGGAACTCGGACTCGCATCGCCTTCCGAGCGCAATGTGCCACAGTTCAACAAGATACGCGACCTCCTCTCTCTCGTCCCCGGGATAACAGTCTGTGAGCCTGAGCGGAAGGACGAGTGCTGCGGATTCGGCGGAATGTTCTCAATCGAGGAGCCGGATGTCTCCATACGCATGGGACGCGACAAGCTGGCCCGCCACATAGAGACAGGCGCGGAGTATATCACAGGGCCTGACTCGTCGTGCCTGATGCACATGCAGGGCATCGTGAAGAAGAACCCCGGCACATTCAAGGCTGCCAACGGAAAGGAGATAAAGTTCATCCATGTCGTAGAAATATTAGCAAGCGGACTATGAGTACGAAACATTCAAAGCGTGCCGCGAAGTTCAACCGCGACACAGAGCGTGTCTCACGCCACGACAAGACATTCTGGAGCGTGCGCCAACGCCGTGACTCCCTCGCACACAACATACCAGAATGGGAGGACCTGCGCGAGGCGGCAAACAACATAAAGAAACACACCATAACACATCTGGCTGACTATCTCGAGATGTTCGAGAAGGCTGCCACAGAGAACGGAGCCCACGTACACTGGGCAAAGGACGCAAAGGAGTATAACAGCATCGTCATCGATATCATGCACAGCCACGGAGTCAGGAAAGTGGTGAAGAGCAAGTCGATGCTGACAGAGGAATGCCATCTCAACGAGCATCTGGAGAAAGAGGGCATAGACGTCGTGGAGACTGACCTCGGAGAGCGCATCCTCCAGCTCATGCACCTCGCACCGAGCCATATCGTCATGCCGGCGATACACATAACGAAAGAGGAGGTGGAGGAGTGTTTCGAGAAGAAAGGCGTCATACGCGACGCCGAGCCGCATATTTCGAAAGCAGAGCGCGATGCAGCGCCACCAGCCGACCCGACATACCTCACACGATGCGCACGATACCACCTCAGGGACAATTTCATGACAGCTGACTGCGGAATGACGGGCGCAAACTTCGGCGTGGCAGAGACGGGAGATATCGTCGTATGCACGAACGAGGGCAACGCTGACATGTCGACATCCGTCCCCAAGCTACACATTGTCAGCATGGGAATAGAGAAACTCATACCTGACTATGACTCGCTCGCCGTGTTCCAGCGCCTCCTCGCACGACACGGGACAGGACAGCCGACAACAGTCTACACATCACACTTCCGCAAGCCAAGACCCGGAGGGGAGATGCATATAATACTCGTAGACAACGGACGCTCGGACATTCTCGCCAACGAGGGACACTGGCAGACACTGAAATGCATGCGCTGCGGAGCCTGCATGAACACATGCCCCGTATATAGACGCTCAGGAGGATACTCATACACATACTTCATACCGGGACCCATCGGCGTGAACCTCGGCATGCTGCGCGACGCTGGCAAGCACTACCACAACTGCTCGGCATGCTCGCTCTGCTGCTCGTGCGACAACGTGTGCCCCGTCAAGGTCGACCTCTCATCACAGATATACCGCTGGCGTCAGGACCTCGACAGCATGCACCACGCCGACAAGATGAAGAAGACAATGTCCGCCGGAATGCGCTATGTCTTCGAGAGGCCATCGCTCTACACCACAGCCCTCCGCATGGCGCCATGGGCAAACCATCTGCCCAGCTTCATAACCAACATAAAGGCCAACACATGGGCTAAGGGACACAGCATGCCAGAGTTCGCCAAGCTATCATTCCATGAGATGTGGAAGCGTGGCATGGTCGATAACAAGAAGTCGTGAGAAGAAGCGGATAGTTGTTTTCGAGGCTGTGGTTAATAGCAAGAAAACGGCTCTCTGCTTGGCATCGGGGCTAACGGTCGCGTCCCTTCCGGGCTGTGGATAAGAGCAAATACACGGCTCTCTCGCTGCTCCATCCGGGCTAACAGTCGCACCCCTCCGATGCTGTGGATAAGAATTTACAGGACAGTAATAGTTCTTTTACAGATTGTTGTATATGGCGACTCCCGCCAGCCGTTCTTTGCTGCCATTCTGATTGTCAGTCTGGCAGTGATTGGCTGGCGGGAGTCGTTGCGTTTGTTGTCGTCAGTTGTGATGTTGCTGATACTTGTGTCTGCTTATTATTGTTGTTAGTAGTAGTATCTGTGTAGCTTGAGATAATGCTGTGGGATTAGGGCATGAGCATGACTGTCACTCCGCGTGCCGCCTGTGCTCCATAGACGAGGGCCTGCTCTATATCGGCAGTCTTTGAGGGGCCGGATATAAATGTGCCGAATCCGTAGTCTGTGAACTCAATCTTGCGGTATGCCTCGTGCATGTTGCTGACGATGTCTTTCCTCGACACGAGTATGACGAGATACTCTGCCATGAAGCATACGGCTCTCTCCTTCATTGTCTGTGGTATCCATACGCATGCGTTCTCTGCCACTCCGACAGTGCCTCTCACTACGCCTACGTCAGTGCGCTCCAGCTCCTGCGCCTCTGTGACGGTGTCGGGATTGAGCGTCGCGCTGATGCCTGGTATGTTCGTGGCTATCACCTTCGCCTCGGGATAAGCCTCCCGTATCTTCTGGTTGAGGTCGTCGCCCTCGCCTATCTCCATCAGGCGTGCGCCTGCTGTGGTTGTCGTGGCGTGTATGAACTCAGCCACGGGGTCGTCATAGACGGTCTTTGGGAATGAGAGGTCTGCTGTCTCGTATGTCTCGCGTGTGTTCTGGCGGAGACGTCCCAGTATTTTCTCTTTGCTGTTCATAGTGTTATGTTGGAGGATAATTTCTTCTTATTACTTTAATCGGCAGCACTTTTGCTTGACATTGTCTACAGATAACAGCGTGACATGAATCCGCACAATGTCTGTCCATGTCATAGCCATCACTTGTCTAATCGCTGCTAACTGGTGTAACTAAAATTCATCAATGACATGGCAAAGATACATAAAATTCGGAGAAAACCCTCGCTTTAGACAGAATATTTTACGTATCGGACAAATTTTTCTCTCATCTGTCATCTGCAATATCCTCTTACTCAGGACCTCGCAGCAGGCTGACAGGCTATCAAAGCGTCGGGGAATACGGGCAGACATCTCTGTGTCCTGTTGTGTGGACGACAGCATGGAAGCCCTCCCATATGTATACCGGAGGACATCTGTACACCTAACAAAATCACGTGTTTTAGGTATTGTAGGAATGAAAAAAGCACCTTAACTTTGCACCCGAAAAACAACGTGTAGTGTCTGACCACGTAAATCCAGTTGTATTTATGCGATTAGGCCACAAGGCCACCTATTTATATATATTATGAGAAAGTCAATATTCACACTGGCTATATTATGCCTGACATTATTTATGTTTATGCCCATGTCTGCCCAGCAGGATTCCACAAGAGTGAAACACCGCGGAACGAAAAGCGAAAACCGACACCATGGCAAGCACATCGACAATGAGTTGCAACTTGACGAGGTGGTGGTCGTAGCCGGTGGAGTGAGCAGGGTGAAGAGGTCGGCATTTAACACTATAGCCGTAGATACCAAGGAAATGCAGAATACGACGAAGAACCTTAGCGACGCGCTCTCAAAGGCTCCCGGACTGAAGTTGAGGGAGTCGGGAGGAGTGGGTTCCGACATGTCGCTGATGATGGATGGATTCAGCGGCAAGAGGGTAAAAGTGTTTATCGACGGTGTGCCACAGGAAGGTGTGGGGGCATCATTCGGACTCAACAACATCCCAGTGAGCTTTGCCAACAGGATTGAGGTGTATAAGGGAGTAGTGCCAGTGGGATTCGGTACTGATGCCATTGGCGGTGTGATCAATGTGGTGACCAACAAGCGTCATAGCGGATGGCATCTCGACGCATCTTATTCCTATGGCTCATTCAATACTCATAAGTCGAACGTCAGTTTCGGACAGACATTCAAAAACGGACTGACATACGAGATTACGGCATTCCAAAATTATTCCGATAACAACTATCGTATCAACTCGCCCGTGGAGGACTTCGAGACGGGCAGGATAGACCGTGACAAGAAAGAGAGCGTGAAGCGATTCAACGACACATACCACAATGAGGCAATAGTGGGAAAACTGGGAGTGGTAGGCAAGAAATGGGCCGACCGACTGCTCTTAGGATTGACTTGGTCGCAGATGTACAAGGAGATACAGACGGGAGTGAGGCAGGAAATCGTGTATGGCGAGAAGCACAGGCGCAGCCATGCACTGCAACCGAGCCTGGAATACGTGAAGCACAACCTCTTCACTCGTGGTCTTGACCTGACTGTGACGGGAAGCTACAACCGAGATGTCACGACAAACGTGGATACCGCTTCATACAAGTATAACTGGCGGGGAGAAAAGGCATTGCTCAATTCGCCAGGTGAGCAGTCGCTGATGCACTCGCGTGCTACCAACCATAACTGGAATGCCACTGCCACCCTCAACTACCAATTGGGCAAAGCTCATCTCTTAACATTCAACAACGTGCTCACCGACTTCCGCCGAAGCAACGCATCGCTGCTAACAGCAGAGACTCTCACCGACGCCATCGACAAGCATACACGCAAGAACATTGCGGGACTGCAATACAGACTCACTCCTGCAGACAACTGGAATCTGTCAGTTTTCGGAAAATACTACAACCTCTATGTGGCAGGACCTGTGGCTACCACCGAAACGCTCGATACATACACCAAGACAAGCCATACCATCGACTTCTGGGGATATGGAGCGGCTGCCACATGGTTTATTATTGACGGACTGCAGGTGAAACTATCCTACGAGAAGGCATGCCGTCTGCCTACCATCGAGGAGATGTTTGGTGATGAAGACCTGGAGACGGGTGACATCGGTATCAAACCAGAACGAAGTGACAATGTCAACCTCAACCTCAGTTATTCACGACGTATAGACAAGCACACGTTCTACGTGGAGGGTGGACTGATATATCGCGACACCAAGGATTATATCCAGCGCAATATCATGAGTCTGAGCGGAGGAAAATATGCCGCATCATATATCAACTACGGAAAGGTGCTCACCAAGGGATTCAATCTCTCATTGCGCTATGCCCACGGACGATGGCTGAGCATTGGTGGCAACTTCACCAAGATGAACGTATGCGACAACATGAAGACATCGATGGGCTCTACGTCGGCAAATATCAACTACAAGGAGCGTATGCCCAACCTGCCATATCTCTTTGCCGACTCAGACATCAACTTGTATTGGCGCAACTGCATGAAGAAAGGTAATACGCTCGCCCTGACATACGACAACCAGTATTTGCACAGCTTCACATACTATTCGTCGCACATCGGTGCCAACAAGGCCGATTATGTCGTGCCCAACCAGTTCTCGCACAATATAGTATTGACCTACAGTATGATGCGCGGAAGATACAGTGTGTCATTGGAATGTCGCAACTTCACCAACGAGAAGCTCTACGACAACTTCTCGCTGCAAAAGGCGGGAAGGGCATTCTACGGCAAGGTTAGGGTGCATTTCTAAGGAAAAAAACAGCCTCACCCCCAGCCCCTCCCCCAAAGGGAGGGGAGTAAAATGCCAGAGGGCTCATTAATTGGATAACATTTAATATATATACAACGATGAAAAACTATTTGAAAATGGTGCCCGCAGCCTTAATTGCGGTAAGCCTTGCGGCTTGTTCTGACAGTGATGACAATGTGGCGGATACAACGACCGACACTCCGGGAGTGACTGTAGGAAAAGAGGCATTCGCACTTGCCACATCACTTCCCGACGGCGAACAGACTGCCAATGTGTTGCTCACATCGCAGAGCCTAACCGAAGGCAGCGTATCGGCCATCAACAACGGACTGGTGAACGACGGTGCCACGGAATGGGTGTTCTACGGCGACAAATATCTCTATGCCCTCACCTACAACCAGGGCAATGCCGGTACGACACGCTCATACGTGCTCAACTCCGACGGACAGATGAAAGCCCGTTCGGCAGAATACAAGGTGACACGATTCACATCATTCGGCAAGTTTGGCGACTATATAATCTCGGCTTCCACGGGCGACGGACTGGCGGAATATGCTGATGCTAACGGCAATCTGCCTAAGATGTTCCTCTTGACATACCTTGATGTGGCAAACGAGACAGCCACACAGAGCGATTCAAAGAAAAAGGATAACTTTATGTCGGAGAATTTCCTCGGCAACGGTGAATATGCCATGCTGTCGGGATTCCTCGAGAGCGGCGGCAAACTCTATAGCGCTGCCATCGGTATGGGACTCAGTGCCTATGGTTCGGGCATTGATGGCGGAAAGTATATCCTTCCGGGCAATGAGGACCTTGTGAAGCAGGAAAGCGGCGGCTCGGGTGGCGGTTCATACGTCAAGGGTGAACTCAGTGGCACTCAATATCCCAACGAGTGCTGGGTGGCAATCTTTGACAATGAGCAGCTCGACGGCAGACGACTGATAAAGACCGACAAGATCAGTTATGCATGTGGCAGATACCGTTCGCAGTACTATCAGTCGATATGGGCTGCCGACAATGGTGATATCTATGTGTTCTCACCAAGTTATGCCAAGACAGTAACCGACCCGCGTCAGCAGACAACGCTTGATGCTGGTGTGGTTCGCATCAAGGCCGGCGCAACTGAGTTCGACCCCAACTATTATTACAGTATAGAGGCACAGAGCGAAGGCAAGTCATTCCTGCGCTGTTGGCATGCCGGAGGCAACTATTTCCTTCTGAGAATGTATGACCGTCCGTTCTCTCAGACAGGATATGTGGCAACAGAACTTGCAGTGTTCAATGGTGATACAGGTAAACTGACCTTCGTCAGCGGTCTGCCTGCAACCGACAAGATTACCGACTTCGGAAAGATGCCATACGTAGAGGGTGGATATATCTATATGCCTGTGATGACATCCGACGCTTATCCAGTTATATACAAGATTGACCCTGCCACTGCCACAGCCACCAAGGGTTTGAGCGTTGAGGTGAGCACAGTGACGGCTGTAGGAAAGATAAAGGAGTAAAAAAATGAAAAAAGCATTAAGAAAAATACACTTGTGGTTATCGGTGCCTACGGGCATCATCATCACATTGGTGTGCTTCTCGGGAGCTATGCTCGTATTCGAGAAGGAGATTACGGAGGCCATAAAGCCTGAACTGTATTTCGTGAAAGAAGCAAAGGGAGAACCTATCCCGATGCAGGAACTGATGGAGAAGGTGGAAGAGACATTGCCCGACTCTGTAAGCATTTCGGGCGTGACTGTCTTTGCCGACAGCACCCGCACTTATCAGGTGAGTCTCACCAAGCCCCGTCGCGCCTCCATCTATGTCAATCAATATACAGGAGAGGTGACCGGACGCTCCGAGCGTCTCCCGTTCTTCAATACCATGTTCCATCTGCACCGCTGGCTTCTTGGCTCATCGACGGGAATGGGAAAACTTCTTACAGGTATATGCACCCTCGTACTCGTATTCATCCTTGTCACAGGAATACTGATGTGGCTCACCAACCGCAACAAACCGTTGAAGGCAAGTCTTGCCATCCACGTGACAAAAGGTTGGGGACGATTCTGGCACGACCTCCACGTGGCTGGAGGAATATATACCACAATCTTCCTGCTCGCCATGGCACTTACGGGATTGACTTGGTCGTTCTCATGGTATCGCACTGGTTTCTATGCATGTTTCGGTGTTGAGTCGTCGGAAAAAGGCGGAGCACATGGAGGCAGCGCTTCCAATGAAGGACAAAGAGGAGGTGACACTATCCGAAGGGGAGAGAGACAGCAAGGAGAAGGTCGTCATGGCGGTGGCGAAGGACACGGCTATCATGGCGGTGGCGAAGGACACAGCTATCATGGCGGTGGCGAAGGTCGCGGCTATCATGGTGGTGGCGAAGGTCGCGGCTATCATGGTGGCGGCGAAGGACATGGATATCACGATGGTGGTGATTTCGGATTCCATCGTCGCTCACCCTATCGCCATTGGGACGATGTGTTGAATGAAATGGCCTTGAAGAATCCCGGCTATCAGCAGATAACCCTTAAGGCTGAGGCGGCAGAGGTTGTTTCCGAGGGACGTCTGAGCTTGAGGGCTACCGACAAGTACTCGTATGACAGAAGAAGCGGGGAGATAACCGACGTCAAACTCTATTCCTCAGAGGGAAAGGACACGAAAGTGAGAAGTGGTGTATATATGGTACACACTGGCAGTTGGGGAGGTATCATCACCCGGATCCTCAATTTCCTCGCAGCCCTGATAGGTGCTACATTGCCCCTCACCGGCTATTGGCTATGGATTCGCCGACTGACGCGAAAAAGAGGTAAAATTTAATATTGATACAGAAGAAACAGCATATAACATAGGTTCATCAGAAATATGGAGTGACGCATAATAATATATTATTCCTGAAGTATATTATTAAATGAAGCGGGTGAAACGGTTTGCCATAGGAGATGAATACGTTTGCATCCCTGATAAGGTTAATAACCTTACGGCTGAAAGGTTAATAACCTTACGGCCTTAAGGTTATTAACCTTATCGGCAATGATATATATATGCATAGACCACGCAACAATATATTGTCACTCGAGATATAGCATGAACCGCAAATATGAATACGCCACAGACAAGATCTATAACCTTAGCGGCAATGAAGGTAACAAATACAGACCACACTGCTATAAATGGTAATCACTCGAAATGTCGGATGACCCACAAAACACGCACTTTCCGTTAACGCAAGAAGACCGGGTAGTTACCGAAGGACTGCCGAAATGTTAAAACTACGAAAACTTTCCCTATTAGCCGGCTGTACTAATAGGTTTTTTATCCCAACTGGCTTATATTTCGATTTTTTTATCTAAATTTGCATATCGTAAGCCGTGGCAAGCAATATGAGCGTGGACTTTCATTGCGCCCGGCAGCATCTGCCTTTGCAAGAGAACTTAAACATACTAATAATCATTCATAATATCTTTAAATGGAGAAACAGCTAAAGAAAGTACTCGTCCTTGGTTCGGGTGCGCTTAAGATTGGACAGGCTGGCGAGTTCGACTACTCTGGCAGCCAGGCTCTTAAGGCTCTTCGTGAGGAAGGCATCAAGTCGGTGCTCGTCAATCCTAACGTTGCAACAATTCAGACAAGTGAGGGTATTGCCGACAAGGTCTATTTCCTGCCCGTCAATACTTATTTCGTAACCGAAATCATCAAGAAGGAACGCCCCGACGGCATCCTGCTGGCTTTCGGCGGACAGACGGCACTTAACTGTGGTACGGAACTGTTCCTCAACGGTACCCTGAAGGAGTATGGGGTAAGGGTGCTCGGCACAAGCGTTGAGGCTATCATGAACACAGAAGACCGCGACCTGTTTGTGAAGGAGCTGAACAAGATAGACCTGAAGGTGCCAGTGTCGCAGGCTTGCGAGACTATGGAGGATGCCATAGCGACGGCACGCCGCATAGGATATCCTATTATGATTCGCTCGGCTTATGCCCTGGGCGGCCTTGGCTCTGGCGTATGCCCCGACGAGGAGACGTTCGTGAAGATTGCCGAGTCGGCATTTACGTTCGCACCACAGGTACTTGTCGAGGAGAGTCTGAAGGGATGGAAGGAGATAGAGTTTGAGGTTATACGCGATGCCAACGACCATTGCTTCACCGTTGCGTCAATGGAGAACTTCGACCCGCTCGGCATACATACCGGTGAGTCTATCGTCGTGGCTCCTACATGCTCGCTGTCTGACGACCAGGTGAAGATGCTTCAGGACTTGGCCATTAAATGCGTGCGCCATCTGAACATCGTTGGCGAGTGCAACATACAGTACGCGTTCAACGCTGAGACCAACGACTACCGTATCATAGAAATCAATGCACGCCTAAGCCGCAGCTCCGCACTCGCCTCGAAGGCTACGGGCTATCCTCTCGCCTTCGTGGCTGCCAAGATAGCTCTTGGATATACTCTTGACCAGATAGGAGAAATGGGCACTACCAACTCCGCGTATGTCGCCCCACAGCTCGACTATCTCATCTGCAAGATACCAAGATGGGATCTCACCAAGTTTGCCGGAGTAAGCCGCAAGATAGGCTCAAGCATGAAGTCGGTTGGAGAAATAATGTCTATCGGACGCACTTTCGAGGAGCTTATACAGAAGGGACTGAGAATGATCGGACAGGGCATGCACGGCTTTGTGGGCAACGACCATACGAAGTTCGACAACCTTGACGAGGAGCTCGCCAACCCTACCGACCTGCGCATATTCGCCATTGCGCAAGCACTCGAGGAGGGATATTCCATTGACAGGATATACGAGCTGACAAAGATAGACCCATGGTTCATTGGTAAGCTCAAGAATATCGTTGACTACAAGCACAAGCTTGAGACATACAACGCCATTGAGGAAGTGCCTGCCGATGTATTGAGACAGGCAAAGATACTCGGTTTCTCTGATTTCCAGATAGCACGCTTCGTGATAAAGAACGCCTCTGGCAACATGGAAAAGGAAAACCTTGCCGTGCGCAGCCATCGAAAGAAGCTGGGCGTGCTGCCTGCCGTGAAGCGCATACCGACCGTTGCCAGCGAGCATCCCGACCTTACCAACTACCTCTACATGACCTATGCTGTTGAGGGGCATGACGTAAACTACTACAACAACGAGAAATCGGTAGTGGTGCTCGGCTCCGGAGCATACAGGATTGGTTCATCAGTAGAGTTTGACTGGTGCTCAGTGAACGCCATCACCACGGCGCGCAAGCTCGGATATAAGAGCATAATGATAAACTATAACCCCGAAACGGTTTCTACTGACTATGACATGTGTGACAGACTCTATTTCGACGAGCTGTCCTTCGAGCGTGTGCTCGATGTCATAGATCTTGAGAATCCACGGGGAGTCATCGTCTCGGTTGGCGGACAGATACCAAACAACCTCGCAATGAAACTCTACAGGCAAAGCGTGCCAATACTGGGTACTTCACCCGTGAGCATAGACAGGGCAGAAAACCGCAACAAGTTCTCTGCCATGCTCGACCAGCTGGGCATCGACCAGCCACAATGGAGTGCACTGACAAGCATGGACGACGTGAAGGCGTTTGTAGACCGAGTTGGTTTCCCCGTACTGGTTCGTCCATCGTACGTGCTGTCCGGTGCCGCCATGAACGTATGCTACGACTACGAGGAGCTTGAGCGCTTCCTGCAGATGGCAAGCGAGGTAAGCAAGGAATACCCAGTGGTTATCTCGCAGTTCATGACCGAGACCAACGAGATTGAATTTGACGCAGTGGCACAGAACGGTGAGGTTGTGGAATATGCCATCTCCGAGCATGTGGAATATGCGGGCGTACACTCCGGCGATGCCACCATGGTATTCCCCGCACAGCAGATTAGCTTCGCAACGGTAAGGCAGATAAAGAAAATAAGCCGTGCCATAGCTAAAGAGCTGAACATCTCGGGACCGTTCAACATACAGTTCCTCGCCAAGGGACGTGACGTTAAGGTCATAGAGTGTAACCTGAGAGCCTCACGCTCCTTCCCGTTCGTGAGCAAGGTGCTTAAGACAAACTTCATTGATACGGCCACACGCATTATGCTCGATGCGCCATATACGAAACCCGATAAGAGCGAGTTCGACATCGACCGCATGGGAGTGAAGGCAAGCCAATTCTCGTTTGCCCGACTGCAGAATGCCGACCCAGTTCTGGGTGTTGATATGAGCTCTACTGGCGAGGTGGGATGTATGGGCGACTCCTACGAGGAGGCTCTGCTGAACTCGCTTATTGCTACCGGCTACAAGATACCGTCTAAGGACAAGGCTATCATGATTTCCTCTGGTGGAACAAAGGAGAAGGTAGCCATGCTCGATGCTGCCCGCGCTCTCGTCATCAAGGGCTACACAATATGCGCAAGTGACGGCACGGCAAAGTTCCTTAATGAAAACGGAGTAAAAGCAACTGCTGTGGCATGGCCTGACGAGGAGAATAGCGACAGGGAAAACGTGATGACAATGATTGCCGACCACCAGTTCGACCTCATCGTGAACATCCCCAAGAACCATAGCAAGCGGGAACTTACCAATGGCTACCGCATACGCCGCGGAGCCATAGACCACAACATTCCTCTAATGACAAATGCAAGACTCGCCTCTGCATTCATCGAGGCTTTCTGCGAGATTGGACAGGAAGACCTGCAGATAAAGAGCTGGCAGGAATACGATTAGATTATTTCCGAATATTGAACAATTTATTATTGTCGCGCTGTAAGCGCAAAAGAGCATAGCCCAGGGTAGAGCGTAGCGACACCCTGGGTTATTTCATGTAGGTGATGGTCGCGCTGTAAGCGCAAAGCATACAGGTTCCAGTTTTGGATACAACAAATTGGAAAACAACAAATTATTAAGGGGCGCATCAAATTGATGCGCCCCTTATAGTTTATACTAATGTAATATAATCCAGAAACCTGTTACGGCTTCAAAGACACTATGCCACTACGCAACCGAATATCCACTCGTAGACAAAGCTTATGATACCGAAAAGGACGATACCAGAAGTACAGAGTGCCAAAGACAAGCGGGTTCTCTCAGGTGTTGCGAAAGCAGGCAATGGCTCCTCGGTGCGGTTGATGTACATGGCCTTTACAATGAGCAGATAGTAGTAAAGGCTGACCACTGTATTGACAAGGGCTATGAATACTACTACGTAAGTTAGGGCACCCATTGCTGTGTCAACAGCCTGTCCCTGAATTGCAGCCATGAAGACGAAGAACTTCGAGAACATACCTGCAAACGGAGGAATACCACCAAGCGAGAACAGCGCAAGAGTCATAATGAACGACAGACGCGGGTTGGTCTTGTAGAAACCATTCATTCGTGACATGGTTATGTCACCGTCGAAAGTACTCTCAAGAGTCGACAATATTCCGAAGACAACCAAGTTGGCTACTATATATATAAGAATATAGTAGGACAGGGCAGTAGCCGATGCGTCAGACGGGCTGAGCAGCGCAAGCATGATGTAACCGGCCTGTGAGATAGAGCTGAATGCCATGAAGCGTTTAACATTCTTCTGTCTGATGGCAAAGAGGTTTGCCACAGTGATAGAAAGCACGATGACGATGCACATCATCGGGTGCCAGTAGTCTATCATGCTGCCAAATACCTTGGTAAGGATAGTGAGGAGAGCGACAGCTGCAGCACCCTTTGAAATTACGCTAAGATATCCGCCTACAACAGCAGGTGCGCCCTGGTATGTGTCAGCAGTCCAGAAATGGAATGGCACGAGGGAAAGCTTGAAAGCAAGTCCGCTGAAGAAGAACACCAGACCGGCAACAGTGAGAGGAGTTGCTGTAACAGCAGCTGCGAAATTGCAGAAATAGAGGTTGCCAACAGCACCATAGAGCATGCTGAGACCATATACCATCACGCCGCTTGAGAAAGTAGCGGTGAGTATGTATTTGGCGGCAGCCTCCGCGCTGTCCTGCTTAAATCTTGCATAGGCCACGAGGCATGCCATGGGCACACTCGCCATTTCAAGACCAAGGAAGAATAACAGGAAGTTGTTGGCGCTGACCATGAAGTTCATACCCAACAGGGTTGAGATGACCAAAAGGTAGAACTCTCCCTGACGTGAGCGTGTATTCTGCCCATTCAGCCAGTGATAAGACTGCAACAGAACGAGGATAGTTCCAAAGGCGAGAATGGACTTTACTGCGGCGATGGCCTGTGTAGAGTAGTACATTCCGCCGAAGGCTGTAACGTCACCACTGCCTGAGAGATTAACCAGGAAGTGCAATGTCATAAGTGCGCATACAAGGTTGTTTTCCCATTTGCGCTTTGCTTCTTTTGCCGCCACAAGGTCAGCAATAAAGACTATAACCAGAACCAGCGTAAGCGTAACTTCTGGCATCATGTTGAAAAATTGACTGTAATCTACATTCATGATAATTGTTGTTTATCCTATCCTGCAAGCCGTTTGCGCAGTAGTCGATTGCGTAGCGGCTAACAGGACGAGGGGATTTCAATATCAGATTGATGCAAGTGTGGCATATTCACCGATGTGCCTGATGATAGGAGCAACGGCATCGTTGATGATATTCTGTGCCCAAAGCGGAGCAAGTCCGAGACCGGCAACGCAGGCGATGAGTCCGATAACGGCAACGCGCTCGTCCCATGTGGCATCGTGAAGGTCAAAGAACTTTGGGTTAGCCACTTTCTCGAAGAGAATCTTGCCGACAACACGAAGGATGTAGACGGCAGTGATGACTATTGACGTACAGGCAATGATGGTACATGTACGGCGGAAGGTGTCTGCGTTCTCGAACGATCCTACGAAGATATTCATCTCGGCAACGAAGCCGGAGAAGCCTGGCAATCCAAGGTTTGCAAGACCGGCGATGACATAACCTACGGATAGGAACGGCACAACCTGCATGAGACCGCCAAGGTAGCGAACGTCACGAGTACCGGCACGATGATAAATCATACCAATGACAGCAAAGAAGAGGGCTGTCATAAGTCCGTGGGAGAGCATCTGCAGCACGGCACCTGTGATGGCAGTCTGTGTTGTCATGAGCAGGGCGAAAAGCACCATACCGCAGTGGGAAACTGACGAATAAGCATTGATGTACTTAAGGTCGGTCTGGACGCATGCCGAGAGGGCACCATAGACAACAGAGATAGTAGTGAGCACGAGGAACACGGGAGCCCAGACATCGAGTGCGTCAGGCATGAGGTACATGGCGATGCGGAAGCAACCGTAACCACCAAGTTTCATAAGCACACCAGCATGAAGCATGGACACAGCCGTAGGCGCACTGGCGTGACCATCGGGAGACCATGTGTGGAATGGGAAGAGTGCTCCAAGAACACCGAAACCGATGAAGATAATCGGGAAGAAGATGTTCTGAATATCAACTGGAATGTTGTGCAGATTTGCTATCTCAATGATATTCATGGTCTGTGCACCACTATAGAAGAAGATGGCCAGAATACCTATGATGAGCAGAGCGGAGCCACCCATAAGCATAAGGGTGAGCTTCATTGCTGCATACTCCTTGGCTCCACTACCCCATACACCAATGAGCAGGTACATAGGGATAAGCGCAACCTCATAGAACATGAACATAGTGAAGAGGTCGATGGAGATAAAGAATCCAAAGACACCCGTAGAAAGCAGTACAAACCAGAGGAAATACTCCTTCTTCATCGGCTGCATCTGCCATGAGGCAAAAGTACCGGTGAAGACAATTATTGCAGAGAGGAGTATCATGACAACAGAGATGCCGTCAACGCCAGTCGCAAACTTGATGTGCAACGGCTCGAACCATGTGATGGAGTCACCAAGTATCATTGGATATTGGTCAGCAGGCAGGACCTCACGTGTACCGATGAAGTCGAAGACAAGATATACGGAGAGTCCGAGAAGAGCAGTCGCACCTGTCACCATCACGCCCCGCACCTGATTGTCGTTCTTTGCAAGCCATAGGCCCAAGAGCATCAGAACGGGAATTACTACGAATAATGTTAGATATGTCATTATTGTATATACTTTATTAGATCAGAAAAAGCAGAATTAATGTCAAGGCAACAGTACCGGTGATGAACCATACTGCGTATGAGCGTACGTCTCCGCTCTGCCATGGGCGTATGGTCTCTCCAAGCTCATTGGTGCTCCATGCCATGAAGTTGAACGTACCGTCGATGCAGTGGCGGTCGAACCATGCTATTGGCGTAGAGAGGCAACGGAAGATGAACTTGTGAGTGATGAACATGTAAACCTCGTCCATATAGAAGCGCTTGTATGCCGCACGGTGCAGACGTGGCATCATGCTGTACATCTTGTCGGCAACAGGCTGTTTCTCACCTTTATAAATATATGTGGCGAGACAGATGCTGATGATAGCTATCACGGTGCTGGTTGCAGCAACCTGTAGGTCGAAGTGGATGGTATAGTCCTGACCGTTGGCTGTAACGAAGCTACCGAAGCTGCCACCCCAACCGCAGAAGCCTGCAAGAGTGGTATAGATACCTACACCTACTGTGATGACGCAGAGTACGATGAGAGGTACCGTCATGGTAAGAGGTGCCTCATGCGGAGTATGATGTGCATGGAGCTCCTTGTTCTCTGTACCCCAGAATATGCCGTAATACAGACGGAACATGTAGAATGCCGTCATGGCAGCGACGCCAGTCATAATCCAACCTACCACTGGGCTGTATTCGAAGCAGGCAGTGATAATCTCATCCTTTGAGCTGAAACCGGAGAAGAAAGGAATACCGGCAATGGCAAGGCAGGAGATGAGGAAGGTGATATGAGTGACAGGCATGTACTTACGCAGGCCTCCCATAGCCGACATCTCGTTGGAGTGTACTGCGTGGATGATACATCCGGCACCAAGGAAGAGGCAAGCCTTGAACATAGCGTGTGTGAACAGGTGGAACATGGAAGCCATGTAGCCGAGCGAGCCATGAGCATCGATAACCTCATGGTGTCCAGGCAGGCAAACGCCAAGTGCAACCATCATAAAGGCAATCTGCGAGATTGTCGAGAATGCGAGCACACGCTTAATGTCGCTCTGTGCACAGGCAACGGCTGCTGCATAGAAAGCGGTGAATACGCCTATCCACACGATGATGCTCATCTGACCGGGAGCATACTCTATCCACAGAGGGAAGAGACGTGCTATCTGGAACACACCGGCAACAACCATGGTAGCGGCATGGATGAGCGCACTGACAGGTGTAGGACCCTCCATGGCATCGGGAAGCCAAATGTGCAATGGGAACATGGCTGACTTACCAGCTCCACCAATGAACATCAGCACAAGGGCTGTAGGCAGTATAAAGCCACCAGCAGCAACGGCCTTGGCAGCATCGGCAGCTATGAATGGCACTGCACCGTCGGCAAGCTGCAGGTTGTTGACGAACGAGAAGCTGAACGACTCTGTGTAGAAACCAAAGATAAGAATACCGATGAGGAAGAACAAGTCGGCAAAACGGGTAACGATGAAAGCCTTCTTGGAAGCGGCCACTGCGGCATGCAGCGGATAATAGAATCCGATGAGAAGGTATGAGCTAACACCCACAAGCTCCCAGAAGAGATACATCTGGAAGATGTTTGTTGCCACAACAAGTCCAAGCATGGACATTGTGAAGAGCGACAGGAAGGCGTAGTAGCGCTGGAAACCCTTCTCTCCATGCATGTAGCCAAACGAGTAGATGTGTACCATGAGACTCACGGTAGAGATGACAATGAGCATCATCACCGATATAGGGTCGAGCATGATACCGAGATCGAAGTTCAATGCTCCGAAGTGCATCCAGTTGAAGTTGAAAGGCACAACGGTAGCATAAGCTCCGTCAGCGCAACGGTCAGCAGTAAAATATCCAAATGCCGTCACGTAGGACAGAATGGTGACAATACCCAGCGATGTGGTACCGATGAGTCCGGCCACCTTATGTGACATCTTCATGCCCCACAATCCCAGAATGATGAAGGAGAGCATGGGCAGAAGAATAATCAGAAATGCATAACTGTAATCCATAGTCTTTTAAAGTTTCATGTTATTGATATTTTCCACTTTATCAGTAAAGAAATTCTCATAGACATTGATGATAATGGCTATGGCCACAGCAGTCTCGGCAGCACTCACACCAATAGAGAACAGGGTGAAGAAGAAGCCGTCAAGCTGTCCAGGGTAAAGGAACCTGTTGAAAATTGCAAAGTTCAGGTCGGCAGCATTAAGTACCAGCTCGACAGAAATCAACATTGCAATCAGGTTGCGTCGGGTCACGAAACCGAAGACACCGATAAAGAAAAGCAGTGCGCTAAGCACCAGCAAACACCAAACGGGAATCATTCGTCATCTCCTTTCTTTCCAATTAAAGTACCACCAATGATGCAAGCGAGGAGGAAGAGGGATATGAACTCGAATGGGAGAACGTAGCCGTCGACACCCGAAGAGAGCAACTGTGTACCGATTTTCTCTATTGGCACCTCACCATTGCTTGCGTAATTCTCTATAAAATTGTTCTTGACAAAGATTGTTATCACTGTCACCGCACCTGCTACCGCGATGAAGGCTCCCTGCCATATGCGTGAGCCTTTCACACGTTCAACCATTCCTTGAAGCGTGCGCTTGGAAAGTAGTTGAATAGCAAAGATATA
Source organism: Prevotella sp. P3-122 (assembly GCF_002251365.1). GTDB lineage: Bacteria > Bacteroidota > Bacteroidia > Bacteroidales > Bacteroidaceae > Prevotella. Next base: position 43,992 of record NZ_NPJH01000082.1, read on the forward strand.
CATGATGGTTATACCACCTGCATAGATACTAATCTGCGCAGCTCCGAGGAATGTATAGTCGAGCAGGAAATAGATGCCCGCTACACCGAAGAGCACAAACAGCAGGAATGTTGCGGCGCGCATGATGCTTTTTGTCATAACGCACATCACAGCTGAACCAAGAATGATAACAGCCAAGATGCAGAACATTACTAAATTTGCCATAATCTGTTATTACTTGGTTTTAGTGTTAAACTTACCGATAGTGATTGGTGCGCCTCCGTCAAGAAGTCCTGGAAGCGAGCCTCCCTCGTAAACCTCCTTGTCGAGGTGCAATACCAGCTTGTTGCGGTCGAAGACAGCATTCTCGAAGTCGTTTGTAAACTCAATAGCTCCGAAGTTGCAGGCATTAACGCACAGCTGGCAGAACATGCAGTCACCAAGGTCGTACTGATAGTCATCAAGTTTCTTCTTCTTGCGGCCAGTCTCAGGGTCTTCCTCCATGTGCGCAACAATCTTGATGGTGCCGTTAGGGCAAGCCTTTTCGCACAACGTGCAGGCCGTACACTTGTAGCTGTTGTCGTCGTTACGCTTGAAGACAAGGCGTCCGCGGTGGCGTGCGGCGACATGCAGCGTGGTCTTGCGGTTCTCGGGATACTGCTCCGTGCTCTTCGGCGTGAAGTATTCCTTCAGCGTGGTCTTCATTCCCACAGCGAGAGTCTTGATAGCAGCACCAACCTCACCGAAATATGATTGTAAATTTTCCATTTCTATGTCGAAATAAATCACTAATAGTTAAAATGTCAGTCCCAAAGATACGCATACCGTTGTGAGCACCAGCACGCAGAGCATGAAAGGCATGATGTATTTCCACTCAAGCGCAAGTATCTGGTCTACACGCAGACGTGGGAATGTCCAGCGTACCCACATGAGGAGCCATACTATAAAGAATGTCTTTGCGAAGAACCATACAAAGCCGGGGATGAGATTCATGATATTGTCGAAAGCCTCAACACCGATGTTCAATGGTGCCCATCCGCCAAGGAACACTCCGCTGGCGATACCAGATATCACGAAGAGATTAAGGTACTCAGCCAGATAGTAGAAGCCGAAGCCCATACCGGAGTACTCCGTATGGTAACCGGCAGTAAGCTCACTCTCAGCCTCGGCAAGGTCGAACGGGCCACGGTTGGCCTCGGCATTGCCAGCCACAAGGAACGCCAGGAACGCCAGCAAGGCAGGAATATGTCCCTGAACGATGAGCCACTTCCATGGTCCAGTCTGTGCACCCACTATCTCACTCATCTGCATGGAGCCTGTGATGATTACGGCACAAATGAGGCAGAGGCACAGAGACATCTCGTATGAAATCATCTGCAGTGCACCACGCATAGCGGAAACTACAGAGTACTTGTTGTTGGAGCCCCAACCAGCAAGGAACACGCCAACAACGCCAATGGTGCTGATGGCGGTGATGAGGAACACGCCGACATTGAAGTCGAGCACATGCATGCCCTTGTTCCATGGCAGGAAGGAGAATGTACCCACTGATGCCACGATAACGAAGAACGGTGCGAGGAAATAGAGCAGCTTGTCAGACTTGTCGACAGCGAAGATCTCCTTGATGAGCATCTTGAGCACGTCTGCAAAGACTTGAAGCGTACCCCACGGACCTACGCGAACCGGGCCGATACGGCACTGGAAGTATGCACAGACCTTACGCTCCATGAAGATGAGGACAATGGCTATGAGGGCATAGGCAACAAGGATGCCAAGACCCACCAGTACGCACTCTATCAGGATGGTCAGAAAGTCACCCAGCCCCAAAGTCTGTCGCAACAAGCAGTCAATCCAATTAGAAACTATACTGAAATCAAACATTTGTTCAATTCTTTATTAAATGGTTATAATAATCTGTTATCGCTTAACGGTCGATGTCTGGAATGACAAAGTCGAGAGCTGCACCGACGGTAATAAGGTCTGCAATCTTTGAGCCACGAAGCATCTCGTCCATGGCCGCAACGTGATTGAGTCCCATAGGACGGAACTTCAGACGATAAGGACTCTTGTCGCCACGGCTGTCGAGATATACGCCAATCTCTCCACGTGAGCCTTCGCATGAGAAGTACCACTGTCCCTCAGGCAGCTTGATGATAGGCTTCTGCTTGATGAAGAAGTCACCCTCAGGAATATTGTCGATTAGCTGCTCGATGATGTTCAGGCTCTGGTAAATCTCGTCGATACGGTTGAGGTAGCGTCCCATGCTGTCGCAGGTGTTGCGCGTAACCTCCTTGAAGTCCACCTTGTCATACATGGCATACGGATGGTTCTTGCGAACATCGTTGTTCCATCCGCTGGCACGTCCGGAGCATCCTGTGACACCATAGCTGATGATGTTCTTCTTGTCCATCGTGCCCACACCCTCGAAACGGTTATGGGTGATAACATTGTCACCGAACACATCCATATACTCCTGTACCATAGGTCTAAGGTAAGCGATAAGGTCCTTAACATTCTTCACGAAGTTTGGATCGATATCATCCTGAAGACCTCCGATGCGATAGTAGTTCTGAATGAGTCGTCCGCCTGTAGTCTCTTCCATGACGTTGAGCACATGCTCACGGTCGCGCATGGAGTAGAGGAATGCCGTAAGGGCACCAAGGTCCTGTGCGCAGCATCCAAGGTAGAGCAGGTGCGAGTCAATACGCTGCAGCTCGTCCATAATGGTACGCACGTACTTGATGCGGTCAGTGAGCTCGACACCAAGAGCCTCCTCTATGACACCCACGAGTGCATGACGGTTCATCATTGCGCTGAGGTAGTCCATACGATCGGTGAGTGCAAGAGTCTGTGGATAAGTATACGACTCACACATCTTCTCTATACCACGGTGAATATATCCGAGATGAGGGTATATGCGGCGGATGGTCTCACCGTCGAGTACAGTCTGCAGGCGAAGCACACCGTGAGTAGAGGGGTGCTGGGGACCGATGTTAACAACAAAGTCCTCCTCGCCGAAGAGCAAGTTCTTCTTTGCGGTGAGCTTGCCATTGCCATCGAGCGAGTACTCGCAGCCATAGTCTGCCTCCACGTCATCCTCTGTGGTATACACATTGTCTGCAAAATTGTAGTTCTTGCGGAGCGGATAGCCCTTGAAGTCGTTCCTCAGATACAGCCTGCGCATATCGCGGTGTCCCAGGAACTTGATGCCCAAGAAGTCGTAGACCTCACGTTCAAGTATCTCGCTAATCTTCCACAAATGCATTGTTGTCGGCAACACGTGGTCGTCACCAGCGGTCTTGGCAATCTGCTTTACACTGACGCGCTCGTGCGTCTCAGTGTTTTCAAGAATGTAGACACATCCGAGTCCTTCCTCTCCGAAGTCCTCGCCTACTATAGTAACAAGGTAGTCGAAATGTTTCTCATTCTTCAACTTTGTCATACCTTCGACAAAGCTGTCATAACCGAATTCTATGTTTTCTAACTTCATTGTCTACCTTATTTATTATTATTAGAGTCAGTAGTTTTCTTCTCTTCTGCCTTCAGCTTGTCGAGTTGCTTACCGAGCTTCTCAACCTCCTCCTTGGTAGGTGCCTTGTCAACGACAATGGGTTCCTTCTTCTGAGCAGCAGGCTGGGCAGCAGCGGCAGGCTTGGCAGCAGCAGGCTTTGGTGCGGCAGGTTTCGGAGCTGCAGGTATATAAGATGCGGCTCTCTGCTTCTTGGTCTCCTCAACAGATATGCCGAGCTTCTCCTGGAATATGAGTTCCTCGTTGCTCTTGCCGAGCAGTCTCTCGTCGGCATCCTGCTTGTGGTTGGCTCCTCCGAAGAATTTCTCAACCTTAACCTTGCGCTGAAGCTGCATCATACCGTAGAGTATGGCCTCCGGACGCGGTGGGCAGCCAGGGATGTAGACATCAACGGGGATAATCTCATCAATGCCTTTAACGACATGATAGCTTCCCTTGAAAGGACCGCCAGAGATGGCGCATCCGCCAACTGCGACTACATACTTAGGCTCGGCCATTTCGTCGTAGAGACGTTTCAGCGCTGGAGCCATCTTGTTGGTGATGGTACCAGCACACATGATAAGATCTGCCTGACGTGGAGAGTTACGCGTTACCTCGAATCCGAAACGCGAGAAGTCATAACGTGCGCAACCTACAGCCATGAACTCGATGCCGCAGCATGAGGTTGCAAAAGTGAGCGACCAGAGCGAGTTGCTTCGGCCCCAGTTGATTAGCTGGTCAAGATTTCCCAATACGAGGTTCACACCTCCGTCATTGAGGTCATTAGCCATCTGCTCAAGCGTCTCATTGTCTTTCCATTCATCATAAGGAAAGGCCTTGATTTTTGGCTTTCTTACTTCCATTCCAACACTCCTTTCCGCCAAGCGTATGCCAGGCCAAATATTAATACCAGCAGGAAGAATGCAACACTAACAAGGGCTGCTATTCCCAACTGCTTTACAACGACTGCCCACGGATATAGGAACACAGTCTCGATGTCGAATACCAGGAAAAGGATGGCAAAGAGGTAGTAACCGACATTCACTGGCAACCATGAGGAGCCGCGGGTCGGTACACCACACTCAAAAGGCTGACCCTTTACCGGATTGTACGAGCGTGGACCAATCAGCTTGGCGATGACGTAAGCGCCAACCACCAGCACGACAGCCGTCAACAATACGGTGACTAATAAATAGAAATACATAAAAATATAACGTTTTTAGAAAATTTTCCTTAGGCACAAGGCCGATTGTTTTAAACATCTGCAAAGTTACAAATAATTTTGGAATAAACCCTAATTATATTGAAAAAAAGTTCTCATTAATTCAACGAGTACCGAATGTCAGATAACAAAGAGGCTTAAAACTATTGTTCAAACTAAGTGAAACTAATGTTTCAAGGTGGGTTCTATTAATTCGCTTTGTCAGATTTTGGATTTATTATCGAGGATAAATTGTAGTTGAAGAGGGAGTGTGTATTTCGGGAGAGGATGGGACTCCTAAATGAAAGCAATGCTTTGCGTAGGCAAATGCAAAGCTTTGCGTGGACGGATGCAATGCTTTGCGTAGGCAAATGCAAAGCTTTGCGTGGGCAGATGCAAAGCTTTGCGAGAGCGGATGCAAAGCTTTGCGGGAACGGATGCAAAGCTTTGCGTCTTAGATGGGCAAAACTGGCACGGAAATTCTCAGTCCTATTCTGGATAAGAGTAAATGGTGGAAAGACTCACCTGACGGCTACAGTAGTCCCCAGGAAATTTCTGCCGATCTCTCTAAATGTCGGATTAAGCAAAAAGTGTGGAGCCTTTATAGGGCAAAGACTCCACAAGCCAACCCTCCAAAGCCACTTTGGGGCATATAGAGAACTGACTTTTTCCTGTCCTCATCTGATTACCTTGCCACAACAGGCATCATGTTGGCGAGAGGCAGGAATATCTATTCTAAAAAAACAAAGATCTGACTATTAAAAGACAATTAGCTATCCGTTTGCAAATATAGAAAAAAGCCTGAATAGCTCAATAATCCTTTAAGTAGAATTAACATATTGAACACAAAAAAGCCCAAAGTATTCTAATGACAATATTAGAAATAATAATTTATGAGACCATCAAGAGGGGATTTCTTTATTGTTCCAATCTTATATTGTTCAATATCAGCGGCCTTACGAAGCTGAAATTCAAAAGCGTTGGCCACGCCTCCGATAAAGCTTACTGACAAATCCTTTCTCTGGTACGGAGCGATATTAAGACGGAAAAAAGAACAAAAATTCTCCACAACCATCATTTCCAACTCTGACTTTTCATTTACATATTTACTAATAAAAGGAACTATTGAAGCAAGAAACCTATTGGCCATGGGTTGTCTGTATATACGATCGATAACGCCAGCATAGTCAAGGCTTACCCAAGCAAGGAATTCATCACGCAAGTCTGCGCTCAGCCATCCCTTGAAAATACCATTTAGGAAAGAACGGCCAAGCACCGCACCACTACCCTCGTCACCAAGAATATAACCCAGCGGCGGAGTGTTGGATGCTATACCGTTGCCATCATACAGACACGAGTTGGCACCTGTTCCGAGAATGCAGGCTATGCCCGCAGTCTTGCCAAAGAGCGCCCTTGCAGCACCCAGCAGGTCGTTGTAAACCTCGAATGTAACTCCACAGGCTGCCAGCTCATCATTGAGTAACGACCTTAGCAACAGGGCTTTAGACTCAGTACATCCGCTGCCATAGAAAAAGCCTTCTGTTTTATCCTTGCCAATTAATGCATTGAAAAAAACAGGACTACATAATTCGTCATGGATAATCCGCCGTATCGTTTCCTCTGTCTGATGAAAGGGGTTAATACCTTGAGTTTGTATGGTGGCCACCACCCTACCCTCCTCGCACAGGCACCAGTCGGTCTTAGTGCTTCCGCTATCTGCTATTATTGTCATTTCTTCTTTTTTGTGTGCAAAAATAAGGAATTAATTCCTAATATATCATCGAAATTCATTAATTTTGCATTCAATTATTGAATAAAATGATTTCCGTGACACCAAGACAAGCTATAAGACTGTTACTTATGCAAAAAAAACTATTGCTTTTGATGCATGTCATCATTATGATGGCATCACCATCATATGCGGTTCTGAAAGAGAAGAACATCGACAACACGCTGTCGCTTCTGCGACTTGAGCTTACAAGCTACCGTATCGAACTGGAGCGACAGTCGGGAATTATGAGGGAACAGCAGAAGCAGGTGACTACCACCATGCTGTCTGTGATGAACAAGAGCAGGCAGAACTCCCTAATGCTCTACTCTCAGAAAAATGGTTTCATTTTCGACCTCACATACGCCTGTCACGAGGCAACTGAACAGTATCATGAGTTCCAGAAGAACGTGCGTCCCTTCCGTCAGTACATAAATACTGCCGATGTGGAGATATCACGCTACGACAGCCTCATCAACGAGCTTAGCATGATGAATAAAATCGGACTCTCAGAGAGGGCGAAAATTGACCGCAATGTCTGTCTTACACTTGCCGTTAACATCAGGCACACGCTCAGCGACAACCGCAACCAGATGCAGGACTACATCAAGATTTACAATCAGACTGAGGAAAGGCTGAAATACCTGAACACGTACGCCAACAAACGATATAGCGACATACAGCAGAGCATATTCAGCAACCGCGGCGACAACTACCTAAAGATACTCTCCAACCTTGGCCACCAGCTTAGCGAGACCACAGAGACGGTATCGTCAAAATACAGGCCACAGAAGAAGGTGCAGTCCGACTGGGACAGCCGCATCATGCTCGGCCTGCTCTGCATAATCATTTTCGGAGGCTTCATAGCCGTGCTCATAAATTTCGTCATCATTCGGTGGATTATCCGCAAAGCCACACTATACGAGCGTCTTGCCATTTACAGGGATACGCTTGAGCGCAAGCTCACCTGCATCAACCTCGCCATGTCCGTTGCGACATTTGCGCTCATACTGGGTGCTGTCAGGATGATTGTGGAACAGAACTTCCTCATCATGGCCAGTGGCCTGCTCATAGAATACACCTGGCTCATGGAGGTTATAGTGCTGTCACTGATACTGCGCCTCGACGGCAAGCAAACACGCAACGGCTTCAAGATCTACATGCCAATTATGGTTATGGGATTCCTCGTCATAGTCTTCCGAATAGTGCTGGTACCAAACGACCTCGTCAACCTTGTATTCCCACCAATACTTTTGGCTTCCATTATATGGCAATGGAACAGGATAAAGAATTACAGCAATGGCATAGAGAAGTCAGACCGCTACTACTCCTATATCTCCCTGTGCGTATTCGGTCTGTCCACAATATTCTCCTGGATTGGCAACACCCTGCTGGCCGTTCAGATACTCATATGGTGGGTAATGCAACTTACCTGCATCCTTACTATCACCTTCCTGCGCGGATGGCTCCAGAAATACTCCGAAAAGAAGAAAATCGCCAACAAGGCTATCACCGGACGCTGGCTCTTCGATTTCGTATACGACGTTGTGCTGCCCGTTCTCTGCGTGGCATCCATCATCGTGTCTATCTACTGGGCCGCTGATGTCTTCAACCTCAGCGACACCACATGGAGCATCTTCCGCAAGTACTACATCGACGAAAAGGGCTTCCGAGCCAGCATCTTCACCATAACTTTGGCAACAGTACTGTACTTCCTGTTCAAGTACGTCAACAACACCGTTACTGAGCTGGCACGGCTACACTTCGAGAATGTCGACCATGCTACAGCAGCCACACGATTCGTAATGGCCAAGAACATAATACAGGTCGTTGTCTGGGGAACATGGTTGCTCACCGTACTTGCCGTCTTCCACGTCAGCAACACATGGCTTGTGGTCATCTCCGGTGGTCTCTCCACAGGTATAGGATTTGCCTTGAAGGACATCATCGAGAATATATATTACGGCATATCTCTCATGACAGGACGCATCAAGGTTGGCGACCTCATAGAATGTGACGGCGTACGCGGTACCGTAAGCTCCATCAGCTACACCTCAACAATGGTCAATACCGTCGACGGATCCGTAATAGCTTTCCAAAACTCACAGCTCTTCACCAAAAACTACAAGAACCTTACACGCAACCATGGCTACGAGCTTGCCATCATCCCAATTGGCGTTGCATACGGCACTGATGCCGCCAAGGTGCGCGAGCTGCTCACGAGCGCTATAACCAAGCTCACATGCCGCGACAGGAGAAAAGAGGTCAAAGTAGTATTCTCGGGGTTCGGCGCAGACTCCATCGACTTCAAGGTTCTCGTATGGGTGCCCGTTATGACAAGAACCTATGCTAATGGAGAGATTATGGAAACCATATACAACTGCCTGAACGACAACCATATAGAGATACCATTCCCACAACGTGACATCCACATCATTGCGCCCTCAGCAGGAAGCCCGACCTTCGCCGACGATGAGGACGAAGCAATGAAGACCATAAACAACGGCAAGCCTCAGGGAATGTGAGAAACGCCCCGTGACGTTTAAATAAGTTAAAAACTTCTTTGTCAGACATATTTTCCGTAACTTTGCATTCATATCATACGAGAAACCATGCTACAAGCAAAAAACCAGCCAAAGCCGACATTCATAGCCGGACCATGCGTCATAGAGTCGGCAGAACTGCTCGATACCGTGGCAGCACGCCTTGTGGACATCAACCACACACATGGCACAGACATCATCTTCAAGGCTTCGTTCGACAAGGCCAACCGCACAAGCATCCACTCGTTCCGCGGTCCGGGATTGGAGAAGGGATTGCAGATGCTCGCCGACATCAGAGACAGGTACGGCCTGCGCGTCACCACCGACATCCACGAGAGCTGGCAGGCCAAGGCGGCTGGACAGGTGTGCGACATCCTACAGATACCTGCATTCCTTTGCCGCCAGACCGACCTGCTTGTGGCAGCCGCACACACAGGAGCCATAGTCAATATCAAAAAGGCACAGTTCCTCAGTGGCAATGACATGCGTTACCCAGTAGAGAAAGCACTTGAGAGCGGTGCCAAAGAGGTATGGCTCACTGAACGCGGCAACTGTTTCGGCTACAACAACTTAGTTGTAGACTTCAGAAACATCGCAGACATGAAGGAGATAGTACCCATGGTCATCATGGACTGCACACACAGCGTACAACGACCATCGGCAGGCAACGGCAAGACCGTCGGCGACCGTAAGTTCGTACCTTCCATGGCGTTGGCAGCCAAGGCGTTCGGTGCCACGGGCTATTTCTTCGAGGTTCACCCAACACCAGACTCCGGGCTGTCAGACGCAGCTAACATGCTCGAATTGGACCAGCTCGAAAACCTTATAATCAAACTGCTACAGTAAATGACAAACGACAATCCAGTAAAAGAAAACGTCCGCCAATATGCCATACAGTGCATACGCGATGAGGCCGAAGCCCTTCTGGAGCTAATTCCGCAGATAGACGACAACTTCGATGCCGCCGTAAGCATGATGTTCAACTGCCATGGCAAGATCATCATCACCGGTGTAGGCAAGAGCGGACATATAGGCGCGAAGATAGCAGCAACACTGTCCTCGACAGGCACCCCCGCATTCTATGTCAACCCACTCGACATTTTTCACGGCGACCTTGGCGTAATGACATCCGACGACGTGGTGCTCGCACTGAGCAATAGCGGACAGACAGACGAGCTGCTGCGCTTCATTCCGATGGTCAGACACATGCACGTACCATTAATCGCCATGACAGGCAATGAGCACTCCCTGCTTGCAAAATATTCAGACATACATCTGAAATGCCGCGTCACAAAGGAGGCATGTCCTCTGAACCTGGCCCCGACCAGCTCCACTACGGCAGCCCTTGCCATGGGAGACGCAATAGCCATAGCACTGATGCAGGTAAGGAAATTCAAGCCACGCGACTTCGCACAGTTCCATCCCGGAGGAGAGCTGGGAAAGCGGTTGCTTACCACTGCTGCTGACGTGATGCGCTCCGATGACATGCCGATAATACCCGAGGACATGCACCTTGGCGAGGCCATCATCCATGTGTCAAAGGGCAAACTCGGCCTGGGAGTATCATTGTCTCCCGACAACACAGTAACAGGACTCATAACAGACGGCGACATCCGGCGCGCCATGGAACGTTGGCAGGCACAGTTCTTCGACCGCACGGTGTCAGACATCATGACCCGCACGCCAAAGACTGTACTTCCCACCACCAAGATAACGGAAATATTGCGCATAATGCACAAATATAAAATTCACACGGTTCTTGTCGTCGACACCAACCAGCACCTCGTTGGCATCGTCGACCATTACAGTTGCATGATTTGAGACACATTATTATATATATACTGCTTGCGCTCCCGATAGCCACACATGGACAGTCGAGCGACAGCATTCTCTACGGCAGGATGCGGGAATGTGGAGTCACATTCTCGCATAATAATGCTGTTTGCCTGCTCACCAACGGACAGGAGAAATTCGATGACATGTTCACGGCCATCAGGCAGGCACGGCACTCCGTCCATCTGGAATACTTCAATTTCCGCAACGACTCCATAGCCTCGCTGCTGTTCGACATCCTTGCCCAGAAAGTTACCGAGGGAGTAAAGGTACGGGCACTCTTCGACGCCTTCGGAAACTCCAGCAACAACCGTCCGCTAAAGAAGAGCCATATCACAGAGCTGCGCAGGCGCGGCATAGAGATATACGAGTTCGATCCCTTGCGCTTCCCATGGATCAACCATGTATTCTCCCGCGACCATCGCAAGATTGTGGTCATCGACGGAGAAATCGGATATACGGGCGGCATGAATGTCGCCGACTACTACATAAACGGCACCGAGGTCGTAGGCTCATGGCATGACATGCACTGCCGCATCGAGGGAGAGGCCGTACACACCCTACAGAGCATCTTCCTGAAAACATGGAACATGGTGACAAGGCAGAACATACATGGCCCAGAGTACTACAGGTCGTTTAGGCCCAGCGGACATTTTCAGGAACTCAAGCAGGACACTACCACCACGGCCTACCATAAGACCGTCGGCATCATAAACCGCGAGCCCCGCACATCAAACGAGATTATCAGGGAATTCTACTACACTGCCATAGACGCAGCCAAAGACAGCATAAGAATTATCAACCCCTATTTCACGCTGAACCGCAAGCTTAAGCGCAAGCTTGCCGCTGCAGTACGCCGCGGCGTAAAAGTGGAAATCATGTTGTCAACAAAGAGCGACATTCCGCTCACCCCCGACTGCGGTTTCTATAATGCCCACAAGCTGATGAAGAAGGGATGCGACATCTGGCTCTACACACCGGGATTCCACCATACCAAGATTATCATGGTCGACGGGAAATTCTGCACCGTTGGCAGCGCCAATCTCAACGCGCGCAGCCTCAGCTGGGACTACGAGGCCAACGCCGTAATCATAGACAAGCCAACGACAAAACAGCTCAACGACCTCTTCGACAAGGAGAAGAACGACAGCTTCCTGCTAACCCCAGACAACTGGAAATCATTTCGCACCCCATGGCAACGGTTCCGTGGATGGTTTGCCCATCTGCTTGCGCCCGTCATCTGACCAATGCGGCAGCAGGGCGAATCGTAAGAATTTGACGCACAACCGAGAAATAATAGTAACTTTGTAAACGAATTAAAGAAAAGTATGGTTAAGAACACAAATATACAAGTGGTTGATAACTTGACGGATAATTTTCGAGGTTATGCGGCATTGCTTTGCAAAATCAAACAACGGGTACTGCTTGCCCAGCAACGAGTAATTTATGCCGCTAACGAAGAAATGCTTCGGATGTATTGGGACGTTGGCGAAATGTTACAGCAAAGCCAAGATGCTGACGGTTGAGGCAAGAAAACCTTGCAACGGTTGGCTGCGGATCTGAAGAATGATTATTCCGAGATAAAGGGCTTTTCTGTACGCAATATGCAGTGCATGATACAGTTCTTTAACGAATATAATCAGGAACTTACGATGGTGAAAGGGGGAGTTTTTCCAATTACGCAACCAGTGGTTGCGCAATTAGGTCAATACAATTTCGCACTTCCCATAAAACATTTATCATGGGCGCATAACCTCATACTTTTACAGCAGGTCAAGGACATTCGCGCACGTTATTGGTATATGGTGCAGAGTATCACTTCCCATTGGTCAAAACGCTATCTGCAAGAAGCTATCAAACTTGATGACTACGGCAAACATGGAGCGTTGGCAAACAACTTCACTGAAACCCTGCCCGTACCGGAAGCAAATGATGTGAAAGCCATGCTCAAAGACCCGTATATATTCGATATGCTGACTTTTACCGACCAATATAATGAGCGTGATGTGGAAATCGGTTTAGTGAAGCATGTAGAAAAATTTCTTTTGGAAATGGGAGCCGGATTCGCTTTCATGGGTAGGCAGTATCACATAGAGGTATCGGGCGATGATTACTATATAGATATACTGATGTACAATGCTTTTCTGCATCGCTATCTGGTGATAGAGTTGAAAGACACGGAGTTTATGCCGGAATATATCGGCAAACTGAACTTCTATTGTTCAGCCGTAGACGATATTCTTTGCCGTGAGGGAGATAATCGAACTATCGGGTTATTGCTTTGCAAGAGCAAAGACCGTATTAAGGCTGAATATGCCTTGCGTGATATTCAGAAGCCAATCGGCATATCCGACTACGAATTGGGGCAAGCCCTGCCGAAAGACTTCCGTGGCAGTTTGCCTACGATTGAAGAGATTGAGAAAGAACTGGAGTTTAATGGTCAATGAACTAGGGTGTACAGTTTGATGTGCAAAAATCAGTAGCAAAGAAAGGACAAAAGTGTTATTTGTCCTGCTATTATCTACGCTTTTGCGCTTACAGCGCGCATGGACAATGCCACCTTACACCCAGGGTGTCGCTGCGCTCTACCCTGGGCTGTGTGCTTCTGCGCTTACAGCGCGTGCTGGTCAATGTATTTTCTGCGAACAAGTAGTCAGAGTAAATCAGGAACAGTCCCATTTTGGGTACAACAAACTGGACACCCTATACAATAAGACAACAATAGATAACCTTACACTCGAAGCAAGAGAAGAGGAAGAATACCTACTTACCATGCCCTGCAAGGGGGGGGCGAAGCAAGATACTCAAATCCTGTTGATATCCACGAGCCCGTGCATTACAGCATAGATGGTGAGGGCGGATACAGTCTTTACACCGAGTTTCTCCTGAATATTCTTCCTGTGGCTGATGACGGTGGTGAGAGCGATGTTCAGTCTGTCGGCAATTTCCTTGTTCATCAGTCCCTTGGCTATCAGCGACAGAACCTCTATCTCGCGGCTGCTGAGGATATTGGCTTGTGCGTTATGTGGCATCTCCGGTAGGTGCTGGCCACGTCCGTGCGCATGCTGCTCCAGAGCAAGAACCGCCCTTACGAGCTGCTCCTCAGCGACATTGGTACAAATGGTGTGGAAATCAGCAAGCTGCGCATGGTCGAGCGATGGAGACAGCACAATGGTCTTGTTATGCCGTTCGGTGAAGAACGCCCTGTTCTCGAGCACCACGCTCATGTTTACGAAATAGTGGACATAGCTATCGGGGTGGTTTGCCTGAAGTTCGGCAAACGAGCCAAAGGAGACAACATCCATTATTGGCATCACCTCCTGCAAAATATGTCGCAACCCCATGGCCGAAAGTATATTCTGGTCAACAATAGCGACGGTTGGTCTGTGGGAGTTCATCATTATGGCAGATAATTGGCCACAAAGTTAGCAATAATATGTGAGATATCATAATTTGACGCTTGAAATATCAACAAGATTGTTGACAATGGCATAGATGGTGAGCCCTGCGGGCGAGTGTATCTGCAGTTTTCGTGCTATGTTTCTGCGATGCGTTATGACGGTGTTGACAGAAATGAAGAGATGGTCAGCAATCTCCTTATTGCTCATACCCTGGACGAGTGCCACGATGACGTCGCGCTCTCTGTCGCTAAGAGACTCCTGTATGTCGGGCGACTTGCTTATCATCTTGGTAATCTTCTGCGTGACATCGTTCTGCCTCATCTTGCGCTCCATGTTTCGTATTGCAGGCACAAAGATAAAGTCCTCCACCTGTGAGTGCTGCGCCAGCCACTCCTCGCAGTTGTAGATGTCGTAGAGAGTAGCTGAGAGATAATTGTTGTGCAGTCCGTCTGAAGGCAGGTATTTGATGAGGATGTTCTTCAGCTCCTTTAGTTTCTGGTCTATCTGCAGGTGGTGTTTGGAGAATGTCTCTATATCGTAGTCGGGCAGTGGGTGACCGTCGATGAGCGACTCCACGTAGGGGAAGAGGTTTTTCTCCTCATATACCATGTGGTTGCGGATGGTGTGGGCATAATCGTCGTAAAGCTTCATTATGAGCTTTGCCAGGCTGTCGTTCTCGTCAAGAGCCTCAGACAGCTCGTTGCGTATGAATGGCAGCTCGAAGCCAAGGTAGTATTCGTGGCTTGCCTTGAGATATTTCAGCAATGTAGGCACAGATAGTTTCTCCACCTCATCGTTAGAGCGATAGCCGTTGATGGTAAAGTTGACCACGGCCAGGAACGTCTGGCAGTCCACTCCCTGTTCCTCGCACACCTCCCTAACGGTCTTGTCTCCAAAGCCGAGGCTGATACCGAAGGAGCCAAGACTCTGAAGTATATTGTAGTTGTCACGGATAATCGAAACGAGGCTGTCATCGGCCTCATACATCTTTTGATTCTTCATAACGACGTATAATATTGCAATGCAAAATAACAAAAAAACTTCCGAACAAACAAGCATTTTCAGCAAAATACCAAAAAATGAGTATAGAGTAAAATGCAATATATAGAAGAACAGAGCGTTAAATAAATAAAGAGAGATAAATTAATGACATACGGAGAAACTATTATCTTAGAAGACACCCAAATAGAACTTTCCGAGTTCTCTGCCACGAGCAGGGAATGGCATGCGATTATACACACTACTGGAACGCGCAAGCCGTTTGCCCATCAGGTCTCAGACCTGCGTCACGGTCTGAGCGGGCTTCTATCGCTGCTGCCCTCCACGGCAGTTGCTATGTTCGCCCGATGCCATGTCAGCGATGCTGCCAATCAGTCGGCAGTGCTCCGTCAGGGACTCTTGGAGCTGCTTGACTGTCCATTGTCCATTATACAGCAGCCACCCCTTGACGGTTCCAAGGCTGCCCTGTGGATATATTTCGTTGACCAAGGCTCGGCAAGGACACTTCACGATGGCACATACGCCGTTGAGCATGGATCCTACACACATCTTTGGCACACAGACACAGGACAGGCCAACGGCGACCCATACATGCAGACGAGGACGGCAATGGAGAATTATGTCAGAGTGCTGGAGGACAACGGATGCTCGCTGGCAGACAACTGCCTGCGCACGTGGCTCTTCGTGCATGATATCGACAACAACTATCCTGGTGTGGTAAGGGCACGCAACGACGTCTTCGGCCAGTACGGACTGACCAACGACACCCACTTCATTGCAAGCACGGGTATCAATGGCTCGGTTGGACGGCAGGGTGTATTGCTCAGTATGGACACCTATGCCGTCAGGGGACTTGCTGACGGACAGGTAAGGTACCTGTTTGCTGCATCGCACATGAACCGCACGTCTGACTACGGAGTGAGCTTTGAGCGTGGAACAGCCATTGAGTATGGCGACAGGGTGCATGCCCTGATTTCAGGCACGGCCTCGATAGACAACAGGGGGCAGATAGTATATCCCGGTGACATAAGAAAGCAGACGGGAAGGATGTGGGAGAATATATCGGCCCTGCTCGACGAGGCAGGCATGGACATAGACGCTGACACGGCATCGATGAATGTATACCTGCGCGACACGGCTGACTATGCTACGGTGAGAAAGCTCTTTGACGAGCGTTTCCCCAACAGACCAAAGAACATACTGCTGGCTCCTGTTTGCCGTCCGGGATGGCTCATAGAAATGGAGTGCATGGCAGTGAAAGACCATCGCTCGGGTTTCCCCGTTTTCTGATTATCCCTCACCACAGTTTCCCTCAATATTGTGAACACCCATCTCAGACATAAGGAGCTTGAGGTATGGGCGTTCCCAATCGTCTATATGGTGGCGGATGCCGTCATACAGTATCAGGTCGACATCAATCTTTATCCTACCCTCCAGACGTTCCTCATGCGTGCTTCCCATAAGTACCTCTATTCTCTTGGCCATTTCCGTGACCTCCGATGTCGTCATCGAGGTGGTGGCAAGGCACAGGCAGTTGAGGAAGCAGGGGCCGCCGATACCGATAGGCTCCGTGGACAGCACACGGCTGAAACGGACGTTGCCGAGCTGGCAACGCAGTATGTCGCATACCTTGCCGATATTGGTGGCGGCGTCAGTATTGGAGCCAAGGGATAATATAATTCTATGTTCCGTCAGTATTGCAGAGAGTTAAGAGGCCAGACGTACTATCTTCTGACGTATGGCAAGGATGTTGAACACTGTGACAACGAGAGTGAGCAGCAGTCCGCAGGCCAATCCGGGCAACAGGCTTCCGTCGGCAATGTCGGGGAAGAGCGCTATGAGGATGTCCATATAATATGTGCGGACGACAAAGAGCAGGGCCAGCGCCATGACGAGGACTCCAAGGTTGAGCCAGATGGAGAGCAACTGGTAAGGACGGGCAACTCTTGCAGGGCTATAGCCGATGAGCAGCAGGTTCTGAAGCTTAGTAGAGTTCTTCTGCACAAGAAGGAAGATACTCAGCATGAGGATATAGAAACTGAGTACGGAAATCACTATGCCCACAGCCATCACCATAGTCACCATCATGCGCAGGAAATAGGTTGTCTTCTCAGCGTCGAGCTTGTCGGCATCAACGTCATACCCCTTGCGCCCGATGTATTTCGCTATGTTCTCGTCAGCAGGGTTAGCCACCTTCATTACGACACGCGTAGGCTCAGAATGCTGCCCTGGGGCATACTTTTCGTTGGACCATTCCATAAACGACTGTGGAACAAGAATGGTGTTAAGCCGGCTGGAGAAACCAATAACACGTCCGCGCAGACAGTCTTCGTGACCATTGCCCTTGAGGAAGAGTGTGAAGTCAATCATTCCCACCAGCCCCTCCGACAGCTTGGGCAACGAGCGGCTCTGGGCGAAGCCGAAATTATACATCGCCATATACGAGCGTGGCAATATGATGGGTATGGTGTTGTCACCAGGCTTGTATTTCCAGCTGTTTAGCGGTACGTCGACAAACTCATCCGGCACGCTCTCAAAGAACAACTCCGAATTGAGCACGCTAAGTCCGTTGACGCTCATTCGGGCATCCACCTTGTATTCCGTCGATGTGAACACCCCTACGGAAGTGGCAAACTGCTGCCTGGCAATATCATCTACATCGGCATTGCTGAACGTATTCTCACGGCTTCCCATAAGGTCGGCAGCCCCTACTTTCTTGCTCATGATGATATAGTCGGCCTTCATGAAGCTGTCTTCAGCCGTAAACACTGGTACGACATCGCTGTAGAACTGATACCCCAGCATTACTATCAGCATGCCGCAAAGGTTGGCAAAAAAGAAACCCACAAACTGTGGGACACTAATATGCTGTCTAAGTAATTTCCAAACTAACATTACATTATTATATTTAGGAGGTTCAATGGACATCACCTCATAACCTCAAAACCCTATCGTACTCGAGCTGCATGTGCTTGCCGATGCTTGTCACTATCACTCCTGCTCCCTGCCTGTGTGCCTCTTCCATCATCAGCTGGGCCATGACTGCGGAATTGTCATCATCGAGATGGCTTATCGGCTCGTCAGCAACGATGAAGTCGAAGGGCTGTGCGAGAGCACGCATAAGGGCTACACGCTGCTGCTGCCCGAACGACATCTGCCCCACCCTAACGTTGCACTTGTCAGCTATGCCCAGACGGTCGAACCAACGCAGAATCTCCTCCTTACTCTTATAGTCTGTCAGGCGGTTCTTTATCAGAACATTCTCCAAGGCAGTAAGCTCAGGGAAGAGCCGCAGTTCCTGGAAGAGCATGCTAACCTGCGATGTGCGCACCATGGTCCAATCGCGGGTGCTGAATTGCCTAATATCACTGCCGTCGAAAAATATCTGACCGCTATAGTCATGTCGGTAACCAAGAATATAGCTGCAAAAAGTACTCTTTCCCTTACCGCTTGCCGCCTCGACGAGCGTCAGGGTATTCTTACTGAATATAAGTTCCTGCCTCCACACCTCTGAGTGGATGTCCGGACATTTTGAAAATACTTCCGGCAGGACGGACTTGAATTGTATAGTCTCCATTATTTCTGAGTGTAAACAATGGTTTTGAAGTTTCCGAACACGGGCGAGAGCACAGACGCTACAGCAGAGGCGTTGCCCCCCGTGAGTGCACCGATATTGATGACAAGCGCCATTTTCTGACCTTTCACCTTCTGTTGCAAAGCTTTTGATATGGGTGTTTCCGACTGTCCGAGCAACGCCATTGCGTCCTCTGGGCTACTGCCACTATAGAACTGCTTGTCTGCTGACACTCCAAAGCAGAACGTAGTCTTTCCATCGGTATACTTATATGCGTTCTCCTTCCAGTCGATAATCCTTCCTCCCTGCGGCACGCTCTGCTTCCAGTAGTCAACATCCGAGAGCCATCCTGCATGAGCCAGCTCGGCAGCCATCGACATTGACAGACGGTCGTCGAGATATTTCGGAGTAATAACGGCCATATCACCATCGACACTTTTTATGATGTTGTCCATGTCGATAGCAGCATTTATTCCGGCAAGCATGGCCTGCAAGCTGCGGTTGGAGCGCATAAGTTCTATGAATTTGTTACCGTCTACATTGACAAACAAACCCATAACGGCATCCGACGGCATGGCGGAGAGATAGCGTCCGGCAATGGGACGATATACGGTATGCGCCTCCCTGATGGCCTTGTCTATTTTCCTGTTGAAAGAGAAGGTGGAGCCATCTACAAACATCACTCCTGACTTAACACTCATCTCAGCAGCTATCATCACTTGTGAGGCATCAGCATCCTTGGGAACACCAAGCATGAAGGGCGTGACGAACTGGTCGGGCAAGGCATGTGCCTGTGCTACCATGGCCATTGGCGAGGATAGAGAGTCGAGCTTTGCAAACAATGGCGTTGCAGCAATGCCGTTATCCTCACTCTGCGACAGATACCGTGCCATCCGGTTCTGAAGCTCTGGCGCGGCAGCGGCAGTAACAGGTCCCATGACAAGCAGCGCATCATCGGAGAAGCCCACGAGCCACGAGCCGTTAACCATTGCAAAATCATAACCGCGCTTGCTGACAACCTCGCATCCCGCCTTGGCCAGTGAGGAGCGAAGGTTGCTGGCATTGTCTACACTGGCACATAATCCCATGTTGCCATCGGCACACTCAAAAAAATAAATCTTACGAGAGACATCAACACCGCAATCGCCATAGCTGGAGACTTTGAACAATGTCTTCAGTACAAAGTTGTTGTTGACGCCAGTCATCTTTGCAAGATCTACAGAAATCAGGGCTGTGCTCTCAGACGGAATAGTGTTGATATAGTCTTTATTGGAGCATGCTGCAAGTACTGCAACCCCCACAAGAGAGAGGCAGTGCAGCAGCGTTTTAACAAAATTATTCATAACAGCCAGTACATTTATCGTTATCCATATACATCTCTTATTCCTTGCGCAAGGCCAACTGCGCCATTGTCACAGCCAACAGTCCTGCAGTCTCGGTGCGCAGACGGCTGTTGCCAAGCGTTATTGACTGATACCCCTTGCTAATGGCCAACTGTACCTCATCAAACGAGAAGTCTCCTTCGGGTCCCACGAGAATAGTCACTTTCTCGTCCTTGGGCATGTTCTGCAGGTCGCTGAAAAGGTCTATTCTCTCAATCTCCTCATAACAATGTGCTATGTACTTTCTGCCCTCGCGTGGCTGGCTGACAAATTCCTTGAAGTTGATAAAGGAGTTTAGCTGGGGTTTCCATGGTTTCCGACTCTGTTTTACAGCCGCCACAGCAATCTTGTCCAACCTCACAGTGCGCATGGACTTGCGTTCTGAAAACTTGCAGTTAAGGAAACTCATCTCGTCGAACCCTATCTCCGTCGCTTTTTCAACGAGCCACTCCACCCTGTCCATCATCTTCGTCGGTGCCATGGCAAGGTGTATGTATCCCGTCCATCCTTTCTGTTGCGGTAACGCTTCCTTGATTTCGTACATACAATGCTTAGTCGCCGCGATGGTTACCTCGGCTCTGTAGAAAGTACCATCGCCGTCCATGAGAAACATCTCATCACCGCTCTTGAGTCTGAGCACCCTAAGGGCGTGCATGGCCTCGTCCATAGGCATCTCAGTCTCGTTGGCCGCATTCGGCACGAAGAAAAACCTGGTTTCTTTCATTTTGTTCTTCTATTTATCTCATCGCGTAATAGCGATGCCAATTCGTAATTCTCAGTCTCGATGGCCTTGTCGAGCTCCACTTGCAGCAGCTTGCAGTCAAGGGTATTGAGCGGCACGGCCAAGTTGCTCCCTTTCTCCACTGGCATGCTTTGGCACATGAAGAGGTCGAAGTCCATATATATAGGTATCTGCCCTTTGCTAATGTATGACAGCAGGATGGCCTCGCAGCCGTACATAGGGAAGACAGAGCCAGTAGTCACCTCCCTCAGCTCCACATCATAGCAGCCGTCTGTGATGCCAGTAATCCTCACCTCATAGTTCTCGTCACTATGGCGTAGAAGCAATCGTAGCAGCACCTCGGGCAACAGCTTGGTCGCATCCTTGACACCTGACAGACGTAGCGAGAACTGGAAGAGCGTCTGATTGTCTCCTGTGATGTTAATCTGCCTTGTTCCATCGTCTGTGACGAGTGTAAGCAGTCCTATCTCGTCGTTGCCGACAATAGTCGATACCTTCTGGAAGTGCAAGCTAACCACTCTCATAGCCATATCTCACAGTTCCTCAAACCGACTTTGGTCTGAAACACAGGGCAAAGGCCACGCCTACCACCAGTGCGTAAGCAGCAAAGATAAACCAGCATGGCTGCCAGTCGGTAACGCCGTCAACGGTATGCGCATTGACGATAGCCTGTGCGGCCAGCGTGCCTATAGTGGCACCGATACCATTTGTCATGAGCATGAACAGTCCCTGAGCACTCGACCGAAGCTTGTGGTCTGTAGTATTGTCAACAAATAGCGAGCCGGAAATATTGAAGAAATCGAAAGCCACACCATAGACTATCATAGATAGTACGAACATCCATACGCCGCTGCCGGGATTGCCCAATCCGAAGAGTGCAAACCTTAGCACCCATGCAAACATGGCTATGAGCATGACGTTCTTGATGCCGAAACGCTTCATGAAGAATGGTATCAGCAATATGCAGAGCGTCTCGCTCATCTGTGACAGTGATATAAGGATGTTGGCATGCTGCACGCCGAATGTGTCGGCATACTCAGGAATAGCCTTGAAGCTCGTTATGAAGGGATTGGCAAAACCGTTCGTAATCTGAAGACTTACTCCAAGCATCATTGAGAAGATGAAGAATATAGCCATCTTCTTCTGTCTGAACAGGGTGAAAGCCCTAAGCCCGAAAGCGTCAACAATACTCTTCTTAGAATTGTCATTGCTTACGGCACAGCTGGGAAGGGAGAAAGTGTAGAGAAACAGAACTATGCCAACAATACCGGAGGTGACAAACTGATAGTGGCTGGCCTGGAAGCCCATAAGGTCGACAGCCCACATAGTGCATATAAAGCCTATCGTTCCGAATACCCTGATGGGCGGGAACGCCTTCACCGTGTCAAGCCCGGCATTTGTCAGGGCACTGTATGCCACGGAATTGCTCAGAGCCAGTGTGGGCATGTAGAAAGCCACGCTTAGGGAGTAGAGGCTGAAGAGCACCGCAAAGTCTGTGGATGCTCCAGCACTGTTGGCATAGTATGCAGCACTGAACATAAACAGGCCCGCAACAAGGTGGCACAGGCCAAGAAGTCTCTGTGCCGGAACCCAGCGGTCGGCAATGATACCCATAATGGCGGGCATGAAGATAGAAACTATACCCTGCATGGCATAGAACAGTCCTATTTGCTGTACCATACCGATATTGACA
The DNA here is from genome assembly GCF_002251365.1 of Prevotella sp. P3-122. Taxonomy (GTDB): domain Bacteria; phylum Bacteroidota; class Bacteroidia; order Bacteroidales; family Bacteroidaceae; genus Prevotella. The sequence continues at coordinate 66,615 of NZ_NPJH01000082.1, forward strand.
AGGTATGTGCCCATGGAAGTCAGATAGGCTCCCCATACAGCGAACTCCAAGAAGTTCATTAAGGCCAAACGAAATTTCAACATCTGTGCAATAATATTAAATGTGATTGCAAAGATAATAAAAAAATCAAGACGGGCAAGCCATATGGAGTGATTTTTTCCTAAAACAATGCTGCTTTATGCCATCAGGCTACCAAACGAAGCGTTGCCCGTTCCAAGTCAAGCGTCTGCAAGAGGCTATGGCAGCCATTGCCGGACGGTCGTCAATGCCCTGCATCGGTAAAGACAGGCTTAGGTCTATATGTCGTCCATCGCAGGACATCACCGCGCCCACAAGGGGTACCCTCACCAGCGTCATCAGCTCGCCATAGCGTTCAGGACTTATCGTGTCGGGGCGCACAACAAGTTGCTGCCACGACTCTGAGAGGCTGTGGAAAGGCAGGTAGGCAGCAGCATCGAGCGGCTGCCAGCAGGGGGTATAAAAATTTATCTCGCTGTCAGGCTCAGGTCCCATGTATGTTCTTAATACGCAAATCACGCTATCGCTATCCCCGCACGGCAGCAATGAAATTGCCATCTCACTCGATGCAGATATGGTGATATGTAGGTAATCAGCTGTCAGAGTGTCCATGACGCTATTGCTGCCAAGCATGTTCTTCACCTCTGCCTTCACCTTGTAGTCCACAAGGTCGAGCATCTCAAGGCGGCGCACCCTGTCAATGGCAGGTACGATGCTGTCGGGAACCGTCTGCCACACATCACGTATACCGTCAGCCCACAATGGGAGGTCTGCCATACATGCCATGAGGAGAATAAAGGCAGAAGCCATCTGCCCCCTCCATCTCCATGCCAATGTCCGGGCAAAAGACAATCTGCCCTTCTGATTTAAAAACTTTACAATAATTCGCATTTATCTCTTATTCTCGTTAAATTCTCCACGCGGCAATACACCGTTGTATGGCGCAAGTGCTACTGTTTGCGGAAAGCAAATGGTCCGAATCGGAGCTGCGTAGACCATGCGCCCTTGTACGGGGAAGCATATATGGTAAACAAGTGTCCAACATCTAATGGCGACTTTCCTCCCTTATAGAACGGCGTGCCATCATCCTCCAAATCACGTGTCATTGCATGCTTGTCACCCATTACCCTGGCAACGGCCTTCACGCTCTGAACGGCATTGGCCTTACGGCTTTGGCGTTTGTACATGCGAACCTCGCTGAGCTTGCCGTCATCGAACAAGAAAAACACCTCGTCCCATACCAGTCCCTCATACAGAGTTTTGCTGTAATACAGGTTTCCTTCCGTTGTGGCATTAGGTTTGCCAAACTCTTTCTCTACGGCCGTCAAGGCCTCTTTGTAACCCACCCCAAACAACGAAGCGTCTATTGTCTGCGCATCCATGTGTAGGGGCGTTGCCAGCAGCAAGGCCAGCATCATTTTTTTCGTAATACTCATAAAAATCATAATACAACTATTGTTTCTTTTTGTTTCCCTCATGCTAAAGAGTTACACACCCTCTTTACAACAAATGGTTGGGCCTGTAAGGAAGGGCATTTCTCTTTTGGTTTGCAAAATTAATCAATAATTGCGAGAAGGCAAAACTTTTATGGGCAATTTTCGAAAACAACATGTCTGAGCGCATGTGGTAATAGACATAAATGAAGGCGCCATTCCCCGCAAACGTTTCGTGGGCGGTTGCAATGCTTTTGTCTGAGATGGTTAAACACGAGAATATAGCATCGAAGCATTCACGCCATACAAAGGTCAAGTTGCTCTCATATCAGTGCAGAAAGACCGTACAGCAAAAACACAACTTCCTTTAAAAATTACAACTTCTTTTTACCGACGGGCTTAAATTCGAGACTTTTATGTAAATTTGCACTTAAATTGAAATAAAATAACTAGGGTGTCCAGTTCGTTGTACCAATTCTAGCTCACTTTCCTAAGCGTTTTGGTTCGTTCTGTAACCCTGTTTTTGGACAGGTGCCCGGTTGCCCAGGTACTGATGTCCTTCTGCCTTCGACTCCGAGACACAGGAGCGCATGGTGGTATATCAGGCTCTTTATGGAGACCAAGCCTATTGGGTTCGCCCAGAAAACATGTTCTTCGGGAAAGTTACGAGGGACGGCAGAACTTTTAATCGTTTCACAGAAATAGACAGATAATTATGGAGACATTTAATAACGTAATAAACAGTAGCCAGCTCGTTCTGGTCGATTTCTTTGCTACATGGTGCCAACCATGCAAGGCGATGCACCCCATTCTGGAGCAGGTGAAGAGTGTATTGGGCGACCGCATCCGAATCATCAAGGTGGATGTGGACAAGTACGGCGAAACAGCAAGCCAATTCCGCATCCAATCCGTGCCAACGCTGATGCTTTTCCGAAACGGAGAAGTATTGTGGCGCACAAGCGGTGTGGTAGATAAAGCCGAACTGCTGGCTACGCTTGATCCTTTCTTAAAATAAAAAGATGAAAAGAATAAAGGAAGAGCAGCGAGTTGTGGAGCAGATGATACGTTCTGTACTGCAGGAAGAAGGAGGGCAATAATAAATTATGTCCTGGGTGCCAAGAGTTGCTACAGTACGCTACTGCAAGACTGGAACGCTGTAAGTTTGGCGAGAACAAACCAACTAGCAAAAAGTGTCCCATCCACTGCTATCGTCCTCAGATGAAAGAACGAATGTGCAAAGTGATGCGCTGGGGTGGGCCAAGAATGATTTTGTATCACCCGGTAGCTGCCATCAAGCATGTCATAAGAGAATTGTAACAATAAGAAAATGAGCATAAAACAGATAGAAACACTCGTCTTTGATTATGGAGGTGTCATCGTGAACATTGATGATGCTTCTGTTGTGAAAGCCATGGAGAGCCTGGGCGTAACGGCGTTCAAGCGACTAATCCATGTCCGCAAGATCAAGAGACTGATGCACCAATATATTAATGGTCTTGTAGCGGAATCAGAAACATTGAAAGAGATGCTGAGTCTTTGCCGTAAAGGAACCACAACCGAAGATATTGAAAAAGTGCTCGAAGAGCTGTGTGGTAATCTGCCCGTAGAAAGACTTGAAGCATTAGTCAAACTTCGGAAGCAGTACAAGGTCTATCTGCTCAGCAACATCAACGACACGCTTTGGCAGAAGTCGGTCTGTCTGATGAAGCAGCTTGGATATTCCACGGACGAGTTGTTTGATGAAGTATTCCTCTCATACGCCATGCGGAAGGAGAAGCCATCCGTCGAAATCTATGAAGAGATGACGAAACAGACTGGATTGAATCCAGCCACCACCCTCTATTTCGATGACCGTGCCGAGAATGCCGAAGCTGGCAGAAACTTCGGCTTCCAGAGTGTACTGGTAAAGACCAATCATCTGGAGGAGCATCAGGAATGGCAAGAAATTAACAAGAATATAAAAGAATAATCTTATGCGCATAATAGGAAACTTACTTTGGTGGCTCTTCGGAGGTCTCGAAGCTGCCATCGGTTATTTCACCGGAAGTCTGGCTCTTGCATGTACTATCATCGGCATTCCCTTTGCGATACAGACATTCAAGATTGGCTTGCTCTGCCTATGGCCTTTTGGTTCTACAGTAAGAGAATCGAATAGTCCAACTGGTTGCATTCGCATCCCGCTGAATTTACTCTGGCTGTTTTTCGGAGGTTTGTGGGCTTGCCTCATGCATCTATTCTTCGGCTTTCTCTTATGTATAACCATTATCGGCATTCCTTGGGGCAAACAGCATTTCAAGATGGCCGGACTTTCGCTCGCACCATTCGGCAAGGATGTGGAGTTGGGATTTTAAAGAGAGATGAAAACGCAGTTGAAGAGTATGAACACATTACATAGTTACCTCGCCTACTATCTCCTTGCCATCAACGCTGTTGCATTCATCGTGTATGGCATTGACAAATACAAGGCCAAGAAAGCCAAGTGGCGCATTCCAGAAACCACGCTTTTGTTGCTGGCTGCCATAGGTGGTAGTATCGGAGCATGGGCAGGTATGCGACTTTGGCACCACAAGACGATGCACAAGAAATTCAAGTATGGCATACCCATAATAATCATCTTGCAGGTTGCCTTAGCGGTCTATCTGCATACAAATAATATAGTATGAACATGAATAAAAGAGAATACGCACAAGTTAATAAAAATTGGCTTACTAACAAAGCACAGGAAGAGGGAGTGAAACCGCTCCCCAAGGGTATATATTATAAGGTATTGGCAGAGGGCAAAGCAGATGGAAAGCATCCTACGCCCAGAAGCATAGTTACTGCACATTACACAGGTCGTACCATCGACGGCAAGCAGTTTGACAGCAGCCGTGGCGGTGCTCCGCTTGCCATCCGTCTCTGTGACCTCATTGAAGGTTGGATCATTGCCATGCAGCAAATGTGTGTGGGCGATAAATGGGAGGTCTATATCCCTGCCGAGATGGGTTATGGCAAGTTCTCACAGCCAGGCATCCCTGGGGGCTCCACACTCGTTTTTGAAATTGAGCTTCTTGGCATTGCATAAGTAAAAGAAACTAAAGAGCAGCACGTCAGAGCGAAGAACTCACTCCACTTGTTTATGTGGATGATAACAAATATTACATCGAACTGAAATGTGAGCGCGGAACATGTGCCGTAATTGCTTTTGAATAAATATGAAAGTACAAGAATACAGAGATTACATTGCAGCAGGGAAACCTGTCGTGGCTGGTAGCGAACCCCACCTCTTCATGCACCAGATGGCGCAAGAGGCTATTCGCATCACTATGGAGATAAACAACAAGTACCATACACCTGAGGAACTCAGGAAGCTGTTCTCCGAACTTTGGGACATTGAAGTGCCAGAGTCGTTCGGCATGTTCCCTCCGTTCAATACGGATTGTGGCAAGAACACCCACATTGGTGAGCGTGTGTTCATCAATAGCGGTTGCAAGTTTCAGGATCAAGGAGGTATCTTCATCGGCAATGATTGCCTTATTGGTCATAATGCAACACTCTGTACTATCAATCACAATCCCGATCCAGAGCATCGTGGCGACATGACATTCAAGCCTATTCGTATAGAAGATAAGGTTTGGCTTGGAGCAAATGTAACGATACTGCAAGGAGTGACAATAGGCGAAGGAGCCATTGTTGCAGCTGGAGCTGTTGTAACAAAAGATGTAGAACCTAGAACTGTTGTTGGTGGTGTACCGGCAAAGTTCATAAAGAAGGTTTAGAAAAATGAAAGACAAGATAAATTCATTCATTTGGCAACACTTTCTGCTTCTCACCTTTTTCTTAGCTTACATCCAAACTACAGAGGCGAAAGGTCAATCACCATGTCCTTCATATGGGGCAAGCATTATGAATGGGGATTTATATTGCGGTCATCAGGAGGATAGTGCTTTTGCCATGCATAGCGTCATGAAATTTCCACAGGCTTTATACGTAGCAGACTACTTGCACAAGAAAGGACTGACACTGAGCGACTCTGTTCTTGTGCACAAGGATAGTCTGGACGCTGAGACATGGTCGCCTATGCTGTCAATATTTGAAGGTATGCGTTATTTCACATTTGCAGAGTTAATAGAATGGTCATTGAAACAGAGCGACAATAATGCGTGCGACCTTTTGTTTGCATCATGCGGACAGCCGGATGCAGTAGAGAAATATATCCATACGCTTGGATTCAAAGACATCCATGTGCGGCTGACAGAGAAGGAGATGAAAAAAAATCCTCATAGAGCCACAGGAAATTCAGCCACTCCGAAAGAAATGGCAAGGCTCTTGGAGTGGTTCTATCTTCATAGGAATGACAACAAGAATCTCTCCTTTATCTGGAATACAATGGCAGATTGTAATACTGGTAAGCAACGCATAGCAGCAGTCTTGCCCAAAGGTGGCAAACTGATTCACAAGACAGGTTCAGGCTTTCCTTCTTCTGACGGAAGACAAGATAGAAACGATGTTGGAATCGTTCTTTTGCCCGATGGTTCTCACTTATCAATTGCCATCTTCTTGCAAAACTCAAAAGAGGAGAAAGAGGTGGCAGAGATTGCAGAACAATGTTTGATGCGCATCCAGGCAGATGGATTTCTACGTAACATGCCGTCTGACCTTCTAATGCCATAAAATTTATCAATAACAATTAATATATGAACATAGAAAAATGTAAAATACAACATACCAATGCAATCATCATTGGAGAAAAGAAAGAGAATGTGTTTCTATTTGTACATGGACAAGCAGGCAACAAGGAAGAAGCGATTCGCTTTGCAAATATTGCTGTTCCTTTAGGCTATCAAGTGATTGGGATTGACTTATCCGTTATGGATGTGCCTTGGAATGTTCTTCCTAAACTTTTGGAAGTAAAGGATTTTCTCAAAGAACACTATTCAACAATAAGTCTCCGTGCCAACTCAATTGGATGCTGGTATTCCTTGTTGGCTTTTGAGAATGAAAAGATTGAACAAGCATTGTTCGTTTCCCCAATTTTGGACATGAAAAGATTTGTTGAGGGTATGGAAGAGAAAGATGAACAGTATTATGAATGGGTTGTATTACATCAAATAGCAAATTGGTCCAACAAGACATATATTTTGCGTGCTGAAAAAGATTTGGTTGTCAGCGACAAAGTGAACGAGACATTTATCAATCAGTTCATGTGCGATGTTGTAACATTAAAGGACAGCGAACATTGGTTACACACTCCGGAACAACTGTCTTCATTGAGAAAATGGGAAGAATCTGTTCTAAAACAACAAATAGAAAGAACTTGAAACATGGCAACAAAATACGGAAAGACATGGTGGGGCGAGCAATGGCTCGGCGCACTAAAGAATATTGATTACAGTAACCGATTACCTCGTGGCGCTTCATACGCTCGTAATGGTATGGTGCAGGAGATAAACTTCTCGGGCAACATCATTAGCGCGAAAGTGAAGGGAAGCCGTCGCACGCCCTATAGCGAGACCATAAAACTGCCCGAGTTCTCGTCGAAGGATATTGACAAACTCATCAAACTGATACTGGAACAACCTGTCGTGCTGAGCAAACTCTTCAACCGTCAGTTGGATGAATCGTTGGCAAAGATGGCTGAAGAGGCTGGTATGCCATTGTTCCCCAAGCAATGGAAGGACTTGAAGATGAATTGCTCATGTCCTGACTGGGCTGTGCCTTGCAAGCATCTGGCTGCCGTCATCTACAAAACGAGCATGGAGATTGACAATAATCCGTTCCTTGTATTCTCGCTGCATGGAGTTGACCTGATGGCAGAGCTGGAGAAGCGTGGCATAACAGCCACCGATTACACAGAGATGATGGAGGTGGAGAATACGAGTGCGGTGAATGCCACGATGGAACAGATGCAACTGAGGAAAGTGCCCGAACAGATGCCCGACTACACATTGCTCTCTGATCTTGCATTGCCGTTGTCCAGCCTTCTGCCATCGTCGCCTGCGTTTTGTCATCATGGCGATTTCCAACAGGCGTACCAGAAGGAACTGTTATACATAAGTAAGGTGGCAACAAAGGTGTTGCAGGATAAGCAGAAACTGTTTGAAGGTACCAGTTGCAAGACTTTGAACAAACGTGACGTTGTTTCTGTTGACGATATTCGCCCTTCCCTGCTTCAGCAATTGCTCGACATCAACATTGACTTTCTGCGTGACTATGATGATTCTATTGTAGCTCTTCGCAGTGTGCTCATCTGTGCGCTTCAACTGATAGCGCATGGTTGCGTAGTTCCACAGATTTACTATGACCTTGTGATCAGCAAAGGACGTGGACGTGCCAAGGCAAAGGAAGAGAAGGAATACCGCATTATATGGCAACCTGCCATGATTGACGAAGCCACCCGAAGCATTATGGGTAGATTGGGTCAGAGCAAGGAACTTGTCAGCAAGATGATAACGTCAGTCATTCCTATGCTATCGCATGAGAGCAAAGATGAACTGTTCTATGATTTGTTCTTCAAAGCTGAGTGTTCGCGTTTCAATGGTATCGGAGAAACGAATACCCCTGGCGGCATACGCTCATGGCTTGACCGCTACTTTATGCAGAACAAGCATCAGGTAACGTTCTTTATTGACGAGACAGAAAAGGGCTTTGCCGTGGATGTGAAGGCGGATGACCATCCGTTGGAGGATGTGATGACAAAGAAGGCATACACATCAAGCAGGATGGAGATACTGCGTCAGCTTGCCATCCTATGCGATATAGTTGACGGACTTGACGCTTACATCAACGACAAGGGCAAGAGAAGCATTGAGTTCACGATGCAAACTTTCCCAACATTCCTGCTGCAAGTGATTCCTGCCATGCGATTGCTCGGTGTGAACGTCATCATGCCAAAGACATTACAGACACTTATTCGTCCACAAATATCGGTAAAACTGAAATCGAAAGGAAAGGATTCAAATGGGTTCCTGTCAATGAGCGACCTGCTTGACTTCAACTGGCAGGTGGCTGTGGGCAATGTGTTCCTGGCACCCGAAGAATTTAACAGATTGCTCGGTCGTGCGAGTGGATTGCTCCGGTTCAAGGAACAATACGTCTATATTGATGAGGCGAGAATGTCGAAACTGCATAAAGTGCTGAATGCCCCACCAAAGATTAAGCCGGGCGAACTGTTGCAGGCGGCTCTTTGTGGTGAGTATAAGGGAGCACCTGTAGAACTGACCGATGAGGTGCGCGAACTCATAAGACAATTTACATCACAGAGCGTCATTCCTCTGCCAGAAAGTATCAATGCACAGTTGCGACCCTATCAGGAACGAGGCTTCTCATGGATGTATCGCAATATGAAGATAGGCTTCGGCAGCATCATAGCTGATGACATGGGGCTTGGCAAGACCCTGCAGGTTATTACCTTTCTGGCAAAAATGAAGGAAGAGGGCGCACTGGACAATAAGCAAGCGCTTGTGGTAGTGCCAACAGGTTTGCTGCACAACTGGCAGTCGGAGGTGAAGCGCTTCGCTCCTCAACTGACCACTGGTGTATATCACGGTACGGCACGTGACCTGAAGGACGAGGTCTGCAAGAATGCAGACATTATCCTCTCGACATACGGCGTGGTGCGCTCTGACGCCGACATACTGAAGAAACAGAAATGGCAAGTAATCGTCATAGACGAAGCCCAGAACATCAAGAACAGCGATACTGCACAGAGTAAGGCTATACACAGTATCCCTGCCAATTGTCACATCGCCATGAGTGGTACACCGGTGGAGAATCGTTTGTCGGAATTCTGGAGTATCATTGACTTTACAAACAAGGGCTATCTTGGTTCGGCAAAGGATTTCTCCGATTCATACGCGAAGCCTATACAGAAGTATGGAGACAGTCGTGTGACCGAACGTTTCCGCAAGGTGACAGCTCCGTTCCTGATGCGACGGCTGAAGACGGACAAGAGTATCATCAGCGACCTGCCTGACAAGATAGAACGTAATGAGTTGGCATCGCTTACTCCTGAGCAGGCTGCGCTATACCAAGAGACCGTCAACAAATGTATGGCTGTCATAGAGAGCATGGAGGGAGAAGACCATCAGACTCTTTTCAAACGCCAGGGACTTATCCTGCAGATGATGCTTGCCTTGAAGCAGATTTGCAATCATCCGACGCAGTATCTCAAGGACAACCGCATGGATGCAACCTTATCGGGAAAGACAGAAATGTTGCTCGATATGCTTCGTAGTATCATTGATGCTGACGAGAAGGTCCTTATCTTCACGCAGTTCCGCGAGATGGGCGATTTGCTCCGACACTTCATCCGTAACACTCTTGATGAAGAACCGATGTTCTATCATGGTGGATGCTCATTGAAACAACGCCAGGAAATGGTTGACCGTTTCCAGAACAACCGCAACGACCGCATCTTCATACTTTCATTGAAGGCAGCCGGTACAGGTCTCAACCTCACGGCAGCTACTCACGTCATACATTACGACCTATGGTGGAATCCAGCGGTAGAAGCACAGGCAACAGACCGCGCATATCGTATCGGTCAGCATAAGAACGTACAGGTGCATCGCTTCATCACGCAAAACACTTTCGAGGAACGCATTGACGCTATGATACAAGAAAAGAAACATCTTGCTGACCTCACAGTAGCTACAGGCGAGAATTGGATTGGCAAACTTTCAAACAAGGAGCTGCACGAAATCTTTGGATGAGCAAAGGTGTTCTATCTTAAAAACATCGACGGGTGGATGACCAACCTCGGCCATGTTCAGGGACTTGAGAATAGGGAAGAGTTTACAAAACCTATACATTTCAAATTTTAAGGCAAAAAAAAACAATGAAGAAAATTTTCAAGATTGATTGCGGACTATATCCGCTTGGAGTAGTTGTGAAGAATATAGAACTAAGAACTGTTGTGGGTGGTGTACCGGCTAAGTTCATAAAGAAGGTTTAGAAAAATGAAAGACAAGATAAATTCATTCATCTGGCAACACTTTCTGCTTCTCATTTCGCTTTATGTGATGACGCTTGGAGTAGCCGTATGCGTAAGGAGTCAACTTGGTAGCAGCGTAATCTCGACCATACCGTACGTTATGGCGAGTGCCGGCGAGGTTATGGACGCAGTACCGGAGTGGACTATCGGTACCTACACCATACTGATGAATGTCATCTTCGTTGTGGCACAAATACTGATACTAAGAAGAAACTTTGAGTGGGTACAGCTGTTCCAGCTCGTCATCGGATTTTTCTTCGGTATGCTCATTGACTTGAACATGTATCTGACACAGTGGCTCCTGTCCGATACGCTTTGGATTAACGTCTTAGTACAGATTGCCGGCTGTACCATCCTTGGCATCGGCATTGCCATGGAGGTTAAATGTGGTTCCGTAACTATGCCTGGTGAAGGAATTACGATTGCTATCCATAAGGTTACAGGTCTTGAGTTTCCGAAGGCAAAGATAAGGGTTGACACATCACTCGTCATCCTTGCCGTAATCCTATGCATTCTTCTACTCGGCTCATGGCAATGGCAGATAGTAGGCGTTGGCACGCTATTCGCCATGGTGTATGTGGGCGTGGTGGTTAGATTTACCGACAAATATCTCGGATGGTTTGACCGCATCCTTGCCTACAAACCAGGATTCCGTCGCTATGTCTATGGTTTGGCTCGCTATATCAAACATTATTAACACATCAAATCATGACTTTTGACTATCTCGAAAACGTCCCTAACATCGCAGCAACAGTATGCGATAAAGAAGGTATTATACTCTATCAAAACAAACGTGCCATTGATCGTGATGGCGATGTGGTTGGCAAAAATCTCTATAATTGTCATGGAGAGAAAGCTGGAGCTATGATTCGCTACATGATTGAATCTGGCGAAAGCAACACCTATCAGATTATCCGTCACGGCAAGCATAAGCTTCTGCACCAGACGCCATGGTATGATGCAGAGGGAAATGTTGCAGGATTGATAGAATTAGCTATTGACCTGCCCGATGAGATGCCGGTATTCAATAGAGACACAATATAATGCAAGCATACACATACATAGAAAAAGGAAAGTTCGCATTGCTTGAAAAAGCAAAGCCAACGCTCATAGAACCTACAGATGCCATCGTCAAGGTGACTTTGGGAAGCATCTGCACAAGTGATCTCCATATCAAGCATGGCAGTGTACCTCGTGCTGTGCCAGGAATAACCGTTGGTCATGAAATGGTGGGAATCGTTGAACAAGTCGGTTCTGAGGTGACTGCCGTAAAGCCAGGTGACAGAGTGACGGTGAACGTAGAAACCTTCTGCGGAGAATGCTTCTACTGCAAGAATGGCTACGTAAACAACTGTACCTCACCACATGGCGGTTGGGCATTGGGTTGTCGCATTGACGGCGGTCAGACGGAATACGTCCGTGTACCATTGGCAAACCAAGGATTGAACCGTATTCCTGAAGACGTAACCGATGAACAGGCATTGTTTGTAGGTGACGTACTGGCTACTGGATTCTGGGCAGCACGTATCACTGAGATAACAGAAGACGATACAGTTCTGATTATCGGAGCTGGTCCTACAGGTATCTGCACCCTTATTTGTGTGATGCTGAGGAACCCAAAGCGTATCATCGTTTGCGAAAAATCTGAAGAGAGACGTGAGTTTGTTCGTAAGCACTATTCTTCAGTTCTTCTGACTACTCCCGAAGAGTGCCAGGAGTTCGTTATCAAAAACAGTGTCAATGGTGGTGCTGACAGAGTTCTTGAAGTAGCTGGAGCAAACGACACATTCCAACTCGCTTGGCAATGTGCTCGTCCAAATGCCATAATTACGGTAGTTGCCCTATATGATGAAGCTCAGATGCTTCCACTCCCACAAATGTACGGCAAGAACCTCACTTTCAAGACAGGAGGTGTGGATGGCTGTGACTGTGAAGAGATCCTGCAACTCATCAAGGAGGGCAAGATTGACACCACACCGCTCATCACCCACCGTTTCCCGTTGGAGAGGATAGCTGAAGCCTACGAACTCTTTGAGCAGAAGCGAGATGGAGTTATCAAAGTGGCCATAATCAACTAAAATCATAGACATGGAACTTAAACAGAGTGTCAAAGAGGCATTAGGATATTATGTATATGCCTTGGTTGATCCAAGAGATCGGAAAATATTCTACATCGGCAAAGGGAAGGGGAACAGGATTTTCCATTCGGCAGCGGTGGAGCCACCAGATATATAACATCAATATGAAGATAGAAGAAGCCATAGTATATGTGATGGTTAAGAGAAATGGCGGTATGACTACCGACCAAATTGCTGATGCCATCAATCGCCAAGGGTTGCACCAACGAAAAGACGGGCAACCTGTGACGAGCAAGCAGGTGTATGCAACGATTTGCCGCTTTCCCGAAATGTTCACAAAAGAAGCAGGCAGGATTATGTTGATGATATAAACGTAATGAGATGACAATAGATACAACCAATATGTGCTCACACCTTCAGAAGAAGCTGTTTGAACCAGATGGTGTGTATTATCCGATATGGCAAGCCATGAAGGATAATGAGACCTTGACGGATGTGGTACGGAGTAGGCAACCGACGAACGAAGCAAGAGCAGAGATGAGCTTGCTCAATCTATGCCTTGCAAGGAGGAGGAAGGCGAAGCCAACTGCACATCTACAGGAATGGGAAGAAGATTCTCGTTCTGGCAGGTAAGGCACAACCGAAGATAATACGAGAAGATAAATTGAATGAATTGATAACAAAATAAATAGAATAAGAATGAACCGACGAACGAAGGAAACGCAGAGTAATGCAGGCATTAACTCTGCTTTACAAGGAGGAGGAAGACCAAAGGTCAAATCATTTGGACAAAAATCGTGGATGCTTCCACAGCCGGTACTGATTATCGGCACATACGACAAGAACGGCAAGCCCAATGCTATGAATGCTGCTTGGGGCGGTCAATGGGACGCAAAGGAGATTATGATTGCCATGGGTGCGCATGCCACCACCGAGAACTTGAACGACTGCCCTGATTTTACCGTGGCATTTGCTACAAAGCAGACCATGGTAGCTGCTGACTTCGTCGGCATCGTATCAGCCAAGAACGATGCAGACAAGATGGCGAAGACAGGTTGGAAATGCGAGAAGTCAGAGAATGTAAATGCTCCCGTCTTCACCGACTTTCCCATGACCTTGGAGTGCCGCATCAAGGAAAAGATTGACGAGTCGGAAGAGGGCTATTACATCGTGGCAGAGATAGTCAACATCCTTGTAGATGAGAACTATCTGGCAGAGGACGGCAAGCCCGACATGGAGAAGATGGAACTCATCGTGTTCGACCCGATACATCATGGTTACATCGAACTTGGCAAGACCATCGGAAAGGCATTTTCAGACGGCAAGGCTTTGAAATGATGACACTCAGATACATCTTCCATAGTGGATTCCTGCTTGAAACGGATCGGTGCATCCTGGTCTTTGACTACTGGATGGATCCTGCCGATGTAATGAGTGGGTACATGAATACATGTAAACATGTGTACGTGTTTTCAAGCCACTTCCATGAGGACCACTTCACGAAAGCAATCCTCAGATGGAAGAATAGAATCCCCAATATCACATACATCCTGTCAAAGGATATACTCAAACGAAGAAGAGCGCAGAAAGAGGATGCCGATGTATGGATGGCCAAAGGAACGGTATGGGAAGATGAGAACCTGAAAGTGATAGCCACAGGCAGCAATGACAGTGGCGTGAGCTGGATTGTTGAAACAGAAGATAAAACCATCTTTCATGCTGGTGACTTGTGCAACTGGTACGCACGCTTCCTTGTTGACGGCACGCCTGAAGGAGAGGTCTTCAGTGAAGAGTTCGGTCAACACATCAATCCTGTGGCAGAGGAAAAGCGGTTCCTTGGTGAACTGAAAGACATTCGAAAGATAACCGATTCCTTTGACCTCGTGATGTTTCCTGTGGACGGACGCATCGGCAATGGCTATACGCTTGGAGGGCGTCAATTTATAAATCGCTTCAAGGTTGGAATGTTTGTCCCAATGCACTTTGTCATGAGTGGGTTTGAGAGTGCGTGGCGCATGGAGCCTTTCTGCAAAGAAAAGGATGTCCCCTTTTGGTGCATCGGGTACGAAGGAGACAGCATAACAATATAGGTGGGTTCTATAAGTCACCCCATAATTGTTAACTCTTTTGACGGTGGGAATTTATAGAACCCACCTATAATAATAACACATTAAATCATCTAAACAATGGACGCAAAAGAAAAAGTATATGGAATACAAAGATAAAGTAGTCATCGTGACCGGTGGCGCACAAGGCATTGGCAAATGTATTGCCGAAGAGTTCAGAAAGCAAGAGGCCCTGGTAGAAGTCATCGACAAGCAAGAAGGACTGGATCATTTTGTTGGCGACCTCTCTAACAGATATGCTATTGAGGAGTTCACGAAACTGGTAATCGAAAAATACGGCAAGGTTGATTTCATCGTGAACAACGCCCTACCCCTGATGAAAGGCATTGACGAATGCTCATACGAAGAATTTGAGTATGCGCTCAAAGTGGGTGTAACAGCGCCTTTCTACATGGTGAAACTCCTGAAGGATCATCTTGCAGAAGGAGCTTCCATCGTCAACATTTCATCTTCTCGCGACCGCATGAGTCAGCCTCAGACAGAAAGCTACACGGCTGCGAAGGGCGGTATTGCAGCACTCACACATGCCCTTGCCGTCAGTCTTGCAGGCAAGGCTCGTGTCAATTCCATCTCTCCAGGATGGATAGATACGGACTATCAAGTGTATGAGGGTCCCGATGCTTACCAGCAACCGGCAGGCCGTGTCGGCAATCCTCTCGACATTGCCAACATGGTACTTTTCCTCTGTTCCGAAAAGGCTGGTTTCATCACTGGCGAGAACATCTGCGTCGACGGTGGCATGACCAGGCAGATGATTTACCATGGCGATCATGGTTGGACGTTGACGAAGTAGGTTATATCAAAGATGATAAGACAATGAAGAAACTATCGGCAAAAGGAATGAAGGCATTGAAAGTCGTACACCTCGTATGTGCCATAGCTTGGTTTGGCTCTGCCATATCCATGAATCTGTTGCGGCACCTTGTAGTGGTAAAGGATGCAGCAGGAATGTATTGGATGGCAGAGATACTGGAAGCCATTGACATGAAGATACTAGTTCCTGGAGCTATCGGGTGTTTGCTCACAGGTATTGTCTATGGCGTTTTTACTAACTGGGGCTTCTTCAAGCACAGATGGCTCACGGTGAAATGGGTACTAACTATCTTCATGATTCTGCTCGGCACGTTCCACATGGGACCATTGGTAAAGGAGAATGTGCTGGTAGGCAAGGCTATCATGGAGGGCAACGGTGATGCAGCACAATATTGGCATAACGTGAGTACAAATGCCTATGCTGGCCTGCTCCAAATAGTGCTGCTGACCGTCGTAACCATTGTGTCTGTATATAAACCATGGAAGCGGAAAGGGCATTGAGATGGTGAATATTATTCTTTACTCAACTTTAGCAAGTAGTAAAGAGGAGATAAATAACGTATGTTTAAGCCAGGCTTTTACTATTGTCTTCGTCGATTCTTTAGCTGCACTCGGCATAGCTCAAACGAGTTTGGCTCTGCTCTCGTTTGAAAAAGAATTGTCTTCGTCGATTCTTTAGCTGCACTCGGCATAGCTCAAACAAGCTTGGCTCTGCTCTCGTTTGCAAAAGAATTGTCTTTTAACTTCCTAAGCGACCAAAGGGAGCGAGTTTCGGCTTTGCCGCTCGCCTAAGCGAGTTTCGGCTTTGCCGCTCGCCTAAGCGAGAACTCCTAAAGTTCTTCGCAAGCGAAGCGGCAGCCTAGCGGAGCACATGCGAAACTTAAATATATTATTCTTGAAGTTTATTATTAACTGAAGTGGGTGAAATAGTTTGCCATAGGACATGAATACGTTTGCAACCCTGATAAGGTTAATAACCTTACGGCTGAAAGGTTAATAACCTTACGGCTGAAAGGTTAATAACCTTACGGCCTTAAGGTTATTAACCTTATCGGCAATTATATATATATGCATAGACCACGCAACAATATATTGTCACTCGAGATATAGCATGAACCGCAAATACGAATACGCCACAGACAAGATTTGTAACCTTAGCGGCAATGAAGGTAACAAATACAGACCAGACTGCTATAAATGATAATCACTCGAAATGTCGGATGAACCTTATTTTAAACCCTTATACACAGAGAATTATCACATGAGAAACTTAAGTAATGATATAATGACAAAATAACCGTCACATCATCATTTCACAGTTCATTTTTGAAGAGTAATCTTCCCACATTATTATCAAGTTATATTGTCAGATTATACAAGTAAAATCATTAAAGAGTAAATTATGGATTCAATAGCACTATTTTTTAAAGCATCTAAAGATTTGGGTAAAGAAGGAACATTGTTATACAGAATAGTTTATAATGGTAAAACTCGGCAAATTGATACAGGATTTCGTATTTATCCCGAAGAATGGAGTGAAGAGCAAAAAACTATTGTTCTTCCAAGTAATGACAATCGGAACTACAACTATCTCATTTCTATCCGAAATGATTTGGAATGGGAAATGAAACGTTTTGTCCTTTTGGCTAATTACTTTAAAAAGAACCAGAGTTGTATAGACGATTTTGTGAAAGCATTCCAAGGCAGTACTGTAGAAGGAAAGGGGGTGTTTGAGTTTATGAGAAGACTGTCAGAAAAGTATTCTCAATTAGGACGTACGCGATGTGGGGAGACCATGGAAAGTACATTACGGAGCTTTATGGAATACCGTAATGGTATAGACCTTAGTTTCCCTAAGATGACGACAGAAGTGGTGGAGCGATATGAGGCGTTTCTCAAATCAAGAGGTGTAACGCGGAACACGAGTTCTTTCTATATGCGTAACTTACGCTCTGCCTACAATTTAGCTGTTAAAGAAGGTCTTACTGTTGATAGGTTGCCATTCCATATTGTATATACTGGCATTGATAAGACGAGGAAAAGGGCTATTTCCATTTCGGAAATTCGCAAGATAAAAACTGTAGATTTGTCTCGTCGCCCTGCACTCGAATTTGCGCGCGATATGTTGATGTTCAGTTTCTATACGCGAGGCATGAGTTTTATTGACATGGCATATTTGTGCAAAAAAGACGTGGCAGATGGTTATATAACATATCGCAGGAAGAAAACAGGCCAAGAGTTATCCATTGCCTTCGTACCTGAGATAGGTACTATTGTGGATAAGTATCAGAGTCCAACAAAATATCTTCTGCCTATTATAGCGATTGAAAATTGCGCAGAACGACAACAGTACAGGAATCAACTGATACGCATTAACCGCCATTTGAAAAAGATTGGAAAGATGATAGGTATATCCATACCCCTCTCAACTTATGTAATGCGTCATTCATGGGCAACTATAGCTAGGAACAAAGGAATATCCTTGTCCATTATAAGTGAAGGGCTCGGGCATGATAGTGAAACAACGACGAGAGTCTACCTTGACTCCATCCAAAAATCAAAAGTGGATAAAGCCAATCGTCTCATACTTGATGATATATAATAAATAGGGAAATAATAAAATTTAGTAAGTTGTTTTTAATGCATATCTCTGTAATAGAGAGATGCACTTTGGAATTAAAGCAAGCAAAATATCTATCGAAATAATCACAAAAAGATTAAAACTTTGAGCTTTTGCAGCATTTTCTGAATTATTATTTCACATAAGAAAGGAAAATAGACAAAATATTTGGTTCGTTAAATCATTTTGCTTACCTTTGCACCGTTTTAATGCATCTCTCTATTACAGAGATATACACTTTGGGCAAAAAAGGATCCTTGCGAGGCTGTTTTGCAGAGAGTCTTTTGCCATTTGCATTGACAGACAAATGAAACAAATATAAGGGAAAGACAAAGTTTCATGCCGACTTGCTGATAGTGCGAGCCGCGCTGTAGGCGTATCCGTCAACGAGCGCAATTGGTACATCGCCATAGTCAAGAATAACACAGAGAAATCATCCAGTATGAAACTCCGCGCCCTTGGCTATGAGGTTTTCGTTCCAGTTCAGAAGGAAATGAGTTTGTGAAAAGGAAACTCAAGAGCAAAAAGAATAATTCATAAACCCAAACGCCTCAACCTCCTATAAGGCGTTCCCCAATCAAGGGGTCAGGAGGAGGTACAGAAGAAATGAAGAAATTTATACCGAACATGCTCGCGGTCCTATCCGTATTGTTCATCACCCTTGTCTTCCTGCCGCAGACGGCAATGGCAAAGGCATGGAAGGCCTATGTGGTAGAAGATGACAGCACACTTACCTTCTATTATGATGCCAAATGGGATACACGATCCCGCACCACCTACTACGACATTGATGACAAGCGAACTGATGACAGAGAAATTCCGGCTTGGGCGGGAAGCTCAACAACAACACCCAACGACCGCGTCACGAAGGTAGTCTTCGACAGCTCATTCAAAGCCTACAAGCCTACTTCTACTAGAAACTGGTTCTTAGATTGCACAAAGGTGGTGTCATTTGAGGGCATGGAGAACTTGTGCACCGACTCAGTGACCAACATGTTTCGGATGTTTTGTGGCTGTGAATCACTGAAAACAATCGACGTTTCGTATTTCAATACGGCAAAAGTGAGATACATGGAGTATATGTTCGCCGCCTGCTCTAAGCTGACCACCATATACTGCGATGAAGACTGGGATGATGGAAATAATCGCGGCGCATATATGTTTAACGCGTGCAATAGCCTCAAAGGCATCGCTCACTACAAAGATTACGAGTGGAACGAAGAGATGGCAAACGCTGCCACGGGCTATTTTACCAGTAAGGCATACGTCGTGGTGAACGACGGTACTCTTACCTTCTATTACGGCACCGACAGGGCTACTCGCACCGGTTCCAAATACGGTATCTATGAAACCTGGCCTATTGAAGGTTTGGAAGATTGCCCTATTTGGACGATTCAATATGACATCAAAAAAGTTGTCTTTGACAAATCATTTCAGGTGTTTAAGCCGACTACTACGAAAAAATGGTTTTCCGGTTTCGGGAATCTCTCGAGCATTCTTGGCGAAGAGAACTTGTGCACCGACCGTGTGACCACCATGAACGGAATGTTTCAAAATTGCAGTTCCCTACCCTTCATTAACATGGTCAATTTCAACACGTCAAACGTGACCGATATGAGCGCGATGTTCTTCGGCTGCTCTTCCTTGACAAGGCTCAACGTGTCAAATTTCGACGTATCTAAAGTGACCAACATGAGTGAAATGTTCTATGGATGCAAAGCCTTGATAAACATATTCTGCAATGACGACTGGAATAGTAGCGTATTGCAAGAGGACGATAGGATGTTCTCAGGATGTGAAAATCTCCGGGGAGAAGAATCTTACACTTCTCTCAAAACCGACGCTTCGATGGCTAACCCCACCTCAGGCTACTTCAAGAATACATTATATGTATTATACTATGAAAATACGCTAACTTTCTATAACGACGATTCTAAGGGGGGGTGGTTGCGTCCCGGAAAGGCCTATTTCTTCGATGAAAATCTGCCTTATACAGAGTCTCCCGCCTGGTTGGAACAAATCGGGTAGGAGGTAAATGCTAATCATAGAAAGGCATTTGCCTCCTACTTTCACATTTACCGACCTCCCACACCACCGTACAAGCGGTTCCGCATACGGCGGTTTCGCGCTTTCTCATCTCACGATGTGTGGCAAGTTGTTTTCAGCCATCCCTCGGACTAGCGTCACTCCTACTCTATTGTCGGATTCCGTCCTATCGTGGTGAGTAGGGAAGCTCCTTTCGGACATCTGACTACAAAAGAGTCTCAAGGGTAGCAGTCATTTACTATTGCACTGCGCGATTCGGTCCTTCCCCATAGACACACGTGTCTTAGGTACTATGACCTCTGCTGACTTCTCACGGCAAGCTTTACTCCGTCAGGGCACATCGAATGGGTACATCTTCGCCATGCGTCCGTGAGACCTCCTCAGATAAGGGCATTAACTTTCCATCTTATGTCTGCTTCATTTACACCAACCGTTCCGAATAGCTATTGGGCTTCAGTTCGTTTGGCAACCTTACCCACGGTCATATGCCTTGTATGAAGTTTCTGTTCGTCAGACCAGATGTTTGCCGCCGGCTTCCTTCAGATTCCACCTCGCGATGGACACCCTTGCCCTTGGCTATGTGATTCCCGCTATTAGGGCTCACTCGGGACTCGCACCCGTTAGCTAATGCTCATGCTGAGCGTACCAAAAAAGCAGCACTGTGCAGGAGTGATTTCCGCACAGTGCTGCTATGATGTATACTGGCTACAGCCAGAGGCCTGAGCCACAGGCTGCCAACAGGATGTTATTCCTTTACGCGGTTGAGGTAAGATCCATCGCGTGTGTCAACCTGAATAAGGTCGCCCTCGTTGATGAAGAGAGGTACACGAATCTCAACGCCGGTCTCCAGAGTTGCAGGCTTGGTAGCGTTGGTAGCTGTATCACCCTTGATACCTGGCTCAGAGTGGGTTACGCGCAGATTGGTCTTAACAGGCATTTCAGCGAGGAGGATAGTGCCGTCGCTGGTGTCGGTAACAACCTCAACAACATCGCCTTCCTTCATAAACTCCACACCGGTAATCTGCTCCTTGTTGACAGGTATCTGCTCGAAAGTTTCCTGGTTCATGAGGATGCAGCCTGTTGGGTCTTCATAAAGATACTGATATGGGCGACGCTCCACGCGTACGTCCTCAAGCTTGAAGCCAATCTGGAATGTGCGCTCGAGCACTCTTCCGTCGGAAACATTCTTCAGCTTGGTAATCATTACAGTGTTGCCCTTACCTGGTTTCCTGTGCTGGAAGTCGATGCAAGTCCAGATTTTGCCATCCATGCGGATGCAAGTTCCAATTTTGATTTCCTGTGAATTAATCATTGTCTTATATGTGTAAATGTTTGTATATTCACTAATTTTGCGGTGCAAAGTTACTATATTTTTATAAAAAAACATAGAAATGTGGGCGAAAAATCACTTTATTCTTTGTCAATTGGAAAATTATGAGTAATTTTGCAGCCCAAAAGGCAGGTTCCGCCTGCTGTTACACAGAACATAGCATCAAAAGGTTACACAGAACATAACATCAAAAAGTCAAGAATAAAATGAAAAGAACATTTCAGCCCCACAACCGTCGCCGTGTGAACAAACATGGTTTCCGTGAGAGAATGTCGACAAAGAACGGCCGCCGCGTATTGGCTTCCCGCCGTCGTCATGGTCGCAAGAAGTTAACTGTTTCTGACGAGCACCACGGAAAGTAATCCTGTTTGCTACAAAGAAGCGTAAGGGCAGCAAAGAGACTGATTGTTTCTTTGCTGCCTTTGTTGTTTGCAGTCGTTTTGTCCAATGAGCCATATATGCAAAACCAAAAAAAGTCTTTTTTGTTTTGACATATCACTCGTTTGCATTATCTTTGCAACAAATAATTAACGTATGACACCATCCGAATTTATTGGCAAGTTCAAGAGCAAGTATCTTTGGGGCAACCTGATGGCAATGGGCATCGTGCTGGTGCTCCTCTTCCTTGGAGTACGCTATGGTCTTGACATATATACGCATCACGGCGAAACTATTCTTGTGCCAAATATAAGGCATAAGAGCCTTAGCGACGCAGAGAAGATACTCGGGCACCTTGGCATAGAAATGGTGGTGAGCGACACGGGGTATGTGAAGACGTTGCCCCCTGACTGTGTCCTTGAGCAGAGCTTGGAGCCTGGCGAGAGGGTGAAGTCGGGACACAGAATATATTTAGTCATCAACTCCTCACACTCTCCAACCCTCACGCTCCCCGACATCATAGACAACAGCTCCCTGCGCGAGGCCACAGCCAAGCTGACATCAATGGGGTTCAAGCTCGGCCAGCCGAAATTTATTCCTGGAGAGAAAGACTGGGTGTACGGAGTACAGGTTAAGGGCGTAAATATCAACTCGGGCGACAAGGTGTCGGTAGAAGACGTGCTGGTGATTGTTGCCGGCAACGGCCGGCTCAGCGAGGAAGACTCCATAAACATGGTTGAGCAGGACTACGACGATTTCGACAGCTTCGAGGAGGCTACCGGCGACGACGAGGTGAGAGACTATGACCCTGTGGAGGAACAAGCGGAACCTAAAGCTGAGCAGCACACAGAGAAGCAACATCAGGGAACAACACCAAAGCAGGAGAACTCCTCGTCACAGCAACCGGCCAAGGGACCGGTCGTAAGAAAGATTGGCTGATGATGGAAAATGATTTTGAACTGACAGACAACCTCGACGAGCTGTGCGACATTGGGGACGGACAGCAACTGTACGAGCACTGGAAACTGCAGGTGGACCAGGGGCAGACACCATTGAGGATAGACAAGTTCCTGGCCGAGCACATGCAGCACTCCAGCCGCAATCGCATACAGACGGCTGCCGATGCGGGCTTCATACATGTCAACGGCAAGCCCGTGAAGAGCAACTACAAGGTCAGGGCGGGCGATGTGATAACGCTGATGCTCGACCGTCCACGACACGACAACACCATCGTTGCCGAGGACATACCACTCAATATTGTCTATGAGGACGATGTGCTGATGGTGGTCGACAAGCCTGCAGGCCTCGTGGTACATCCCGGTGCCGGCAACTTCCACGGTACGCTCATCAATGCCGTGGCATGGCATCTGAGAGACATGCAGTCCTTCGACCCCAACGACCCCGAGGTGGGACTGGTACACCGTATAGACAAGGACACCAGCGGACTGCTCGTGGTAGCCAAGACGCCTGACGCTAAGACCAACCTTGGCAAGCAGTTCTTCAACAAGACCACACACCGCAGCTACAATGCACTTGTATGGGGCAACTTCACTGAAGAGGAGGGACGCATAGAAGGCAACATCGGACGCGACCCGAAAGACCGTCTTCGCATGGCCGTGTTTCCCCCCGACTCAGAGATAGGGAAGAGCGCCGTCACCCACTACCGCGTGCTGGAACGCTTCGGATATGTCACTCTGGTGGAGTGCATCCTTGAGACTGGCCGCACACACCAGATACGCGCACACATGAAGCACATCGGCCATCCGCTGTTTGCCGATGAGCGATATGGCGGTACGGAGATACTACGCGGCACACGCAGCGCATCGTACAAGGCGTTCATACAGAACTGCTTCAAGCTCTGTGGCAGACAGGCGCTGCACGCACGCACCCTGGGCTTCGTACATCCTCTGACAGGACAGCAGATGGACTTCAACTCCGAATTGCCTGCCGATATGGAGGCACTAATCAGCAAGTGGCGCGCATTCATTGCCGGAAACAGCCAGAACGAACAGTAAACAACCGCAGGACAACAGTTCCTGCTACAATAATATATATAGCAACACAATGAAAACCCAGAAGAGAATTATTGCCATCGTGTGTGGTGGCGACTCGTCAGAACACGATGTTTCGTTGAGGTCGGCACAGGGACTATACTCCTTTTTCGACCACGACCGTTACGAAATCTATATTGTTGACGTTAAGGGCACCGACTGGCACGTGAACCTCGACAACGGAGAGACTGTCGATATAGACAAGAACGACTTCTCCTTCGTGCTTGGTGACAGAACGGTGTACTTCGACTATGCCTACATAACCATCCACGGGCAGCCTGGAGAGAATGGCGTCATGCAAGGATATTTCGACCTCATACACCTACCCTATAGTACAAGCGGAGTGCTTGTCGAGGCCATGACATTCGACAAGTACGTACTCAACAACTATATGCGCGGCTTTGGCGTGAGGGTTGCCGACAGCATACTGCTGCGCCGGGGCGACAGCTACGACGAGCAGCAGATAGCACAGCGCATAGGCATGCCGTGCTTTGTGAAGCCCGCTGCCGACGGCTCCAGCTTCGGAGTATCGAAGGTGAAGAATGCCGACCAGCTGGCACCCGCCCTTCGTGTGGCATTCATGGAGAGCGACGAGGTGATGATAGAAGGCTTCCTCGACGGCATGGAGATTTCGCAGGGCATCTACAAGACGGCGCAGAAGACAGTAGTGCTGCCTGCCACCGAGGTGGTCACCAGCAACGAGTTCTTCGACTACGATGCCAAGTACAACGGTCAGGTGCAGGAGATAACACCGGCACGCCTGAGCGAGGAGACGGCCAGAAGAGTTGCCGAGGAGACCTCGCGCATCTACGACATACTGCATGCCAACGGCATCATACGCATAGACTACATCATCTCCAAGGACAACGAGGGCAACGACCAGATAAACATGCTGGAGATAAACACCACACCAGGCATGACTGCCACGAGCTTCATTCCCCAGCAGGTGCGTGCAGCCGGACTTGACATCAAGGACGTACTGAGCGAGATTGTGGAAAATCAGTTCTAACAAACAGACATACAAGCCTATGATACCTGAAAAGTTCAATGACATCAGACCTTTCGAGTCTTATGAGTTGCCGGAGGTATTCGACCGGCTCGTTTCCAACGAACAGTTCCGTGCCGTGCTGGCTTACCTCTACCCTGGCGTGCCTGCAGAGGGTCTACTGGCCAAGATGAGACAGTGCAGGACTAATCTCGATTTCCAGAAAGCCTTCTGCTACGGCTTTCTAAAGGAGCTGCTGAGCAAGGCAAGCCGCGGCTGCGACGCAGACTTCTCTGCCGTCGACCTCGGCAAGCGCCACACGTTCATAAGCAACCACCGCGACATTGTCCTGGATTCCGCGCTGCTCGACGTGCTTCTCATCGATGCCGGATGTGCCACGACATGCGAGATTGCAATTGGCGACAACCTCCTCTCGCTCCCCTGGGTCAAGGACCTTGTAAGGGTTAACAAGAGCTTTATCGTAAAGCGAAGCCTGTCCATGAGGGAAATGCTCATGGCGAGCAAGCTGCTCTCGGAATACATGCACTATGCCATCAGCGAGAAGAACGAGAACATCTGGATAGCTCAGCGTGAGGGAAGGGCCAAGGACAGCAACGACCGCACGCAGGACGCCATACTGAAGATGATGGTGATAGGAGGAGAGGGCTCTGTCGCCGAGCGGCTGGCCCAACTCCATCTTGTACCTCTTGCCATATCCTACGAGTACGACCCATGCGACTTCCTCAAGGCGCAGGAGTTCCAACTCAAGCGCGACGTGCCAGGATGGAAGAAGTCGGCACAGGACGACGTGGTGTCAATGCAAACTGGCATCATGGGATTTAAGGGCCGCATACACTACCATTGCGCACCATGTATAGACGCCTGGCTGAAGGAGATAGCTCCCGACACACCGAAGACGGAGCTTTTCCCGCTTATTGCTACCCATATTGACAAGGAGATACACGCCAACTACCGCCTCTACCCCATCAACTTCGTTGCTCTCGACATGCTTGAGGGCGGGAACGCTCATGCTGCAGAGTATTCGGCTGATGACAAGGCAACATTCGAGAAATACCTCGCCGGACAGATGGCAAAGATACAGCTACCGAATAAGGACGACAAGTTCCTTCTTGACTGCATGCTAAGGATGTACGCCAACCCGGCAATAAACAAACTTGCGATATCATAGCCTATGGCAGGCATCAGAAAAGCTATAATTCCTACGCTTATGGCTCTGCTGTCGTCAGTCTCTTGTACCAATGAGGGGTACGAGACTGGCGATGGCAAGTACAGCTATCTGTGTACGGAGTTTGTCGATGCCTATACCTCCGCGGACACCCTCGTGACGAGGGTTGTTACCGATGACGATGATACCCTCGGGCTGCTGCCTAATATCAGGCCGTCATGGGTGACACGCCCGGACACTGTCTATCGTGGGCTGCTATATTATAATAAGGTGGGAAATCCCGTCAAGGCATTCTCATTGGCAATGGTTCCCGTGCTGAAACCTGCAGAGAAGGTAGAGCAAGTGGCCACCGACCCTGTGGGACTGGAAAGCGTATGGGCAAGCCGCAACGGGCGTTATGTCAACATCGGCCTGCTGCTTAAGACAGGTGTTCCTGACAGCGTAGATGCCAGGCAATGGATATCGGTAATGCGTGACGGCGATTACGTCTCGGATCAGACAGGCGTATATGCCATCCGTCTGCTGCATGGCCAGAACGGCGTGCCGGAATATTACACTTCCCGTTTCTTCGTAAGTATTCCTGTCGACACATTGCCCACAGGACACAGAGTGCGGCTGAGAGTAAACACCTACGATGGCGAGGTTGTAAGGGAAATAATCCTGTAATAATTGCCAAAAAGAGCCAAACTACCATAACATGCTGAAGATAGTACTCATAATGCTGCTTGGTGTAGTCGTGGGCCGATGCCTGCGGCGTTTTCGTTTGTGCTGGCTGCCACGAGTCACAACACTGCTTGTATGGGCGTTGCTGTTTCTTCTTGGCATCGAGGTTGGCTCGGACAGCCGGGTAGTATCTGGTATTGGCACATTGGGGCTGGAGGCATTGCTGCTTTCTGCGGGAGGCATTGCCGGAAGTATATTCCTGTCGTGGATGATGTGGAGAAAAGTCTGTAAGGGAAGGAGGCAGAGGCCATGAAGGGCAGCATCATCATTACGGCATTCTTCATAGCAGGCATAGTCTGTGCCCAGACGGGTATGCTGCCTCTTGGTATCATCGACGACAACTGGAGCTTCTACGCCCTTTGCCTGCTGATGTTCTGTGTCGGCATGTCTGTGGGTAACGACAGCGACATAACGAGGCAGTTCTGCGGTATAGACCCTCTGCTGCTCATGCTTCCGCTCGTAACAATAGCAGGCACGCTTGCCGGAACGTTTGCCGTCTCGCTGTTCCTGCCTCATCGGCAGCTTACAGACTGTCTTGCCATTGGCTCGGGATTTGGCTATTATTCCCTTTCGAGCATATTCATAACCCAATACCGTGGTGCCGAGATTGGCACCATTGCCCTTCTTGCCAACATCATCCGCGAGCTTGTCACCCTGCTCCTTGCCCCTCTGCTTGCCGCACGGTTCGGCAAGCTGGCGCCAATAAGCGTCGGGGGAGCTACAACCATGGACACCACCTTGCCCATAATTACCCGTGTGTCAGGTCAAAGCCTTGTCATAGTGTCCATATATCATGGTTTCGTTGTCGACTTCACGGTTCCGTTCCTTGTTACTTTCTTCTGCTCGCTTGCGTAATTAACACAAGCAACCGCCGACACACGTTCAACGGGAAGAGGAAGGCTATCCTCAATACAGAACTGATGAAAGACAAAATAGCTGAATAACTTGTGTTTTTATCAACACACAGGACATTTCTGAGAAAAAATGACTATATTTGCAAGCGTATAACAATAGACGGATATGGAAACGAAGCAACTAAAACGGCTGCCTGTGGGCATACAGACTTTCGACAAACTCATTCAGGGTGGATATCTCTATATAGACAAGACAGCGTATATCCATAAGATGGTAAGTGAAAGCAATTATATTTTTCTGAGCCGCCCAAGGCGGTTCGGCAAGTCGTTGCTGGTATCTACACTGCAAAGCTATTTTGAAGGAAAGAAGGAACTGTTCAAGGGGCTTGCCATTGAACAGTTGGAAAAGGAGTGGGCGCAACATCCTGTGCTGAGGTTCAGCCTTGCTTCGGGTAAGCACATGGAGAAGGAACAGCTGGAAAGGTATCTGTTGGATATTCTGTCTGACAATGAAGAACGTTTTGGACTGCACTCTGACAAGGTTGACACCAACATAAGGCTCAAAGATCTAATCAAGAACGTATATGACAAGACGGGCAAACAGGTGGTGGTGCTCATCGACGAGTATGACGCTCCGCTTTTAGATGTGGTGCATGAGAACGAGCAGTTGCCCATTCTCCGTCAGGTGATGCGCAACTTCTACAGTCCGCTGAAGGACTGTGACCCCTATCTGAGGTTTGTATTCCTAACGGGCATCACCAAGTTTTCGCAACTGAGTATATTCAGCGAACTAAACAATCTGAAGAACATCAGTATGCTCCCTGAATTTGCTGCCATCTGCGGTATCACGGTGGAGGAAATGCAGACACAGATGGCTGACTATATTGATGTGTTTGCCAAGACTGAGGAGACTGGTCATGAGGAAATGGTGGAAAAGCTCAAAAAACAATATGACGGCTATCACTTCACATGGCCATCACCTGATATTTTCAACCCGTTCAGTCTGCTCAATGCCATGCAGGACAGAAGGCTCGACAGCTACTGGTTTGCCAGTGGTACACCTACCTATCTGATAGAAATGCTGAGAAAGTTTGATGTGCTGCCATCAGAGATAAAGAATATTGAGGCAGAGGCTTTCGACTTTGATGCACCAACTGAAAACATGCAGAGCATCACACCGCTACTGTATCAGAGCGGCTACATCACCATCAAGGACTACAATAAGAATTTTAATTATTATACACTATCCATACCCAATAAAGAAGTAAGAATTGGACTTCTGAGGTCGCTTGTACCCTCGTATGTCCAGACATCCACACTGGTTGTGAACAACACAGCCCGGAAAATGGCGCAGCTTATCGTCAATGATGATGTAGACAGCGCACTCTCCCTGTTGCAGAAGTTCCTGCAAACAGTACCCTACTGCGACAATGCTTCGAGCGAGGGACACTACCAACAGGTAATGTTCATCGTTTTTTCTCTTCTATCCAACTATATAGCAGATGTGGAGGTGCGCACACCCTCTGGCCGCGTGGACATGGTGATGCGCACTAACAAGGCATTGTATCTGTTTGAACTGAAAATGAACAAGTCGGCAGCAGCTGCCATGAAGCAGATTGACCTTAAGGACTACCCAGCACGTTTCGCCATGTGCGGACTTCCCATCGTAAAAGTGGGCATCAACTTTGATGATGAAAGGCGCACTATCAGCGACTGGCAAATCGTGCCAACCCGGTAGTGGATTATCCCATTTAGCACATCTTACATAATGATGCTCTCTAACAAGAGAAACAAACAAAAAATACTGAAGATCTTCGTCTCTGCCTATGCCTGCGAGCCTCTGTCTGTGATCAGATATTAATTCAGCAGACACTAATTAGGCCTGTTACCGGCACACCACCTTCTCCAGAGCCTCAATTTCCTCACGTTTGGTAGCCCAGCTTGTCACAAAGCGGCAGATGGTGTGATTGGCATCGGCTGGTCCCCAATGGGTGAACGCAACAAGCTTCTCAAGCCTCTTCACTTCCTTGTTCTCTATGATTACAAACTGCTGGTTTGTGGGTGAGTCTATATAGAAGTCGTAGCCGGCTTTCCTGAACACCTCTATCATCTCCTCTGCCCTGACGTTGGCGTTGCGGGCAATCTCAAAATAGAGGTTGTCGGTGAACAGGGCATCGAACTGCAGTCCGAGCAGTCGGCCCTTTGCGAGTACGGCTCCATGTTGTTTCTGTATGCTGAAGAAATGCTCGTAGGCATTATGGTGGGTGAACACCACAGCCTCGCCGCATAGCGCGCCTATCTTGGTACCTCCGATATAGAATACGTCGCAGTGATGGGCAAGGAACGGCAGGTCGATGTCGGTGCCAGTGGCTGTAAGGCCATAGCCCAGTCGTGCGCCGTCAACATACAGCGGCATATTGTACTTCTTGCACAGTTGGTACAGCTCGTCAAGTTCCTTCGCCGTGTAGACAGTACCAAACTCTGTAGGGAAAGTGATGTATACAAGCCCAGGGAATACAGCATGCATGTTGTTGCCGTCGGCAAGGAAATTCTCCATAAAGTTCTCAAGCACGTCCGCTCTCAGCTTGCCGTTGTGGTTTGGCACGTTGATAATCTTGTGCTCGGTGAATTCTATGGAGCCTGCCTCATGGGTATTGATATGTCCGGAGTCTACGGATATGACACCCTCGTATGAGTGCAGTATTGAGTCTATGACCGTAGCATTGGTCTGCGTACCTCCGGAGAGGAAGAATATGTCGGCATCGTCATCCTGACAAGCCTCCATAATCTTCTTCTTCGCGGCATCGCAATAGATGTCGAATCCGTAACATCCAGTCCGTTCACTATTGGTCTCAATAAGCCGTTGCAGCACCTTTGGGTGCGCGCCGTTGTTGTAGTCGCAATCAAGAGATATCATGGCGTTAAGTTTTGTTTGTGCAAACTTACAACAAATCTTTTGAATAACATAGTAAAAAGACTAAAAGTTTCGTGTTGTCCTTTGACTAAATATTTTCCAGCACTCGTTTCAGCACAACCTGTGCCGAGATTTCCCTGTTGGCAGCCTCAGGAATGACAAGGCTGTGGTCGCTCTCTATGACATCATCGGTGACAATAAGTCCTCTGCGAACCGGCAGGCAGTGCATGAAGTAGCCGTTGTTGGTCCATGACATGTGTTCCGTGTCAATAGTCCACGCCATGTCCTTAGACAGTATCTTGCCATAGTCAGCTGCATTTGTAACGCCAGGGCAGCTCCAGTTCTTGGCATATACGAAGTCGGCGCCCTCGAGGGCTTTGCGCTGGTCGTACTCCACCTTGGCGTCACCCACAAACTTCGGGTCAAGTTCATATCCTTCGGGATGAGTAACCACAAGGTCAACGTCCGCTGCGTTCATCCATTCGGCAAACGAGTTTGGCACGGCCTGTGGCAAGGCACGGCAGTGTGGTGCCCAGGTAAGGACAACCTTGGGACGCCTAATCTGCAGCTCGCCGCACTTCTCACTAATGGTGATAAGGTCGGCAAAAGCCTGTAGCGGATGAACCGTGGCGGTCTCCATGGCAACAACCGGCTTGCCGCTGTATCTTACAAACTGGTTCACGATGGTCTCTGCATAGTCGAAATCACGGTCCTGCAAGCCTGCAAATGACCGTACGGCAATGATGCCGCAATAGCTCGACATCACAGGGATGGCCTCGAGCAGATGCTCGCTCTTGTCACCGTCCATAATCACGCCACGCTCTGTTTCCAGCTTCCATGCACCTGCATTAACGTCAAGCACTATGACGTTCATGCCCAGGTTCATGGCGGCCTTCTGTGTCGACAGGCGCGTGCGCAGACTGTTGTTGAAGAATATCATGAGCAGAGTCTTGTTCTTGCCAAGATGCTGATATCCGAAACGATTGCTTTTTACCTCCTGTGCCTCGGCAAGCGCCTTGCCCAGGTCACCTATGTCCTGTACGTTGAAGAATGTTCTCATATCTTGTTTGATGTTTGAAATTTCAATATTCACCCTGACGGTTGCACTGCAAAAATACAACATTTCTGTTTAATGACAAAAACAAGCTGCTGATAATTGCCTGTTTCATGCACAGATTACAGATATATGATGATATTATGCAAAAAATATATCACACAACAATTTGGTTATTTGTAGAAATATTGTATATTTGCAGACAAATTATCAATAACAAACTAATCTACGCTAACAAATCAAGACAATGAAAAAGTATTTACTGTTATCTTTGCTTGCGATGATAGCCATCATCGCCAATGCAGGTGTCAACGACCTTTGCTGGGACTACACCAACGCAAACATCCCGACTAAAGGACCTGACAACGGCCTCTATTATGGTGCGTACGTCAACGACGCTGCAGGCACCAACCTCGGGCTCCATGGCGTGAAGCTCAACTCTTCGGGCTATGCTTACTTCGAGAAGGCTCCCGTAGCAGGAAAGCTGAAACTCGTCATAAGTAACCGAAAGAACACTAATGACTATCAGGTGGATGTCTTCCGTGGTTCTATGGTTGACGGCGTACCCACCAAGGGCGACTTGATCGAGACTTCAAGTGTGGCAAACGGACCTACAGAGGTGACCATCGAGCTTGACGAGACCGTAACGGGCGTGTATATCTGCCGTCACACAGGCGCGGAAGGTGTGCTCTGCAAGGTACAGTTCGTTGAGACCGTACCGAGGACTTTCAAGGACTTTGAACTAAACTTCGTAGGTGTAACCTCCATGCCCGAGACATTGCCCGATGGTGTCACCGAACTTACTGGCTCACCACGTGAAGACGACCACGGACTTAACAATTTCAAGATGGTGGTTGAAGTGGACGGGCCTGTGAAATTCACCATTGGCGGTTGCCAGTTCAGCTCCACTCCTGCCATCATCAAGAACGGTGAGGCTGTGCTTGCCGAGATTGATGTTGCAACTCCTGGCTGCTATCACAAAGGCGGTGTGGCAACATGGACATACAACTCCATGGAGCCTGCAACCCTCACAGTGATTGGCGGACAATACACTCCATATATAAAGGTAGAGGCATGCGAGTATGTGGCAAATGTAATCATCACCTATTTCGATCAGAACGGAAAC
This sequence comes from Prevotella sp. P3-122, assembly GCF_002251365.1. Classification (GTDB taxonomy): domain Bacteria; phylum Bacteroidota; class Bacteroidia; order Bacteroidales; family Bacteroidaceae; genus Prevotella. The sequence goes on from NZ_NPJH01000082.1 coordinate 99,324, forward strand.
AAGCTCGGTGAGGAGGCTGTAGAGCCGGGAACGGCATTTGTTCCCAAATACACCGTGGCCAACCTTCCCGCCATTGCCGATGGACAAGCGTTCCGCGGATGGTTCAACAATTCTGGGGTGAAGATAACCGAAGGTACGGCCATTGATGCAGACACCAAGCTGACAGCCAAAGTGACGGCCATAGAGAAGGCCGAGACTGGCACAAACTACGACTACGACCTTACATCGAACACATGGTATCAGGAAGACCACGAGCTGATAACTGTAGACGGCAGCTACTACAACACCCACGGATGGCTTGCCAGCTCCATAAAGCTCGACGTCTCTGCCAAGGCTGTCGTAATGGTACGCAACTGCCAGTTCACGGATGAGCAGACAGCAGAAGTGAAAGACATCAAAGGAACTATCGTGGCTTCATTCCAAGCCAGGGTCGAGGCTGACGGTGGCGTAGCATCGTTCACTTACGAGGGAGAGCCGACAACGCTCACCATAACATATCCGGCATCGGCATACGTACATGGCGTAGAGGTGTACAATGTAGAGGACTTCGTGACAAAAGATGAGACAACAGGCTATTATGTCATCTCGTCCGGCGACGTGTCGAGCCTGCTGCTCGCCATCAAGTCGGCACAGGAAGGCGACCGCATATTCCTGCCAAACGGCACGTACGACTTCGGAGAGACCGTGATGACTCCTATCTCTGCCAACAACCTTTCCATTATAGGACAGTCTGCCGACGGAGTCATCATCAGGAATGCTCCCGACGTGAAGGTGGAGGGACTTGGCTCTGCCGACCTATTCCAGAACTTCTCCACAGGACTATACATGCAGGACCTCACGCTGCAGAACGACCTTGACTACTACAAGGCTGGTACCGGGCGTGCTCCCGTGCTGCAGGACCTGGGAACACAGACCATAATGAAGAACGTCAACATGCGCTCTTATCAGGACACCTACTATTCGAAGAGCGGCGACTACTACTTCGAGGGCGGTCTCATTCAGGGTACCGTAGACTATATCTGCGGTAACGGCAACGCATATTTCAATGGCGTGACGCTGCTCAACAAGAGCCGTTCGGCCACAGGCTCCACAGGCGACTGCACCATCACCGCAGCCAACACCTCGAGCAACCTGAAGGGATATGTCTTCAACGGATGTACTATCGAGACAGAAAGCAAGACGTTCAACTTCGGACGCTCATGGGGAACGGCAAAGACCGCTTTCCTCAACACCACTATAAACAGCGGAAAACTCGCAGCCACACGATGGACCGTTGCAGGAATGAACTCTGCTCCTGTATCTTACAAGGAGTATAACACCGTTGACAAGTCGGGTAACGGCATGAACACCCCGGCATCCAACATCATAGAGTTCACACACTCCACAGGCAACAACACTATGGAAACCGTCCTCTCTGCAGAAGAGGCTCAGGAGTATGCTCTCGACAAGTTCTTTACCGACTGGGCCCCTGCCGCCAAAGCTGCTCAGGAGACCATTGACACAGAGAACCTCGACCCAGAAGCAGTGTACCTCGTGGAAAACAACGGTGCGTTCGTTGCTCTTGTCAAAGGCTCAGCCCTTTCGGCATACACACAGGGCACCGTACGCAAGGCCAATGCACGGGGCGGCTTCGGCGCAGCTGTCGACCTGTCTCTCGTTACGGGCATCAAAAATGCGGCAAGCATGGAGCAGCCTACACACCACCACGCCATCTACGATGTTCTCGGACGCCGCCTCACCACCCTACAGAAAGGCATCAACATCGTTGACGGAAAGAAGATTGCTAAGTAGAGAAGGACAGATGTAAAAATTAACTAACACGTCGGTTTTTGCCTGAATGTGGAATGAACAGTATACATTCGGGCGAAAACCGATTTTTTTATTCCCTGAACAATAGTAACAGAAAAGCAAATAAGGGCTCAGTAGAAAAAACATGGGGATGGGACTCCTAAATGAAGGCAATGCTTTGCATGGATGGTTGCAAAGCTTTGCGTGGGCAGATGCAATGCTTTGCGTTAGAGTTGAACTGAACGGGCACAGAAAAGTCTGTCCTATTCTGGATAAGATAAAAGGGGGAAAGACTCACCCTACGGGGCACTTAGCCCCCAGGAAATTTCTATTGAACCCTTATATCAGAAACGTTTTGAACATACATTGTCTTTGCGCTCTTTGCGCCTTTGCGAGAGCTTTTTCTCGCAGATGTTTATTGCGTGATATTTTTCTCGCCAAGCCGCCAAGGTCGCAAAAATCTATATTCCCTCGCGAGACCTTTGCACACTATGCGCAGCCGTCATATAAGCCGCTCGTCACGGAAACTATTAAGTATGGGCTGATAAAAATCAAAAAAACATTGCTGTTTTCAATGTTCTTTCTACATCTGTATGTTAAAAAGATTATTTTTTGTAACTTTGCACTCAGGAAATAGGGCTTGTCATGTTCATGCTGAGCGAAGCATGGCATAGGCAGGTACCCATCTCTGATTTCCTGAGTGCGAAAAAGCACATTCAGTATTTTTGGATTTCGAAATTAATAGTGCTCGAAATTCTTCTCCTGATTTATTCCCTAATCAGAGAGGTTTGTAGCGCATTGCGGCAAACGTTTGATTTGTCCGAACCACAATGGTTCATTATTCGTATTTCCGAGGGAAGGAAAAAGATTAGAAGAATAATGAATTGTAAGATTACATTTATTTGTTTAATGAGCAATAACAAGTATCTTTGTGCTTTGGCCGTAGTCATGACGGTCGGAGCATGTTGCTGTGTACCCATGTGGGCACAGCAGCGGATGAGTCTTCGAACGCTCTTTGACCTGGCAGACGAACAGAACCAGCACATAAAGGTCAGCGAGGCGGCATTGAAGGCAGCAGAAGAAGGGGTGGCATCGGCTAAAGCAGCCATGCTGCCGAGTGTGGAATTCGGTGTGCAAGGTTCGTATACGGGCAATGCGTTCATGATGTCACGAGGGTTTTCTACCAGTGGCACTACGGAGTATATCGTTCCTGGCCTTGGTCCTCAGCAGGTGCAGAATGGCAAGCAGCCAACACCGCATTGGGGCAATAGCTTCACGGCGCAGGCGAGTCAGGTGATATATGCTGGCGGCGCCATTCGCTCTGGTATCGAAATGGCAAAGTTAGGGCGGCAGTTGGCAGAACTCGATGTGGAGAAGAACCGTCAGGAGGTGCGTTTCCTGCTTACTGGCTATTACCTCGACCTGTACAGGTTGCAAAACCAGTCGCAGGTGATAGCCCGGAACATTGAGCTGACGGAGAAGGTTATCGAGCAGATGAAAGCTCGCAGGGAACAGGGCACGGTGTTGAAGAACGACATCACCCGCTACGAGCTGCAGCAGCAGAGCCTTCTGCTTGCAAAGACTCAAGTGGACGACGCGCAGAAGATAATTCGTCACCAGATAGCCACGGCCATCCATCTGCCCGATGGAGAGGATTTTGAGGTTGAAGGGTTTGAAGGGTTCGAGGGGTTCGAAGGGTCCGAAGGGTTCGAAGGTTCGAGAGGTTCGAAGGATTACGAAGGATTACGAAGTGATGGCGAGGCGTTGTGGCAGCAGAGGGCTACTGACCACAACATAGACATCCGTCGGGCCTCGCTTGCGACGGAGCTTTCCGAGCAGAAGGTAAGGAACGCCCGTGCCGCATCGCTGCCCTCGGTGGCTGTCGTAGCCGAGAACAGCTTGTCTGGTCCTTACACTGCTGACCTTATTCCCAAGAATGCCAACGTCAACGTATGGTTTGTCGGAGTTGGTGTAAAATATAATCTCTCTAACCTTTGGAAGAACAGGCATGACATCCGTAAGGCTAAGCATGAGAGCACTCAGGCTCGCGAGAGCGTGCGGATGGTGCGCGAAGACGTAGAGAATGGCGTGCAGGCAACCTATACCAATCTGCTGACCAGTGCGACAGAAGTGCAGACCCAGGAGAAGCAGGTGGAGCTTGCCGACCAGAACTATGCCGTGGTGAGAAATCGATACGCCAACGATCTGGCGTTGCTTACCGACATGCTTGACGCCTCGAACATGAAACTCTCTGCCGACATGGCCTTGGTAAATGCGCGCATAAACGTGCTCTACAACTATTTCAAACTTAAATACATAACAAATACACTTTAACGAATATGGAAAATAATAAAATCTCTACCTATATATATAATGTCGTCATCATAGTCTGCATAGCATGTGGAGCGGTGTATGCAGTCTGTCAGTTTATGCATTTCGGGGGCGGCGAAGTGACCGATAATGCTCGTGTATGTCAGAACATTGTTCCTCAGAACTGCCGCGTTCAGGGTTTTATACGCGAGGTTCGGTTTGCTGAGTTCCAAAAGGTGAAGAGAGGCGACACGCTTGTTGTCATCGAGGATGCGGAGTTTCGGCTTCGCCTGGCTCAGGCAGAGGCCGACCTCATGCGTGCCGAACGGGGCTCGAGGGGCACGGCAAGCAGCATACACACCACAAAGACCAGTATGAGCGTGACGGATGCCAGCATAGAGGCTGCACGGGTGCAGATGGAGAATGCCAAGAAAGAAGATGGCCGTTTTCAGAAACTTCTGCAGCAGGATGCTGTTACGCAGCAACAGTATGACAATGTACATACTGCTTATCTGAGTGCCAAGGCTGGATATGAGCAGGCGCTTCGCTCGCGTACGACTCAGACGGCTGTTGTGGCTGAGCAGGGTCATCACCTGTCGGCATCGGAGGCTGCCATCGAACTGGCACGTGCTCAGGTGGAACTTGCCCGGCTGAATCTGTCGTACTGTTACATTATAGCCACCTGCGACGGCGTTGTAGGCAGCAAGGATATCCATGTAGGTCAGTTAGTCAATCCCGGCCAGACATTGGTGAGCATCGTTGACAGGAATGAGAAATGGGTGGAGGCCAACTATCAGGAGTCGCAGATGCCGCACATAAAGGTGGGCGACAAGGTTCGGTTTACTGCCGATGCCGTTCCCGACGTTGAATATACTGGCGTGGTAGAGCGCATATCAGATGCCACGGGGAGTGCTTTCTCTCTAATCCCCATAGACAATGCTACAGGCAACTTCGTAAAGGTGGAGCAGCGCGTGACGGTGCGTATCAAGATAGATGCCTGCGACAATCTGGAAATGCTGCATGGAGGATATAATGTTGTTTGTAAAGTGGAAGAGTAATGGGAAAACTGACAGAATTTCTGATGAAGGCCCCAGCGCCACCACCACAGATGGGGTTCTGCATGCCTATGATGAAGAGATGGGTGCCCGGCAGGCTGCAACCGTGGATATACGTCCTTACGGCTTTTTGCTTCCAGTTCTCGGGCGGCATGTATCTTGGTGCGCTTGATGGCATACGTGGCACGACAAACTTCATGATAGAGGACGTGATGTTTCTGCTCTATGCCACTCTTGCCGGCATGGCTGTATGGTTTCCCATGCTGTTCAAGATGAAGTTTCGCTTCACCAATCAGCAGCTCCTCTGCACCTCAGCCATCGTCATTGGCATCTGCAACGTAATCACCATGTACTGCCATTCGATGTCCATACTCGTAATAGCCTGTTTCATTGCCGGAATTGCCAAGATACAAGGCACGTTCGAGTGTATGAGCAACATCCAGCAGTGGATAACGCCAAAACGCGACTTTGCTGTATTCTTTCCCGTTCTCCACATCATACTTCTCACAGCTATAGAGGGTAGCGGATGGCTTGCGGCATGGATGGCCCACCATTTCACATGGCAGATGATGCACGTCCTCACCGTAGGCACTATGTCGTTCGTATTGCTGACACAGATTCTGCTGTGTAGTCCGTTCTGCCCTATGCCCAAAAGGTGTTCGCTGAGGGGGACCGACTGGCAGGGAGCGTTGCTTATCTGCCTGACGATGCTGCTGTATTCCTATATCTTCGTCTATGGTGATTACTACAGATGGTTAGCCAGCCAACACATAAGAATGGCTGTAGCGTTGGCTCTCGTCTCCACAGGACTTACCATTTACCGACTGTTCCACAACCGCTATCCATACGTAGAACTGGAGTTGCTGAAATGCAAGAACGTGGTGCCGATACTCATCGTTACCACCTTGGCGGAACTGGCATTCGGAGCCGAGCACACACTGGAGGAGATACTCTACTCCGAGGTCGTAGGCCTTGAAGAGCTGACCAAGGAGAGCCAGTATCTGTGGACATTGCCGGGCATGTTTCTTGGCATCGCCCTGGACCTGTACTGGCTTAAGGTACAGAAGTGGAAGATATGGAAACTGATTGGCATAGCCTTTCTGTCCATCTTCTCCTACGCCCTGCTGATGTACACCACGATAGGTACGGATGTGAACATCGAGCAATACCGTCTGGGCATCGTTCTCCGCGGCTTCGGCTATGGCATCATGTCGCCAGCACTGATGTGGGCATTACAGGAGTCTGTATCCAGACTTGAGCTGTTCTTCATGGGCTTGTTCTTGTTCAACATCACCCACATGTACTTAGGTGGAGCCATGGGCTACGGCTTCTACGCCACCATCTTCTCGCATTTTCTCAATGAAGACATGATGCACTATGGCCGCCTGCTCACACTCACAAACATCGATCTCTCCCAATTCAATTTCGGAGCTTTCATGGGCGGCGACTATCTGCACGCCATGATGCTTGTGGCCATAAAGCAGGTGTATGGCTACGTCATCTGGTTCTCACTTCTCCTCGCAGCCATCTTCCTGTTGTGTGATATTCCTGCCGTAAGAACAAACATACGCAAAGTGCCTCTATGGCCGGTATTGGCGATAGAATATCTTTCTGAAAGACGCAAGAGCATGTCATAACCAAAGAGGGGTTTGAAGGGGTCGAGGAGTTCTCCTTAACTCCTCTTACCTCCCTTTATCTTCATTTACCTCCCCTTGACTCCCCTTAACTACTCTTAACTACTTGGTAAGTTGAGTTATATAATAAATAGCCAAGTGGGGTTATCTATACAGACATGCCATGAGCATCTATCGTTGCCTTGTCCAATGACTGGATTGAAACTGCCAGATTTAAGAGTGTCAATAAACAAAGCGCACAATAAACGCTTTCCCATAAATTAGTTGCTGCAAAGATAAGTTGTTTTCGGTTAACACATGACGGTTATATGCGTCCCTCGTCACGATAGCTGTAGTATTTGCCGTCGCATACTATTACGTGGTCAAGGAAATATATGCGCATGGTCTCGCACGCATCCCTCATACGCTTGGTAAGCTGGTCGTCCATGCGGCTTGGATGGGCGTTGTTGCTCGGATGGTTGTGGCAGATGGCAAGGACGGTGGCGTTAGCCAATATGGCCTCCTTCATCACCACCCTCACGTCTACTGCTGTCTCACTTAATCCTCCATGGCTTATCCTTACGGCCTTAATGAGCCGGAAGTTCTGGTTCATCATCAATGCCCACGCCTCCTCCACGTCAAGGTCCTGCATCTTGGGGTGCATATATTCGTATATAGCCTGTGGACTGCCCATGTCGGGACGCGCCTCTGGCTGGCATGCGGCCCTTCGCTTGCCCAGCTCGCATGCCGCTATAATGGTGACGGCCTTGGCCTCTCCAATGCCGTTGTAGTCCATAAGCTCGCTCAGCGACCTCTTGCCAAGGGTGTTAAGGTTATTGTTGCAGTCCTTAAGGATTCGCTTCATCAGGTCTACGGCACTCTCCTTGGTAGAGCCCGACCCTATGAGTATGGCCAGCAGCTCCGCATCGGAGAGTGCAGAGACTCCTTTAGACATGAGTTTCTCGCGCGGACGGTCTTCCTCCGCCCAATCTGTAATGCAGAGTTTTTCCATCATTTTCCCACCATAGAACCTATGAACTACTTATAGAATGTTTTCTCGAAAGCGGAGAACTCGTCCTTCCCCAACACGCACCTGCGCCACCAGGCATTGATGAAGCCGCATCCGTAGCCAAGAAGCTGCACGAAGGCCGACACCACGCTCAGTGCTCCCACCACAAGACTCCTGTTCACGGTGGAGGAATCGAGGAATATGGCAGCAGCGTATAAGGCAAGTGGGAGCAGCGCCCACAGGAAGCCTATAGCGGCAAGCAAGAGCAGATATGCCACACCAACGGTGAACACCATGGGCAGCAGATGGACAATCTTCAGGCTTTCGGGATATTTCTTGTAGAGATTGATACGTGCAATACCGCTGTTGTACACCTGTCTCCAGAACTTGCGGAAGTCGGTGCGCCGCTTATGCCACACCCAAGCCTCAGGGAACAGGCGGCAACGGCAACCGGCCTTGAAGATGCGGATGGAGAAATCGATATCCTCGCCGAAACGCATCCTCGAGAAACCGCCAAGCGACATGTATGTCTCCCTGCGTATGCCCATATTGAACGAGCGTGGATAGAACTTGTCGAGTTTCTTATTGCCACCCCGTATGCCTCCCGTGGTATAGAATGATGTCATGGAATATGATATCGCCTTCTGGGTATCAGTAAAGGAAGGATGTGCCCTGTCCGGTCCGCCAAAGGCATCGGCAGGAGAGTCCTGCAGCTCCTTGTCAACAGCCGCCAGATAGCCCTCAGGCAAGACTACGTCTGAGTCAAGCACTATCAGATACTCGCCGCCGGCACGCTCGGCACCATAGTTGCGGCTCTGGCCAGGACCGCTGTTCGGCTTAATATAATAATGTATGTCAAGCACGTCGGCATGGCGGTCGCAAACGTCCTTACACGGTTTGTCGCTGCCGTCCTCAACAACGACAACCTCGAAATCCTTGAGCGTCTGACCCTCAAGACTCTCCAACAACTCATCAACCTCGTCAGGGCGGTTGTATACAGGCACTATAAAGGAATATTTCATATAATCCGGTTTTATTTTGCAAAGATAATGCAAACGAATGGAATAAAAAAGGAAAATGGGATTTTTACTTTTTTATTCCTGAGTGCAGCCTATCTCATTTTTTTTACGTACATTTGCACTATCAATATTGAACGAAACAAATATGACACAGGAAGAGAAAACAAGAATTGAGGAAAGAATAGTAGACGTTCTCAAGACCGTCTACGACCCAGAGATACCTGTAGACATATGGAATCTCGGAATGATATACAAGATTGACGTACAGGAAGACGGCACCGTGGATGTTGACATGACGTTCACTGCCCCATCTTGTCCTGCGGCCGATTTCATACTTGAGGACGTAAGGACAAAGATAGAGAGCGTGGACGGTGTGACGGGTGCCAACATAAACCTCGTCTTCGACCCCGTATGGGACCAGAGCATGATGAGCGAGGAGGCAAGGGTAGAACTGGGATTTGAGTAATTATGAAGAATGTATATTTCCTGAGCGACGCACATCTCGGATCCCTGGCCATTGACCATGGCAGGATGCAGGAGAGGAGGCTCGTCAGATTTCTCGACAGCATAAAGGAAAAAGCCAAGGCCATATACCTGCTTGGGGACATGTTCGACTTCTGGAACGAGTACAAATACGTTGTACCCAAGGGCTACACGCGCTTCCTCGGAAAACTGTCAGAGCTTACCGACATGGGAGTGGAGGTACATTTCTTCACCGGCAACCACGACATCTGGACATACGGTTACCTTGAGAAAGAATGTGGGCTTACCGTACATACCAAACCGGAGACGACAGAGATTTACGACAAGGTGTTCTATCTCGCCCATGGCGACGGGCTCGGCGACCCCGACAACAAGTTCAAGCTCCTGAGGAAGGTCTTCCACAACCGTCTATGCCAACGGCTGCTAAACTTCGCACACCCATGGTGGGGAATGCAGCTCGGACTGAACTGGGCCAAACACTCGCGGTTGAAGAGGGCCGACGGCAAGGAGGCTCCCTACATGGGCGAGGATAAAGAGTTCCTGGTTACATACACAAAGGAGTACATGAAGACACACCCCGACATCGACTTCTTCATCTATGGTCACCGCCACATAGAGCTCGACCTGATGCTTAGCCGCAAGACGCGCATGATGATACTCGGAGACTGGATATGGCAGTTCACCTATGCAGTCTTCGACGGAGAACACATGTTCATAGAAGAATATGTCGAGGGCGAGAGCCGTCCCTGACGCAGCGTGGCAAGAGGCGGCAGCCAGTTTTCTCACCATCCCTGTATGCCAATGATGGTGAGAAAACGGCCTAGCTCACGAGTTTTTCCTAAAGTCCGAGGCCGGATGCTTGCATGTCGGGCAGACAAAGTCGTCGGGCAAGGTCTCGCCTTCATATATATAGCCGCACACGGTGCATATCCATCCCTTCTTCCGGTTTTGCGGCGCCGGCTTAATGTTCTTGTGGTAATAGCTGTATGTGGCAGACGGTGTATCTTCGGTGACAAAGGCATCAGTCACTTCGGCAATAAACAGCGTGTGCGTACCGAGGTCGACAGTCTGTTCCACCTTTGCGCACATCACGGCATTAACGCCATCCACAATATATATCACGCCGTTCTCAAGCCTGAAGAACGTAAAGTCTTTTGTCTTGTCCACATCCTTCCCGCTCTGGAAACCCCAATGCTTGAAAGTGTCGAACTTGGCATCCTCCGACAATACCGAGACATTGAACACCCCCGTACGCAATATCATGTCGTGCGTATAGTTGTTTTTGTTAATCGTTACCGATATGCGATTTGGTGTTGTTGTCTGCTGCACTACAGTATTTGTCACGCAGCCATTGTCTCTGTCACCTTCGTGGGCTGTCACCACAAAGAGTCCGTAGGATAGTTTGTAAAAAACAGAATTGTCCATATTGTTGCATTATTATGTTGTGATAATCTGCCTGCAAAAATACAAAAAAATCAGGAAAGCAGCAACAAAAAAAACCTCACTTTGAGACTCCTCGTATCGTTAATATGTTTTCCCTCCGCTGTTGCTATCTATGCTTTTGCTCTTACAGCCCGACAATTACCCACAATAGAATTAGGGTGTCCAATTTTTGCGCATCAAATTGGACACCCTGGCTTATACCCCAGTATTTTTCGCTGAGCCAAAACTCTTCACTTTGACACCCTATATAGCTAATGCCAAAAGGCAGGGATTACAGGCTGTCAAGGGCATTCAGCATATCCTCTATGCCTTCCCCACCCTTGGTAACCTCTTCTTCCTGCTTGATCTTTTCTAGACTGGCGGTCACCTCCTGTTCCGACTTTGTGAGCACGTCATCGCTAAGCGTGACACCCGGCAGGTTGCGCAGTTTCGGGTCGCTGAGTCCCGATGCTTGGTCAGCTTCCTTGATATATGTGCGTATTTTTGATTTCTGAGCCGCAAAATTGTCAACAAGTCCCACTTTCACCGCCTTGCCCATGTTGGTAATCTGCTTGATGGCGGTAGATAGTGTGCTTACAAGCGACAGTGACTTCAGCGGGTCCTTAAGGTCAACAATCTCCTTGAAATGGTCCTTGAGGTCAACAGCCTCCTTGCCGACATTCACGATGTCTGAACTGAGTATGGCAGCAGCCTTACCCGCCTGGAAGTACTGCATGAACGCCTGATACCGGTCTCTTATATTGCCCTGCTCATCCACCACGGCCACAATGGTATCACCCGTCTCAGCAATGGCAATCTTCTTCACGTCGTAGAAAGTCATGCCTCCAACAAGTTTCTGCACATTGGCGTATAGCGAGTCTCCTGCCACGAGTATTTCATCTAGAGCAGCCACATCCGTTTTCTGACCAGCCTCATGCGACCATTTCAGGCTCGACACGAGTTCAGTAGGTGTCAGTACTTTTTTTCCTTTCTCTTTTTTTGCAGAGGCTGTCATTGTAAGACCCAATGCAATAATAACAAACAGTTTTCTCATAAAATAAAACTTATTTTTATTAAACAAAGTGATTAGTCTTCTTTTAGTACTACCAACAGTTTTGCATCTCCCGAATGTTTGATTTCGTTCGATTTGTATTTCTTCACTCCATCAGTGTAATGGAACACGAGAGTGTCGTCATATCCGCCATTAAATTCAAGGGAGAAATTGCCTTGCTCGTCAGTATCAAATTGGATTTTGGTCCTTACAGCATCAGAGTCGCCATAATGGTCTTCAAGAGTAACGCCTGATATTTTCTGTTGTTTTCTCTTTACCCACACATTTTCATGTTTGTACATAATGCTGACAGTTCCCTCGAGCACTTTCGTCTGACGTTTCTCGCTAAGAAGCTTTCCGAACTTATCGGCCAGAGTTTTTGCAGCCCCGATGCTTGAGAGCTGATAGAGCCTGTTATACCAATAAGCAGCACTGTCGAGAGTACAGATGACATAGTTTTTGTTGGCCTCTCCGGTCTGCGCGGCTTTTATGTAGCGTTTCGCATACAGGGTAGCGTTCTCGTTGGCCACCATCAGTTGTGGCAGCAATGCAAGTCTTTTGCGTGCGAAGTTCCTGTCGAATTCAGAAGAGCTCGCGTTATTGACAATGTCATCATACATTTCCTGAGCATCGCCGAACCGCAGTTTTTCGTAGAACCTGTTTGCCTGAGCCACAACAGCCGAAGGCACCGACACGCGTATTCTGTAAACGCACTTGCCCTTCAACTCGTCAAGCCCCCACTCGACGAAAGACACTCTCAAGGCATGGAACTCGCTGTGCTGCAACACTATGTCGGTAGCGCCGTAGTCAGGGTCAGCAGTGACGTACGCCCACAGTTCTCCTGTTTTGTGAACAGTCTTTCCTACCGTTGCGTTTTGTTCCACTTGTACGCCATCGAGCGGTATCTCTATTTTAATCAAGGCATACGGCTGTTTGTTGTTGTCGTATTCGATATTGGCCTGAGCCTCAAGGTCTGTAGCGTCATAATACATGGTGTCCACCACGAGTTCACCCTGCTGCGCATTAGCAATGACGGCATACGCCATCATCAAAATTGTGGACGCTATTCTCATTATTACTTTCATACGGATCGGTTAGTTTGGAAGCACGAAGTCTTTTGCGGTATATTTTTTCGTATCGTCAGGATGCTGCCAAACACGGACGAGAATTTGCGGACTTTCCGGATCTTTAAAATCCCAAATGACGAACAGATGTCCCACATCGCTATAACTAGTTGTATTCCAGTGCTGGGTGCAGTCCACCATATAGTATCTCGGATTACCACCGTGACGGCGGTATTTCTTGTCGGTGAAGAGGATATTGATCTGCGGATTGGCCTTAGGATTGAATATCTTGGCCAGTTTGCTGAGATACTCCTTCTTTGTGGAGACATTATACTCAAATGCCGCCTGGTCTCTGAGGCGCGCGTCAGTATGTTGCCTTACCATTTTTCTTTTTCCCGTTATGATGAGAGCGTCCTCGCTGAAGACAGCCTCAAAGAACGACATGTCGCGCATGTTGTATGCTGTCTGCAGCTGGTCCATCCAGTGTGCCAGCATCTTTCGGTTGTACTCATCCTCCACGTCGACGGCATTTTTCAGTATCTCCCCATACTGCTGCTTGCTCATAGTGATGTTGAAATCGACAATGCACCCTCTCCGGTCGAAATTGATGCTGACCTCGTTGTACTCCTTTTTGGCCTCCCCCTTCACGGTCTGCATCCTCATCGGGATATTTCTCACCTGATACTGGTTGCCTCGCATGGAAAGTACCGTTTCCTCTATGTACGCCTCTTCCTCGCCCTCGTCGAGCCATACGTGCATGTGCTGGTATTTCCAGATTAGGAGAATTGTCTGCCTTGCCTCGTCATTAATATTCAGCCCGTTGAAGTTGAGCGTATTCTTCCCTGCCTCCTGAGCCTCGTTGAGCATTTCAAGCAATTTCGTGGCCTGGCTCTCGATATTTGTCTTCAGCGTAGGGTCATCTATGCCGTTTCTCACCACGAAAGTGACTGACGATGATGCAATGGCAACGGCATTCAGCGCAAGTCCAAGGAAAAGTGTCAAAAATATCTTTTTCATTGTTCCGAAATTATTGTCTTGTTATAAATAACTTTTATTACAATCTAAACCACAACCTACTGTTGTATTTCCCGAGGCTGTCTTCATTCCCGGTTTTGTAGTCCCATCGCTTACCGTCACGTTCCGGACTGAGAATGGTGACTCCATTATTAGTGGCCACCACCCAATAGCTCTGCGAGGAGTTCCGGCAGCTTGCCGGCGAGCCAAATCCCTTTACGTTCAACAACGACTTCTGTTCCGTGAGAATAGCCTCTGCCTGATCAATAGTGCTTGCACCTGCTATTTTCGCAAGCGTGGCAGCCCTGCTGCCTGTAATCTGTGCGAAAAACCCTCCTGCAATATTATTACTACTGGGATTGTCGGCGGGAAGTGCCTCACTTTCTGGTTGCGGAGTTTCAACTTGCCCTGTTGCAAGCTGCTGGGGCTCAGGCTTTGCAGTTTCCGTCTGCGCCGAGTCTACGATTTCCTCCACCTTCGACTCCATCTTCGGCAAAACATCCTCTACTTTCATTACAGTAACACCCGACCTGCTCGTAGTAATATCCTTCTTCTTCACATACAGGAAAACGCGATACATATCACCCCTTTTTAGCGAGATACTGCTTGCTACCTGCCCGATGTCCTTAACAATCACGGCTACGGCATCTTCGGGAACATCCGAATTTACAACATACTCTTTCACTTGCCTGTCTAATTCTGCCTTTGCGACATTTGCAGCATCCTCTTCTGTAGCCTCAGTAGACTCTGCGTAGATGTACTCCTTGCTTTTTTTTATCTTTGTGATGTCGCTGGCCGTCAGCTGTGCCATTGAGCCAACAGCTACCGTCATGGCGGCGACAACAGTAAATAGTCTCTTTATCATACCGATTATTTTTTTATTTCATGTCGTTATACAATTCCTCTATGTCGTGAGTCATAACATAGCCAGTAAGAGAGACTTTTATGTTCCCCTTACGGGTGTCCAAGTCCTTAACATTCATTCTCACTCTCATCAGATGCTCGTAAGCCTGCTGATGATTGCGCATTTCCACCACGGCATCGATGTCGCCGGAAGCTTCGTTGTAGCCGACAACTCCAAAATAAGGGCGACAGCCCTCATCAAGACAGAACCCTACGAGTTGTGAAAGTTTTACGTTGTAGGTATCTTTCTTGAAATTATATTTAAGCTGCCTTATCTCCACATTGAAATCATTGGCAATATCGTTACCTGTAAACAGGTTGGCGACACTTTCCACGGGAAAACGCGACGAGCATACCAGAACAAAAGTGCCGGCTGCGCCTTTTGCTTTACTGTAGAACCTTTGGTTGCGCATAGACCTTATGGAGTTGACCCCCTTGTCGAGGACGTAGACACCATCTTTCTCCACAAGAGCCTGCGCATCAGGTGGCACCACACTGTCGCTATGAGATGTGTGGCTCATAATGTCATGTCTCAGCCTTTCCTCGTTTTCAAGCATAAAGCTGCCACGTAGCAATTCATAATTGGACGGGAAGAAAATTCTGCACACCACATCCTCACCTCTACTCCACTCCACAGAATAAGCCCTTTCCGTGTGATTGGTAATTCCAAAAGATAGAGTTGAGTCGGCAAACAGCGTGGGTAGCATGGCGAGATTTCCTTTCTCGAATGTGACCCTGTCAAGCTTAAGCCTGTTGCTGACCTCATCAGGCCGATGGCAGTTGAGCATGACGTCAAGTACATACCTTTCAATAAAGTCATATACTGGGGAAGGCTGTTCAAGCCGAAGTTCTTTAGGGAAGACACTGAACCCTATATTTTCCACTTTTCCGGCTCTTTTCACTATGGTAAGCGAATTGCCATTATAGGAAAACAGCCCGCAGTGGATGCCAGCCCTGAGAGTGTCAATACTTTGGGCAATACTCAATTTCCTTGCCATTTCTGCAAGTTTCCGCGTTCTGTATTTGTCATAGGTCTGTGCCCACACCTGTCCAACAAGGCAGAGGTCAACGAACAAGAATGCCAAAATAGCAATGAGGAATCTTCTCATAGAAAGAAACTGTTTGCGATGATGAACAACCTATTGCTTCCAAGGTTTCGCATCTGTCCTCCCAATGGAAGACAGACACGAAATCAAAAAAAACAATTGTAGCAACTCTCACACTATCCTTAGAGCTTCTCGCTGATGCCAGAGAGCAGCTGGCTCTCGCCACCGATGACAGCCTCACCGCCCACGAGACGTCCGCCACTCACCTTGGCGCCTCTAATCTTGTCGCCACGGCGGAAGGTCAGAGTGTTGTCATCCTCGTCGTGGAGACTGATGGTAACGGTGCTGGTGAAAGTAATAATGCCGGCCGCTTTGTCGTACTTAGCCCTGCCGCCGAATACAGTATTTGTAGTTGGCTTTGGGTCCACCTTCTCCGGTTCTTTCTTGGTTTCCTCTTCTGTCTTCACCTCGGGTTTATCGACTTTAGCCGTATCTACTTTCACTGTGTCCTTCTTCAAAGTGTCCACCTGGACGGTGTCTGGCCCAGGACTAATAGGGTCGGTCTTATCACCAGATGAACAAGCCTTGAAGATGCCGAATCCTCCACCTCCGAGAACGATTAATGCGGCTGCTATCAGTCCTACGAGTTTTTTGTTTTTCTTAAACCAATTAGGTTTCTTCCCACCGTCAAACGGTATTACAGGTTCTCCACATTCAGGGCATACCATTTCCGACTTCTCAACCTCTTGTGGCTGGTTGAACATCGCGCAGTCTTCATTTCTGCAAATTACTTTTATTTTTGCCATACCTTATTATATTATAAGTCTTTCAATTTTTCGTTAATAATCTCCATCGCCAGATTCTTGTATTCAGCATAAAGTGGATTGAACTGGTTGCCTTCGCATATAGTGGGCAGAATGATTTGCTGCACCACTCCACCAAGGAGTTTCCTAACTTCCATCTTCTGGTCGTTGCTGCGGGCCTTTATATGAAGTTCCTTTTCCACCTGCTGCTCAAGCGACTTCAGTTTCTTGAAGTCCTGTTTCAGTGCGTTGACGCATCCAAGGAAGTCTTTTCCTATCTTTACCCACTGGTCGCCAAACACCTCGTCGGGCACCTTAATGGCAAGGAACTTTTCTCCCGTGACGGGGTCTTGCTGCTGTTGCACGAGGTTCAGAGCCAAAGCCAGAAGAGTTGCTTTCTTAGCTGGATGCTCAAGGTCGGCTGAATTGAGTTCAAACAGGTCGGGCAGAGGTGTCGGGAAGCTCTCCGTGTGCAGCACCATCTTGTTGAGTTTACCTTGCGGAGCAGCCAAGAGTCGGTTATATTTTTCGCGCAATGTCTGCACGTTAAGCAGGAAGCGCAATGGGAAGCCGGCTTTTGCACAAACCACCACCATCTGATTAGACTTGAAATTCTCCGAGAAGTCACCATCGGTGAAACTTGGAATGAAGCCAGTCTGCTTATTGCTGAAGGCCACACCGAGATCCTTGACAAATTTTTCCTCCTGATCGTTTGTTGGCTTAGGCATAGCAACCTGTACCATAGGTACCATTGCTCCTTGATTGTCACCTATCACGGCTGCCGTCTCAGTAGGATTGAACTGGACGTACGAGCGTGCCAAGTTGATTACACTATCAACAAAGGCCTCTATCTTCTCCTCACTGTTCAGCTCATTCTTGAGCTTTTCAAGAATATTTACGCCCACCATTTTGTAGAGAGGATCTTTCTTTGCCGTTTCCTCCATAGCCGTGCGTGCGTTCTTCGAACAGATATTGATAATGATGTCAGAAGCAGTATTGATGTCAACAGAAGCGTTGAGCTGTGCGAAAGAGCGTACTCCGTCTTCACCGAGCGACTCTATCATCTTCTGTCTGATTTCAGTAGAGTTGGCATTCTGCAGGTCATAGTCACTTACATACTGTCTTGTAAGGTCGTGCACCACCTCAGGCTTGTACTTCTTCATCTTGCCCTCTTCAGGAGAAGCATTGAGCTGACACTTTGCAGAAGCCTGGTCAACCACTTGCTTCAATATCTCGTCGAGTTCCTGCTTCATTGCCTGTATTCCAAGAATCATGCTGTTAAGCTCGATGCCTATCTGCTGTAAGAGCTGAATGGCATAAGCATAAGATTCTATCTTAGTCTCAAGCACATAATATTCGCACTTTGCAGTCTTGAACTCAGCGAAAGTCTTCGATGCTGCATTGGTTACGGCATCTCGTATCCAACCGATGTTGTTCCACTTCACATTAGCAGCCTTGATGTCGGCAGCCTTCTCCTCGCGTTGCTGTTCAAGTTTTGAGATCTGCTGTTTGAACGCACCTATGCGGTCCTCGCAGTCCTGACGAAGTATCATGGCATACTTCTCTATCTGCAGCATGCTCTTTCCTTCCTTTCCTCCACTTGCCCATTCTTCAAATAGTTTGCTTTCAATGTGGCGACGAATAAAGCTGGCGTAAGCCTTTATTTCCTTAGTCTGGATCTCAAAGAATTTCTTCACTCCATGCTTGCGGAAACCGTTGCTATAGTATTCGTCGATGAGTTTTGTGAACTGTGCGAGCCACTGCTTCTTTTCATACTGTTGCTGCACCAGTCCGGCATCTCCCTGTGTGCGTGTTTCCCATGTAATGTTAAATGCGCGCCAGTTCTTAGTGCTATCATTCTCTATTACAGGCTTTTCCAGTGTAAGGTCGGCATTGGCGAGTTTGAGCTTACCACGGTTTTTCGGGTCTTTTATCTCGTCAAGATATCCCGAGCCAACCTCTTCCAGTGTACACTCGCCATATCCAATGCCCTCTTGCCAAAGGTTGTAGGTCAGCTGACGTGTAGCTTGGATAGCATAATTGTAGGTAACATACTCGTCGATTTCGGTCTCTGGATATTCCACACGCACCACTCCAAACGACAAGAACTTGCGGCTGCGAGTCTGCTCACCGCTCAAATCGTGTTCAGGACCGGCACCATCGTTCTCACATCCCACAAGGCGCGACATCTGTCCATTCTTGTCTGCTCCAACAACAACTATCTGGAATATGAAGTCTGCAACAGCCTTTGGCAGTTTAGTGCCGAGGTCAAGGTTCTTGCCTTGCTCGTTTACGTTTGTATACACATAACATGCCTCGAACGACTCCTGGTTTTGCAGCAGACGCTGCACCTTCTGTGTGAAGATGTCTTTCTCGCCCGTAACGTCAAACGGAGCGTATTTGCCAACGCTGATTGCGTTAAGCTCTGAGAGGGCGGCATATCCGTTGGCTTGGTAGAAGCCGTTGTCATGCTTCTGGTTCACCACGTTAATCTCAGGTATGTACACAAACAGTCTGATCTTGAAGGCCTTGGTAGATTCCTGATATGGAAATTCCTTGCGTATCTGTGAGATGACATCAACAATAGAGCCAGAGCCTGTTCCACCCGCCAGTCCTGCGCAGATGGTGAAAGTCACGTCGTTGTCTTCCGAACTCTTTTGCAGGGCAGTAACAGCCGCTTTGAGCTTTGTCACAAAGTTCTTTTCAGCCTGATTGCGGTCGCAGATGTTGTTTGCAATGAGCATACGGCCCAAGCGGCGGCGCTGCCCTCCTATACCAGCGGTGATGAGCGGTCCCATGTGCTGGTCGATAAGCTGCTTGTCATCGTCGTTGATAAAGCTCTGCAATCCGGGATATTGGCCTAACGATTGCAGTGCGGCCGTACTTATGCCGTTGATGTTAACTTTCTGTGCATCGCCAAGGTGGACGCTCTTACCGAGCACTTTCCATCCTGTCCTGTCGTTAAGGTCTGCTGGCGAGGAATCAACATAGAGGTAGTTGATATTACATCCGTTGCCAGGTTCATTGCTACGGAATTCCTCATAGATACGCTTGCGAAGCTCACGGACTACTTTTCCTCCCGTGCCTCCGAGTCCAATAATCAAGTTGTTTGCCATAATATTATAGTTTTTGAATTAAATCATTATTCAGAACACATCCTCTGAGGGTGTGTACGACCGTTTTGGTGTTCCTTTCCCAGGCTTGCCATCTCTCATACTTAAGATTACGAGTATTGAGGCAACTATCACTGCCCCCAGACACCACAGGATGTCATAGAGCAGTTCTTCCTTTACCAAACTGACGAAATAATCTATCATCGAATTTGGCATCTGAGCCACAGTACCCTCATATGAGTAATCGCAAAGATAGTGTTGCAGAAGTGGATAATGGTCAAAGAGACTGTCAAGCACAGGTTTGGCCTCCGACTCCTTTATCCACATGTTGCCATCAATATTGAGCATATTGAAAATTTGCTGGATATATGCCTTATAATCATCAGCTGAACTGATGATCTTTATTTCTCCAACTATAAAGACACAATGAAATGCCAAAATCAAAAACAATATAGCACAGATGATGTATGACACAGGTGTCAACGGCATGTTCTTATACCAGTTGGAGATTATAAAAAAGAATAACGCAACGAAGATTATCGCTATAAGGACGCCCCAAATCAGACTTCCCATTGAAAAACTAATAATTTCTGCCAATCCAGACAACATAATACAAAAGTTTAATGCCCATAGGTCCCCAAAAATGAGCTGATACTGTTTAGGTTATTATGCGAATACAAAAAAACGTGGGAACTCGCCGCTGCCTGTCCCACGAACTGAGGCCTTCGCATTGCCCGATACAGTGAACAGACAACGTTAGACCCCCATGCCGAATATTATATAATTCCCTAAGAGCTAATTGTAAGCCTCTGAAAACTAGACTTACTAATAGCTCTACGGAAGTATAATATACTCTCGCCAGATGTCTACCGTTGTTATGTTCCAGACTGTATCAGAAAGTTGCGAAGTTTCAGTTCGTCAAGAACAGAACGTTTGGTAAACGCCTTTTCATATGTCGCGCCTCTCCCTCCCTTGTGTCTTTCGACACCTTCGGCATGGGTACAAGGCATGAATGTAACCCAAAAGAACCTGTCAAAAAGGTTAATTCTGCTGCAAATATAATAATATTATTATATATAACAAAAAAAAACAAACGTTTTTTAATTATATCTTTTTTAGTGATGACAAAGAACTTTGTATGGTTCGAATTTGCCGCGGCATTGATAAAGCCTCATCATTATTGGGTCAGTGGGATAATTGTGTGTATGATGTTTATCGAGGATTGACGGATAACGCTTATTCTACTGGCATAACCAAAGGTAGCCGGCTAACCAAAGGCAACCGGCTGAAAAAGGCAAGGGTGAGGAAAGATACTCGGAGCGCATTGACAAACATACTGACATCAACAGCTTTTGTGCCGTGGTGACAGACAATGATGCTGTAGCGGGAGTACGCTTAGCGTCCCGTTTTCCCGAAGTGCTCCTGAATTGTCTGAAAGACGATGAACAGGGTGGGGACAACGAAGAGCAGGCCTATTGTGCCAAACAACATTCCGCCTACTGTGCTTACTCCTACCGAAATGTTGCCGTTGGCACCCACTCCATGGGCAAACATCAGGGGAAGCATACCGAATACCATTGTCATTGAAGCCGTCAGAATAGGACGCAGACGAGCCTTGGCAGCCGACATGGCAGCTGCTGTGATCGTCATTCCCTGGCGACGGCGGTCGGAGGCATATTCCGTCAGCAAGATGGCAGTCTTTGACAACAGACCGATGAGCATGATGAGTCCTGTCTGCATATAGATATTGTTTTCCAATCCCCAAAACTTGGCAAAAAGGAAACTGCCCATCAGACCGAAGGGTACGGAAAGGATGACAGCGAAGGGGATGGTCAGGCTCTCGTATAGGGCACAGAGGATGAGGTAGATGAAAACAATGCAGATGACGAACACCAAAGTGGTGGTGTTGCCGGTTGATGCCTCCTCGCGCGACATGCCTCCAAACTCATAGCCATAACCCTCGGGCAATGTGGCGTCAGCCACTTCCTCAATAGCTTTCAGAGCCTGCCCGGAACTGTAACCGTCGGCTGGCGTGCCAGAGACACTGATGGCTGAAAAGAGGTTGAAGCGCGAAAGACTCTCAGAGCCATATACTCTCGCGAGTGTGAGATACTGCGATACAGGCGACATCTCACCACTGCTGTTGCGCACGAAGATATTGTTGAGGGCCTCGGTGTCAAGACGATATTCAGGAGCAGCCTGCACCATCACACGATAGAGCTTGGTGAAGCGGTTGAGGTTGCTCGAATAGCTGCCTCCTACATATCCCGACAATGTACTGAGCACATCGGCTGGCGATATGCCATTGCGCTTGCAGAGGGCTGCATCAACTTCCACCATGTATTGCGGATACTTGGTGTCGAAGGTGGTGTAGGCGCGCGACACCTCCGGGCGTTTGTTCAGGGCATCGAGAAAATTGTTGGTATATCGCAGCAGGTCGTCGATACTGCCTCCCTTCTTGTCCTGAACATAGAGGTCGAAGCCGTTGCTCATGCCGTAGCCGGAAATCATCGGACTCGTCTAGACACGTATCTTGGCTGCCTTTATACTATCGGTGCGGCGGTAGATCTCGTTCATCACTGAATTGACGTCGTCACCTTTTTCCTTTCGCTCACTCCAGTTTTTCAGTCGGATGGTGAACGAACCGGCAGATGCCGACTGGTTGTGTACTGCGTCCTTACCCGTAACGCGCGAATAGATTTTTATCTGAGGTATATCCTTTATCGACTGTTCAATCCTGTCCATTATTTGTCCTGTTTCCTCAAGGTTGGTGCCGGGGGATGTCTGCACGTTCACGTTGATAGTGCCCATGTCCTCCTGTGGCACGAGTCCTGTCTTGGTTGTGCCCATCAATGCCACCAATGCAATCACTGCCACAAAGATGCTGCCAATACCAAGTCGTTTGTGGTGGAAAAGAAACGCTACTCCTGTCATGTATTTTTGCTGAAGACGAAGGAACGAGGTGTCGAAGGCATAATGGAAGCGGTCGGAGAATCCTATCTTCCCTCCTTGCTCGTTTTTGGCGCGAGGATGCAGGATGAGGGCGCAGAGTGCCGGACTCAGGGTCATGGCATTGAGTAGGGATATAGCCACTGCCACTGCCATCGTCAATCCGAATTGTGTATAGAACGTGCCCGTTGTACCGCCCATGAAGCTCACGGGGATGAATACCGCCATAAAGACAATGGTGGTGGTCACCAGTACCGAAGACAGACCGCCCATGGCATCAACAGCAGCATTATAGGCGGAGGTATATCCCTCTTCAAAACGAGCCTGCACAGCCTCTACCACAACGATACTGTCATCCACAACAGTACCAATGACAAGTACAAGGGCAAAGAGGGTAAGAAGGTTAAGGCTGAATCCTACGACATACAGGAAGGCAAAGGTGCCTATGAGCGACACGATGATGGCCAGGGAGGGTATGAGGGTGGCGCGAATGTCGTGGAGGAAGAAATATACCACCAACACTACCAGCAGGATAGCCACAATCAGAGTCTCCACTACATTGGCAATGGAGGCGTCGAGGAAGTCCTTGGTACTCGTCACGTCGGCCAATACCATTCCCTTGGGCAATGACGACGATATGTCGGCAGTCACCTTGTCTATCTCCTTGATAATCTCGTTGGCATTGGATCCTGATGTCTGTGCCGTCATACAGTTGGCTCCCGGATGTCCGTTGGTAGAACTGAGCATGGCATAGTTCTCTGCTCCCATCTCTATGCGGGCCACATCCTTCAGTCGCAGGACATCACCACTGGGAAGCGACTTTATGACCATATTGCCATAGTCCTCCTCCTGTTCATAGCGTCCGCGGTATTTCAGCACATACTGGAATGTGTTGGATGATTCAGCACCCAAGGTGCCGGTTGGCGACTCGATGTTCTGTTCGTCCAACACCGTCTTGATGTCGGCAGGAACAAGACCGTATTGGGCCATTCGCTGAGGGTCGAGCCATATTCTCATCGAGTAGCTTGCTCCCCATATATTCACATCTCCCACACCAGCAATACGCGAGAGCCGTGGCTCGATGTTTATCTTCATGTAGTTGGTAAGGAAATTGGCATCGAAAGAATCGTTGGGCGAATAGAGCGAGATGGCTTTCAGCGAGTTGCTCTGTCGCTTCCTCACCGTTATTCCCGACTTTGTCACCTCTGCAGGAAGCAGTCCCTGTGCCGAGGCAACGCGGTTTTGCACGTTCACCACCGACATGTCGGGATCTGTTCCTTGTTTGAAATATACGCTGATGGAAGCGGAACCGGTGTTGGTGGCGGTAGAGGTCATATACATCATGTTCTCCACACCGTTGAGTTGCTCTTCGAGTGGAGTGATGACGCTCTTCATCACTGTTTCGGCGTTGGCTCCGGTGTAAGTGGCCGTTACCCTCACTGTAGGCGGTGCTATATCCGGAAATTGTTCGATAGGCAACTGGCTCAAGCCTATGAGGCCTAATCGGGTAGGAGGTAAATGCTAATCATAGAAAGGCATTTGCCTCCTACTTTCACATTTACCGACCTCCCACACCACCGTACAAGCGGTTCCGCATACGGCGGTTTCGCGCTTTCTCATCTCACGAT